>CAYMCO010000002.1:174215-225426 GCA_964388955.1 uncultured Anaerolineaceae bacterium | reverse complement strand
TATGCCGGGAATTCTAATTGTCGCCAGGCGGGAACTCTAATTGTCGCTGATCAATACCTCCCCCGGAATTTCAGGCCATCCACCTCCTCAACCACGAGAGCAGCTGGCTGGCTCTCTCTCTTACATGATGCTAGAATGACACTTTGCATTAGGATACTGGGATTCTCAATGAATTGTGAGATAAGGAGTTTGAATTGAAGAACAAAGAGGATGCCTCGGACACTGACAAGCCAATCCCCGATCTCTACGTCGATAGAGTTCGAATGACAGTGTCGATCTTTGGTGTCAACTTCACATTTGGGTTGTCTCAGCCCCATCCAGAATCTGGTGACGAGGCTGTACCTATACCTAGCGAGAGAGTTGTGATACTGAGAATGAGCCCTGAGCATGCTAAGGTCATGTGCATGATGCTTCGGAATCAGATCAAAGGATTCGAGAAAGAATCGGGAGCTCGGATCAACCTTCCAAAAGAGGTCATGAGCAACTTGGGGTTGAGTGAGGAGGAATGGTGACGGAATAGAATACGATGCCTCCCGTTCCGCTCCTAATAGTCAATCTTTTCAGAAGAGGTAGTTTCTTCTTCAATACGAATGTATTGGAAACAAAGCTTCCTGAACTCGGAATAGACAATGTCGTGGTGAGAAACCTAGTGGCGTCTGGCGAGTGCGAGTTGATTGAGGACTACCGCCAGGATCCTCGTGGAGCGGCATGCTTGGTCTTGGCATGGAATGAACCCGATGACCCATTGCATATCAAGATCGCATATGGCATGAACTATAGTACAATAAGAGTGGTAGATGTATATAGACCTGATCCAGAAAGGTGGAGCGATGATTTTCGAACAAGACGCTGACTTTCCACCACACGATTGCGGAGAAGAATTAGAGCCAGCAACAATAGTTCTAAGACGAAAGATTGGTGGTTTCGAATTTGTGCGAGAAGTTCCTGGTGAGAGATGTCGGATTTGTCGGGAGGAATATGTCCATTTCTTCTGGGCAAACGCATTTGAAAAAGCCATTATGGAATTTGAAGATGCCGAAGTCGGGCCGGTCCTCAGTGCTGGAACTCCCCAGATCGCTGTCGTGTCCCCCCAGACATCAACCTTCTATCCACAGTTGATGCAGCTAAGTGCTGCCACTGCAGGATAGTGAATACTTGCGAGACACCGATTAGCTAGTCACTTTGGTTCTCATACTCGAATAATGGGTCCCCCAAATCCAGCGCTTCGGGCCATCCACCTTCACATTTCGGCGAAATGCTTCTCGATCGATCCTCGCAGAGACCGTCACGCTTGGCGATGCTCTAAGCGATTTTCCAGCCTGACCCCATAGTTTTCCCCGCAATCAGCAATCAGCCGTGGAAACCATGGACGATAACGCTCCAATCACTCCTGCCAATAAAAAGTAAGCAGAAGACCATGATTTCTCGCCTTCCACCCATCACGGAACCAAGAATCAAACCTGAAAACCAACCAAACTGGCAGGAAACGGAGGTGGCAGCAAGAAAACTGGAGCGAAAGTCACAAATAGGGGTGTTTGCCGATGATATCGTGTCGAAAAATCCAGCACAGGTCTGTTTCGACCCCAGTTTTGGGTGGTTGTGTGTCCAGAAACTCCAGGTCGCATTCTGGGCCATTCGGTGGCCAGCTAGAGTGGGGGTGTTAGGGTGTTGAGTTGGGTGCTGGGGGAGTGGGGACATCTTGGTGGAGAGATGTGGGTCGGGATGCGTTATCGTAAAGCAGATGGGTGCTTAAGTAAGAGATCTGCTGGGGGTGCATTGACCCACCGATGACGGGCAACAACTTTGGGTGTGTGTCTTGGAAGCTTTTGGAATCGGACAACACAACTCCCCACGGCACGACGCCATTTTACCGAAAACGTAAAGAAGCACGCTATTTTCAATTGAAATAGGGTGCCCCAGCACTTCGTCTTGAGGGAAAACGTGGCTTAGGAAGGCTTGACGGAGGAGAAGGAGTGGGGTGGAGTGAGAAAGCGCCTTGAGGCGCTAGCGCCAATCGGAGTTGGCGATACAGGATGGTATAACCTTCATGCTGGGGATAATAGGTTTGTGGATCAGTGGACACAGCCCACGTGTGTCCAGCACCCAGGATCTGCCCTCTTATGGATATGTCGAGACAGTCATGCCCGCAAAGGTCTTTCGGAGAAGGACGACGACATTGGAGGAAACCTGAATGCCTTGAACCCCTTGAATGCCCTCGGCGGAGCCAAGGCGTTCAAGAAGTTCAACCATCCTATCCCTAGGGATCTTTCTAACAGATACATATTTGGCCAAGACATTCGGGACCTTCAGGAATTTCAAGGGGTTCAAGAAGGTCAAGAACTCCATTTCGCTTCACGGTTCCCCACACCGCCGCAAAATCCCCTGCCACCTTCAACCCTCCTATCCCCCTCACCTGCGGTCCTCCGCGGGGATCGGCTAGCTGGCGCCATTACAGACTCTTCCTACGGGGTCATCTGAGCTGGTGGAACACCAGGAATCTTGTCCTCAATTGTATGATCTCCTCCAATGAGATCCGCGAACGTGATGGTCAGTCGAATTTCTCGGAACGGGAGCATTTGGTCACCGAGCGAATGGGAAGAGTCGTAGCCTTGCAGGTCCGCCAGGTACATCGCGAAGAAAGAACCCGGAGCAAGAAAGCGTGGTGAGCCCTCAGTCTCGATCCAAGCCTCCGGTTCCGGCATCCCTTCCGTTGGGACCCACTCGCCGGAGATAGTAACCGACTTAGCGACCCCTGGGCCGTAGTTCGTTATGAAGACGAACAGATATGACGAGTCATTATCCGTATCGCGTCGGGACATTGCTTGCCGCCATGATTCGGTCTTCAAGATTACAGGTGAAAGGTCACGGCGCTCGATGAACCTACTGTCGGCAGTGGACTCCAGATCAAGCGATTCTGCCACATGATACGTGACTTCTAGCGTGGGAATATTAGGAACTGAAGCCTGTGTTTCTGCTACAGATTTGGCATCTTCCGCGATTTCGTTAGACTCTCTTGCGAGGCCATTTGACTTAACAGAAATCAGTAGTGCTGCGACTGCAACGAGGAGCGAGCCGGCAGCGAATAGCACCTTCAGTATATCGATCACGGTAGGTGGCCTAGTGGGAATCGAAGGTCGTTCTTCAGCTTGCTTCTCCACTCCATTGGGAGCTTGATCGGCCTGTTCTCGAGCCTCACTCATTGAGTCTCCACTCCTCCTGATTTCAAGGGTCTGCAAGGACCGCCAACTGGGGAGACTTTCCAGAGCTCAAGATTCGCTCCTTCTCTTGCCGCCTGGCCATCCCACTCATACATCTTGGCCCGCAAATCTCCCAGCACCCCGGCCCAGATCACATCCATCCAGCACCTTTCTGTCTCGTTAGACATGCTTTGCAGCCAATTGGGGCCACCAGATGGGCCAGAATCCCAAACCCACACGCGGATCTATGAAAGAAACGTTCCATACCCCACATCCTGGGTCGAGCCTGCCCCGGAGGACTCAAGCGGGGCATTGTCCCCCCCAGATTGACGACCCGTCTTTTCATGCTCCATCCCCTCTCCCGCGTAAACCCCGCACGAGGGCCACCGCCTCCAGGACCCGCGCTTTGATCGCCTTGAAGTCCCCGGCTTCCAACGAAGATTGTGGTGTCAGCCAGCTGCCCCCGCAGCACTGCACGTTGGGAAGGTCGAGATAGTCCGCCAGATTGTCGCCGCTGATCCCGCCGGTGGGCATGAATCTCACCTCTTTGAAGGGCCCCGAAAGGGCGCGCAGCGCTCTGGTGCCGCCTAGCACTTCGGCGGGGAAGAACTTCACCAATCGCAACCCGACCTCCAGCGCCCGCTGGATTTCGGTCGCCGTGGCCACGCCGGGGATGACCGGCACGCCGCGCTTCAAACACCAGGTCACCACATCCGGCCCGAAGCCAGGTGAGACAATGAATTTTGCCCCGGCGGCGACGGCGGCCTCGGCCTGCTGAGCGGTGAGGACGGTACCCGCACCCAGAAGAAGATCAGAGAAACCGCGCGAGAACTCCTTTAAAGCCGCCGCGGCCGCCGAGGTGCGGAAAGTCACCTCCACGATGGGAAGTCCGCCTTGGAGAAGCGCCGCGCCCAGGTCCGGCACCACATCGGCGGACGGAATCGAACTCACCGGTACCACTCCCAGATCCCAGAGCCGCGCAGATAGCTCTTCCACCGCCCTCTCCTTTCGCAACCCGCTCTTGATGAGCGAGGTCATCGCCTCCCGATTCTACACGCCTGCCACGGACGTGCTAGCATTCTTGAGCGCCGGGCGTGTTCCATCTTGAGGCAATATCCGCTGCCAGCTCCATGGGTGAGATGCGATCGATTCAGATCCTATCCATCCACTTGCTCTCCTGCGCTTTCCCAATTGACTGGAAGGGCTATCACCGGTCTATGGATGCCACACTTGGGAGGCCAGGGATCTGAGGGGGATCCTCGGCTGGAATGCCCTTCAATTCGCGGTACGCAGCGATGCGTCCCAAGATGCCTCTTGCCTTGATTACAATATGGTCTATAGTTGCTGCCTCTGCCACCTGCGCGCGTCAACCCCGCGGGAACAATCCGAGGAGGACAATGATCCCAACCGAGATTCCGGAACCCGGCCAAGCCCTGATCCACGACATGCGACGTGTGATCCCCGATTGCCACTTCGATCGAATGACGCGGCTGCTCTACAGCACAGACGCCAGCATCTACCAAATGATGCCCGTAGGCGTCGTCATGCCGCGCGATGCCGATGACGTCTCCGCGGCGCTGGAGATCGCGGCCACGCATGGGGTCCCGGTGCTGCCGCGTGGAGGCGGCAGCAGCCTGGCAGGGCAGGCGGTGGGCCATGCGCTCGTTCTGGACCTCTCCCATCACATGAACCGGGTGCTGGAAGTCGACCCAGAGCGGCGGTTTGTCCGCACCCAGCCCGGCATCACGCTCGGCCTGCTCAACAGGCGCCTGCAGAAGCACGGCCTGATGTACGGGCCCGATCCTGCCAGCGCGGATCGCGCCACCATGGGAGGGGTGCTGGGCAACAACTCCACAGGAGCGCACTCAATCGACTACGGCATGACGGATGAGAATGTGATCTCGGTGCAGGCGGTGATGGCGGATGGAAATCAAACCACTTTCGGGGCCTTTCCGAAAGAAGATTGGGGCGTGCGCGCACGCCGCAGGGGGCTAGAGGGCGGTGTCTACCGCGAACTGCCGCGCATTCTCTCCGAGAACGAAGACGAGATCGCTCGGCGCTATCCGCGCACCTTCCGCCACGTGGCTGGCTACAACCTGCACCGCTTCGCCGGCGAGGAGGCCCCAAACCTGGCCCGCTTGATCGTCGGCTCCGAGGGCACACTGGCGGTGATGACGGAGATGACACTCAACCTGGTGCCGATCCCCAAGTTCAAGCGGCTGGCGATGGTGCATTTCGGGGAACTCCGGGAGGCCATGGAGGCCGTGCCGCATATCCTGGAAAGTGGAGCCTCGGCCATCGAAGTGCTGGACAAAATGCTCCTGGATCTGACGCGTGACAAGATCGAATACCGGCGTCTGTTGACCTTCGTGCGGGGGAATCCGGAGATCGTTCTGCTGGTGGAATTCGCCGGGGACTCTCAGGCGGAGATCGACGCCGGCGCCCAGAAGCTCGGCCGCGTGCTGAAGGCTCGCGGCCATGGGGGACCGGTGGTGCACATTTCCGATCCTACTGAGCAGGCCAAAGTCTGGTATGTGCGCAAGGTAGGGCTGGGGATTCTGATGAGCATTCGCGGGGACCCAAAACCGATCCCCTTTATCGAGGACGCGGCGGTCCCCGTCGAACACCTGGCCGATTACATCACCCAGATCTTCGACTTCGCCTACCAGGTCGGTTTGGATCGGGTGGCCATGTATGGCCACGCCAGCGCAGGCTGTCTGCATGTGCGCCCCGTGGTTGACCTCAAGGGTTCTCAGGGTGTTCACCAGATGCGCCAGATCGCCGAGAAGTCTGTGGACCTGGTCGTCGCGCTGGGCGGCACGACCAGTGGGGAACACGGCGAAGGGATCGCACGCGGCGAATTCTCGGAGCGCCTGTTCGGCCCCCAGCTTGTGCGCGCCTTCAGGGAGGTCAAGGCGCTCTTCGACCCGCACAACTTCCTCAACCCGGGCAAGATCGTGGACGTGCCGCGCATGGACGATGAGTCGTTGCTTCGCCTCGGCGAAGATTACCGCACGCCACAGGAACTTCAGGGAACCGCCTTCAGCTTCGAGGCCGATGGCGGCGTTGCAGGCGCTGTGGAGATGTGCAACGGCGCCGGCGTGTGCCGAAAGCTGGAGGAAGGTGTGATGTGCCCTTCATTCCAGGCCACGCGAGACGAAACCCACAGCACCCGCGGCCGGGCCAACGCGCTGCGCGCAGCCATGATGGGGCTTCTGGGTCCCGATGCCATGACCTCCGACGAGCTTTACCGGGTGCTGGATTTGTGCCTGTCCTGCCAGGCCTGCAAGAGCGAATGTCCGTCCGCGGTGGACATGGCGAAAATCAAGGCGGAGTTCCTGCACAACTACCACGGAGCGCATGGCACACCGCTGCGGGCGCGCGCCTTCGCCAGCATCGCCAACCTAAACCGAATGGTCCAACCCATCGCGCCGTTCTTCAACGCCGTCATGCACGGCCCCGGAGCATGGTTGATGACGCTCCTCGGGATCCATCCTGAGCGCCGGATGCCGGAGCTGGCTTCGACGGCTTTCAGCGCCTGGTACCGGCAGCACAGGGCATCCCCCCCCTTTCCGCCGCCCCCGGGGCCTCGGGAGGTCGTCTTATTCCATGACACGTTTATGGAGCACAACCACCCCAGCGTCGGTCAAGCCGCGGTGAAGGTGCTCGAGGCGGCGGGATTCGAACCTATTCTGCTGGAGGACAAGCGCTGCTGCGGCCGCCCGGCGGTGTCAAAAGGCCTGCTGGGACAGGCGAAGGATCTGGCGCGGCACAACACCGCCCTTCTCGCGCCATACGCCCGTCGGGGGATACCCATCCTGGGATGTGAACCCAGTTGCATGGCCATGCTGGTGGCGGAGTATCTCGACCTCGTCCCTGGGGAGGACGCCCGGAAGGTGGCCTCCATGAGCATGATGATAGATCAGTTCCTCGCCCAGAAGGCAGCGGAGGGCCGGCTTGAACTCAACCTGGATGATATGCCCCGGCAGGTGCTCTTTCACGGCCACTGCCACCAGAAGGCAAACTTCGGAACACAGAGCACGCTGGAGATGCTGGGCTTGATCCCGAACTGCGAGGTTCAGGAGATCGATTCGGGCTGCTGCGGCATGGCGGGCTCATTTGGCTACGAGCGGGAGCACTATGCTCTTTCGATCCAGTTGGCGGAGATGTCCCTCGCGCCGGCGGTGCGGTCGGCACCCGAGACGGCGATCATCAGCGCGATGGGCACATCCTGCCGCGAACAGATCGAACACACCACCGGGAGGAAGGCTGTTCACCCGATCGAAGTGCTGGCGGGGGCGCTGGAGCAGGGTTGAGACGCACAGGGTTCGCCGGGCGGATCTTGCCCGATTTCGGGGAATCCAGGGCAGCCCACCCGCCGGAGGGATCATCCACACCTGCGGAAAAGTACAAATGGGGCTTTTACAGAATCTGGAGGCTCGATATCCTCTATTCAGCCTGCAGGACAAGGCGACATTCGGCCCACTCGGCCTCGGATGGAGAGATGACGACGATGGAATTGATGTGTGCAAAATGCAAAGTCCAAGCCTGTGATGTTCCAGCCGATTCTCGGAGGCTCCCCACATACTGTCCAATGACGGACATGGGGCCGGTGGCACAAACCCTGGCTGAATGCGAATCCGCATATCGGGATGATGGCGCTCGCCGGGAGTTGGCGCTGGCCGCAGCGCGCACTGAGGCGGCCGGATACTTGCGTTGGCCCAGAGTTCAGGAGGTGATGGAGTTCTCCTGGCGCATCCACGCCCAGCACCTGGGCATCGCCTCCTGCATCGGGCTGATCCAAGAAGCCCGCATCCTGGGGGATATCCTTGAGGCAAATGGATTCATGGTGTCCAGCGTGTGCTGCAAGGTGGGAGGGATCCCCAAAGCCGATGTCGGCCTCCGGGCCGAAGAGACGCTAAAGCCAGAGGGCGGGTACGATCCTCTCTGCAATCCCATCGGCCAGGCAGAACTGCTGAACCTCGCCGGGACAGATCTCAACGTGCTCGTCGGTCTGTGCGTCGGCCACGATAGCCTCTTTCTGATGCATAGCCACGCCCCCTCCACGGTGCTGGTGGCAAAAGACCGGGTCACAGGGCACAATCCGGCCGCCGCCCTCTACGCCAGCCATTCCTATTTCGGCCGGCTGAGGGATGTCTCGCGGAACCGGACCTGATCCTCGAAACTTCGAACGGGGGACGTGAGGCAGGGATGATCTTTTCGCTGCTGCGCCTAGTGCACGTGTTCGCCGTTGTGCTGGCATTGGGGACCAACCTAACCTATTTCTTCTGGATGCTGCGCGCCGAGCAGCAGCCGGAAGCGCTGGAGTTCGCCCTCAGGGGCATCCAAGGGCTCGACCGTAGGCTCGCCAATCCCGCATACCTGACGATCCTGGCGTTGATGGTCCTCAAGCCGCGGCTGTGGTGATCACTCCACGGTGACGCTCTTCGCCAGGTTGCGCGGCTGGTCCACGTCGGTGCCGCGCAAGTCTGCCACGTAATACGCCAGAAGTTGGAGCGGGATGGTGGTGACCACCGGGCTCAGCAGCCAGGGCGTCTCGGGGACCCACAAGACATAGTCACTGACCTCCGCGAGGCGATCATCGCCCTCTGTACCCACGGATATCACCACCCCACCCCTGGCCTTGGTCTGCTCGATCTGGCTGAGCATCTTCGCATACCAGGGGTCCTGGGGCGCGATGGCGACCACGGGCATCTCCTCATCCACCAGCGCGATGGGCCCATGTTTCATTTCCCCCGCCGGATAGCCCTCGGCGTGCACATAAGAGATTTCCTTGAGCTTGAGCGCGCCCTCATAGGCGATGGGCATGTTGATTCCCCGCCCCAGAAAGAGCGCATGCGAGCAGTCCTTGATCGCCCAGGCGATCTCTTGCACCTGGGAAGCGCGCGCGAGGCTGTTGCCCACCGAGTCTGGAAGGCCCCGTAAATCCCGCACCAGCTTCCTGCGTCTTTCGGCCCCCAGTGCGCTCCGCGCTTCGCCCAGGAGGATAGCGAGCATGTAGAGATCCACCAGAGGAGCGGTAAATGCCTTGGTCGAAGCGACGCCAATTTCCGGCCCGACCTGCATCGAAATGTAGCCATCTGCCACCCGCATAGCCTGCGATCCGATCGCGTTGACGATGCTCCACACCCAGGCACCCCGTTCCCTGGCTTCGCTCATCGCCGCCAAGGTGTCTGCCGTCTCGCCCGACTGGCTGATCGCGAGCACGACCGTGTTGGCGTCGACGAGTGGCTCCCGGTATCTGAATTCAGAACTGATGTCGACCTCCGTGGGGATGCCGGCGAGGCGTTCCATCAAGATCTTCCCCACCATCCCGGCGTGTGCGGCCGTGCCGCAGCCGATGATGATCATGCGTTCGATGGCCCGCACGCGCGCAGGATCGAGCTCCAGGTGCGGGAGCAGGATGCGCCCGGCCCCGAAGTCCACCCTGCCGGCGATGGTGTCCGTGATCGACCGTACCTGCTCGAAGATTTCCTTCTGCATGAAATGTTTGTACTTGCCCTTTTCGGCGGATACGGGGTCCCAGGGCACGGTCTCCAACTCCGGCTCGATCGCCTCGCCGTCCGGCCCGAATAACTCGAGCCCCTCGCGAGTGATCTGCCCCACCTGGCCGGATTCCAGGAATACGACCCGGCGGGTGTGTTCCAATATGGCCGGAAGATCCGAGGCGACGAACATTTCTTTGTCGCCATAACCGACCACAACCCCGCCGGCGTCCCCCAGCCGGGCGGCGATGATCTTCCCCGGTTCGTCCGGGGAGAGCATCACGATCCCATGTGCGCCGCGCAGATGGCGGAAAGCCGACTGGGCGGCGCTCAGCAGGTCGGAACCGGATTGCAGGTAGCGTTCGACGATTTGGACGATAACCTCCGTGTCGGTGTCCGATTGAAACTCCACCCCCTCAGCCGCCAGTTCCTCCCGGAGTTGGTGGAAGTTCTCCACGATGCCGTTGTGCACAAGAACCACCCGGCCCATCGCACCGATATGGGGGTGCGCATTGCGCACCGAAGGCTCGCCATGGGTCGCCCAGCGGGTGTGACCGATTCCGATCTTCCCATGCGCGGGCTCCCGGTCAAGCAGCTCCGCCAGGTTGGCGAGCTTCCCGTCCATTCGGCGCACCTGGATCTCACCATCCTGGATGACCGCCAGCCCGGCCGAATCGTAGCCCCTGTATTCCAGCCTGCGCAGGCCGTTCAAGATCACCGGCGTCGCATCGCGCGCGCCGACATATCCGACAATTCCACACATTCTCGCTCTCCAAAATGGATTCGTTCGCTATTCTCGGAAAGCCCACTCCCAGGCGATTTGTCCGCGGTGTCGCCACAGCGGCGTTGACGCCTGAGTTTCTCGGAGAAAGGGGTCGGGCGGTGGTGCGCCCGGAGGGCATCCGCTGATATTTCGATTTTCCCGGCCTGGTGGTTGGGAGCCGCCAGGTCCATCCGGTTAACTCCCCCGCGGGGAGAACCCTCTGCCTCGTCACCCTGAAAGCTCAGGGCCTTGCGCTGTCCCTTTCACATCTTCCCGGCTCCGTGAGCCCTGGCACCTCCTTCGTTCCCCCTTGCGATCTGGTGCAAGGATTATACCTGCATGCCCGATCGCTCGCCCGACCGCGCCCGCACCGGGGTTAACGTCCGTTCCCGGCGGGTGTTACCCGACCGTGCGAACCTGCCCCCAGGCGCATCGCAGCGATCGCGGCGTCGCCCGCCTCCCGGCTCTGCAGATCCTGGCGCCGGACACCCGCCCCGGCAGCGCGAAGGCGGGCACATAAGCAGCGGGGCGGCCGGTGAAGGCCGCCCCGCTCTCAATCGTCAGACCCCCGTTCCAGCGTCCGCGATGGCTGCATGGGTGTCCGCGCACAGGCGCTCACTGGGAGATCTCGTACGCCACCTGGACCTGCACGGTCACCCCGGTCTGACCCGGGCTGATGGGCGGTGCCGCTCCCCCGCCGAGGCCCTCTGCCGCCGGGGCTTCCAGCACACGGCTGGTGATGCCGCCCCCGCCGTACTCGGTCACCGATACAACGTTCCCGAGCGTCAATCCCATGCCTTCGGCCAACGCCTGGGCGCGCGTGGCGGCGTCTTGGAGCGCATTCTCCCTGGCCTGCTCGGCCAACGGCGCGGTGTCCTCGATGCTGAAGCTGATGCCGAAGATATTGTTGGCACCGGCCTCCAGACCCGTGGCAATCACATCGCTCATCTTGGAGACATCTCGCACGATGACGTTCACCGTGCTGTCCACGTGGAAGATTCGCTCCCCGGTCTGGCGGCCGGTCGCGGAATCGTATACATCCTCAGGCCACACGCTGTAGTTCGTGGTCTGGATGTCTACTTCATCTATCCCCAGCCCGACCAGCGCGTCCGTCACCGATTGGACAACTCCATTGGCGGAATCCACCGCGCTGGCCACGTTTTCATCGCGCACGCTCACACCGAGCTGGATCTGGGCGGTATCAGGATCCCCATAGGCCTCTCCCATGCCCGTAACGGTGATGGTCCGGGAGGGAGCCCCCTCTTCCACGCCGCTAGCGGCCCCCTGGGGGGCGCAGGCGGCCAACGCCAAGCTTAATAGGAGCATGAGGGAAACGCCCAGGGTCCCTGCATATCGCACACTTCTGTTCTGAAACATCTCTTCTGACCTCCGGCGGCAACCCGCCAATCAAGATACGTGCCAAGATCGACCGTCGCATTCCTGCGACGTGATCCCAATTGTAGACGAACGAATCAGGAGAAAAGTTCCCATTTTTGTGCCAAACTCATGGAATTTCCGGGGTGAAAGAAGAACAGCGTTCCCTTCAGCAGAACTCCAGCAGATCCGTGCTGGCGGCATCGAGGTCTGAGTATACGCCGCGCAGGTCCTCAGGGAGCAGGGCGGCAAGGCGATACATGGCCTCATCGGTCATCTGCCGCAGGATATCGCGACCGCCATCCTCCGGGGCACGAAACCGAAAAGAACGGCCGATGGTGACTCGGACGCCCGGCTGTCTCCAGCGGCTGAGGCGCATGCTGGGGAATCCCTTCGACCCGTAAATGGCCACCGGCACGATCGGAGCGCCGCTAC
Source organism: uncultured Anaerolineaceae bacterium (assembly GCA_964388955.1). GTDB lineage: Bacteria > Chloroflexota > Anaerolineae > Anaerolineales > E44-bin32 > CAYMCO01. The sequence continues at coordinate 213,151 of CAYMCO010000002.1, read as the reverse complement.
GCTGCGCCAAATAGGCCACGCCCTCTTTGCCCCGCTGCATACTGGGATTGCGCGTCCCCTCCGGCGCGAGCAGAATCACCTCGCCTGCCTCCAATACCCGAATCGACCGGCGCAGCGCGCGCCGGTCCACACCCTGCCGATTCACATTGATCACATTCCACAGGCGAGGGAAGATCCCAATGCCAGGGTAGTCGAAGACCTCCTTCTTCGCCAAAGGAACCGCATGGCGCGGCACCACGCCGAGAATGACAACCGGGTCTACGAAGGCGATGTGATTGTAGATCGCGATCGCAGGACCATGGCTGGGGAAGTACTCAAGCCCCTCGACGCCTTCCACCTTGACCAGGAAGCGGAAGCCGATCTGGCGGATCATCCAGCTCAGCACCGTACGAACAAGCTCGTATCTGCGATGGACGTAGTGCTCGATGTGTCTCACCTGACCCATCAGCGCGATTCGCCTTCCCCTTGGGCAGCGGCCACGATTTGCAATGCGCGGCGCAGCATCTGATCGACGATCAGATCCGTGGAGTCAAGCACGATCGCGTCCCGCGCCGGCCGGAGCGGAGCATGTTCGCGCGAGGAATCAAACTTATCCCGCGCTTTCATCGCTGCCAGGACCTCGCCATAGTCCGATTCTACCCCCCTGGCGAGGGCTTCCCGGTGGCGGCGGCGCGACCGCTCCTCCACCGAGGCCACCAGGTAGATTTTCACATCCGCCTCCGGGAGGATCACGGTGCCGATATCGCGGCCCACCATGACCACCTCCCCTCGCAGCCCGATCTCCCGCTGCCGCTCTCCCATCGCCCGCCGGACATCGGGGTAGGCAGACACCCGGGAAACTTGCGCTTCGACCTCGGCGGAGCGTATTTCCCAGGTGACATCTTGCCCTTCCAGCAGCACATCACACATGCGCCCATCCTTGCAGGTAGGGGGCTGGATATCGATGGACACCGAGCGCGCCAATTCCGCCACTCGGGCCTCGTCATACGGATCGATGCCGGCTTTCAGGGAAGCCAGCGTGACGGCGCGGTACATCGCCCCGGTATCGAAGTAGAGATATCCCAGCTCCTGGGCTAGCAGCCTGCCCAGGGTGGATTTCCCCGAGGCTGCCGGGCCGTCAATGGCGATGATGCTTACTCCCACCACACCCCCCCAACCAATCGTGGGATCGGGCTCTCCCCGCTCCCCTCGATCATTCTTCGGACCCAAATACGTCCGCTCGGATCATCACCAACCATTGGTCCCGGATTACGGGGACATCTCCCGTCACCAGCCAACGAATGGTATCCGGCGGTAAGGGGCCCGACCACCCCCAACGCTCCCGGAGAGTCAGGGTCTGACCTATGTACTCCCGCTCCATCTCGGGCGGCAGATCCATCTCGTGCGCGACCACCGCCGGGGAAATGACCCCGTTCAGAACTTCCTCGGTCGAGGGGCGCGGAAAGTAGTGCAGCGCCCAGAGAACCGATGGGGCAGTCACATCCAGGCGCCGCACCTCCATGAGCCCGTCGAATCCGGTCTGCGCCTGGGAGGCGAGTTTCAATGTGTGCAGCATGCGTGGGACGCCCGCTGTGCTTCCACTGGGGCGCCATAGTTCCTTTGCGCCGGCCGCGCTGTCTCCAAAAGAGATCCGGGTCAAGGAGGCGATGGACAGCACGGACAGCACCAGCACGGCCGAGCCCGCGGCGGAGATGAGCGCATCCCGCCACGACCATCCCAAGCCAAAGAGCACGATCAGCGCCGCGGCCAACAGCCCCGCCAGCGATGGCAGCAGGAAGCCCATGGGGACTCCCCCGAAAGAGAGGCCGGCGAAGCGCCCTTGTTCTTCGGCCCGCAATTGTAGAAAGGAGAAAGCGGCAAGCACAATGCATGCCGCGCTCAGCAGGATCACCGCCCGCCGCGAATGAGATCGGGGCAGCGCAGCCAAGAGACTCCGAAGGGACAGTCCACCGAGATAGGCCAGGGGAATTGCGAGCCAGATGATCAGCTCCGGCCGTCGACCCGGATACAGCAACAGCATGGCAAACTCGCCGGCAGCCCAGTACCCGCTCGCCTGCCCCAGCCGATCCCCCCTTCGGAACGCGAGGGCAGCCCCCACCACCCCCAGGAGGCAGAGCAGCGGCTCATAAGCAAGCGCAGCCAGCGCCAGGGCAGCCGGCTGCAGCGGCTCCTGCGTCCCCCAACCTGAGAGCCAGCGTGAGAGGGCGGCGAAAACCGTGCTGATCCCGCTGACATAGAATCCGGCTCCGCTTGCGATCACGAGGGCCGAGACCAGCGCGACGATGATCGTCATTCGCGGGTAGGCGGGCCTCCATGCGGGGAGGCCTTGGCCCCCCCCCGGCACGCGACCCACGATCCAAGCACCGGCAGCCCCCAGAAGCAGCCCGCTCAGCCCGAACCAGACGGAGGGGCCGGAGGCCAGCGCGAGGCCCCCACCAACCCCCAGCAGGACCGCCCTCAGTCTTCCGTCCCGTTCGGTAAAAGGAGACGCCAGCGCCAGGCTCACACCGAAAGCCCCTATGACCGGGTCCAGCGCCGATCGGGAGGCGGCGACCAGGGTGGGCGAGAATGCCAGCAGCAGCATGGTCAGCGCGGCGTGGGAGGCCCCGATCCGCCGCCGCGCCAGCAGCGGCACGGCCACCAGGGACACCCCGAAGAGCGCCGGTATCAGGCGCGCCGAGCTTTCGCCGGATCCGAACACGGAGAAAGCCGCTGCGGTGAGCACCTGGTATGCGCCACTCGAGGCCTCCACCTCCCCTGATCCGTCAAGTTCCGCTGAAGCGGCAGTCGGCGAGAGGGCCGGCAGGGCGGATTGGGCCTCGGCGTCCGACAGCGGCGGCCAACTCAGACCGACGAGGCGCACCGCACCGCCCAGAACGACGATCGCGGAGAATATCAGCAGCGCTGTCGATATCGTGCTACGGCGCAGGCTCATGACTCCCTTCCCATTCGTTGGGGATTCCGAAGATCTGGACATCCTCTGTTTGGTACAACGTCTCCAGGTGGGTCTCGAACTTCTCCAAGTCCATGGGATTGTAGCTTGACTGCTCCAAAGCCCCGGCATAGATATATGAGATATGATACCGTTCGATGATCGACTCCGCCGTATCCCAGTCCGATGTCATGTAGAGCTGCCGGATATCCTCCGCCCGCGTCCCCTGCGTCTCGGCGCTGCCCCGCCACTGCACCTCATGGAATTCCCACCCCAACACCGTCGGGAAACCCGTATGCGCTGAGATGCCCGCAAAATCCGTGTAGCTTCCCCCCACTGCTTCCGCGATCACGCCGCGCGGCAGGTTCTGGTTGATCCATTGGATGGCGGCGGAGTCCGCGGGCCTGAAGCGCGCCATGTGCGCCGTCCCGTCCAAGGTTGGGCCTTCAGGATAGGTGAAGTTGTCCGTTTTCGTCAACGTCGCCTGCAAAGGGTAGAAGAAACCCAAGAGGGCAGGGAGGATCAGCAGCACCTTGGGTGCCGCCAGCCATGCCCGGCCCGGCGGCCAGTTCCGCGCCGCAGATCGGATCAGCAGGACGATTTCTCCCACCCCCCACGCCACCCAGGCGAGCAGATACAGGCTGAAAAGCTGCTGCCCTGCCAACTGCGGACTCTCCCGGACCGCCATCATCTCGGGCCCCGTCAGGACGAGCGCCCCAAGGGCCAGAAGCATCCCGCCCCGCCAGGGGAGTATCTCCGTGACCAAATAGGCGGCGGACAACCCCCACAGCACCCAACCAGCGAAATACAACTTGAAGACGGTGTTGATGCGCACGCCGAAAAGGTCCCGCAGATACACGAACTCCGGGCCGAGCACCATGAGCGCACCGATGCCGATCAGCAGGATGACAAAGGGTGACAAATCCCCCCCCGGCGGAGCCCCGTCACCGCGACGGTTTCCCTGGGATCGCGGCAGCCTTCTCCAGAGCAGGATGCCGCCGGTGGAAATCACCGCCGCCAGGATAAGCGAAGTCCAGGAGCTGGTCAGACGCCGGACCAGTATCGGAAGCAGCGCCGAACCCAACTGTTCCACCCCGATCAGGGCGAGCGCCGCCTGGAATGTGTCCGCGTCGCCTTGGAGGGCGGCGTACGCCGCGACCCCGAGAATCCAGGAAGCCAATGTGAGCGCCACGGGGATGCCCACCGTGAATAGCGCCAGGGCGCGCAGCTCCCGGCGGCGCGCGCCCCCCAAAAAGCGCCAGGCAAGCCAGTATGCGATGGGGACAAATGCCGGTCCAAACATGATCAGGAAATGCACCGGACGGGTGGTGAACACCAGGTTCGGCAGCACGCCGCCTGCCTGGGACGAGAAGCTTGGGTACCAGGGGAGATAGAGTGCCACTCCGGCCAGGCCCAACCCGAACGCCGTGCCGAGGAGGCGCAGCGCAAGAGCGCCGCGATCGCTCCCCCGCCCCGCCCAGCCGACCACCGCCAGCAGCAGGGCAACATAGATTGGAAAATCCCAGAAGTTGAGAAACGCCAGGGCGCCAAAGAGCCAGGCAGCAAAAAGGAAATCCCTCTTGCGCAAGCCGAGTGGCAGCCTCCCCGACAGAGTCAATATCAATACGATCAGCGCACCCAACCCAACGACCCATAGTCCGAAGCCACGCAGGGATTCTGACGCGACCTCCGTGCCGGTGGCGCCTGCCCTGCGAAGCAGGATCGCACGCACCACTGCGGCCGCCAGCAGAATCCCCACCGAGGTGAGGACCCCACGGCGCAGGGCGGCACCACGAATGCGGAGCCAGCGCAGAACGACCGGCTCTCGCTCCCCGCGCATATAGACCTGCAGGCAAAAGCCCACGGCGACGAGCACGAAGGGCAGAGCGAGCAGGTGCGGATGATTATCCGCCAGCAAGAAAGAGAAGAAGGGAAACTCATCGATGGGCTGAATTCCGATCGGCGCGCCCTGCAGATTGATATCACGCACCACGCGTGATGCCCGCCACCACCACAGGTACCGGGATGGGCGCCACGCAAGGTCGCCCACAGGGGGCTCGGAGAGCTGCTCGATATCCAACCACCTCCAAAACGCGGAAGACAGGTTCCCCTCCGGGCCGACCCCCCAGAAGACGTGGCGGGCGTGCAGGATCTCCAAGAAGCCCTCCAGATTCCCCACCAGAAGCACAAACACCGGGCCCAACAATGCGGCCTTCCAGCGCGGCCTTCCGTCCCGCAGGGTAAGCAGATTGAAGAGCACGCTGTAGGAGCCCAAGGCGGTCAGGGCGAACCAGAGGGCGTTACCGAGATTGAACCCGATCCCGGCGGTCACACCCGTGAGTTTGGTGGAAAGGCCCAGCAGGACATACCCGAAATAGTAGTAGGAGATCGCATAGCCGGAGAGCCAGGGATCCGCTGGCGGAAACCGGGTCGAGCGCAGGACGCTGTTGAGGAAGCCCAGCTCCATGGGCTTCTCGGTGGCCGCGATATCCGGATTGTAGGCCCGCACCACCGACCACAAGACAAAAGCCGCCAGGAAGAGGGCCTCCATAGCGGCCACGGTTCGCCAATTCTCCCGCAGCCAGCGCTTGATCTCACCCCAGCGCCCGCCCCCCGCCCAAGCGCTCAGCGCCCCCACGGCAAGGACGGAGCCCACGCCCGCCCCCAGGTCAGTCCGGAGCAGGCGCAGCGAGCCCCCGAGCCAAAAGATGTAGCCGCTGCCCAGGATGCCGACGGCGCGCGAGAAGCCATAGCCTCGATCCGGCAGTCGGGAGAAGAGCCTCCAAGTCAGCGGCAGCGCCAGCACAGCGAACAGGAAACTGAGAAGCCACCACAGGAATACGGAAGCCATCAGGGCGTGACCTCGTAGATTTCCGTCTCCCCTTCCTGATATACCAGCCTCAGGTCGCCCGCCGAGGCCATGGCACCGAATTTCTCGATGCCATGCGTGGGGCAGGCCAGTCGATTGGGATCGGCCTCCGCGTCCATCGGCTGGCACTCCACGGCAACCACCTCTGGGACGCTCATCCCCACCGGCCGTCCGGAGAAGTCACAGTCAACGACGCCCAACTCCGCATCCTCGACCCAACACGGATAGATCCGCTCAAAGTAGATGCGCTCCAGCCTGCCGACGACCACGTAGCGCACATCGTAGCGCTCGAGGAATTGGCGCGCCGCAGCTGCGGAGGGCGTCAGATAGAACTGGGTGATTTCCCGGGCGCGCTCGGAGACGCCGGCATCCGGATTGGCGGCACGCTGCTGGCGCTGGTGCCAGTTCCACCCCAGAACGCCCGGAAGCCCGGTGTAGATCGTGTAGCGAGAGCCCCAACGATACTCCGGCGCATTTGCCTCCACGATAACGGGCGTGCCCGCCACATTTTCCCGCATCCATTGGATAGCGCGGTAATCCTCGTCCAACGGGAAGGTCCGGCCGAGATCCGCGTAGGTGGAGTAGGCCATGAAGCGCATTCCATCCAGCGTGTGGGGCGCGTCTGCGGCCATGCGATCCTCGATCTTGGCCGGAGTGGCTGTAATGGGGTACAGCAGCCCGCCGAAGACCAACGCAGCGAGCAAGACCAGCCAGATCCGCCGCAGGGCCGGTGCCCAGCGATGAAGGTCCTGGAAAAGCCAGAACAGCCCGGCTGCAGCGCTCACGCTGAAGAGGGTCCAGACCTGGAGATAGAACTTGAAAACGGTGTTCATGCGTCCGATGTCGCCCTGCAGCACGACCACCTCGACGCCGAATGTGAGCGCGACTGCGACCGCGACCATGGTGAGAACAGCGCGCTTTTCCACAGTTTGACCCGGGCGCAGCCAAAGCAGTCCCGCCCAAATCATGACCGGTAAGGCGATCACAGCGACCGGATAGCCCCGGGCCAGCAGATAGGCGATCAAGCCCAGCACGACCAAGATACCGAAGATGATGGCCCGCGCAAAGGGCCGCAGTTTGCGAAGCGACGAGATGGGCGTTTCCGCCAGCCAGCGCCATGTCTCCCAGGCCATCCAACTCGATATGGCAAAAAGGAAAATACCGTGAACGGTCAGGTAGGCGTTCAGCGGCGTGCGGCCGCCCTCCCACAGGCTCACTGCCGTGTACGCCTGGCCGAACCAGCGGCTGAAGGGGCTGTACAGAACCCAGGCCAGGCCGAACACCACAGCGAGCCCAAGAACGGCTTCCAGGGCAGATTTCCAAGGTATGCGCTCTCGCAGCCAGGCCCCGAAGACCAGGGCCAAGGCGCCCAGCCCCCAATAGGCGGGGAAATCCCACGAGTTTGTCGGGCGCAACGCACCCAGCAGCAAACCGCCGGTGAACAGCGCCAACCCCGTGTCGATCCAGCGGAGCCTCTCCCGCCGTTTGGCGGCCATGATCCACGACAGCGCCCACGCCGCCGCCCCCAAGGTGAGGGGCATGTTGATCATGTGGGCGTGCAGATCGGCATACAGGAATGTGAAATAGGGGAACTCGGTGATGGGCCCGGGTTCTCCGATGCCCGGGGGGATGGCACGGCTCGGATCCCAATACCAGGAACCCAACCCAAAGGGCATCGACTGGCCGCCGAGCAACAGTTGGTTCAGACCGGACAGCGCCTGCAGCAGGCCGCCGAACGAGGTCCGCAGCGCTTGATCGGCGCCCGCCCCCAGGCGTTTGAGCCCACCATAGATCAGGCTCACTGTGCCCAGATTTCCGATCACGCCCATGCCGACAGCCGCCATGATTCCAGCCAGCCAGGGCCGCGGTTTCCAGCCATCCTCCGTCGAACCTGCCGCTCCCGCGACCAAATTGGACCCGACGCAGAAGGCTCCCAGCGCGACCATGGCATACAGGGTGGGCAGAATCAGGTTGTATGCCACATTCGGAACCAGTCCAAGCAGCTTGACGGGGGCTCCGACGAGCACGAAGCCGTAATAGTAGTAGTTGATGTAGCCTCCCGCATACCACGGGTCATATGGGGGAAAAGAAACGCTCTTGAGCACCGCGTTCAGGTAGGAGAAATCCATCGGCTTCTCACCGCCCCTGCCCGGATGCCACAGGTCGGGGTTGCCCAAACGCACCAACAGGAAGAAGACGAAGAATCCCAACGCCAAGGCCTCGATGTACAACACAGAGCGCCAGCGCTCCCGGAAGAATCCCAGCAGGCGCCTGCGATCGCGCCATGCCAGCAGCCCCGAACACAGGAGCATCGCGCCCAGGACGATCAGGATGGTGGGCCGGGTGAACTGCATGCCGCTGCTCCCGAGGATCCAGCTACCCCATGAGAGCAGCAACAGCCCGACGACTCTGGATAGCGGATACCCCTTATCGTGCAACCCCCCGAAAGCCACCTGGACCCAAGGGAACGTGACCAGGCCGAGGGCGCCGACGAGAAGCCACCACACCAGCACCGCCAAGATCTGCGAGCGGTTGATGAGCGCCCCCTCCGGAAACAGCTCCGACCAGGTTCCCGACACCTGCTGCTCCTGCCATTGATCCTCAGGCAGCATCAGATCTCCGGCCTCGCCCGCGGATCCGGGCCCACCGGCGCGGGCATCCTTGGGAAGGACATTCTCGACATGCGTCAAGTCGACGGAACCCAGAATGCGCCGGGCCCGACTCGCATCGAAATTGGCGCTCCGCTTGAACACCAGCACCTTGGGGTGGTCGTAAACCGTGAAAGCCTCCTCGGCCAACTGGTCATTGATCTCCAGAGGGCCGAGACGGGGGTTGCTCTGGAAAACCGCGACCAAATCGTAGCCGAGCTCACCATCCATCTCCCCCGGCTGGGCCACGGCGGCGCAGCGCGGGATCGATTGCGGCGCGGGACACCCGAAGAGTGCCCGGTAATATGCTTGCGTCAGCGGGAAGCGGCTGCCAATGCGGGCGATGGAGCCGTACTGCCGGTTTGAGCTGATTACCAGATAATCGCCCTGCTCCAACGTGCTGAGGATGCGTTCCAGCTTGTCTGACTTTCCATCGCTATCGTCGTCGGAGTTATCCGGCCAGTAGAGCTCCTGGTTGACACCCAGGTAGTAGCCGCCATAGCCGTCCCGGCCATCGATGCGCAGCGGCAGGCCATCATCCCAGGAGGATTCGCTGATGATCACCGAACCGCGCATAGCGATGGCGTCGCCGGACTCCAGGCTCAACGTCGCGTAATACATCTGGCCGGATTGCAGGGCCAGTGGGGGCTGAAGGGGAATCTCGAGAGGCGCATCCGACGCTGCCGTCAGGCGACCGTTGAACTCGCCAGCGGAGAGCACCTGCGCCCCCTCCGGATCCCCGCTGATGCTGATTCTGAGAGCCACTTGCTCGTTGCCACCCGCCGAATCCGAGACGTGGGGCAAAAACACCTTGGCCGTTTCTCCCTCGGCCTCACTCCGGAAGGCAGCCACATGCGGCTCCCCCGCCTGCAAAGTGAAGTCGACCGGCATATAGATCGGCTCCAGGAACTGTTCTTCATCACTCCGCACAACCAGATTGGCTACGGCAGGGACGTTGCGGAAGATCCATCGTGAAGCCGCAACGCGCGTGACAGGCCGCGTATAGATCGCCACGAAGCCAATGGCATAGGCGGTGGTCGATATCAGCACGACAGCCCCCACGGCTGCCACCGAAGCGCGCCCGATCAGCGGAGAAAGCCGCCGGCCGTCACCCGCCAGCTCCCAGGCTCGCCAGAGCCCCCAGGCGGCCATCATGGCCAGGAAGGGATAGATCGGCAACTGGTAGCGCATCGCCTGCGTGAAGCCCGCCGCCTGCCATATGAAGTATCCGGGGATCCAGATGACTGGCAGCAGATGCTTGCGCCAGTTCCCTTGCAGGCTGCGCACCATGGCCCACACCAGGCCCAGGCAGGCTGTGACCCCGAGCGGGGCGCCCAATCCCCATAGGATGAGATTTCGAAGGGAATAGAGCAGGCGCGGCCGGCCCGCCCACTGCCAGGCAGGCGGGAATTCTGCCCGACCGGATGACAGCGAGCGCAGCTCCCGCATGTTATCCAGCCATTTGGGATTCAGGCGTACATCGAAAAAGGACGTCCCCGCGAAAGCATAGGGCTGGAATACGCGGAAGGTGAGCAAAGAGATTCCGGCCGCAAGCAGCACCCCGAGTATCACCCGCCTTCTCTCGGCCCGGTCGTCCTCCCCGCGGAGATCCAGGATCCGAATCCCGCCGGCGATTGCCACGACCCCCGCCAACGGAAAAGTGCTCACCTTCGAAGCGACGGCCATCCCCAAGGTAATGCCAAAAAGGGCATAATCCTTGAGCTCGCCATCGTCCAGAACGCTCACCGCGAAGTAGAAGCCCGCGACGACAAAGGTGGTCGCGAAGGTATCGACTACGAAGAAGTGAGCGTGTTGGATGAGCAGCACGGCCGTGGCGGTGAAAGCGGCGGCCAGAATCCCAACTCGCTTGGAATAAAGGCGCGCCGCCGTCCCATAGATCAGAGCGATCGTGATGAGATCGAAAAGCCCCGCGGCAGCGCGCCCCACCAAATACACCTGATCATAGCGAGCCATGTCAAACAGGGCGGCCAAGAACCGCACCAGGAAGATGGGCAGGGTGCCGTATACGAAGAATCCGTGGCCCGCGTTACGGGGGTTCAGTGGGGAAGCTTCCGTGTTGAAATACTCCCCCAGACTGTCCGGGAACCGGATGCTGGACTCCACCATGGTCAAGAAGCGTTCGTCCGGGTGAAGATGGGTATCCTGATCCCAATTCAGCCCGCTGAAACGCAGTACTGCCCCCAGGAGAAGGACCAGGATCAAGATAACTTCATACAGGGAAGGACGCCAGTCGCGGCGCGACGGCGCGGCTGTTGAGGTGTTCGTCCCGTGCTCCTGCTTCAATCCCCCTTCCTGCGGTTCAATCAAGATCCAGCCTCCAATACACCCTCATCTTTGGCCGGGACGTAGTATACGAGGAAATCCATGCCCCGGACCTTTGAATGATAGCGGTAGTAGGTGCCCGTCGGAAATAGCGCCATCAGCCGAGAGAGGCTCGCCCGATCTCCAACGTTGAGCAGAATCAGTTGGGGGCGTCCACCTGTTCGCAGCGAGGCCAGATCCTGAGGTAGGACCTCGTAGTCCATCCCAGGTTGCCCGGATTGGATGGCGACCAGGCGGGTGTCCATCCAATGAGGGAAGGAGACGACATGCACGTTCTCATAGGTGCCCTGCCCCCGGACGAATTCATCGACCACCTCGGCTGCCTCGCTGGTATTCCAGATATACAGTTCCATGCGGGAGGGGTAGGTGACCATGGTGAGTTGGTAGTTGATGATCCCGCACATCAGCCCCGCCATCGCCAATGCCGCCCCTATCGGATACAGCCCCCGGCGTCCCGGCCAACTCCGCTTCGCCCAATCCAGGCTGGCAGCCGCCGACATCCCGGCGATGGTGAAGACGGGAACCAGCGCGCCCGAAGCCCGGTTTGGCGCCGGGTTTTCATTGGGGAAAGCGATGGAGAGGGTGGAGGGCAGGGTCAGGATGAACAGGCTCAGCAGCATGAAGAGATCGCGCCAATCCCTGTCACGAATATAGCGCAGCACCAATAAGATGATTCCGACATGGAAGAGAGCCCCGCTCACAAAGTCGAGAAGGGGGCGGCCGGTGATGGTGACAACATATACCTGGCCCGAATCCCAGCCGAACATGCGCACCGCCCTGCCCAAGTTGGACATGAATATCGACACGGGAGATCCGGCAATCGGCCTTTCCAGATCCGAAATGCGGGTCAGCGTGCGATATATGAATAGATCCGGCATCTCGGTGGCAGATTTGAACAACGGGACGAAGATCACAAAGGCGATGAGGCCGGCGCCCACCAGCCAGGAGAGGTAGTTCACCCAGTCGCGTCCGTGGCTCTCGTGCAGAATGAACAGGGCCACAGCCGCAGTCATCGCCAGGGGGATGACTCTGGCGGGAGAATACCCATACAGGCCGATGCCCGCGTAGACGCCGCTAATCAGAACGTGGTTCCTCTGCCGGAGACGCAGGCCCTTGAACAGATGATATAGCGCGGGCGCGACAAACAGCGGATAGAAGGGAAAGCGCAGCCCCACCCGGCTGATGATATTCGGCCAGAAGGCCATTCCAGCCAGCAGGACACCGACCAACGCCGCCCGGCGGCCTGCATATTCCTTGGCAAAAAGATACAGGTAGATGAGTGTTACGTACCCGGCGAGGGTAGTCCCGATCTTCAGGGTGGTGTACGAAATCCCCGTCCCCAGCAGGCGGGCTGTCCCGGCGGCGATGTAGAACTGCAGCGGCTCACGCCCGGTGTTGCGCAGGAAGAAGATGGAATATGTCCCGTTCAGAACATCGCGCACATCCAGCAATTTCTCCGCCTGGTCGCTCCACATTTCCGGCGGGATTTCCACCAAATGGTGGAAGCGGAAATAGGCGGCCACGGCGAACGCGCCCAGCACAATCAGATTCCAGGGTCTCAGCCACCGCCGCCAATACGCCGGACGAAGCCAGGATCGGATCGCCGCGAACGCAGGCCGGATTTGAATATCGCCTTCCCACAACGCGGCCAGAATCGCCGCGATGGCCGCTCCCCAGCAGAGCAGAGTCATGAGCTGAAAGCGGTTTCCGGTCGAGTAGAGGAACGCCATGGCTGAGAGCAGGGCGGCGAGCGCGAGGAACAAGGGGCGCACGGTGAGCTGCCCGGGGTGGCCGTGGCCGCCCGGTGTGATGGGCAAATCGAAGTCCCCGCTCCAATACCCCCACCCGGCCAACGCGGCGCCGAGAGCGTAAACGAGAATGTTCACCGGGATGTGGGCTGCGCGCCATGCCAGCCGGTACTGGGCCAGCAACGCCAAGATCACGCCCAGCGGTAGACGCGCGCGGCTCAGGATACGATCCATCGGCCGCCAACCATCAGTGCCCTTTCTTCCGGCCCAAATACAAACAATACGTGCCGTCCGCAGCCGGCTCACCCGCATAGAAAGGGCGCGTATATCGCTCGGTGAGCGCGAGGTTCCACCTTCGCCGTACGATGATCCAGCGGCCGGTCAGGCGCCGGGCGAGCAGGCAGGGCGCTCCAAAGTAGTGACCCCATTCCAGCATGTGCAGGGCCCGAGGGGAGAAATAAGGCCGGCTTTCCTCGAGCGAGAATCCGGCCTCCTCGAAGGCTGCCCCCCAGCCCTGACCGTCCATCAAGTTCCGGGTCAGGGACATGCGCATGAACCATCGTTCGTATGCGTCGCCGAGGCCGGCCAGCCCGATTGTCTTGAGAAAAGGGGGCACGCTCAAGCAGTCTCGATAGCCGGGGCCAGGCACGGTGATGGCGAACGGCGCCCCCGGTTGGAGCACGCGCCCGACCTCTCGAAGCACCCCGGGCAAATCCGGCACGTGCTCCAAGACCGAGTTGCTCAAGGCGCTGGAGAAATGCTCGTTCGGGAACGGCAATCGCGCCCCGTCGGCCTGCACCAGCATTTCGTAGGCGCGGCGCGATTTGGCCTCGGGCATGACATCGGCGCAGGGATCGATCCCCACGGTGATTCGCTCACGGAAGGCGACGCTCGCGAAATGCCCATCCCCGCTGCCGATGTCCAGCACGGGCCGGGGAAGCGCCACCCGCTGAATGAGACGCGCTTCCACCGCCCGCAGCGTTCCGCGGAAGTAGGGAAGTTCGAGCAAATGCGGCCAGAGGAAGTCCCTACCCATCGGAACCCTTGGGCGGCTTCTCGGCCAAGAGCCGCGTGAAGAGCGCCTCGTATTCCTCGGCGCAGCGGTCGGGTGAGAAACGCCCTTCGATCTCGCCTGGGTTCCCAGCGTATGCTCCCGGATCCTGCAGAATGCGCAAGATGGCCGCCGCCAAGGAATCCGGATCTCTGAGAGGGACGATCTCCCCCATCCCCGTGGTTCGGACGGGCTGCCGGACCCCCGGCAGATTGGATGCGACAACCGGTGTGCCGCAGATCATGGACTCGATCTGAACGAGACCGAAACTCTCCGTGCTGTTCACGCTCGGCAGCACGGTCACATCGCAGGCCGAGTAGAACGCTGACATGTCAGTGGGATCAAGCACACCGAGGAAGGTCCAATGTCGCTGATATCGTTCAAACGACGGCGCCAGTCGGCGCGCATAATGCTCCTCCCCCAGAACGCTCTCGTGCTGACCGGCGAAGAGCACCTCTGCTTGTGGATGCACCTCCAGGATGCGCGGCAGCGCGCCCAGCAGGTACTCCACCCCTTTCTCGGTGGCCAGTCGGGCGGCCATCCCGATGGCTGGCCCCGTGGTCTGGCGACGCCGGCGGGTGAACTCCACGACCCGCTCTGGGGTGGAGGGCTGCACCTCAACGGGCGGGCGGATGACCTCCAGTTTGTCCAGATAGCGAGAGAGAAACGGCGAATGGACTGCGTAGTCCTGCGTGTAAGCGATCACCCGGTCGACCAAGTTCCCCGCCATACGGTTTGCGAGATCAACCACCCGGTTCGCCACCGCGTTCACCGCGCCCTTGGGCAAGAGCAGGTCACAATGATAGGTCAATACGGTGGGACGGCCGAGCAGGCGGCCCCGCAGGGCGATGCCGGCGGCGTCCAGCTGCGGCAGGTGGAGGCTCAAGACGTCATGGGCGAGCACCTCCCTGGTCGCTTCGTAGCCGATGGTCGGCATGATCACGCCTTTGCTCACCCGCAAAGCAACCGGAGCCCTGCGGACCCGGGCGCCGCCGACGAGCTCTTCACGGAGAAGCCCGCGATCATACTGCGAGGTGAGCACCGTCACCTGATGGTCGCGAGCCACGAGCGCCCTTGCGAGGCGCTCGACGTATATCGTCAGGCCCGATACCCAGGGCCGGTAATACGTCAATGCGATCAGGATCTTCATACGGCCTGCGCGTCCTTCGTCCGCTGGAAGAAGGCCTGCGCTCGATCCGCAAGCGCCATTACACTCTGGCCGTCGCGCGCAAGCGCCAGTGCTCCGATCCCACCCGCCATCACCAGATGCAGGCCATGGGCGATGATGGCCACCCCGATCGCACTCTCTCGCGGGTAGTCGAAGACCAGCAGGCCGGCCACCATGGAGGCCTCATAGACTCCCAGCGCCCCTGGCGAGGAAGGCAGCGCCGCGCCGAAGGCGATGATCCCGGCGGTGAACAACGGCACGACCCAGGTGGCCCCCTGGCCGAACATCCCGAGGAGCAGCCAGATCAGCAGCCACATGGTCAGCCATGCCATTGAGCTCCAGAAAGCGGCCAGGAGCAAGCGGCCAGGCTGCGCCATCAGCTCTTGAAATCCCGCCAGAAAAGTCTCCAGGGATTCAGCGATCGAAACCCACCTGCCGCCCAGCCGGCGGTGGGTCCAATCCATGATCGGCCGCCGAAAGCGAAGGGTCAGCCACAGGCCGAGACTGGCCAGTCCCAACCCGGCACCCGCGACCAATGCGACACCCCGGGCCCATTGCGGATCCACGACGAAAGGCAGCGAGGCGAGCAGACCCACCAGGCTGACCACAACGTCTATCAGGCGCTCCATCACCACACTTGAAAGCGCCTCCGCGCCGGTGATGCCCCAGCCTCTTCCCACCAGGTAGGCGCGGGCGAGTTCACCCAGCCGGAAGGGTAGCACGCCGTTGAGTAAATAGCCCTCATTGAGGGCCGAGAAGGCCCGACTGAAGGGCACACGATCCCCCAACAGCACCCTCCAGCTCAGCGCACGGGCCGCCAGGCCCAACAGCATCAGGGCCATCCCGGGGAGCAGATACAGATAATTCGCGTCGCTCAGAACCCGGAGGAATCGGCCCGGCTTCACCCCCCAGAACGCCAAGATCAGCGCCGCGACGCTGATCCCAACGCCGATCATCCATGCCCCCGGTCTATTCTCGAGTTTGCGGCTCTTTTCCAGCGGTCAATCTCCTACAGTAGCAAAATGCCTGGGGCAGGCCGGCATGCAGATCGGCCCGGGAAGCGCCCGGCGGATGCACAACCTCAATCGAACAACTCCGGGTTCGCCCGCACCCACTCCACCAATCTCCCCACCCCCTCCCTCACCCCGACTTTCGGGGCCCAGCCGAAGTCCTGACGCGCTTTGGAGATATCGCTGACATACAGGGGCTGATCACCCGGTCGCCATTCGCCACGGCCTACGGGGATCTCCGCCCCCAGCAACTCGCTCAGTATAGGGCCGAACTCCTTCCAGATCGATATGCTGTTTCCCGGCCCTCCGCCGATGTTGTAGATCTCGCCGGCCGTCGAACCGGCATGCTCGACCGCCATCAGCATGGCGTCGATCAGGTCATCCACATAGAGCAGGTCGCGCACTTGCTTTCCATCACCGTATATCGTGATCGGGCGCCCTAACACGGCTGCAATCACAAACCACGCCACCCATCCCTGATCTTCCACCCCAAACTGGCGCGGGCCATATATGCATGAGTTGCGAAAGACAATCGTGCGCAGTCCATAGATACGATGATAGTCCCGGAAGTACTGGTCGGCGGTCCCTTTGGAGCAGCCGTACGGAGAGTAGAAATCCATCGGCGTTTTCTCGGACACTCCGGCGTCAGAATCCGCGTAGCGATACCGAGTTTCCTCCTCGATAATTCGCATATGTGAAAGCGCGCCGTAGACCTTGTTGGTGGAACTGTACATCAGCACCGGATCGAGGCCCAACTCCCGCACTGCCTCGAGAACGTTGAACGCACCCAGGGCGTTAATCTCGAAATCTCTGCGGGGTTCGTCGACCGAGGTCGTCACCGCGACCTGGGCGGCAAAGTGCAGAATCAAGTGCACATCGCCGTGCTCGCCGATTGTGTCGAGCATGCGTCCATAATCGCGGACATCGAGACGATAGAAGGGGAATTCGCCATGCCTCTCCTTCAGCCAGTCGAGATTCCGCTCACTCCCCCTCCGGGAGAGGTCATCAATCACCGCCACCTCATGCCCATTGTTCAGCAGGCGATCCACTGTATTGGCGCCGATAAATCCGGCCCCGCCGGTGACAAGCACTCGCATGCATCGCTCCTTTCTTCCACCCTAGTTCGCACCACCAAGAGTACCGCGGGAAAGGGAATTCCACCATTAACCCATCAGTCCCGCTTGATGCACAGCACCGCGATCCTTAAAACAATCCCCCGAAGTATACCTGACGGAGACACCTTGCGATATGCACGCTCAGGGAGAGGCAAAGAGAGCGGAGATCAACACATCCGTGTCAATGTCGGGGCCATTGAGCTTGCAGCCCAACAGGAACTCCACGTTCCCTTTCGGTCCCTTCAGCGGAGACCGCAGCACTGCTTGCGCCATCAATCCGTGCTGGCGTGCAGCGGCTATCACCTGTCCCAACACCGCCCTGCGAACGGCCACATCTCGGACCACGCCTCCCCTGCGAACATCCGCCGGCGTGGCCTCGAACTGAGGCTTGACCAGGGCGACCACTTCCCCGCCCTCCGCCAACCATTCACTGACGGCGGGGAAAACCAGCCGCAGGGAGATGAAGGATACGTCCATGGTGACAAGCGATATCGGTTCCGGCAGGGCTTCCAGATAGCGCGCGTTTGTACGCTCCAGTACCACCACCCCTGGGTGGTTCCGCAGTTTCCAATGAAGCTGCCCGTGGCCGGCATCGATGGCGTACACGCGTGCCGCGCCGTGCTGCAGTAGACAGTCGGTGAACCCGCCGGTTGAAGCGCCTACGTCGGCGCAAATCCGCCCCTCCACTGACACGGGAAAATGCTCGAGCGCGAATGCGAGCTTCTCTCCCCCCCGAGACACGTACCTCGGCCGCCCCCCGACATGGAGGTCCGACGTAGGATCGATGCGCTGGGATGGCTTCACCGCGACCTCGCCATCCACGCGCACCTCGCCTGCCATAATCAACTTCTGGGCCAAGCTGCGGCTCTCCGCAAGGCCGCGCTGCACCAGCAGCACATCCAATCGTTCGCCTCTTGCCATGGACCGATTCTACTGCACCTCAACAAGGTCTTGGTACCCAAGCGCCAGCCCTGCTTCTCTTGCTCTTCACGGGGGTAGCGATTAACATCGTTAATATGCTCACCGGTCTGATCCGATCAATGCGTCCCAAGCAGTGGCCGAAGAACGCATTTATCTTCGCCGCGCTGGTGTTCGACCGTCAACTACTGCATATCGGCCCGCTGGTGCGGGTCACTGCGGGCTTCCTCATTCTCATCCTGGCCTCTGGCGCGGTCTACATCTGGAACGATATCGCGGATGTGGAGAATGATCGCCAGCATCCGTTGAAAAGGCGCCGGCCGATCGCCGCTGGCCAGGTGCCGATCCCGGCAGCGCGCGGGGCCAGCGCCTTCTTGGCCGCCCTGACCTTGGTGCTGGCGTTTCTCCTCGATCTTCGCTTTGGCTCGATCGTGCTGACCTATGTCATCATCAATGTGCTCTACTCCGGGCGTCTCAAGCATGTGCCCATCATCGATGTATTCTTGGTCGCAGCGGGCTTCCTGCTCCGGGTGGGCGCCGGCGTGGCGTTGATCACCGTGGAGCGCTTCTCACCCTGGTTATACGTGTGCACCACCCTCCTCTCCCTGTTCATCGGCTTCGGGAAGCGGCGGGCGGAGATCTCCCTCCTGATGGAGAACGCAAAGAATCACCGCCGTGTTCTGGACGGATATACAATCCCTTTCCTGGATCAGTTGATCGTGATCGTATCGAGCACCACCATCGTTGCCTATTCCCTTTATACTTTCTCGGCCGAGAACCTGCCTGTGAATCACACCATGATGCTCACCATCCCCTTCGTGCTCTACGGCATCTTTCGCTACCTGCATCTGATCCATGTTGAGGGCGCGGGCGGAGCCCCTGAGGAAGTCGTGCTCAGCGACAGGCCCTTGATCGCCACCGTCGTCTTGTGGGGCTTGACGGCCGTCGGCATTCTATACCTCGGCACATGACTCAGGCCAGCGCCCCTGGCAAATGCATCCTCTTCGGTGAGCACGCGGTGGTGTATGGGCGGCCCGCCATCGCCGTCCCGCTCCCCCAGCTAAGAGCCTCGGTGGAAATCGAACCGATATCGAGCTCCAACGCCCAAGGCATCCGGCTGCTGGCGCCAGCCATCGAGTTGGATGCATGGCTACACGAATTAGATCCAGATCACCCCCTGCGGCGGATCGTGGATCTCACGCAGTCGGCAGTGAACGCCGAAGGTTCTGATCTGCGCATCCGGGTGCGTTCCGATATCCCCATCGCCGCGGGGATGGGATCTGGGGCCGCGGTCTCCGTGGCCCTGGCCCGGGCGCTCAGCCGTCACCTGGGACGGCCATTGCCGGAGCGGCAGATCTCCAATTTGGCCTTCGAGGTCGAGCGCCTGCATCACGGCACGCCCTCCGGCATTGACAACACCGTGATCACCTACGAAAGAGGTGTGTATTTCACGCAGGATGGGGGCCCGGAGCCCTTCGCAATCCGGGGGAGCCTGCAGCTCGCGATCGGGGACACCGGCGTCGCTTCGCCCACTCGGGAGGCGGTGGGGATGGTTCGGAAGGCATGGCAGCGGGATCCACCGACGTACGAAGGGATCTTCGACCAGATCGGCGCCATCGCACGCGCCGCGCGCCAAAGCCTGATCGATGACGAGACGTCTATTGTTGGGCGCTTGATGGATGAGAACCAGACGCTTCTTGAGCGATTGCACGTCAGCACAGAACCCCTGCGGAGGCTCGTCGCGGCCGCCAGGGATGCTGGTGCTCTGGGGGCCAAGCTCTCCGGCGCGGGCCTTGGCGGCATCATGATCGCCCTCTGCCCCAATGGCCAACGGGAGGGAATTCGATCCGCCCTGGAGGCTGCGGGGGCGGTTTGGACATATCTGGTGGAGGTCGAAGGATGATCTTCCTCAAACTCGGCGGTTCACTGATCACAGACAAGTCCCAGCCCGAGATTCCCAGGGTGCGGATGATCAGACAGATGGCAGAGGAGATCCTCGAATCCCTCGTGGAGAACCCGGAGACCCCGCTGTTGGTCGGGCATGGTTCCGGCTCCTTCGGCCATCGGGCCGCGGCAAAATACGGCACCCACAAAGGCGCCTCCACCCCAGAGGATTGGATTGGCTTTACGGAGGTATGGGCGTCCGCCCAGCAGTTGAACCTGATCGTGATGGGCGCGCTGCGCAAGGCGGGGGTGGCCGCCCTGTCATTCCCCCCCTCAGCGTCCGCGCTGTGCGAAGGTGGGGAGATCGTTGACCTATCGGTCGCTCCGATCGAGCAGGCGCTGGATGCCGGCCTGACCCCCGTGGTATACGGAGACGTCGGATTCGACATCTCTCAAGGATCCTGCATCATCTCGACCGAGCAGGTCTTCAACTACCTCGCCCCGCGGCTTCGCCCTTCGCGCGTGCTGCTGGCCGGCATTGAGCCGGGCGTCTATGTGGACTATCCACACTCCGATCAGATCCTCCCCCAGCTCGCCCCCGAGGATGTCCGCCACATCCGCCTTCAGCCCGCCGCCGAGGTGGATGTCACCGGCGGGATGCAGGATAAAGTGCAGCAAGCCCTTGCCCTGGCCAGCGCGCTGCCCGACGCTCAGGTGCGCATCTTCTCGGCTCAGGAGCCGGGCGCGCTGCTCGCTGCCCTTCGCGGCGAGCAAGTGGGCACACTGATCGTACGGAAGCGGTTGTAGGCAGCGAGAAGCGGTAAGCGCCAAGCCACAAGCGAAAAGCTCTGGCGATGGGGCAGATCGTCGATCGCGAGATCTCATGGCGTGCGCCGCGCTTGCCCTTTGCCGCGGCCCTGCACAGGAAACAGCCAGCTGGCAAACCCGGCCTACAAATGCGCGCTGCGCCGGGCTCCACCCTTGGCGGGCTTTCTCGCCGCCGGACCTCGAGGTCGCGGGTGACGGGGCTCAGCTCCCTGTCAGGCATCATCCAGAAGTTGTACGAGCAATTCACAACTCGCTCTAGCGCGACGCGGAGAAGCCATCCCCACAAGGCCGAATTCGTCATCTGTCGACCTACCCCGGCCCCCTCATCCGGACGCGCCGCCCCTCATTCGAACACAACCCGCATTCCCCGCCAAAGACGAAATTACACCGCGCTGCCGTAGAGACGTTGCAAGCAACGTCTCTACGATGCACGTTGCCCTTGGATCCTAGCGGGCGAATATGCGCCGGTCTCCTATTCGCCCCCACCCCTGCCCCAGCAGCGTAGAGACGCCCCGGCGGGGCGTCTCTACACAGGCCCGCACTGATTGGAGCCCAGGTCGCACAGCGAGGGCCGCGGTTAGAACCGCCCAGAAGAAGATCCCTCAGCAGCCTCCCGCACAACGCGTAGGGGCAATTCATGAATTGCCTCCTGGCGCCGCCATTCTGGGTACCCCCTGGGGGCAGGCGAGCCCCTCTCAATTGCAGCCCCGCCTCGCACCCCGGGGCGAAGGCGCGGGTCCTGTAAACGCGGGGGGGAGGCAAAGTGGAGCCCCGCTCCAAGCGCGACGCGAGAGGGTGGACACATGCTCCGCATGTGCACGAAGCAGAGCTTCGTGACTCCACAAGGCGAACCCCGGTTCAGCGGCATATGGAGACGCCAATCTCTTCCTGGCGCCGAAGCGAAGCTTCATGACAGGGGCGCCCGCGAAGAATAGGACCTGCGTGTGGATCGAAAGAACGGCCTACTTATGTATCATGGAGAAGCGTGCGGGGGGGAATGCGACGGGCATCGCAAGGGACGAGCCGCCGCTTCCACAGACTAGTCGCCGATGGGGAGCCCGTCCACAGGCCAAGCACGATGGAGTATGGAGGTCAGATCATGACGACAGAAACAGAGGAACGGCTGAAGAAGATGCGCTTCTGGCTGACTGGGACCTTTCTCATCCTCGCCGCAGCGATTGTCACGCTGGGGATAGTCGTCCCGGGGCTTTTGTCGCAGACGCGCTATCTCCTCGGACTGGTCGTCGCCGCCGCACTCACGGTGGTCTCGTACTACGGCTATCGCTTCTACGTGACTCGCAGCCGGGGATAGGTCCAGCCACCCGGGAACAAGCCTACTTTCGAGACCAACCCACCCGCCCGGGCCGGCGCGTTCAAACCGGCGGCGGCCCGGCAGCCCGGTCTTTATGAAATCCCAACGGCAGGGGATCCAGAGGCCCGCGCGCACTAGGCCGACGGGGGCACCCGCCGCATGGGGGTGGCCCAGCGATCAGATGGCCTCCAATGAGCCGACCCGCTTGGCCTGCCTCTCGAACCAGTGGAAGAAGCCGTATCCCAGGGCGATGTAGATCAGGGCCAGCCCGAATTCGCCGCCCAGCAGCCCGGCCACGGCCTGAAGATCGTCCCCCGCTATGATTCTGCGTGCCGCGGCAATGCCTCGCGTCAGCGGCAGAAAATGCGAGAGCACCGCAAAGGACCTCGGCAGCGCCTCAATGGGGATATTGGCTCCGCTGAAGATCAGCAGCAGGAAGTAGACCGTGTTGTTCACAAAGAACACATTCCTGGTGATCAAGCTCAGACAGCCCATGATCATCCCCAGACCCGCGGTGCTCAATGTGGTCACGAATATGGTCAAACCCAGCGCGCCCGGCGCCGTGTGAGAGAGATCCAATCCGAGCAGCAGAACGCCCCAGGCCAAGCCCATCACAACCCCGAGCATGCCATCGAGGATATGGAAGAAGGCGCGCCCCAGGAATAGAAACAACCTGTTGGCGGGCGTTCCGAACAAGTAGGAAAGCGTTCCTTCCCAGCGGTCCGTCCCCACGCTCATTGTGACCCCATAGATCCCGCTGACGGCGGTGACCTGGATTGCGTTGCCGATAACGTAGAAGCTGGCGTTGTCCCGACCGCTGGCATAGATCCCCAGAAAGGTGAAGAAGAGGATCTGGTTGAGCGGCATCACGACTTTTGATGCCAGATACGTTGCCGGCCGCAGCCAGCGAAAGAGCGCGATGTAGGAAAGCAACGCCCCCTGAAAGAAGAGGCGCAGATTCATCCACAGCCAACGCAAAGCCCACCCCAATCCGGCAAGCCACACCCCCCGAGGGCGCGCCCGGCGTGTCTACTGAAATCCGATCGTCGCATCTTTGCGCACTTTATCCAGCATGCGCCGGAAGAGCTTGCGCGCTAGCCACCAGTACAAGGCGCTGAAAGTCAGCAGCATGAGCCACGAAAACAACACCTCTCCTATCGAAGCACCACCGCTGGAGGTCCCATGCAGCGCTTTCGCCCCCCAATATGGGGCCAGCAGATAGCTGGCGGGGGTCGTCCAGCCTGGCAGCAAGGCGATGGGGAAGAGAAATCCACTGAGGATGTAGACCGGGAACTCCATGGCGTTCTGCCATCCATGGATGCCCGGGTTCATCAGGAAGATCGGCGCGATGATGAGTCCGAAGCTGACGAAGGCCAGAATCAGAAGCCCGAGAGAGACAATGAACAGCGCGGGGCTGGAAATCTGGATGTGATATCCAAAAACCCATGCGGCAACGGCATAGGCGACGATCATGGAAGCGAGCGACTGGCCCACGTGCGCCAAGTTCTTGCCGAAGACAATCCAGTGGATGGGGGTGGGCTGGGCGACGATCATCTCCAACGTCCCGGTCCATCGCTCGGCGTTCAGGCTGTTGCCGCTGATGAACAGCAGGCTGCTCCACAGCCCCGTCATCCCGCTGCCCACGACGACGAACACCACTGCATCGGCCCCGCGCTCGCCCAACATCCACAAGGCCAGGGTGGCGATAACCAGCGGCTGGATCAAGACGGTGAAGAAGATGAAACTGTCGAAGACGTTTTGCCGCAGGGCCATCTCCGTCGCAGCGAACATCGCCCGCACGCGATCGCCAAGACCCGATCCGATCATCCTGAAGCCCCCACCAGCCGCACGTAGGCATCCTCCAACGTCGGCTCGCGCACAGCAACTTTGCCGACCTTGATATCCCCCAGCGCTGCGAGCAGGTCGGGGACTGCCTCTGAACCACGCGGCGAGTGCGCCACCAGGATCTGGCGCTGATCTTGATCTTCCACCGCCACCGAATCCATGAAAGCCAGCGCCTGGACCCGCTGGAGCACGCGGTCGGGGATGCCGAAAACCTCGACCTCTATCACAGACAAGTCGCTAACCTGGCGTTTGAGGCCGCTCGGCGTATCCAGGGCAACGATACGCCCGTGATTGATCACCGCGATCCGGTCGCAGAGCGCATCGGCTTCGAACATGTAATGCGTTGTGAGCAGGATGGTCTTGCGCTCTGATTGCAGGTCACGGATCATACCCCGCAGCTCCCTTGCCCCGATCGGATCGAGCCCCATGGTGGGCTCGTCCAAGAACAGCACCTGCGGATCGTGGAGCAACGCGCGCGCGATGTGCAGCCGCTGCTTCATGCCCCGAGAATACCCCTCCACCTTCTCATCACCTCGATCCGCAAGCCCGACCAGATCGAGCAGGTAGGGGATCCGGCGCTTGCTGACGGCGGGATCGACATGATACAGGCTGGCAAAATAGCGCAGGTTGTCTTGCCCCGAGAGACGCCAATACAGCCCCCGCTCGCCGCCAAAGATGAACCCAATGACTGAGCGGATCGACTGCGCCTCCTTCACCACATCGTGGCCCAGCACGTGCGCGGAGCCACTTGTCGGGAGCAGCAGTGTGGTGAGCATTTTGACGGTGGTCGTCTTGCCTGCGCCGTTGGGACCGAGCAACCCGAACAACATCCCATCTGGGACGCTGAACGAGATGTCATCCACCGCCAGGACCTCCTTCGTTTGACGGCGGATAACCCCCACGGTGGTGTGGAATATGCGTCTGAGTTGATCGATCTCGATCGCATGCATGGTTGGCTGCTCTAGAAAAGGTGACGGCCCCGAAAGGCTGCAAGGTCAGAGGCGGATGACGCTGCTCGACTCAGATCTCTGGAGCACCCGCCGGCTCCACATGAATGATCACCCTGGCCAACTGCGGCATTCTCGCGCGCAGGGCTTGTTCAACCTGCTCCGAGAAATCGTGCGCTGCGTGCAGATCCATGCCCGGATCCAGGTGGCAGTGAAGCGAGAGGGTCATCTCGCCGCTGACTTCGTGCAGCAGCACATGGTGGAAATCGCATCGACCCCCCAACTCGTCCTCCAGGGAATCCAGCGCTCTCGCCACCTGGCGCTCATCCAGGCTTTGTCCATCGGGCGCCTCATGGGGCCCACCCGTGGGCTCGATGTGAGTGATCACATTGGTGATCGAAGGGATCCGCTTGCGCACATCCGCCTCGAACGCGGTCGCCCGTTCGTGCGCCTCGTCCAGCCGGTCCGCCCCCGGCACTTCCAGATGCAGCTCAAGCGAACGCCCCCGCCCCAGATCGAAGAGTCGCAGGGCGTGCGCGTTCATCCCGTGGTGGCCCGCGATCAACCGGATCTCCCCCACCTCACCGGCCGTATGTTGATCCTCCGGCTCAACATGCACCATGATATCCGTCTCCGGCAGCAGGCTCGCCACGGATGCCTCTGCTCGATCCGCCATGCTGTGGCCCAGCTCCACGCTGGTGTCCGCCGGCACCGCCAAGGTCAGATCGGCAAATGTACGAGGGCCTGATTGGCGCACGCGCACATCCCTGACGTCCAGCACACCCGGGACCTTCGCCGCCTCCGCGATCCGTTCCTGCAAGCCTCGAGGCGCGGCATCCAACAGGGCATCCACCGCCCGTCTTCCCAGTTGGACGCTCACATAGACGACTATCGCTGCCACTCCCAGGGCCGCGGCGGCATCCCCCTTCTCCAGAATCGGGGCGTTCAAGGCAGCCGCGAGGCGTACGAGAATCAGGCCGACGATAACCACGCTCGAGGACCAGATATCAGTGGAAAAATGCAGCGCGTCAGCCTCCAACGCCTGGCTGTTGTATTTCTGCGCCACTCTGCCCAAGGCGCGGGAGCGGCCAAAGTCCACCAGTATGGAGATCGCCATCACCGCAAAGGCCCACACGCTGGCTTCGATCTGGACGGGCTGAAAGAACAACCGCTGGATGGCCTCGTAGATGATCCATGCACAGGTCACCAGCAAGAGCAGCGTCTCGAAAAGCGCTGATAGGTTCTCCACCTTGCCATGACCGTACATATGGTGCCGGTCGGCGGGCTGGTCCGAGACCCTCACCGCCATATAGGTCACTCCTGCAGCGGCCAAATCGAGTCCGGAATGGGCAGCCTCGGCCAAGATGCCCAAACTTCCCGTCCACAGGCCCACCACGAGCTTCATGGCGGTCAGGAATATGGCCGCCAATACCGAGCTCAGCGCGACCTTGCGCTTCTCTCCCTGCATGTCTGCCGCCAAGCCGGCCTGGCCGTCCCGAGTCGTCACTTCTCCACCCTCACCATTCATCGAATGGCTCGATTGTACCATTGCGGGGGAGGGGTTTCGGCGCCGCGATATCCGTCTGCGATCATCGGGAAGTGCGAGGCAAGCCGCATCTCGAGCGGTTCCGAGCGGAGCGAGGCCCGTATCGAGAGGCCTGGCCCGTGTCGTCGACAGGGTGCGGCCGGTACCAGCCTTCTCCGCTGGATGGCCATCGAGGATCGACCCCTTCCTGCTGCGCAGCCGCCGCGACAGCGGCATCTATGTTGTGGATTGCGCGTGTGTATTGCGCGTTGTGTATTGTGAATTCTGGAGCGAGCTTTCCGGGGAATCCTCCTCCTGCTTCTGCGTTCCTGAGGGAAGAAGGTGGCTTTGATTGCAGATTCGACTTGCGCGGGGTACAAGACCCCTATCCGGATTTCACCTGGATCCCCAGTCCAGGGCCTGTGCTGTACAATAGAAGGCAACACGTCGGAGGCGATGCACTATGAACACCATTGCGGACATCCTTGTCCCCGGATATCAAGGCAGAGCAGTTCCGGTCGCCAAAGGCTCCCTCATCCGCGTCACAGACGTTGAGGGCTGCCAGGTGGGCGACCTCTTCGCCCTATCGAGCGAAGATCCTCAAGAATATCTGTGCACGGAGCGCACCCGGGCGGTGCTCAACCGCTTGTTCCCCCGAGTCGGACAGCCTTTCTACACCAACCGGTATCGCCCGGCGCTTACGTTCATCACCGACCACTCGCCTGGAATCCACGACACGCTCTACGCCGCCTGCGACCCTGGGCTGTACGCCTTTATGGGCGCAGGCGAGGATCACCCGAGCTGCCGCGCGAATTACCTGGCTTCGATCGGGGCACTCGGTCTGGAATTCACCGAGGTCCCAGGGCCGGTAAATCTATTTCAGAATACCCCCGTCGGCCCGGATGGTGAACTGATCGTGGGCCCCTCGCCGACGGCTCCGGGCGACTATGTCGAATTTCGCGCCGAACTCGATATCATCCTCGTCCTCACCGCCTGCTCGTACGACCTGGATGAAGTGTTCATCGGCGGCGAGTCGACGCCGCTGCGCATCCAGATTCTCGAGGATCGATAGGGAGTCGACGGCCCGGTCTGGAAGGGGGGCAGAATCGCGGCAGGCTATCCGGAACAACTGCACCGGGGCCCCCTCGCCCTCCGAGGGGCGAATCGTGCAGGCGCCCCCAGAGGCAGGCGGCCCGGTTCAGGTGAATCGGAAAGGAGCCTCTAACTGACACTTGTCGGGAATGGGAGCGAGGCGAACCCCCTGGCCCTGTATCACTCCATGTACCGCAGCCGCCACTTTGAGGAGCATGTGCGCATCTTCTGGGAGGCGGGGTTGATCACGGGCGAGATGCATACCGGGATCGGCGAGGAGGCGATCGCTGCTGGCGTGGTGCATCACCTGAAGGCAGGCGACGGGATGGCGCTCGACTACCGGCCGACGCCCCCGCTGTTGATGCGCGGCGTCCCCCCCGAAGCGCTGCTGCGCGAGTTCCTGGGTCTGGAAAGCGGTTTGTGCCGGGGAGCCGGGGGGCATATGCACTTGTTCTCGCGGGAGCACCTGGCTGCATCGTCCGGCATTGTTGGCTCCAGCGGCCCGGCGGCGCTCGGCTTCGCCCTGGCCGCTGAACAGCTCCGCCCCGGTGCCGTCGGAGTGGCCTTCTTTGGAGAGGGAGCGGCAAACCAGGGGATGGTCCTTGAAGCGATGAACCTGGCCGCCGCATGGTCATCCCCGCTGTTGTTTGTCTGCAAGGATGATGGCATGGCGGTGACCACCCCTTCCGGGGAGGTCACCGCCGGGAATCTGATCTCCCGGGCCCGCGCCTTCCATCTCGCCGTGCGCGAAGTCGATGGAGGCGATGTCGCCGCGGTCTGGCGAGCGGCGGGCGATTTGATATCCCGGGCGCGGGCGGGGGAAGGGCCCGGCTGGCTGCACGCGCGGTGCGCGCATCCAGAAGGACACATGCTGGGCGATCCGCTTCTCCGGGCCGTCGGGGCCCCGCTGGCCGAAGGCCTGCCGATCTTGCTGGGCATGGCGAGATCCGTCCTGCATCCCAAAGGTGCCCCGCTCGCAGCCCGGCTACGGGCGGTGGGCGATCTCTCCTCCCGGATGGCGCAGGCCGCGAGATCCACCGGGGGCTGGGCGGCGGACCCCATCCAGCAGACGCGGAATGCCCTGATGGCCGCCGACCGGGATGTGGCAGCCATCGAAGAGGAGGTCCAAGATGAGATGCAGCAGCTCGCCGGGCGCATAACCCAGGAAATCGAGGCAGGGAAACTGCGAACGTGAAAACCATGGGTTTTGCCGCTGCGATCGAGAGCGCCGTCGCCCAAGCGATGGCCGAGGATGAACGCATCGTCATCATGGGGGAGGATGTGCGCAGTCTGCGGCGAAACCTGTATGCCCGATTCGGCGGCGGGCGAGTGCGGGACACCCCCATCAGCGAGAGCGCATTCTTGGGGGCGGGCGTGGCCGCCGCCATGGCGGGGCTGAAGCCCATCGTCGAGGTGCAAATGGTGGACTTCATCGGTGTCGCGGCGGACGCGCTATTGAACCACGCGGCCAAGGTTCGGGCGTTGTCGGGCGGAAAGTGGGGCGCCCCGCTGGTGGTTCGCGCTTCCTGCGGCGGCGGATACGGAGACGGTGGGCAACATCAGCAATCCCTCTGGGGTTGGCTGGCCCACATCCCGGGCCTGCATGTGGTCGTGCCTTCCACGCCGGCCGACGCCGGCGCATTGATGCTGGCGGCGATCGAGCATCCTGACCCGGTCGTCTTTTTGGAGCATAAGCTGCTCTCCGACTACTGGTTGGATGCGGTGGGGTCCGGTGGCAGAAGGGACATGTCGTTCGATGTCCCGGCCGAAGGCGCGCACGGGCCTGTTCCCCGTCGGTGGAAGCCAATTCCCTTTGGGTCCGCGATCCAGCGGCGGGAGGGGGGGGATTTGACCTTGATAAGCGTGGGAGTTGGCGTGCACCGCTGCCTGCAGGCCGCGGCGCGCCTGGAGAGCGAGGGCACGGGCGCGCGGGTGCTCGATCTCCGCAGCGTCTCTCCCCTGGATCGGGACACGGTCTGCCAGTCGGCTTCTGAGACCGGCCGAGTCGTGGTGGTCGATGAGGACTACCGGGAATTCGGGCTCTCCGGCGAGATCGCCGCTTCGCTGATGGAGAGGCGGATCACGGTCCGGTTCCGACGGGTTTGCACCGCGGGGACCATCCCCTACGCCTCGAACCTCGAACGAGAGACCCTGCCGAATGTGGACCGCATCCTGCTGGCCGCCCGTCAGGTCTTGGAACCTTGCATCGAAGCGCCCAGCGCGACGCCGAGGGGATCCGGTTTTGGATTGGCGCCGATAGAATGACTCATATGCAGTATGGGGAGACATCATCCGGCCAGGGCATGAAGGGATCAGAAGATGCAGATTGACAACCTTTTGACCGTCTCGGAAGATTGGCGCGCGCGGTATCCGGGCGCGGTGGTGGGGATTCTAGCGTTGGGGAATGTGCGCAACCCATCCCATCACTACGGCCTGGAACCCCTGAAAAGCGAGTTGCTGGAACGGCTGCGAGTGGAATATGCGGGGGAGGATCGCCAGTCGCTGCGATCCACGCCCATCCTCATGGCCTACCGCGCCTACTACAAGGGCTTCCGGAAAACCTACCACGTGCTCTTGCAGTTGGAGTCCATCGTTCATAAGGGAAAAGCCATCCCGGGTGGCCCGGCGCTGGTGGAGGCCATGTTCATGGCCGAGCTGTCGAACCTGCTGCTGACCGCAGGTCACGACCTGGATTCGCTCTCCCCGCCGGTGCGTATCGAAGTCGCGCACGGATGGGAGCGCTACATCCGTATCAATGGCCAGGATCAGGAATTGAAGGAAGGTGACATGTACATCACTGACCAGGAAGGGGTGATGTCCAGCGTGATCTACGGCCCGGACCTGCGCACGCAGATCAAGCCGGATACCCGCCGCGTCTTGTACACGACCTACGCCGCGCCGGGGATCGAGCCCCAGTTGGTGAATGAGCATCTGGCGGACATCGAGGATCTGGTGCGGGTCTTTTCGCCAAGTGCCGAGCGGGAGGCGATGGAGGTGGCGCAGGCCTGAACCTCTCCCCGCGCGGGGGCGCGGATCTGCGCCGGTTCAGGTCTCCCCTTCCACCGGCGGAACCGAACATCCAAATGGAGGCACCCGAATGGGACGGGATATCCTGCTGCTGCACGGCTTCGCATCATCCTCAGGATCTTCGAAAGCCGCCTACCTATCACAGAAGCTCGAGTCGCACCCGGAAATCCGCTTCCAGGCAATTGAGTTCAACCCCACGCCAAAGGATTTCGAGTACATGACCGTGACCGGGTTGGTCAACCGGCTGCGGCAATTCCTGCTAGATCACCCCCCATCGGGCCTGCGTCTGATCGGCAGCTCGCTGGGCGCGCTGACGGGGATCCATTATGCAAACCGGTTCGGAGGGGTCAAGCGACTGCTGCTGTTGGCGCCTGCGCTTTCATTCCGGGGAATGAACCTGACCGAGGAGGAGATCGCCCACTGGCGGCAGCACGGCAGCCGCGATTTCTTCCACTACGCCTTTGCGTCTGAGGCCCCGCTCCGTTTCGCCTACTATAATGACGGACTGCAATATCGAGAGGTGGTTCCCCCCCCTTGTCCGATTCGGATCATCCATGGCCGCGAAGACGATATCGTGCCCATCGAGCACAGCCGCGAGTATGCGGCACACTTCCCGGACCGGGTGCAATTGGTCGAGGTCGACTCTGGCCACCGGCTGGCCGATCAGATGGCGCTGATCTGGGCGCAGGTGGAATCGTTCCTGGTCGCATAATTGGATCCACCGGCCGGGGCGCTTTGACCGACCGCCGAGATCCACCGTTCGGGAGCTAGAATCGCCCCTGTTGACATCCCCAGGCGGCGCTCTGCTGGGAATATCCCTCCCCCCACATGCAGAGAGCCTGCGACGAGGCCCCATGAGCGCAATTGCATCGACAGGCTGCCGTGAGGAATCGACCCGGAACGCCGGGCGCCCGAGCTATGAGCGGTCCAACGGGGCCCAATCCATATTCGATCCAATATTGGGGTTGAAATTGGGGTCATCGGTGAGGATATACTCGCCCAGCGCCGTCGACCAAGCGTGCTCGTACCCTCCGGGAAGCTCGACGTCATAGCCCTTGTGACTGTCATGATACTGATCGACGCCGCGCATCGCCTGGCTGAATTGGGACGACAGGCGGTCCATCGTGGCTTGGCGCGCCTCATAGGAACTCCGGATCATGCCGCTGATCTCATCGTTCGTACGGCTGATGATCCGGCTGACCTGGCCGGCCTGCTGTATCTGCCGATTCTGATTCTGGATCAACCCTTGGCTGACCTGTATGTAGCGGTTGAACCACTGCGGATCGAGGCGGAAAGAACGGACGATGGAGAGGAACGAGTCGGCCAGCCGGTCAAGATGGCCCGCCAGCGCTCGAAAGGAGAATAGATAGCCCGCGCTCCAGTTGACGCTCTCCATCATGCCCATCATGGAAGGCATCTGCAGGCGGGCGACCTCCACTACGCCGTAGAACTCCTCTTCGATCTCCTCGTCCCCAATGCGATACCGGACGCGGATCCGCCCTCCATCGGCGGTGGTCAGGCCATCGGGGGCGGCAGGCCCGCTCGAGCGGACCTGCTCGGGGAGATCCGGAAGCGGCTCCTGGCTCAGGATTTCCAACCCGCTTGCGTCCGCTCGATGGCGCGGAAGGACGAGTTCTCTCAAGATATCCACCGCCGGTGCGGGCGGCCTGACCTCGCTCCCGAAGTACGAGCCCCCCTGCGGGAGGAAGGCCATCACCATGGGATTGTTGCTCCAGTAACACGGGATGTTTGGAAAGACCTCAAACGCCTCCGCCCCCTGTGGGTTGAAGGCCCGGAAGGCGATGACAGCAGGCATGCCCGGGTTGCTCATCGGCCAGTTGACGCCCCCCTCGAATTCCCACGTCTT
This sequence comes from uncultured Anaerolineaceae bacterium, assembly GCA_964388955.1. Lineage (GTDB taxonomy): Bacteria > Chloroflexota > Anaerolineae > Anaerolineales > E44-bin32 > CAYMCO01. The sequence goes on along the minus strand of CAYMCO010000002.1, from coordinate 181,022 downwards.
GGGAATGAGAAGTCGAAAGGCTGGCGTTTGTGTTCCCTGCCGATCCACACACGAAACCATTCGGAAATGCAGCCCCCAAGCGGCGGGTTCATCGCCTCCCGGCGCTTGCGATCGCACCAACGCTGCCCCACAATACTCGCACGTAACCCGCTGCCCAAGCGCTTGAACGGGCGCGCTGCACTGCGGGCAGATTTGTGACTCGAATTCCCGTTCCATCCCTTTCCTTTCCCTCCCCTCGGACGAGCCCGACCAAGGACAAATATCCGCCCATCCGTGCAGGGGCCCTGCCCCTGCCACACCATGCGCGGCAGGCGCGCATCAGGCCCTCTATTCGCCTCCCACGGGATGCCTGTGTGTCCCCTAGTTTAGACGAGAGATGTAGCCGGAGATATGGATAATTTGAACCACGCTCCGAGGAAGATGGATGTGACCAATGGTTCAGGTGCTCGCGCCGGTCAGCGCCGCCCACAACCGGCGCATCGATAGCCCGCCGCCCCCCAAGAGGACTTGCGCCCGGAATAGGCGGGCCATCACGAATATCGCACCTACACCTGTAAGGAGCAACGCCCCCAGACTGAAGAGGATCTGCCCGATCGGCACGACAGTGCTTGTCAGGCGCAGCATCATGGCCACCGGCGCTGAGAAGGGGATCAGACTCAAGGCCACGGCCAGCGGCCCACCGGGAGCCTGCGAGATGGCCGAGCCGAGGTAGAAAGGGAGCAGCATGGGCAAGGTGATCACGAAAATCCAGACCCGGCTGCTTTCCATATCCTCCGCCAGGGCCCCGATGCCTGCCATGATTCCCGCATATAGCAGGAACCCACCCAGTGCGTAGGGCAGAACCCAGAGCAGCTCAGGCGCGGAAAGATCCACTGAAGCCAGCAGGCCCCCGCCGCCGGCCCCGGTGACCACCGCGGCGATGGCCCCCAAGAGGATCCACACGACATACTGCAGCAGGATCAGCCCGGCATAGCCCAGGACCTTACCAGCGAGCAACTGCCATGGCCGAATCGATACCAGCAGTATCTCGAGCATGCGGCTGCTCTTCTCCTCCGTCAGGCTCTGGAACAGGTAGCCTCCTCCGGTGAACAACGGCATCATCACCGCGATCCCCACGAAGTAAGGGATCATCGAATCCGCAGCGGCTCCCCGGGCTCCTTGCGAGCTCAGGGTGACCACACGCAGATCCTGGGCGTTAAACGGATATCTGGCCCGCTGGAGTGCCGCTTGATCCATGTCCGGGAGCAAATTGCTCACCAGCAGCCAATCCAGCCACCCGGTGTCCGACAGACCGGAGCCCAGCCGCATACTGTAGCGGACGACATCGCCGCTTTGTCGATAGTCCTCCGGGATGAGGAAGAGGGCCCCGATTTCGCCCGACCGCAGGGCGGCCTCCCCCTCCCCAAGGGAACTGTATTCCTCTATTGGAGCAGCTCGCAGGTCCGCCGGGATCTGTTTGATGAGATTGGCGCGATCCACGATCCCCACGGGCTGCGTGACCTGATCCGCCGCGGGAGGCGGTTCTACCGGTCCCGCCCCTCCCCCCGGCACCCCGCCACCCACCAGCGCGATGACGATGAAGATCAGCGGCAGTGCGAGCGTGGTCAGCAGGAAACCGCGCGATCGTATCTTCCCCACGATCTCCCTCATGGCGATCAACCGGATCTTGCTCATAGGACTCCTCGGATCGTTCTATCCGGCTTGTTGAAGCCGGAACATGTTTCCCGTCGCGGCCTCAGCACGCCTGAACCAGCGCCCGCCAGATTTCCTGTGGTGCGAGGCGCTGGCCGTAGAGCAGCATCCCGGCGCGGAAGATCCGCGAGATCGCCCAGATCCCCAGGAAAAGGCTGATCAAAATGAGCCCCGCTGCGGAGGCCAATTGCCAGGATGGGACGGTCGTTAGGGTCATGCGTATCAAGCCGAACGTGGGCGCGGACAACGGGAATAGGCTGAGAGCGACTGCGAGTGGGCCGTTCGGCGCCGATACGATAAACGCCGCCAGGTAAAAGGGAGCCATACCCAGAAACCCAAGCATTCCGGCCAACTGGCGGGCTTGGGCTTGATCCCCCGCAATCACTCCCAGGCCAGCGGCGATTGTGGCGTAGAGAAAATAGCCGGGCACGCCCAACAATAGCGCCCACAAGAATGCATCCCAACGCACGGGAACGGCGGAGGAGGCCAGCGGGCCGGACAGCGCCAGGGCCAGGGCGCCCGCCCCTCCGATCGTCCAGATCGCCAATTGAGTAAGACTGACCAAAGTAGCTCCCAGCACTTTGCCGGCAACCAGGGTGGCCGGTCGGATGGAGGTGACAATGATCTCCATCACCCGCTGGTCCTTCTCCCGTACCACCACACTCCCCAATTGGGTGGCCCCCGTGAAGACAGCCAAGGCAAACAGGATCCCCAGCGCTGCCGGAGTGGCCGCCCATAGAAGGCGTGGCAGCCCGCCCTGCACCCGTTCGCCGGTCGCCAGCGCCTGAAAGCGCAGATTCGCGGGCTCCGCCAAGCGATCCAGCAGCCAGCCCTGCGCCCCGGGCAGCGAAGCCCATCGCAGATAGCGCCGCAAGACATCCTTCAGGGTTTCGGTGGCCGCCTCCTTGGCGTAGAGGGTCGGAACGCCACCATCGAAGTAGTCAGGGGGCACAATCAGGTAGGCGTCGATCTCGCCACTCCTGTAGGCCTGTACGGCGCCCCCCTCGTCGGGGAACTGTTCGATCGTCATTGGCCCATCCGGGTATTGAAATCCGGCCGGCCCCTGCAATTGGCCGGTCTCGTCCACCACTGCGAGACGGGGCAGCTGCGATCGCACTTCCCGCAAAACGGGGATCGCGCCTGCGACGACCATCAGGGCGGGAAGACCGAATGTCAGCAGCAGAAAGCTGCCCGACCGCAATCGGCGCATGTACGTGTTCTTGGCGATCAGCAGCAATCCTCTCATGCCGCCTCCCCCTCGGGCATCTGATTCTCCCCGACGACGCGCACAAATATCTCCTCAAGCGAGGCCCGAACTGCTTCGAAACGCCGGATTTGCAGTTCTGGCTGGCCCGCCAGGGAGCGCAGTATGTCATCCGGTTGGACTCCCTCCTTGAGCAGCAGGCGGTGCGCCCCATCGCTTGATATTGCCCGCTGTACCCCGGGGATTTCCGGCAGGGGGCCATCCAGATCGATCTCCACCGCGTGCGCCGCGTACCGGTCCCGAATCTCGCGAATGGGGCCATAAAGAACGCGACGACCGTGGTCGATGAGCAGTATGCGCTGGCACATTTCCTCCACCCGGTTCATCTGGTGCGTGCTCATGATGATGGCCGCACCCTCATCCCGGAGGTGAGTGAGCAGACCCTTGACGATTTGGGTGTTGACCGGATCCAAACCGGCGAATGGTTCATCGACTATGACCAATTCGGGTTCATGCATCGTGGCGGCAACAAACTGTGCCTTCTGACCCATGCCCCGGCTGAGCGCCTCGACCTTGCGATCGCGGACCTCCCAAAGCTCGACCGCGCGCAGATACTTCTCGGCCCGAGATCTCGCCCCGGCGCGCGTCAGGCCCTTCAATTGCCCGAGAAACAGCAGCGTGTCCAGCAGCGGCATGTCATCGTACAAACCGCGCTCCTCGGGAAGGTATCCAATGCGCTCCTTCTTCTCCTCGGTCATCGGACCGCCGAGGACCTGGATTCGCCCCGAATCAGGGCGGATGATGTCCAAGACCATGCGGATGGTGGTCGTCTTCCCGGCGCCGTTTGGCCCCAGCAATCCAAAGATCTCGCCTCGAGCGACATGGAAACTGACTCCCTCCACCGCCCGCACGGTGGCGTACGATTTGGTCAAGTCTTCCACGAGAATGGCGTCCTGCAATTCGGGCATGATTCCCTTCAACTCCCTTCGTCCCGCCCAATTCGCGCCTTTGGCCCGACGCGGGGGGAATCCCTTCCAATCGTTCAAAAGCCTCGGCATTTCAAGCCCCCAGACGGGCGGGGCTCATCCATGAGTGTAACGCAGAGTCCTCTCCCGGGAGGATAGAAAATCAACCAGTTGGAGCGCTGTCCAACGAGCCAGAATCCACGCCGGTCGGACGGAGAGGCCCATTTTCCATCGCAGGGGCTCGAGCGTGATCACGAGATCTATCACTCTTCGCAGAGATGCGGGCCATGAGATCGCAGCGGGCTTGAAAAGCGCGCAGAGCCGAAACCCGCGTTCTTCCGCGGATCATATCAATCAGTTCTTTCTCATCTGTCGTCTGTCGGAGAAACGTTTCCTTCGGGTACAGACGCGGTGTCCCGATCCATCTCATGGGCACAAATGGGCGGGTGGGCGCCGGGCGCCTGCGCCCCGAGAGCCGCCCCCGTTGGCGCACCGGCCGCCTGCGCCTGCGCTCAAATCCGGGCGATGATCTCGGACCGGCGGAAGGTCTTTGCTCCAAAAAAGAGCAATCCAACGTCAATGACCCACAGAACCAGCCCGACGATCAGCACGACCCCTACGCTGAAATACAGCACTCCCGCGATCTGCCCTATGATGAGCAGGACCAACGGGAGCACCACCGCCCCGCCGATCTGGTAGGCATCCTGAAATCCGCTGGCCCGGGAGGAGACGAGCACCATTGTGGACAGCCCCAGGCCGGCAGCGCCCGGCGCCACCCACAGGACCAGGATCACCCACATCAGATTGGGGAAGAATACCTTCCCGATCGTGCCCCAGGCGGCCAAGTTGGCTACGATCGCGTAGAGGACGAAACCCAGCCAGGAGACGGCCATGGCGGGGATCAAGGCGGTCAGCAGCTTGGCAGTGAACAGCTCCAGGTCCGTGGTGGGCGTGTAGATCAGCGCCTCCAGCGTCTTGCGCTCCTTCTCGCCCGCAAAGCTATCCGCCGCGATCACGCTGGCCACCATCATCGGCAGAATCAGGTACATGGGTGCCAGGAAGTAGGTCAACGCCAACACCACCGCCTGCTGGGATTCGTTGTAGCCCGCCAGCTTGGCGCGCAGCCCGGATGGCATGTTATTCATGAATGCATCCAGGCCGTTCAGCGGGGATACTCCCAGGTTCCCGGCCTGTGGCAGGAGTGCCACCAGGGAGGGGAGCAAGATCAGAATCACCAACGGCACCACGATCAGTGGAATCATCACGCCTTTGCGCGTGGAGATTACCTTCAGGTCCTTGCGAACGATGGCGGATATGGCGCGCCGGTTCATCTAACCCTCCCGATCCACCAGCCTGTGGAGTTCGAAGTACACGTCTTCGAGCGTGGGCCGCTGGGCCGTGACCTGATAAATCCGCACCCCGGAAGATGCCAGCATCTGAATCAGGTCTGGAATCGACTCTCGTTTGGCGCCGCCGATCGAGATCAAATCCCCTTCGACGTCCACCTTCAAGTCCCGCGCCTGAGCGGCGAGAATGGCCGCTGCCGTGTCGCGCGTATCAGCGCTCACCTCAACCTCCACTTTGGACGCCCCCCCGAATTGCTCAGCCAGCTCGGCCGGAGCACCGAGGGCGATGAGCTTTCCGTGCTCGAGGACGGCCACCCGCGTGCACAGATGCTGCGCCTCAGCGAGATTGTGGGTGCACAGGAATACGGTGTGCCCGCCGGCCCCGGCGGCGTGCTGGATCATTTCACGAACCCCATGGGCGGCGATGGGATCCAGCCCTGTGGTTGGCTCGTCGAGGAAGATCAGTTCCGGATCGTGCAGGAAGGCCCTGGCCAGAGCCAGCCGCTGGCGCATACCCTTGCTGTAGCCCCCTGCGAGCTCATCGGCCTTTTCCAGCAGGTCAAAGCGGCCCAGCATCGCCTCGACCCGCCCCTCAAGGCTGCTCTGCGGGACGCCATACAGATCCCCATAGATGCGAAGGTTGTCCCGACCCGTGAGACGATCCTCCAGGGAGGGCGTCTCCGTGAGGACTCCGGTGCGGGCCCGGAGCGCTGGCCCCTCAGCCATCGGATCCAGCCCGAGCACGCGGGCCCGACCGGCGGTGGGGGTGAGCACCCCGTTCAGCAGTCGAACCGTGGTGGTCTTCCCCGCCCCGTTGTGGCCGAGGAACCCGAAGACCTCTCCCTCGGATACTTCGAAGGTCAGCCCGTCCACGGCTTTGGTGCCGTCGAAATACCTGGCCAGTTCTTGCGCAGCAATCACGGTTGTCTCGCTCAATTTACCCTCCCCCGGCCGAGGCCAATCGCGATCACCACGATGCGGTCTGCCGGGCGCAATCTCCGGACGAGATCCTCCCACTCGATTCTATCTCGAAGTCTCGGGAGATGGTACAGCTCGCTCTGCTCGCGGCCAACGGCAGGCTGCCGGACTCCATACCGTGGTCCGTTCTCGATGGGCTCACCATCCGGGCTCGCCGGGTAGCAAACCCGGCCTACAAGGCGGATGCGAACCATTGACTCCGCATCGAGGGCACGGCGGGGCCTGGAGGGCCACCGATGGTGAATCGAAGCGCGTTTGTAGCCGGGTAGCAAACCCGGCCTACAAGGCGGATGCGAACCATTGACTCCGCATCGAGGGCACGGCGGGGCCTGAATCGAAGAACGTTTGTAGTGAGCGCTTTAGCGCTCCCTTGACGCGGCATCGAAGCGCGTTTGTAGTGAGCGCTTTAGCGCTCCCTTGACGCGGCATCGAAGCGCGTTTGTAGTGAGCGCTTTAGCGCTCCCTTGACGCGGCATCGAAGAACGTTTGTAGTGAGCGCTTTAGCGCTCCCTTGACGCGGCATCGAAGAACGTTTGTAGTGAGCGCTTTAGCGCTCCCTTGACGCGGCATCGAAGCGCGTTTGTAGTGAGCGCTTTAGCGCTCCCTTGACGCGGCATCGAAG
>CAYMCO010000002.1:102395-174115 GCA_964388955.1 uncultured Anaerolineaceae bacterium | reverse complement strand
GACGCGGCATCGAAGCGCGTTTGTAGTGAGCGCTTTAGCGCTCCCTTGACGCGGCGCGGGAGCGCCCGGATCTGGGATCCCGGATTCCACGGCCCTGCGCATGCCGCAATGCGCACACCGCATCGCTTTATGCTATCCTACCTCCGGCAAGGGAGCGGCCAGAGGCGGGAACCCGCTGAGCCTGTGGCTGCCAATGGGTCCAAGGGAGCGCGCGATGACTCCCAGCGAAAGCCTGGAACAGATCCAGCGTACATTCCGGAAGCGTCAGCTCATCCACCTCTCCATCCAGGGCTGCGTGATCCCGGTCCTGGTCGTGCTGTTCGTCGCGCTGATCGGGTTCACCCGTCGCCTGGACGCCATCGGCCTTTCCCCAACGGCCTACTGGGCCTGCTTGCTGGCCCTGCCTGCCCTCGGCATCACCACGCTGATCCTGTATTTCCGGAACTGGCGTTGCCCACGCTGCGGCGCATACTTAGGGGGGAGCAGCAATCCCCCGCACTGCCCGGGATGCGGCATCAAGCTGCGGAGGAAGAGGCGGGATTGATCCATGCCCTTAACGCGCGCTGCTGGCTCTCAATCGAGAGCCAGCAGCGATCGTTTGCGGGGCCATCCATAGATGATAGATGATACGCCGAGATGATCGTTTGCCTAATGGTCCAAGATTGGTATGCGGACCAACGGCCTCCGATGGCCCCGGCGGCGCCGAACCCGATTAGATATTGGCCACGATGTTGCTGAAGACGTTGCCGATCGCTGGGCCAAGAACAACCAGGATCACGATCACCACCACCGCAACGAGCACGAGGATCAGAGCGTACTCGACCAAGCCCTGACCTCTCTCCTTCGGACTATACAGCATGTGTCTCACCTCCTTTCCATCTGATTTTTGTCGTGCGTTCGACATGCCGGGATTCCCGGCTTCGAACCAAGTCCTGTGCCTGGCGGGTCGAGAGGCTCCTGAATACATGGATCACCTCTCAAAGCGCGAAACCGGCACGCGGCCGGTTCCTGATGCGGGTCTTCCAAGAGCCCTTCCCGTTCCTCTGGGGAAAAACGCCTATCGGGCATCCAGGCCGCAGCCGCCACGCGTCACGTCCATTGCGCGCGCACATTCTGTACGCATCCCTACCGGCTGGGTCACTTGACTCGCAAGGTCATTGTCCCACAGCGGGCAATGGATTTCAAGCCCCCTGCGGTACTAGCACTGGTACTCCAGTAATGGGGAACCACCCCGATGACAGGGGGTGCTCCAAATTGGGGGACGAGGCCCTCCGGGGTGCGCTTGACCGGATGCCATGCAGTTCGAGGCCTGGGCATGCACATACCCCCACCCCGTCCGCTCCCCTTCACCCAACTTGCCTGGACCGCCCTTCGCGGTCGGCTTGTGGTTTGGGGGGGAGGGAGTCCCGGAGGAGGGCAAGAGGACGCCGGCGGCAGGGAAAGCGATGACCGCGATCGCGGGTGTGCGCGGCCGTGACGTGGGGAGCTCGGACGATGGCGAAGGGCCGGTGCGGCTTCCAGCTTCAAGTGCGTTTGGCCCCTGTAGTGGAGCACGCCCCGCTGACGAGTTGGATTGGCCCCGGGTGGCGGCATCGCTTATACTACAGAGAGTCGGACACGAAAGAATGCGAGCGGCCCATTCGGGTTTGGGCCGTCGTTAACCCCCAGCGCGTCTTCCCGGAGCAGAACCATGGCCTTTCCGCCTCCCTTCTACCGCTGGCGCCCGCACCCGTGGCACGGACTTGAGATCGGCCCCGATCCACCCGAGGTGGTGCACGCCTATATCGAAATCTCCCCCTTCGATTTGATCAAGTACGAGGTGGATAAAGTCACGGGCTACCTGAGGGTCGACCGCCCACAGCGTACGTCCTCCCAGCCGCCCACCCTGTATGGGTTCATCCCTCGCACCTACGGGGGCCGCCACGTCCGGGAGCTTTCCCCGAAAGCGGACCGCGGCGACCTTGATCCGCTGGACATCTGTGTGGTCAGCGAAAGACCGATCAACCGGGCGGAAGTGATACTGGACGCCCGTGTGGTCGGCGGCCTACAGATGATCGACAACGGAGAGGCCGACGACAAAATCATTGCCGTGCTGCTGAATGACAACTTCTGGGGGGAGGTGAAGCACCTGTCACAGCTCCCCACCGCCCTCGTGGAGCGATTGAGTCACTATTTCTCGACCTACAAGATGGTGCTTGGCGAGGTGTCCACCACCTCCATCGAGAGCGTTTATGATCGAGACCATGCGCAGCAGGTTGTCGAGGCTGCCATAAGAGACTATGAGGAGGAATTCGCGGGCTGAGCCGCGGAAACTGGCCGCCATCGTGTTCGAGGAAGTTGGCCTCGGGCTGCGGTCGGAAAGCGCCGCACACCATTTGATCTTGGGGGAAGGTTGGGCATGGGGGGGAATCCGCGGGAAATGCGATTGAAGGCTCGCATAAATGAGGGGACTTTCGCAACAGCGTTGGAGGGATGAGCAAATGGGGCGGGTATTTCTCGTCTCGGGCGCGCTGCTGGGCGCTCTCGGGGTGCTGTTCGGCGCTTTTGGCGCCCACAGCGTGGCGAGGGCACTTGGCACGGACAAGGCACAGCTCTTCGAAACGGCCTCTCGCTATCAGATGTATCACTCCCTGGCGATGCTGGCCGTCGGGCTGGCTATGACACATTGGCCAGCCAGCTACCGCGCCCTGACCCTTTGCGGATGGACTTTTGCGGCGGGCATACTGCTTTTCAGCGGAAGCCTTTATGCCTATGCGCTTCTCGGTTCACGATGGCTCGCTGTGATCACCCCGCTGGGGGGCATCGCCTTCATCATCGCTTGGGGGCTTATGGCGATTGCGATTTGGCGGGCGTGAGAGATTAACGCCTATAAGGTGATATATTGAACTAGCCACCCGTGTCACTTCAAGATATGATGCGCTCAGTGGCCGAACATCGTTACCTGGTGGCTGGTTTCCGGGCTCGGTCGGCAGTCTGTGGCGATGGGGGCACGGGTCAGCCGCGTAATGACAAAAGGAGGGCAAGATGAAGGGGAACGAACAGATCATCAACAAGCTCAACGACCTGTTGGCGGATGAGTTGACCGCCATCAACCAGTACATGGTGCATTCCGAGATCGATGCGGATTGGCGTTATGAGGAGCTCCACGAAGCGATCGAGGAGCGGGCTATCACGGAAATGCGGCATGCAGAGAAGTTGATTGCGCGCATCATCTTTCTCGAAGGCATGCCTGTGGTGAGCAATCTAAATCCGATCCACATCGGCAAGGACGTGCCCGCCCAGATGAAGAACGATCTGGCGGCCGAGCTTGGGGCGGTGAAGAACTACAATGCAGGGATCAAGCTGGCGGTGGAGCTGGGCGACAACGGTACCCGAGAGCTGCTGGAAGGGATCTTGACCGACGAGGAGAAACACACCGATTGGATCGAAGCCCAGCTCGATCAAATCGAGCAGATGGGTGTGGAGAACTACCTCGTAGAGCAGGTCGACTGAGACCTCCTTCGGCGGGTGCTTCTCGACGATCATTGGCTCAGATCCCTCACGGGCGCGGCATGCTGCGCGATTGCAGGTGCTTGCGAAGAACGGGCCGATTGATCGTTGACAGACCAAGAGTTCTGACAGATTGAGACGGAGGGGTTGGAGCGGGAGCCTGAGCGCCGTGCGCCGGACCGGTCATAGAGCCGGCTGGCGCCGGCGTCCGCTTCATATTCAGACGGGCGGCACCAGCATCCGCCGGGCATGTCCGTCCTTCACTGACCGGTAAGCTGGAAACCAGTCCCGATCTTCACACCGGGAAAAAGGCCGATAATCCGGAAATGAGACGCATGAGGACCTTTGTCGCCCGCTTTCTGAGCCTCGCCGCCGCGGTTGCAGGCCTAATCAACCTGCTGCGGCCACGTCACGGTCTGCTGAGCTTCCTTCTCTGGAAGCCCAAGACAATATCCGAAGCTTTTTCCCCTTTGTTCGCGCTGGCGGGATCGATCGGGGCGCTCCTGGGTCTGATCGAAGGGGACCCTCTGACGGCCGTCAGCGGTTTGTCAGGAGCCGCGCTCATGTGGGGGTACGTTCGGCAGACCTCCCGGCGGCATTATGGTTTTGAGAAAGCCTTCGGGATGGATTGGCGGGAAAGGATCCCATCCCATATGGAGGCGCGCATGCTGCCCGCCCGGTGGACCCCCACCCCCGCTGATCCGCCACCCGTCCCCTGGGAACAGGACGTTTGGCTCGCCACGGGATTGGATGCAGCCCCTACACTGCTGGCGGACATCTGGCGGCCACCAGATGACTTCCCGGGGAGCGGGCTTGGGGTGATCTATCTTCACGGAAGCGGCTGGCATTATGCTGATAAAGACACGCGCACGCGGCGTTTCTTCGCCCACCTTGCGAACCAAGGTCACGCGATCGTAGACCTGGCATACACGATGGCGCCGAAGTCGGACATCTTCGGCATGGTGAAGCAGGTCAAGGCGGCCCTTCACTGGATGAAGATCAACGGTCGGGCGATCGGCGTGCGCCCTGATCGCGTCGTCTTGATGGGCAACTCAGCCGGTGGACATCTGGCCCTGCTCGCTGCCTACACCGCAGCGCGGCCCGGGTTCGCTCCCCAGGGGATGGAAATGGACGACAGCGTCCGGGGGGTCGTTTCCTACTACGGGCCCACGGATCTGGTGACCCAGCAGCGCTACTTCGAGCGGCACTTCTCCGGTTATCCGGACAAGGGCAACCTCCTGGGTGATCTTCTCTATTCCAGGTGGGAGCGCGCTGCGCACGCGACGGGTTTTCTGCCCGAATACGGCCGCTATGTCGCCCCTGCCGCGCTCATACCGGACGCGTTGGGCGAAGGTGCGGATTTGGAGCTGTACCGCCAGGCGAGCCCCATACGGCACGTTGGGCCTCACTGCCCTCCTACTTTGCAGCTCCAAGGGAGTCACGATTTCGGAGGAATCGCCAGGGACGCGCGGCGATTGCACCACGCGCTTCAGGCGCACGGCGTCCCTTCCGTGTATGTCGAATTCCCCGACACCGAGCACGCCTTCGATCTGGCACCTTCCAAGTGGTCACCGCCGACTCAGGCGGCCACATACGACGTGGACCGCTTCCTGGCGCTGATGATCTAGGCCCCGGCTGCAACAATAAACGCCTCGCGCCGGGGGCAGGCCGGAACCCCGCTCGTGCCTCGGGGGCACGAGGGCAATCCCGGCCCCTCCGTTTAGACGGATCCGCTCTACAAGCGCTGGCGAAGCCGCACGGGGCTGTCCCAAGAGGGGCGTCTCTACAAATGCGCTCGCGGCCTGCCAGTTCTCTTGGCGCGTTCATGCCCGGCCGAGGACCCGTAGGGGCGGTTCGCGAATCGCCCCTACCCGATCCGGACCCCCCCTTCAGATGGGAATCTCTCATCGTATCGTAGAGACGTTGCATGCAACGTCTCTACGCGGCAATCCACATGAGGATGCAGTCAGAGAGATCATGTCTGCGATCTCACCGAAACCCGGCAGCCTCGGCGCGGTCATCCGCTCATGAAGACCCGCGCTCACCCGGAACGTGACGAAGACCCTCCCCTCCTTCGCCTAGCAGCGCGGTCACCACGACCACATCATCCGCGAGCATGAAGACCTGGCGCGCATCCGGCGCTATTTCCGCCCCAACCCCGTCAAATGGGCTCTCGACCGGTATTATCGCCCGACCTGACCCCGTCCCCGCGCGCATCTACGGCCTTTGATCGCCACGACGTTCTCTTGGGGCAGTCCTGTACGACGGCTCGCAGTGAAGCCATCGATTGACCGTTGACGGACGCTAGCGCTCTGAGCCCTCGGAAATCACCAGCACCGCAGCCCCCTGCAGCTCACCATCGCGCATGCGATCCAGGGCCTCGTTCGCGGCCTGCAAGGGGAAGCGCTGGACCACCGTCTTCACCGGGACATCGGGCGCAATTTCGAGCAACGCCTCGCCGTCCTCCCGAGTCAGATTCGCCACCGACCGCACCATGCGCTCCCCCCACAGAATGCTGTAAGGGAAGGAGGGAATGTCGCTCATGTGGATGCCACCGCACACCACCCGCCCGCCTTTGAATATGGCTCTCAGAGCCGCCGGCACCAAGGGGCCTACGGGAGCGAAGATGATGGCTGCATCTAGCTGCTCCGGGGGCCTATCCTTGGATGAGCCCGCCCAGACCGCGCCCAGGCTCCGGGCGAATTGCTGCGATTCCTCATCGCCCGGCCGGGTGAACGCGTAGATCTGCACTCCCTGATAGGCTGCGATCTGGGCGATGATGTGCGCCGCGGCGCCAAAGCCGTAAATGCCCAGGCGCTCCAGACCATCCCCGGCCAGGCGATAGGAACGGTAGCCGATCAGCCCGGCGCACAGAAGCGGCGCCGCATCCGCGTCGCCGTATGATCCAGGCAGGGAGAAGACAAAGTGCTCATCGGCCACAGTGTATTCCGCAAATCCGCCATCGATGGTATAGCCGGTGAAGCGGGCGTTCTCGCACAGGTTCTCCTGGCCGCGCCGGCAGAAGCGGCATTCACCGCATGTGTATCCCATCCACGGCACCCCGACTCGGGCACCGGCCTCGAGGCGGCTGACTCTCTCCCCCATCTCCACCACGGTCCCTACTATCTCATGTCCGGGGATGAGGGGCAGCTTTGGATTGTTCAACTCCCGATCAAGGATATGCAAATCAGTGTGGCACACGCCGCAAGCGTTCACTCGAATCAAGACCTGCGAGGGACCGGGGTCGGGGACGGGCACCTCCTTGAGCTTCAAAGGCTCCCCTGCCTTCTCCAAAACCATGGCGCGCATCTGCCCTGGAATCTCCATCAACTTGCTCTCCTTTCAGACGCAGTAGCCCTGTCTCATGTGACTCCCGGCGTCGAGCCGGGGTTTGGATATGCAATGCGAACTCTGTGCGGCGAGCCGGAAGGGCGGCGCTGGCTGGATGACCGCCGCCTCCCTTTCGGCCCCTCCCGGGAGGGGTCCTGCGCCGGACGCCTTATCGGCAGCACGAATCGGGCGCGCCCCGTCTGGATTATACGGAATTCCACCGCGTTTGAACTCCAAAAATGCCGAGGGATAAGATATACTGTGATCTGAATCAGTTTGTTTCACAGCGCGCAACCAACTCTGGGGAGAATGGCTGCAGGCATACGACATGCCGTCCGACGGGTCTTATGAATTGTGGCCCTCTTGCGCCGCGGATCGTCCGCCTGACCGATGAAGGATGTCATCCGACGCATTCCGCTCCGGTTTGACAGACGCGGATGCAACAGACCCACAGGATCGGAATGGTTTGTCACTGACCCTTGCCACGGAGGAATCCGCAAGCCTGATGAGAGCGATCCCCCCTCGTTCGAACGCCAAAGGATGGTCGAGCGCATATGGAGAAGAGAGAGCCCCGCAACCCTGACCTGAGAGACGAAATCGACGCCCTGAGGGACCGGCTTTCGGCGCTTGAAGATGAGCGGATGCTGCGCCGCGAGACAGAGCGGGAGCTGAAAAACCGGCTGCGCCAGCAGGCGGCTATCGCGGCTCTCGGCGCGTTGGCCCTGGATGGGGAAAACATCGACCAATTGATGGAAACCGCGGTGGCCTCCCTGGCAGAAGACCTGGGGGTCGAATACACGAAGATTCTAGAACTGCAGCCTGATGGGGAGACCCTGCTCCTGAAACACGGAGTGGGATGGAACCCGGGTCAAGTCGGGAATACGGTTGTCGCAGCAGGGGAGCGCTCGCAGGCGGGCTACACCTTGCTTGCCAATCACCCGGTGATCGTCGTTGACCTGCCCAGCGAGACCCGCTTCTCCGGGCCCGAACTGCTGACCGGTCACGCCGTAGTCAGCGGGGTGAGCGTTATCATCCAGGGCACGCATGGCCCGTACGGCATCCTCGGCGCGCACACTCGCAATCGGCGGCTGTTCACCGAGGACGATGTGCACTTCGTGCAGGCGCTCGCCAACGTGGTGGCGGGCGCCATCAGCCGGAAGGAAACCGTGGACGAGCTCCGGCAGCAGGCCCAGATCCTGGACCAGATCCATGACGCGGTCGTGGCTACAGATCTGGAGGGCTTCGTGACGAGCTGGAATCACGGCGCTGAGAACATGTTCGGCTATTCGAAGGAGGAAGCGATCGGGAAGCACATCTCCTTCGTCTATGGCGACGATGACGCCGATTTCCTCCAACAGAAGATCATCGATCCGCTGCTGCAAAAAGGCGATCACAAGATCGAAGTGCGCATGTACCGCAAATCCGGCCGGCCCTTCTATGCCCACTTGTCGCTGTCGCTGCTCCGCGATGCGCGGGGAGTGCTTCGAGGGATGATCGGATACTCGATGGACATCAGCGAACGCAAGCTGATGGCCGCCCAAGTCCATGAGTTGGGCCGCGTGGTAGGATCTCTCGGCTCGGCAATAGAGGCCTTGCGGGAGGGCGGCTGGCAGGACTCGGCTCTGCGCGACGAACTGCTGTCAGGGATGGAGGCGGAGATCCTGCATACCGCACGCCTGCTGGACGATCTGGCGACCATCGACGCCCGTGCCTCCGGAACGCTGCGCATCGATCGCGAAACGCTGGTACCAGGCAAGTGGTTCCCCAAGATTCTGGCTCCCTGGCGGGAGACCGCGGACCAAGAGCGACTGCGATGGGGAACCGATATTCCGGCGGATCTCCCTACACTGCACGCGGATCCAGACCGTCTCAACCAGGTGCTGGAGAATTTGATCAGCAATGCCATCAAGTATACGCCACCGGGCGGAGAGGTCCGCGTGGCTTGCGGGGCCGATCAGGATGAGTTCTGGGTCCGGGTGAGCGACACGGGCGTCGGCATTCCGTTCGAGGAGCAGGAACACATCTTCATGCCCTTTTACCGTCCTGATGGGGCAAGCGGCCTCTCGCACGGAATGGGTCTCGGCCTGACCATCGCCCGCGATCTGGTCAAGGCGCACGGCGGGCGAGTGAGCGTGGAGAGCGCCCCGGGAGCAGGGAGCGCCTTCACTGTGTGGCTGCCGCTGGAAAGCGCGCCAAACCCGCCCAGCGGTTTAACCCGGGATGAATCCGGCGTTATCGATGCGAGTCCGGCGCGGAACGCCTCATCAGCGGGAGCCGCGGGGTAGGTTCGATCTTGGGGGAACAAGCCCGCGCCACAACTCCATCCGCGATGGTTCAAGATGGATCTATGTCGCCCCCCCGGAGGCGCATCCCAATAGAGCTGACGCGAAGGCCCGGCGACCGCGAATGCGCTTGAAAGATGTAGTGGATCAGCTCTGCATTCGCGATCGTCGAGCCCGTTAAACGGTGGCCGGTCGATGAAGAACTGCGACGTTAATGGTGATGGAGGTCGTCACCCGAATGTTACTTGAATCTCGAGTGTGCGGTCTCCACGCAGCACTGTCAAGGTCGCCTGTTGATTCGGGCTGTAGCTCCCGAGCAATCCTTGCAGGCCGCTCATGTTCGCCACCGGTTGATTGTCTATCTCGGTGATCACGTCGCCACCGAGCAACACTGTTTGCCCGTTGATCACCGTCGGTTGATCTCCCCCTTGCAGGCCGGCTTGATCGGCCGGGCCGCCTCGCTGGATCTGCTCGATGAGGACCCCGGTCTGGTCGGCCGGCAGGTTCATCGCCGCGTCGATATCCGAGGTCAGGTTTATGCCGACAATTCCCAGATAGGCCGCCTGGGTCGCCGAGGCCCCGGCGGCGGCGGTTTCCGCCGCCGGCCGCGCCCCGATGGTGATATCCACGTTCTGCTCCTGCCCATTCCGGATGATCTGCAACGCCACCGTCTCGCCGACCTGTGTGTTCAGTGCCACGTAGGCGGCGAGGTCATCGAAGCTCTTTACCGGCTGGTCGCCGACGGCAATCACCACATCTCCGCCGACTTTGACGCTCTGTCCGTTGATGTCAACGGTCTTGTCGCTGCCCTGAAGACCGGCTTGGTCCGCCGGGCCGCCGGGCGTGATATCGACCAGCAGCGCACCGCGCTGCTGTTCCGCCAGATTCATCGCGCTGGCGAGGCTGGGGGTGAGTGTCGTGCCTGAGACGCCGATATAGGGATGGTCATAGTGACCGTTCTGGATCAGGGCCGGCACCACCATCTGCACAATCTCCGCCGGAATCGCGAACCCGATCCCAGAAGAGCTGCCCGATGCAGACACGATCGCCGCCGTGACCCCGATCACGCGGCCTTCATCATCCACCAGCACCCCGCCGGAGTTGCCGGGGTTGATGGGCGCGTCGGTCTGAATGACGGCAGGGATCGTGTAGCTCGGGCCGGTAGCCGCCGTCCCTGACTCCACCGGGAGTGAACGACCGATGGCCGACACGATACCCATGGACATGGATCCCTGCAGACCGAAGGGGTTGCCAATGGCGATCGCGATTTGGCCGACTTTGGCATAGGCGCTCGCCTCCTGCACCGGATGCAGCTCCGAAGCGGGGACGTTCACACCCAATACGGCGAGATCGCTGTCCGGATCCGTGCCCACAATCTGGGCCGGCACTGAGGTCTGGTCAGAGAACGTGACTGTGATTTGACTCGCCCCAGCGACCACATGGTTATTTGTCACGATGTGGCCCTGCGTGTCCCAAACGAAGCCTGAACCCAATACTTGTTGTTGTTGGGGCGTTTGAGGTCCGAAGAACGGATTACTCTGAGAGGGGGGTAGCCCCCCCTGGACGGTCTGCACAACCTGGATGTTCACCACGGAAGGGCTCACCGCGTTGTAGATCGTCTCCAAGGAGGTCTCCAGAGCAGCCAGGAGCCCATCCCGGCTGGTGGCCACAGGGGGCGCCGGCGTCGGGCTGGCAGCGGCCTGCGCTGGGATTGTCGCCACAGTTGGCGTTGGCACCTCGGGGGTGATGGGTGTCGCCGGCGCAGCACAGCTCGCCGCCAACAGAGCAAACACCAAGGGTATTACGATACTGACGGATAATCTCATTTCTTTGTTGCCGTTCGACATTGGGTCGTACCTCCAATTACATTTGGGTGCTCGACGTGGGGGTCGCCCCCTCGGCCGCGATGCCGGCCCCCACCTCGCTGGGGGCACTGACCGGCTCGGCGGCTTCCGGCCTGGCGCCCAGGATGCTCTTGATCTGGTCAGATTCGATCGTCTCCTCTCGGAGGAGCTCATCGGCCAATGAGTCCAGTTTCTCCTTGTTCGCCAGCAGAAGCTGGCGCACCTGTTGGTGTCGTTCATCCAGCATATCTTGAATATCCCGGTCGATGCGGGCCGCCATCTCCTCGCTGTAATTCCGCCCTTGGGTCAGTTCATAGCCCAGGAAAGGCTGTTCCTCATCCGAGGCGAAGGCGAGCGCGTCGAGCGTGCCCATCCCCCAGCGGGTGACCATCCGCCGGGCGAGGCGGGTGGCCTCGATAAGGTCCTTCTCGGCCCCGGTCGTGATGTCGTGCAGAGCGACCTCCTCCGAGGTGCGCCCACCCAGCATCACCGACAGGCGCGCCATCAGATACCCTCGGCTGTAGTTGTAGTGATCCTCTCCCGGAAGCTGCTCCGTGACCCCCAGCGACTGGCCGCGAGGGATGATGGTGACCTTGTGGACCGGATCTGCGAGTGGGGTCAGCCAGGCGACGAGCGCGTGTCCGGATTCGTGGTAGGCGATCACCTGCCGCTCGTGTGCATCCAGCAGCAGAGGACGCACTCCACCCAGCAGCACTTTGTCCACCGCTTCCTCGAAATCCGCCAATCCGACCCGATCGTTTCTGTGTCGGGCGGCGATCAAGGCGGCCTCGTTGCAAAGATTGGCGAGGTCCGCTCCGCTGAAACCCGTCGTGGTGCGGGCCATCAGCTCCAGATCGACGTCTTCCGCCAGGGGCAGATGACGGCTGTGGATTTCGAGAATGCCCCGACGACCTTTGCGATCCGGCAGGGTGATCACCACCCGCCGATCGAAACGCCCAGGGCGCAACAGGGCCGGGTCGAGCACGTCGGGTCGATTGGTGGCGGCCATGAGAATGATCTCGTGGCGCTCGTCAAACCCGTCCATCTCCACCAACAATTGGTTGAGCGTCTGCTCCCGCTCGTCATTGACGGTCCCCAACCCAGCGCCCCGCCTGCGCCCCACGGCATCCAGCTCATCAATGAAGATGATCGCTGGGGCGGCATCCTTCGCCTGCTTGAACAGATCGCGCACCCGGCTGGCGCCCACTCCCACAAACATCTCCACGAATTCGGACGCGCTCAGGTTGAAGAAGGGGACGTGGGCCTCACCGGCCACAGCCCTCGCCATCAGAGTCTTCCCGGTCCCTGGAGGCCCCACCAGCAGCACGCCACGGGGAATGCGCGCTCCCAGATCATGATACCGGCCCGGGTTCTCCAAGAAATCCACTACTTCCTGCAGCTCCTGCTTGGCCTCATCTGCGCCGGCGACATCGTTGAAAGTCACCTCGACCATCTGCTCGCCGTACCGCCGCGCCCGGCTTTGGCCAAAGCTGAAAATGCCGCTCTGGCTCTGGCCTGCCTGACGGCCCATCCACACGATGAGCCCCACCATCAGCAGGAGCGGTAGGCCGTTGGTCAGCAGGACCACGAACCAGGGGTTGCTGGGCGGCTGGGCCTGAATCTCGACCCCGTTGGCCTCCAGCATGGGAATGAGCTGTGTATCTCCAATGGATGAGGGGAATACGGTCACAAAATCCTGGTAGGCGGTGGGAGCAGCCGTGGGCTGTGGGGTGCCGCCGGGCGCTTCAACAGTTGGCTGGGCGCTCCCCGTCGTGAAGTCCTGAGCGGGGATGGCCTGCGATGACTTGAAGATACCGTGAATCTCAGTCTCCTTGACGTCGACGCTGGCTACTTTCCCCGCCTGAACGTAGTTCACGAATGCGGAGTAGGTGATTTTGGCCTCGGGTTGGCTCTGGGGCAGCAGGTTCACCAGGTTCCACACCAACAGCGCGCCCAAGATGATCCACCAGATCCATCCGATGCGCGGCCTCTGGCTCTGATCTTGCTTCTTCTCCAGCACGCTATTCTCCCTTTCCAGGATACTGTCTGGTCTCCATCAAACCCGGAAACGCGTTACTCACTTCCAGACGCCGGCCATACGCCGGCTGTGTAGCGATGGCCGCGTAATCCCTGAGGACCATCATCCATTACCCCTGCCTACGGCCACTATCCCATATATAAGGCCTTGGGGAGGCGCGCGTCCTTAACTGCGCATATGAGCCAGCTAAAGCTAGGATTAAGGTCGCGGAGGGGGAAATCCGCGGGGATATCGGTTGGACCGTGATCTGAAAGGAGCGGAGGACGGGCTGAAAAGGCCGTGGGTTGGGGAGCCTGGCGGCTATCGCCCCTTGCCGCTGGTGAGTGGTAGACAGATTGTGAAACGGCTGCCGCAATCCGGTAGCGCCTGGGCATCGATGGTCCCGCCGTGCACCTCCACAATTCCTTTGGCGATATTCAGGCCGAGGCCCATCCCCTCCGGGAATCGCTGTCTGCTTCGGCCGACGTAGAAGAGTGTGAACAGGTTGTGGAGGTCCTCCTCCGAAAGCCCGATGCCGTTGTCATCGATGGAAATAATTGCTTGCCCGTCCGATACCGACGCGCGCAGAGTTACGGTACCTCCTTTGGGGGTGAACTTTAGGGCATTGTCGAGCAGATTGCCCAGCGCCTGGTTCATGCGATCGGGATCAATCCAGGCGGCGGGGAGCTCATCGATGTCCTGCACCCACTCGACGCCTCGTTCTTTGGCGAGGCTTCGCCAGGGGGCCGAGGCGTTGGCAAGCCACTGCCTTAGATCGGTCCGCCGCGGCTCGACTTCGAACCTGCCGCTCGAGGCCTCGTGCAGGTGAGTCAGGTCGTCCGCCAAGCGCTCCAATTGCCGCGTGTGGGAGTCAATTCCGGCCAGCAGGTTGGCCTTCAATTCCGGATCCTCATCGGCCCCTGTGGATAGCGCCAACACAGCAGATCGCATCGCGCCCAATGGCCGACCCAGCTCGTGCACCAGATTGGCGATCAGGTGTTTCCGGGTTTCTTCCTCGCTGCGCAGCGCAAGCATCAGCTCATTGAAGGAGAACGCCAAGTCACGGAGTTCGGCGGGCCCGGTGAGCTCGACCGAACTGACCTCCTCCCCGGTGCGCATGCGATCCACGGCACCGGTCAGCCGTCGAAGCGGGCCGGCCAGGCCCGAAGACAAGGTCACTCCCAGCAAGATGCCGACCGCCAAACCGCCCGCCAAGATCCACAGCACCATACCGCGCACCCGGAACAGGTGCTGCCCCAAGGTGGCCAGCGGGTGGGTCACTTGAATGACCCCGATGAGATCGCCATTGGGCCCGTATAGCGGCCCAAAACCCTCGATAACATCCCGATCGCGACTTTGGCTGAAGCGGGTCCGGATGACCTCCTCCCCCGCCAAGGCGTCTTGAATCGCCGGGTCCTGGACCACCTCTCCGTACATTTTCCGGTCGGAGGGTTCATTGGATACCACGAGCCGGCCACTGGTGTCCATGAGCCGTATGCAGCAGTCCTGCTGCCGATAGAAGGCGTCGATCATCGCTTGCGCGCGGGACAGGTCCTCCACGAAAGGCGGTGAAGAGGTGATCAAGGCTCGCAGCAGCTCCAGGTCGTCGTGCACCTCCGTCCGGATCTGCGGCACGATTATGGTGCGCTCAAAAGAGGCGATCAGCAGGATGCCGACCAACGGGATGACAATCAACAACGGCAGCACATGGCTGAGCACGAAGCGCAGACGCATGCTCAAGCGGAAATCCCCCTCTGCGGCTCGAGCTTATAGCCGACCCCCCGAATGGTGAGTATGCGCTTGGGCTTGTGCGGGTCATCCTCTATCTTCTCGCGCAGCCAGCGGATATGCACATAGACCACCTGCGGCTCGCCCACGAACTCGGCCCCCCACACCCGGGCGAGCAGATCGTCGGGAGAAAGCACTTTTCCGGCCTCGATTGCCAGGGTATGCAGCAGGTCAAATTCACGGGGCGGCAGTTCTATCTCCTCCCCCCCGATGCTGACGATGTGGGCAGCGGGATCGATCGCCAAGTCGCCGACTTCCAGCCGCCGGTCCTCCGGCAGCGCGGGCTGCTCCATCTGCGTGCGGCGGAGCAGCGACTTGACCCGCGCCAGGAGTACGTCCTGGTCAAAGGGCTTGGTGATATAGTCATCGGCGCCCATCTCCAACCCCAGGATCTCATCCAACTCCCGGCGTCTGGCAGTGAGGAAGACCACCGGCACGCCGATTTCCTCCCGAAAATAATGCAGCGCATCCAGACCATCCATCTTCGGCAGGCTGATATCCAGCAGCACCAAATCCGGCGGCTCGCGACGGGCGATGGCCAAGGCGTCCTCTGCCGTTTCGGCCGCCACCACGTTGTATCCAGCTTGCTCCAGGTTGAAGGCCAAGCTGCGCCGTAGCAGCGCATCGTCGTCGACAATCATCAGTTTGGCAGACATTGTCATATGCTCCTTGCGGGGCGTGGTGAATACTGGAGGGGGTTGTGCGCTCGATCGCAAACCTTCCCTATTCTACCCTACTCCACGCATCCGGACCGCCCAGGTTAGAGGCTCTCGCCACCACGACCGGCCGTGCGATACCGCGCTGCACTTGAGAAGACATGTCAAGCGGGGTTGAACTCCGCAGAGCGTACGGGTTGGTCCGAGGCCGACCCCTACGGGTCTCACCTCACCCGCGGTGCCTTACCCCCTTTTGACGCGCCGTGCGATCCGTCATTGCGAAGCGCGCGGCAGGGAAACCCGCACCGGCGACCCATGTGCATCCGGGTTTTTGTTGCGCGGTGCGATCCCAGGGGTGGAAGAGCCTGCCGGCTCGTTGAGCCCACCCTCCGACCGCGATTCGCTCTCTGCAGCAAATGGCCGGATGCACCCCGACATCTTCAGGGGGATGTCCGAGCCGCAAGTCTTTGATACACTTATGTGAGCAGAAACAGGCCGCAAATTCGGGGAAGCATCGAGGAGAAGTTCATGGCAAACGACAGCCCAATTCAGTCGGTGGATGAGGCCATCCGCATCCTGGACGACTACACCCACAACATCTCCAAACGGGAGCGGGCGGCCCATTATTTGAAAGAGAACCCCAGCCCGGCTGCCATCAGCCGGCTGGCGGAGGCGATGGATGACGAGGATTTCGGCGTCCGCTGGGCCGCAAGCTCCGCTCTCGCGGAGATGGGAGCCCAGGGCCTTCCCTACGTGATGCGCAAGTTGATTTCCGACTACAGCGGTCCACTGCGCGAAAGCGTGTATCACTTCCTGCACTACAACAACAGCGACTGGGTGCAACGCCACGCCGCACCGCTGATGAAAGCCCTCAAGTCTGTGGCGCCCGAGGCCGAGGGCCCGCGGGAGGCCTATCGGCTGCTGGATACGTATCGGGAGGAGCGGGGGGGTCGCTAGCCGCGCCTGCAAGAATCCGCATGGCGGCACCGCAATATCGGGGAAGGGCCCACGCCTGTCCGGCAGGAGAGGCGGACCTCCCCTCCGGGCAAGATCTGCATTGGTATTTTCCGCTCGTTCATGTCGAGGGAGGACAGCGCTGCGCGTATTGCGCCCCGGATTCTTCACCCGCCGGACGCCACCCGGAAATCGCGCGTCGTAGGGGCAAAGTACGTGCTGACCGCCGCTGCACGCTGCCCCGCTCAAGGCGCGGATGCCGCGTATCCCCGATAATACAGCGGCCTGCCCCCCTTTGGAGGTGGGCAGCGGGCAGACAGCCCAAGCCGACGCGCCGGTGATAGGGCGCCAACGGCAAGCCGATCCGTCCTCGGCCGCTCCTGGGTCAGCCCAATCCCGGAACATCGAGAGGGTCCGCCGCTGCTCTCCAGTATGGAAGGGGGTCCCAAGCCCCCTTCATTAATCCTCCCTTAATCTGACCACAAGCATCGCTTAAGGATTTCCCCTGCCCTGACTTGTATCCTGCTCCGTACCAGACAAATCGGCTCGACAATATCTAATTCACTGCATCACCCCGATCCACTCAAACAATGGAATAGACCTCTGCTCGCTTCCGCTTTCGAGGTCCCCACCGCAAAGGAGGAAACAACAATGAGTGTCGCTGCGCAGCAATGGGAACGGTTGATTCGCCGCTTCGGTTCGCCCCGCGATCGGGCGACCACAGTGGGGGAGGCCGTGCAGGAACACTCCGACGGGGCGGTGAGGACCTGGCTCTACAGCGCGATCGTTTGGTTGACCATCGTCGATCTGTTCGGCCTCACCCTGGCGTTGGAATTGATCAGCCCGAACTTGTTCGCCGGCGTCCCTTGGCTCCTCTTCAGCCGCATCCGCCCGCTGCATGTCAACGGCGTGATATTCGCCTGGTTGTCGATGATGTATTGGGGGATGATCTTCTATGCCCTGCCGCGCCTGACCGGTCTGCGCTCCCTTTGGAACGAGGGGCTAGCCAGGTGGACCGCCTACGGGTGGAACCTGTGGTTCTTCCTCGGCATCATCACGGTCGCTTCTGGTTTGACCCAGGGCCGTGAATACGCCGAGTTCATCTGGCCGCTGGATATCTTTCTAATCATCCTATGGGTGAGCAACATCTTCAATGTGCTGATGACGGTCCTCAACCGGCGGGTGAAACCGCTATATGTGTTCACCTGGTGGGCTATAGGCTCTCCTCTTTGGCTGGGAGCAGACTATATTCTGGGGAATGTCATATGGAGGCCGGGGGCGATATTCGGCAATGGGGTGAGCGGCGCGCTGTCAACCAGCATGGCCGATGGGATGCTCAACTGGTGGTATGCGCACAACCTCTTCGGGCTGTGGCTCACTCCGATGCTGCTGGCGGGATGCTACTATTTGGTGCCCCGCATCACCAAGACCCCGCTCTATAGCCATACCCTGAGCCTGATTTCCTTCTGGGGCATGGCCTTCTTTTACACCGGCGTCGGCCACCATCACCTGCTCCAGACGCCCACTCCCGGATGGCTCAAGACCATCGCGATCCTCTCCAGCATGAGCCTGCTCATCCCGGTCTTCGCCTTCACCATCAACATCCTGATGACCATGCGCGGCAGTTGGGAGAAGTTCTTCACCAATATCCCTCTTCGGTTCGCGCTGACCGGCTTTGTGTTCTATTTCTTCACCAACATCCAGGGCAGCTTCGAGGCCATCCAGAGCTTCAATCGCCTGACACACTTCACCAACTTCGTGGTCGCTCACGCCCACTTAGCGCTGTTGGGCGCATTCACATTCTTGGGTATGGGTGTGATCGATTATGTGCTCCCTCAGGTCCTGAAGAAGCCGCTCTTCAGCCGGCGCCTGGCCGAATGGCAGTACTGGATGATCACCATCGGCTTCTTGGGTTTCTTCTGGTCGCTCACCATCGCCGGCTTCGTGCAGGGCCAGTCGTGGCTGCGCGGCATCCCCGAGATCAACGTGGTGCCCTTGCTGCAGCCCTACTATATGGCGCGCGCCATCTTCGGCGCGATGATCGTGATTTCCGGCGTCATACAGGCCTATAACATCTACCGCACCGTAAGCAGCGACACCGTGCGTGCAATCCAGGACGAGCTGTCTGAATCTCTACCCAGATTGGAGGTGGCATCATGAGTTCCGTGCCCCAGATTCCCAGCGAGCCGGTCCATCCGGGGCAATGGCCGCCGCATCCGCGCAAGAAGATGCTCATGACGCCGCTCATGGCCTCGGTGGGCGCGATGCTGGCATTCGCAACTGTTGTCTTGATGGTGGTTTTCCTTCCCACCACAACCTTCGAACCCCCGCCTTCGGACAACTGGCGGCCGCTGACCGATCTGGAAATGCAGGGCCGGAACGTTTTTCTGGCCAACGGATGTATCTACTGCCACAGCGGCTTCACCAGACCTCAGGATTCGTTGGCGAGCCAATACTACGTGTACCCGCGCATCTCCGAACCGGGCGACTACACCGGCCCGGGGGAGACTCCCAACCTGTTCGGGACCATTCGGACCGGCCCCGACCTGTCGCAAGCGGGCGGCTTCCATCCGGACGATTGGCACTACGCGCACTACTTCAACGCCCGCTACACCACACCGCTCTCGATCATGCCCTCTTTCCGCTTCCTTTCCGTGGATGAGACGGCCGCGCTGATCGCCTTCACCCAGAGCCGCAGCGGGAAGGTGGCCGACATCAGGGCAGAACACCAATCCACGCTGAAGGCGCTCGAGATCAGCTCCGGCGATGTGGCCGCCCAAGGAGAGAACGGGGACCGGAGCGACGGCTATCCAGCCGCGAGCGCAATCAAGAACCTGACGGAGATCGATCGCGGCTACTGGTTCGCCGACAACCCGCTCCCAGTAACCACCCAGAATCTGATCCGGGGGCGCCAGGTCTTCCAGGAGCGGTGCCTTGGCTGCCATGGCAGTCAGGGGGATGGAAACGGCCCGGCTGCGGTGTACTTGCTCCCTCCGCCCGCACCATTCAACACAGCCGATGACCAGGCGCACGGCTCGGACACCGCGCCAGGCGCGTACTATTGGCGCATCTTGCGCGGTTTGCCTGGAACCGCCATGGAGAACTTCGGCACGCGTCTAAGCGTGGACGACATCTGGAAAGTCGTCTTGTTCCTGAAGACGATCCCCAATGACGGGCTATCGGCCCAGATCCCCACCCCCGACATGTATGTCCAGTGGGAAGGTTACCCGGGTCTTTTCAACTGGGCCGACTGCTTCTACCCGGAAGGGCAGCAGTTTCAGAACGGACTATACGGGCATCTCCCCTCGGAGTACGGCGATGTGCCGGCCATGGTGGAGGCAGGGGAGGTGAACCCCGCCTATGCCGTGACTTTATGGGAGGTGACCAACAACGCGCGGCCTTGCGGGACGGCGGGCTACGAGGACGTCTCCTTGACGGACATCCTGGGCGAGGCCGAGGCGCGCACCGATGGATATGCCCGGCAGAACATGGAACAGACGGCCTTCATCCCAGAAGGTATGCGGCACACAGACAGCTTGCCGCCGGCGCTGTTGGAGGCCGTATGGACCGCGCACAACCCCTATGTGGAGCCGGGCGCCGGAAATTGATGATAGACCCATATACGCTGAGGTAGATGAGGAGCGATAGAAATGAAGATCATAAGACGAACACTGACCACAGGCGTGTTGGCACTCGCCCTGCTCACCGCGACGGTCTTCCCCGCGGCGGCGGCACCCGCAGGCCATGAAGCCCCGGAGGGCAGCGAATGGATCATGGCGGACTGGATGTTCCTGAGCTTCGCCATCTTCGCCGGCGTCGCCTTTCTCGCCTTCATGCTCGCGCTCAAGAGAGGCCTGCTGAGCAACCTGGAGGATGCCAAGTACTACGTGCTGGAAATCGAAGAGGAAGACTATTACTCACCCGATTGGGAGGCAGGAGGTGAGCGGTGACACCCAATGTACCATCTGGGAACACCAGCGAGATTGTGCAGCAGTACTATGACTACCTGTATCGAATCTGGCTGGATCGCATCGGCGGACAGAATTTCACTATCCGGGTGGATGTGCTCGCCTGGGTTGCGCTGTGGATCTTCGTGATGGCGGCCTTCTTCTTTGTGTACACACGCTGGCAGAGGCGCACCAAGGCCGACAAAGAGCCCTACCCTGTCGAATCCTACAACGGCTACATTCAGGAGTCGAACGGCCCGGTGGGCTCCTTCCTCACCCTCTTCTACATCGGGATGTTCATCTGGCTGGTCGTCATGACCGTTTTGAACCTGGTCAACGGCCAGATCTACTAGGAGGGTTCAACATGAGTTATGCAATCGCCTACTCACAAGTCGTGGAAGCCGTGCTTCCTCGCGAGACATGGGACGAGACCTACTTCTCCCTGCTCTCCCTCAAATCTCACCTTCAGGCTCTGCCGGGTTGGCAGCGACTGGACTTTTGGGCGCGAGACCTCGCGAGTGGGGACGTGAAGGTCGTCATCGTGACCAACTGGGACCACCCCGATCAGCTTGCCCTCTGGCTGGAAAGGGGCGTAACGGCGGACGCCCTTCTCCGCTCCATGGATCCCGCCCCGACCGAAATCAACGTAGAGCTTTATGAGGAGATTGCTTAGCTGCTAGAGCCGACCGGATGACGACCTTCCTCTGATAAGGAGACCACAATGGACGACACGAACATGCAATACCAGGATCTACCGCAGCCGGGTGAGCCCACCGGCGAAGAGCATCCTCCCACCCACCTTGAGCGCGAAGATAATCGCTGGAGCGCCGGTGCCCAGGCGCGGGATTGGCTTGTGCTGGTGATATTGATGGCGATATATCTGGTTTGGACTGGGATCATCTACTTCTTCGAGCCGGGGATCCGCTAGGAGAGAGGAGGGGCCATGTTCTTGCTGGAATGGACGGCCAGCGATCTGCTCATGATCGCCCTGGCGGGGATCGCGATGATCGGGACCGTGGTGTGGCTTGTCCCCAGCGCGAAGGCCCCGGTCCGATCTCGCTACACTCACGACCAAGTGATCGGATACGATAGCCAGATCCCGCGCTACTTCATCGCCGCGGCGGCTGCCCTGGTCATCGGCGGGGTGCACACCTTGGTCAAGAACCTGCCGGGCTTCTGGCATTGGCTCTGGGAGGCCGGCTACGGCGGGCACCTTTTCAGGGATCTCTCGAACTCACATATCATCATCGTGGGTGGAGGGACGGTCCTGCTCACCGGCCTCACCTGGTATTTGCTGCCGCGCCTGGCGAACCGCCCCCTGTACAGCAATGCCCTCGCGAGCGCCTCCTTCTGGTTCACGGTGCTCGGTGTGTTCGGTTTCTACCTGGCCTGGCTCGTGCTGGGGCTGGTGGAAGGCAATCTCGTGCGCGGCGGGATGGATTATATGGCGGCCAAAGAGCTGCTGGGCGCTGCCCACCGCGTCCCAACGCGCATGACCGCCAGCATTATGGGTGTGGGCTATTGGACCTATGTGCTGAACGTTTTCCTCACCTTGGGGGCAGCCCGCCACGTAAAGGTGAAGCCAAACGGGCACTTGCTCAAGTTTATCGGCGTTTCCGCGGCGGCATTGTTTGTCGGCACAGTGCAGGGGGTGATCCAGGTGCTGCCCGCCAACGCCGACTGGATCCACGCGGCCGGGAAGTTCGGCCAGTTTGTGGATCCGATCAGCCACGCGCACATCAACCTGGTAACCGGCATGATGGTCTCTCTGGCGGCCCTCTTGATTTTCTTCGCCCCCCGCTTGGGTGGCAGAGCGATCGGCAAGAAGGCGGCGAACCGGATCTTCTGGACCCTGGTTCCCAGCTCCCTGCTCTTCTACCTTACTTTTCTGCTGCTGGGTCTGGTGCTTGGGAATGCGGTTAACGGCCGCGGTGGAATCCATGCGCCTGCTCTGGTGCCCTTTCTCTCACAGCGGATGGGGCTGTTGTTCTCAGCCAGTGGAGCCTTGATGCTGGCCGGCTTCTGGGTGTACTTCCTCACTTTGTGGGGCAGTCTCGGCTTGCGAGACCTGGTCCACCGCATCCGCAGTGCGGCCCCCGCGGCGTTCTGGCTGGTCTCCAGCCTGCTGCTGGCGATCGGCACTCTGCAGGGCCTGCTGCAAGCCTTCCCCGCGACCTCCCGCTTGCTGACCACCGCGGAGGAGATCCCCAATATCCACGCACAGCTCAATATGATCGGCGGTGTGCTGTTGGCGCTGATCGGGATCGTGTATTCGCTCCTCCCGGAGATGCTGGGGAAACCGGCGGACGGCGGGATGATGCGCCGCAGTCTCATCGGCATCAGCGGCGGCATCCTCGGCTACTACGTGACGACCCTGCTTGTGGGCATGCTTCGCTACCGACAGCTAATGGCAGGGCTCAGCGATGGAGAATCCGCACGAGCTCTGGGTTGGCTTCCGGCGGCCGGCCTGGCCCTGAGCAGCATGCCCCTGTTGTATGGCTTCGCCAGCTTCGCGGCTGCCGTTGTACGCACGAGTGGGGAGTATCGGGCGAGCATGGCACAGGAATTCCGTTCTGCCCCCGCTCGGTTCACCGGGCCAATGCCGGTGCGGCTGAGGCGGATCCCACGAGTCATGATTGTTGGAATGGAGGTCACCGGAGCGCTGCTCGGGTGGCCGGGCGCGGGTTGGCTCTTCGCCGGCCAGGCGCTGCCAGGAATCGCCCTGTTGATGATCGGGCCCTCGATCGCATGGGCGTTGCTGCCCATGCTGTTCTCACCCTTCACGAACACCGTGCTGTCACAATGGAACTGGCATGTGTTGCTGGTCTGGCTGCCGGCTACGGCGGCCCTGAGTGGGGCGGCGTTGGCTTTGCACTTGGATCGGGGTCGCCGGGCTGCGGACGCAGCCGACCCCGCGGGCAATCCGTCTTTGCAGCCCGCGAAGGATGACCAAAGACCACAGAGTGCAACCCCTAGACCCCGAATCCCCAAGGGCTTCCTGATCGGGGTGGGCCTCATGCTTCTGGCTTTGCTCAGCGTGCCGATCCTCCCCTTGATCGTGGGTGTGCCGGAGGCGGGCGCTCCCCCACCCGCGATGAGCCAACTGCCGGAGCGGGCGGATGGTGGCTATCTGCAGGTGGGAGATGACACGCAAAGCGGCTTGATGAAACTATTCGCGTGGAGCTACCCTTTGGAGGAAGTCCCGGAAGAGACTCTCGTCGTCAATCCGATGCACGTGCTGAGCATCTTCATCCAACAGAAAGGGCTGGACGATCCGAGCGCATACCATCTTTACCACCTCGATGATGGCGATCTGGTCCCCTTGAGGAATGAGATTGTTTCCTTCCAGAAGCAACTCCGACTCGTTCCCCTGGAATCGCTTGCACCGGGTGCATACATGCTGGATATTCCTACGGGCGGGATGTTCGCGGGGCGGCAGTACTACTATTTCCGGGTCGACCCCTCCGTCACGACTCTCCCCGCTTTGGTCGGCCCACCGGGGGAAACCCAACTCTGACACCTCCCCCCTCGGCGATTTCTCGCGGTGGCGGCTGAGCGCTGCCACCGCTCCGGTTCCCCTCCCTCGCCGCGACAATCTCCTCCCCTGTTCTATCTTCAAGCGGGCACGTGTCGAGACCTTGCGGCTTCTTTCCCACAAGAGCATGAGAAGGCTGGATCTCAGGCAGGCGTAAATCGGCCTCGCTCACCTCGCACAGGCTACAGGGAAGAGAGGCGCGGTCGGTTGCGCAGTGATGTGCGAGAGGTTTTGATCCCTTTCGTGTGCTTGTCCTTTCTCCGGGAGACCAGGATTTGGGCCGCCACAACAGCCAGATTGCACCTCCGTCCCTTTCGCCTGTGAGACCGATAAGGTGCGCTTAATATCACCTTAGGCGCCGCCTAAGGACCTAATGCAGGGCCAAGCGCGAACATTGAGGGAGGAAAATCGGGGGCTATTCCTGGACGCTCTCCTCGCTTCCCATGCGGCGGGGGTCCCGAACGCTCGACCATTTGCAGCGAGACGGGACTAGGCTCAGGAAAGGGAGCGCGCGTGAACGGGCACACCATCCGGATGGGTTCACTCTTCGGAATACCACTGGAACTGGACATTAGCTGGTTCCTGATCTTCGCCTTGCTCACCTGGACGATGGCGGTAGGCTTCTATCCGGTTGAATTGAAGGGGCGGGCCACAACCACCTATTGGTTCTTGGGGGCGGCTACATCCCTCACTCTATTTGTCTGCGTCCTGCTCCACGAATTGGCGCATGCCCTGTTGGCCATGCGCTACAAGCTCCCGGTTGAACGCATCACCCTGTTCATCTTTGGGGGTGTTTCGCATATCGACGCCGGGCCGCCCAGCCCCGAGGCGGAATTCTGGATCTCCCTCGCCGGCCCCGCCGTGAGCGGCGCCTTGGCATTGATCCTTGCCGCCTTAGGATCGCTTTTTCGGCCCGGCGCCCCACTGCAGGTGCTGGTCAGATACCTAGCATACATCAATGTCATTTTGGCGGTTTTCAACCTGATTCCCGGTTTTCCATTGGATGGAGGTCGGGTGCTGCAGGCCGCCATTTGGAGAGCGACGGGCGATTTCCGACATGCGGCGCGAGCCGCAAGCCTGGCCGGACGGGTCATCGCCTTCTGTCTCATCATCGCAGGCGTTTGGCAGATCATCGATGGGAATTGGCCTACCGGCCTTTGGATCGCCTTCGTCGGCTGGTTTCTTGAATCGGCGGCAGTCTCCCAGAGACAGAGCGCGGAACATACCGACCTTCCAACCAGGCATGAGCTGCCAAAGCAGTCCGGCCACAAGCTGCACAATCTCAAGGACCGCAATGCATGACCGGGCAGCAGGAGTTTCGGCGCAACTCCCTGCAGGGGCACCGTTACCTCAAATTTGCCGCCCAGCCTAAAAAGGAGCGCAAAGTGATGCGAGAGAGTTCGTTCCCCCAATCCAGGACCGGCTGGCTGGCCATCGACGGCTCGTTGGCTTCTCGGTCTGCGGCGCTCATCGGACTGAATATCGCCTCGCCCCTCGGCCTGCAGCTTCGCAGCATCAGCATGGGCGATGGCCCCCCCTGGTCGGCCCGCCCCAGCGCCGACAGCCTATCCGAGATGCCCTTTTTGGCGCGCAACAGGACTCGGCCCGAGCCCCAGGGAGTCACCTCCCGGGCCACCACTCGCGCCCTTCAATGGCTCGGCGGCCAGGCGTTGCTCACCCAGGTCTCGCTATCCATGCATGTGGAGATTGGAGGGGTAGCCCCAAGGCTCACGCAACTTACCGCTGAGAGCGCGTTCCTATCTCTGGGTCGTCGTGGGATTATGCATCAAGCGGAAATCGGATATCTGGGCCGAGATCTGCTGGCTGTCGCGGGGAGGAGCGGCTGCCCGCTGCTCATCGGCGGCGAGCAGGCGCCCCCCTCCACCATCCACAACATCGTACTGGCGGACGATTTTCAACCCGCATCCGCGCGCGCCGGCGCCTGGGCCGCCCATCTTCAGCGCAACCTGTCGTGCCTGGTGGGCATCGTCACTCTCGATCCAGAACCGGATTGGGATGCTCTGGTCGCAGCGGAGTCGTCGCCCTCGCACGAAGAAGGAGACTCTCAACCTGAGAAGACCCGATCCATCATCCCGGGCCGCCATCAGAGCCGCTCTGCGGAACTCATCTTGAGCGCCGCAAGGAAGGCCCACAGCGATATGATCATCATGGGCTGCCGCCGGCCATACCTTGCCGACTCGGGGGCGCGGGGGCGGCTCATCGACCTGCTGCGCATCTGTGAGCTGCCGGTGCTGGCGGTGTTCTAGCGGGCGGGATGCGATGCGAGCAATGAGCCCCAAGCGATAACCACAAGAGAACGCCGCTGTGCGATGATGATGCAAGCCGGAGCCATTAACCGAGGTTTCAAGCCCCGCCTGCGTCTGCATCTTCTGCCTTCCAGATCCCTGCGGCCTTCATCCCGCGAGCGCCGTCCGTTGCGCTTCGGGAGTCCGCCAATTCATTGGCGGCTGCGAAGCAGGTTCATTTCAAGCGTCGAGCACAAGTAGACTTCTCCTGCACCATGAGGCTGAAACCAGGCGAGAATCCTCATCTCCCCGGCTGTTGGCGCCGGCCCGCTAATTCATTAGCGGACTCCGGCTTTCGCGCCCACGCATGGGCGCCAGGCGTCCAGCCTCAAGCGGTAGGCACGCCCCGCGGTATTCTGAGCGGCGGCTGCCACGCCGCCGCGTAACGTCCGGAGGGGATCCCGAACTGCGATTGTCAGCAGCTCGCCTGCCCCGAGTGGGCACTCATGAACACAGAGCCAGGGGCAATTCGTGAATCGCCCCACGGACCGCGCTTAATGTGAGGTTAAGCTGACAGGCGGACCGTTTTGGTGGATAATAACTTGCAGGGACCAATCGCCTGGCTGCCACTAACCAGACCAAGGAATTCAGCCCGGGCAGGGGACAAGGTCTCTCTGGGATTGGCTCCCTCCCTCGATCAAGAGGCTCTCGATAGAGGACTTTGAGCACAGGTCTCTTGATCCCCATCCGATGGATCCTGGCCCTCCCTTCCTCTGGGCCAGGATCTTTTCTTGCGATAGATTCCGGGGGTAACCACTCCCCTGGAGATGGGCAGTGAGGGTGAGTAGGAGCTGCCGCTTGCCGGCCGGCGATAAACCCCGACTATCGGTCGATATGGGCGTCCATTGAGCCGAAGCCGCTGCCGGAGCAGATCAGACGCGTGAGAGGAATCGTGGAAGAGAACATACAGAAGACAGTCGATGAGAGCGTCCATGCGGAGCAGCATTTCATGGCCTCCGATACGGTGCGTGACGTCGTAATCGGTATGTCCGATGGCCTGACGGTGCCCTTCGCCATCGCCGCCGGTATGTCGGGTGCCTCCGTCGCCAGCCACGTGGTGATCATCGCCGGTTTGGCGGAGATTGCGGCGGGCTCGATCTCCATGGGGCTGGGTGGCTATCTCTCCGGCCGGACCGACATCGAGCACTATCAGACCGAGCGCCAGCGCGAGGTGCGCGAAACGCAGCAGGTACCCGAGAAGGAGAAGCAGGAAGTCTCAGAGATCCTGGGGAATTTCGGATTATCCGCGGGCCAGATCCCACCCGTGGTGAAGGCGATCAGCAAGAACCGGAAGAGATGGGTGGAATTCATGATGCGCTTCGAACTCGGGCTGGAGAAACCCGATCCGCGCCGCGCTTTGCAGAGCGCCCTGACCATCGGCCTCTCCTATGCCCTCTCCGGTTTTATCCCGCTCTCCCCCTATATGCTGACCACCCCTGTGCAGACCGCGCTGTACTATTCCGCCGGCGTCACCTTGTTAGCGCTGCTGGCGTTCGGCTACATCAAGGGCCGGGTCATGGGAGTCAGCGCCTGGCGGTCCGCGCTGCAGACCGTCACAGTCGGCGGCTTGGCTGCCGCGGCCGCCTTCGGTATCGCACAAGTCATCGATTGAACCTCGGCGATCCGCCGCGAGACTCCAGCCCCAGCCATGTGTATTACATGTTGTGTATTGTGAAATCTGCCGCGAGCATGGCATCGAACTCGGCTCTGTGCCGGAGGGACCCGCAGCAAGGAGATGAATTGCGCCAGCGGCGGAGCGAGAGAAAGGAGCGCTCCACCGCTCACCACACACGCGCTAGACCTCTCGCGCGGAGAAGTTGCATGCGACATCTACGGAAGGAGGCCGTCCGCAAGTCCCACCGGATCACAGTGAGGCCGGGAATCCGGATGATCGGTCAGCGGGCCGGCTAAAGCAGCCGCCGCCCCGGGTGGTGGACCAGGGCGGCGGAGTCAGAGGAGGGAAATCTAGCCCGAAGTCAATCGGGCCATCCAGTTATTCAACAGTTATGGCAAGGTGCATACCGGCCTCATAGTGCCCCGGCAGATGGCAGGCGAACTCCAAGGTGCCCGCCGGTGCGGCCTCCAGGAATGTGTAGTCCAGCGTCGCCGTATCCCCGGGCTGCAGATTCTCCTGGCGCACGCCCGTCAACGCCATGGTCCACGCTTCCTCGTTCGGAACGGGCCCTTCCGTCGGCGGAATGATCATGAATTCGTGTGCGACCGCCCCGTTGTTCGTGATGATGAAATGATACGGGACATCAACCTTGAAATTCGTGATGCTGGATTGGATCTGGAAGTCCGTAAGCGTGATCTGTACATCTGTCGGGGGTGGCGTCACGGCCTCCGTCGGCGCGCCGGCGGCGCCGCCTCCGCAGGCGGCGAGCAACAAGCTCGCACCAACCAATGCCGACAAGACAAGAAGACTACGCGTCCTGGCCATATATCGGTTCCTCCTGACACGTGGCGCTATGCCGTACTTACCGATACAACCATAATCCCCTCCCCCTGGCTTGTCCTTAAGTTCACATGTTCGCTTTCTTATGAAGAGCTTAAGGCCCAAATAGGGGAGGGCGCACTACTGGATGGCCTCGCTCCGTTCTTCGGGCTTTCCCATCCTCACCTGGATCTTGTGCTTGACGGGGCCCGTTTCGAGGGAGACCTCCGGCGATTCCAACCGGCTCCCGTCCAATGCGATCCACCTAATGCCCCGCCCCGCGGCATCCGGGTTTCGCACGTCGATCTCGTAGACCGCCTCCCCATGGCGCAGAGAGAGGCGGTATCCATCCCAGCGGGATGGGATCACCGGATCCAAGGTCAGCCTGTCGCCCCTCAGCTTGAGCCCCAGCACCTCTTCGATCCAAATCCGATACATCCAGCCCGCGGAGCCCGTATACCACGTCCAGCCTCCCTGGCCGACCTTCCCCTCCAGGCTGTAGATGTCCGCTGACACGGCGTAGGGCTCAACTCTATACCGAGCCACGGCCTCGAAATCGGCAGTGTGCTCCAGCGGATTGAGCATGGTCAGGAGCTGTGCGGCCCGGTCTCCGTCTCTGCGCCTCGCCAGGGCCATCGCAAGCCACAGGGCGCCGTGGGTGTACTGGCCACCGTTCTCCCGAACACCCGGCGGGTAGCCCTGGATGT
This sequence comes from uncultured Anaerolineaceae bacterium, assembly GCA_964388955.1. Taxonomy (GTDB): domain Bacteria; phylum Chloroflexota; class Anaerolineae; order Anaerolineales; family E44-bin32; genus CAYMCO01. Next base: position 144,826 of record CAYMCO010000002.1, on the reverse strand, counting down.
ACCCCGGGTTCAACCCGGATTGATCGAAAGGCGGAGCGAAGAGCAGGGCAAGGTGGGCATCCGTCCGAATCAGCTCCTGCCACGCCGACTCGATGGCCTGCGCCGCATGCGCATCATCCTCCGCCCCGGCGATTGTGGCCCACGATTGGGGGAGGGAGAATATGCGGCCCTGCTCATTTTCCTGGGAGCCGAGGGTCGAGCCGTCATCGGTGAAGGCGCGCAGGTACCAGCGCCCGTCCCAGCCAGCGCGCTCAACGGCCAGCCGCAGATCCCTCGCCCGCTCTCGGTATGACTCTGCGTCTTCGTCTGGACCGTACGCCTCCGCCAGTTCGGCAAATCGATCCAAGACGTCCGCCAGGAACCACGCCAGCCACAGAGACTCACCTTTGCCTTCGGCGCCGACATGATTCAGGCCATCATCCCAATCGCCGTCCCCCATCAATGGCAAGCCGTGAGGGCCGCTCGTCGCCCCATGCTCAAGCGCCCGGCGGCAGTGTTCATACAGTGCTGCGCGATCCTCCGAGACTTCGGGAACGAAATACCGCTCGTGCTGGTCGGGTTCCAAATCCTCTCCCTTGAGGAAAGGGATTTCCTCCTTCAAGATTGCGTCGTCGCCGGTCACCCGCACATACTGGCTCACCGCATAGGGAAGCCACAGCGGATCGTCTGTGATGCGTGTGCGCACGCCCGCCCCGGTTGGAGGATGCCACCAGTGCTGCACATCCCCCTCCGGGAACTGCCGGCCGGCCGCTCTGAGAATATGCTCCCTCGTCAGCTCGGGAGCAGTGTAGAGCAGCGCCGACACGTCCTGCAGTTGATCCCGGAAGCCATATGCCCCGCCCGATTGGTAGAAGGCTGAGCGCCCCCAGAGCCGACAGCTCACATCTTGGTACAACAGCCAGTTGTTCAGCAGCAGGTTGACGGAGCGGACCGGGACCTGCACCCGGATCGCGCCCAACAGCGACTCCCACCACTCTCTTGTGGCCTCCAGCGCCCGTTCCACGGCCCCCTCCCGCCGGTATTTCTCAATCAAGGCGCTGAGCTCCGATTGGGATCCCGCCTCACCCAGCAGGCAGACCACTTGGGTCTCCCTGCCCGGCTTCAACTCCAAGGAGACGCGCAGAGCCCCACAAGGATCGAGGCCCGCCCCCGTTCGCTTCGACAGCCCCAGACGCGACATGGCGGCCGGATTGGCCATCTCTCCGTTTCGCCCGATAAACACTGTCCGATCTCCCGTGAAATCTTCCGGCCGAGGAGTCATGGCGATGAAAGCAAGAAGACTGCCGAAGTCGGGTTGATAGTGGTTGCGGGCGGTGAGGGCTCCCAGATCCGGATCCCAATCCGTGAGCACATGCATTTGAGATCGGCCGCGGTCCTCGCCGAGAGTCCACTCCACATACAACGTGACCGTCAGGCGCCGAGTTTCGGAGCTGTCATTGCGCAGCCAGAGCTTGGTCACCCGCAATGGATCCCCGCCCTCCTGATCCATGGGCACGAAGACGGTCATGGCCCCCTCGATGCCGTGGCTATTATGTTCGAAAATGGAGTAGCCTCGCCCGTGCCGGGCTCGATAGGAACCTCCATCCGCCCGGGGAGCAGATGTCAGGCACCAGAACTGGCCGCTTTCTTCGTCCCGGACGTAGATCGCCTCCGACGGCGGATCAACGACCGGATCGTTCGACCATTCCGTCAGCCGGTTGCGCTGGCTGTTCCCATACCAGGAGAAGCCGGAGCCGGACTCGCTGACCAGGCTGCCGAAGCTGGGGTTTGCCATCACATTGATCCAGGGCGCAGGCGGTTTGACTTGTTCATCGATTTGGATGACGTACTCGCGCCCCTCATCCGCAAAACCACCGATTCCATTGGGGTTCTCCAGCTCGACGTACGGAAGCTGGGCGCTGGGTTCTTCAACCACGCGCTGCCGCTCGAGCTTCTCCGGCAGCTCAATGAGTTCCTCGGCACTGCTCAACTGCTGCGCCAAGGACCCTCGGGCGGCGATCAGTGAAACGCGTGCGACGCTGAGCAGCAAGGTGAGATCGGCCTCATCCATTTGATCCGTGGTGCGCACGAAAACCCCGCCCGGCTGATCCACACCCGTGTATTCGGAATGCGCCTGAGCCATCTGCACCAGGCGGTCATGCAGGGGCTGTTCATAGCCCCCGACCTGCTCGTTCAGAATCAACAGATCAGCCTTGAAGCCGTGCTTGCGCCAGTAGGTATGCGCCTGCAACATCTGGCGCACCAGAGTGATATCGCGCTCTTGCCCAATCGTCACCGCAGCAATCGGAAGGTCCCCCGATATCCCGTAGGCCCATAGAGCGGGCTGGGCCAGCTTGTTATCGCCAAGGCGCTCCGAGGGGGGCCTGAGCAGATTGTTGGGGTAGATCATGAAGCCGGCCAGATGGCGGAAGCGGCGCGCCTGGTCCGGCTGAATGCGGATCATCCGCAGCTCCAAGCGCGCGTTTGCCGAAGCCAATTCGAAGGCGCGCTCGATGGATGGATAATGCTTGAACTTCGCCAGCAGGGTCATGATCTCATCGCGAGTCTCGGCGGCTGCGGTTACGATTGTGCAGCGGATCTCGTGGCCTGGGCGGAGAGTGACCAGGCGGCGCAAGCTGAAGATCGGATCCAGCACAAACCCCTCAGAGCCGGTCAGCGGCCTGTGGATCGCCTGAGGATCAGATGTGCTGCGGCCGCGGCCGATAAACTCCCTGCGGTCGGTCTCGTACTGCATTCGAATGGTGGATTGGTTGTCGAACACCAGCATGTGACCGGCGAATATCGTCGGATCTTCGGAATCCCGCGGCCTGCGGTGCGCCAACAGCGCGCTGTGCTCCGCCACAGCTTCGGTCTCGACAAACATCTTGTTGAACGCGGGGTGCTGGCGATCGGCGCCCTCTGGACCCAAGGCGAGCTCCTGGTAGCTGGTGATCTCCAGCTCCCTGGCCTTGGAGGAGAGATTGCGCAGTGTGATCTGCCGCAGCTCGACATCATCCTCCGGGGATAGTGTGACCTCGGTAGTGGTCTCTATGCCTTCGTCCAACCGGTGAAACACCGCTCTATCCAAGGGGAACCGCACTTCGAAATCCGCTGCATCACCCCCGATTGGATGATAGGTCGCTGACCAAAGATGATCAGATGCCGTATCCCGCAGATAGCAGAAGGTGCCCCAGTGATCGCGGGTGGTGTCCTCCCGCCAGCGGGTGATGTCGAACTCGCCCCAACGGCTGTAGCCGCCGCCGGCGTTGGTCACCATCAGGCAGTATCGACCGTTTGATAGGATATGTACCTGGGGAATGGTGGTGTTCGGAGTGTCGAATCGGCTCTCCGAGGGGGCGATTTCCACGGCGGCGGGCACGGCGGGCGCCTTGCCGCGGGCCTCGATGTGGTAGAGCTGCGGCGAGACGGGGATGCGTTCGTAGAGCAGCGGCTCCGCTGACTTCACGCGCACGTCGGCGTGAAAGCGCCGGCGGTTGCGTCCGTCGTTAAGGCAGTTGTCCAGCGCCAGCATACTCATGCCTTGGTGGTGGGCCATCACACTATGAACGATCACCCCCGGTGCGCCGCCCTCCCGGGGTTGGCGGCTGAAATCGATGGCCTCATACAGGCCATAGCGGTGTGCCATCCCCAGGTCCGAGAGGCGGTGGATATTCAGCGCCGCGCCTCGCGGATCCGTCATGAGCGCCATCACGGAGGCATACGGGGCGACCACCAGGCGCTCCTCCAGCCCCCGCTTCAACCCCAATTCCGGCACTCCGAATGCCTGGTACATATAGCTCTTGTCGGGATCGAGGTCTCCAAAAGCCGACTCGGAGATCCCCCAGGGCACGCCATTTCGGCGCCCATACTCCTGCTGCAGTTCGACCGCAGCGCGCATCCCCTGGTCGAGCAGGGAGTTGGGATAGGCCTCCTGGAAGAGGGCGGGCATCAGGTATTCGAACATCGTGCCGGTCCAGCTCAACAGCGCCCGATGCCGCCCGATGGAGCGATAAGGCCGATTGAGAGCCAACCAGTGCTCCGTGGGGGCATCACCACGGGCCACGGCCACATAGCTTGCCAGGCGCGCTTCGCTGGCCAGCAGGTCGTAGAAGGATGTGTCGAGTCGCTGCTGGCTGACGTTGTACCCCACCGAGAACAGCCTGCGATCATCATCGTACAGGAAGCGCATGTTGCACAGGCCAGCCTGCCTGCGGCAGCTCTCCCGAACCAGATTTATCTTCTGCAAGGTCTGACGGGCGTTCTCCTGTGCGGATCGGAATGAGTCAAGCATCTCTCCAGGGATTCCCGCTTCCACCCCCGAACCGCCAATCCCCCGGAACTCCCGGGGCAACCGCTCCCGCAGCCAGCCGATGTCCCCTGTCGCCAGGGATTGGAGGCTGATCGGTGCGAGACTCCTTGCTGGCGCCGAGGGGCGAGGGGGCCCTTCCGGTTGCGCCGAAGGTTGAGATGACGGCGGCAGCCAGGAGAGATACCGGTCTACGACCCCCAGCCAGGCCGACAGGGTGCCATGGAGCTGGCTGGACCAGTAATGCAATTCACCCGACTCGGCGCCCTTCCGCTCCAAGACCTCGACCAACTCTGCCGCTGGGCCGGTCATCCCACGCAGGGCGCCGATCCAGTCCACCAGATCCCCGGTCGGTTGGGCAGAGAGCCGCTTCAGCGTGACCAATAGGCCCTCGACACCCTCCGCCTCGAGCTCCCCCGCGGGCAGATCGCCGATAATGCGCAGGATATCCTGCAAGGCATCGAAGGGTCGCCTGTCGAGCAGCGGCTCCTGTGCGCAGGATTGCATCCCCTGTCCGACGGTCCACAGGCTCGCCAGCAGATTGCCGCTGTCCACCGTCGAGACAAAGCGCGGTTCCAAGGGCTGCAAATCGTCGAGCCTGTACCAATTCAGCAGATGCCCCTCATAGCGCTCCATCTTCTCCAGCGTGCCCATGGTCTTGGTCAGCCAGTCGATCAGCGCCTCAACCGTAAGGTAGCCAAAGTCGTGGGCCGCCAAGCTGCTCGCCAGCCACAGCCCGATGTTTGTCGGGCTGGTGCGGTCCGCCAATCGATCCTTGTGGGACATCTGGTAATTGTCCGGCGGCAGCCAGTTGGTCTCGGGTCCCACAAAATCATCAAAAAAGCGCCACGTCCTGCGGGCCAGGGAGCGCAGCATTCCTCGATCGCGCGGGGGGAGGCTGGCCGCCCTCGATGGCCGGCCTCCGGTCGAGTTCAGCCACCAGCCGATCACCGGGTTGGCGAACCAGAGGAGCAAGAAGGCGGCGGCGACTTTCAAACTCCCGGGCATGGCCAAGAGCAGATACAGGCCTACGGCCAGCGCGAACAGGGAACCAGCTCCCATTTGAAACTCGAATGACCTCTTCTCCGTCTCCGATTGTCTGAGAGAGACGCGCGCCGTCGTCCATTCCAGCAGCCGCTTTCGGCTGATCAACCGGCGGTACCAAACCAGTAGGATGGCATCCAGGTCGATCGCCGCCCTATGGGGGAGCAGCGCAACCTCCACCACCGCTCGGATCACCCGGTGGCGGAATTCCTCCCAAGACGATCCCAGCCCACCGGCGAGCGAGGCCGGCCAAGTGAAGGGCTGCACCAGCGGATTGAAAAAGATCACAAGCCCTGTCAGGGCCGAGGCGGCGACGCCCAAACCGACGGAATGGATCCAGGCGACCAACAGCATCGCGATGGTCCCCGCCGACACGAGGCTGCGGCGCAGGTTGTCGAATATCTTCCATCGATCGAAGAGGTTCAATGGATTCGCCACCCGATGGCCCTCGTGGCCCGGTACCCAGGGGGTAATCCAATCGGCGATCTGCCAATCGCCGCGAATCCATCTGTGTTGTCGCCGAGCATAGGCCAAGTAGTCGGGCGGGAACTCGTCAAAAAGCTCGATGTCACTGGCCAGGCCAACGCGCACGTGCGCCCCTTCCAGCAGATCGTGACTGAGCAGGGTCTCCTCCGGAAACCGGCCAGCCAGGATGCCGTTGAAGGCCTGGAAATCATAGATCCCCTTGCCGATGAATGAGCCCTCCCCTGCAACGTCTTGATACACGTCCGAGACCGCCTTGGTATACGGATCCGTCCCCACCGGGTCGTTGAACAGCCGGCTGAAGGGTGTCGCCGTGGCGCTGGGCAGCGAAGTTGTGACTCTGGGCTGGATCACGGTGTAGCCGCGGCGCAGAATCCCCTCTCCGTCATACTGCGGCTGGTTCAACGGATGCGCCAGAGTTTCCACCAGCCGGCGGGCGGAGTCCTTCGGCAGTTGGGTGTCCGAATCCAGGGTGATCACGTAGCGCACTTCATCCAGCAGCCCGGGGTCCCCCACGTGGAGTATCCCCTCACCGCCGCGGGCTGTCTTGTTCACCAAGTAGCTGTTCAGTTCCATCAGCTTGCCCCGCTTGCGCTCCCAGCCGATGTACTTCCCCTGCGTTTCGCTCCAAACCCTTTCGCGGTGGAAAAGGAAGAAACGATCCCCTCCGTAGCGCTCATTGAGCCTCTGGATTCCCTCCGCAGCGACTTTCAACAGGCGCTCATCCCGCGCCTCATGCGGCTTCTCGGAATCCACAAAATCGCTGAACAAGCCAAAGAGCAGATTCTGTTCCGGATTCGCCAGGTAGCGGATTTCAAGCTTCTCGACCTCCCACCGGGCTGTGTCCTCATCATCGAGCATTATGGGCACCACGACCAGGGTGCGGAACTCTGTGGGGATGCCTTCCGCCTCAAAGGAGCGCTTCGGGAGCACCCACGGTGGGACCAACCGTGTGACAAGGAAGTTGACTACGTATCCGGCCAACTGGCTGGCCGGCAGCAATCCCAATACGGCCGCCAAGAAGAGAGCTAGGTTTGGGCCGGATAGGTCCAGAAGCGCCGCCGTGAGGAAGATGCCCACGATGAGAACCGTGCTGATTCCAATGGCGGAGATATAGAAGACGGTGTGGTACTTCCGGATCCCATCTATCACTCGGCCCTTGAAATCCAGGCGCGCATCACAGGCGGCCAGCAGTTCCTTTCTCCCCTCGTCGATCAGGTAATAGCCGACGTGGCCCCTCCGCAGGTCTTCGGGCTCTTGGCGCGCAAGCTGGACGGCGGCGTTTGCGACGTCCACCTCGCTCGCCTCCCCCCGCCTGGCCACCAACTCCACAAAGCGCCGGTACCGGTCCCGCGTGTCAAAATCCATTCCGGCGTAGACGCCGCTGGGATCTTTGCTCAGCGCCGCTTCCACCGCGCTCAGGCCCTCAAACATGCTGCGCCAATCCAGCAGCGCCAGCTCCCGCAGGGTGGTTATGGCGTTCCCAATAGAGACTTGCCCTGCGGCTTGCTGGGATTGCTCTTTCAGGATGATCTGGCGCATTTTGCTGTCCAGGCTCCGCTCCAGCCAATCCTGGACCGGCACCAGGGAGGCCTCCTCGTCATAGAGATGGCCAATGATCTGAGCCGCGAAATAGCCGTCCGGCTGCGGGTATTCCTCGGCGAAGCTGGCCATCGTGGTGAAGAGTTCGTTTGGGTCGTAGCGGGTGGTCATCAACAGGCGATTGGCCCAGAAATCCGCCTGTTCATGCTCGCGCATCCGCACGCTCACCTGCTCGACCAGGCCGCGCAGGCGCTCGATGAGCGCGATGCGCAGCATCAACGGCAGGGCCCACAGTTCCACAGTATCGAGCACCTGCACTTCCTGATAGTCTTCGAGGAAGCCCCGGATCGTATCCCGATCCAGGCGGCCATCGGTCAGCAAGACCATTTCCTTCGCCAGGGCGTAGGCGCGCGGCAGGTTCTGATAGTCCCCGCTTTCGAGGATCGGCAGGTCACTGTAGAAATCCTGGGAGAGGTTGCGCTGCACCTCCTGAATGTGCCCTTCCACGATGTATGTGTTGTCGAGGATCCATTCCGCCGACACGGAGACGTTTTGCTCCAGGCGTTCCGCCTGGGCGAAATCCTTCCGCACCTGCGAAAGCATCGCGGAGACCTCTTTCAGGCTCGCGACGAGATCGGGCGCCCCTCCCCGCTGGGAAATTTCCGACTGCCGCCTCGCCAGGGAGGCGGCGCGCTCCCGGAGCTCACCTTCCGGGCGCGGCCCATCGCCGGCCAAGCGGGGCCGGACGCGGAAGCCGCGGTCGGGATGTACGGGAAAGATCGCAGGCTGGGTTTCCCCGCTCTCGCGCAGTACTGCGACTGCGCGCCCCATCTCGTCCGGAGGCTCCTGCAGGTATATCACGTCCTCCCCTGGCAGGATCCATCCGGAGTGCCGAGCCAGGAGGCTCTGGTCTATTCGTTTTTCTGAGAGGCGCGCCAACCACCACCCCAGGAACCCCCCGGCAGAAGCGCCGATGAGGGCCGCCGGCCGGTAAAACTGCTGGGAACCTGCGAGCGAAATGCCCGCCATCAGGCGGGGAATCCCCCAGGCAAGCAAGCCGGCGCCCAACGCGCCCAGGAGGATTCCCGCCAACCGGCGCGGCCACACCCGCTCCCGGATGTTGAGGTGGCCCCCTTCTTCTTTATGCAGCAGCGCCACGCGGTGAAAACCCTGGGCGATCAACTCGCGGAAAGCCGACTCGGCCTCCCCTTCATCCGAGAAGAAGGATATCAGCAGCCCGAGACTATCCATCGGTGGATTGCGCCTCCCCACCCTCGTCCGAGATGATTCCCGTCAAGTTCGCCTTATGCTTCTCGAGTGAGCCCTCGTCCTGCGCCTCGATCACCAACCGGACCACCGGCTCTGTGTGGGATCTGCGCAGATTGAACCACCAATCTGCATACTCGACCGTCAGCCCGTCCAGATGGTCCTGATCGCCATCCTTAAACGCCTTTTCCAGGGCCTCAAAGAGTCCGTCCGGGTTGTCGATGGAGAAGTTGAGTTCCCCTGAACGGGCGTATTTCTTGAGGGGTTTGACCAACTCGCTCAAAGGGACCTTCTTCTGGCCCAGCAAGTTGAGCATGCTGATCATCGCCAGTATTCCGCAATCGATATATCCCATGTCTTGAAAGTAGTAGTGCCCTGACAGCTCTCCGGCGAAGAGGGCGGAGACCTTGCGCATCTTTTCCTTGATGAAGGAATGGCCGACGCGCGTTTTCAGCGCCTGACCGCCGAGTTCGCGAATGCGCTCCGGCACGGCCCGGCTCGATCGGAGATCATAGAGAATCGTGGCGCCCGGCTCCCGGGCCAGGAAATACTCCGCCAGGACGGCGATGATCAGATCCGAGGGAATTCGCTCTCCGTTCTCATCCACAAACCCGCAGCGGTCGCCGTCCCCGTCGAAGGCGATCCCCAGATTCGCCCCTTCCTTCCGCACCCGCCGCTGGAGCGCCTCCGTGGTGGAGGGGATGGCAGGGTTCGGGATATGATGAGGAAACTCTCCATCCGGCTGCATATACATGGTGATGAACTCACAGGTCTTGAACTCCGGGATTAGGTGAGGGGTGTCCAGCCCCCCCATGCCATTCCCCGCGTCGACAACGACTTTCAGCGTCTCCTCACCGGAGATGAAATGGGACAACTCCTGGATGTAGCGATCCAAGAACTCAAGCTTGGCGGCCTTCCCGCCTTCGCTGGGAAAGCGGCCGGTGTTCCGGGTCAGCACTTCCACCTCCGGCAGACCATCGTCCCCGCTGAGCGGGACGGCTTTTTCCCGGCACAGCTTGATGCCGTTGTACTGCTTCGGCAGATGGGAGGCCGTGATCATCGCACCCCCATCGAAATCCCGGTCAATGATCGCGTAATACAGCATGGGGGTGGTCGACATGCCGATATCGGAAACCCGAGTTCCAAAGTCCATCGCCCCGGCCTCGAACGCCTCCGCCAGTGCGCCTGATGTCTCGCGCATATCTCGGCCGACCACAATGTGGCCTTTACCCAGGTACTGGGCGAAGGCGTAGCCGACTTTGCGCGCTATCTGCGGGCTTACCTGCTTCGGCGCCAAACCTCGGATGTCGTAGGCTTCGAAGATCCCCGTCATGTTTCTCCTATTACTCCTTGCTTGTCAGCCTCCACGGATCGCATACCTCTTGCAGCAACCCCGCCTGCAGAGGCATGCCGCGACCCTGGCGCCCTGCTCCCCGTCGCTCAGGATCCGGTCAAGATGGGGATGATCGCAATAACCACCAAGTCCTGGAGGAAGTGCATTGTGATGGGAGCGACCAAGCTCTTGCGCCAGGCGTAAACCAGGCCAAAGACAACCCCCATCGCGCCCACGGTCAGCACTCCGGCCGACCCCTCATACCCGTGTCCAAGCATGAAGATGATTGCGGAGCCGATAACGGCCAGCGCCTGGCTGGGCACGAATGCCTGCAGACGGTCGATCAGATAGCCGCGGAAGATGGTCTCCTCCGAGATGGCCACCACCACGACCAGGATCAGCGCGAGGATGAACTCTCCCATGCCCGTCGCCTGCGGAGTGGTGGGAAGAGGCGTCGACGGCACGCTGAAGCCGATGGACTGCAGGAGCTGCTCCAGCAGGTCGGCCCCATAGAACATGGGAACAAAGAGAAGTGCCCCGATGAGCATGTCCCGCCAGAGGTGAGCAAAATGCCAGCCGATATGGCGCACGTGTTCGGCGTTGCGCCAGAGGAAAAATAGGATCAGCGCCACCAATCCGATATCCCGGAAGATCGTCGCTACGGCCGTCAAGGTGAAGCTGACCGTCCCCTGTTTGACGGCAAAGAATGAGAAAGCCATCGAGGGCACTATCAGCAGAAGGAACACAAGCAGTTCGATTCGCCGCTCAACCTCGCTCTGCGACCGCTCCATCAGGCTTGATTTCATCCTGCCTTCCATTGTTGTTTCCATCGATCGACGCTCCTCTCTCTTTCTGCCGCTCCATGCGCTAGATCGCCGGAGCGGACTAGTGATGTGGGGAAAAGGCCCCTGTTGGAGCCGGGGCGATCGCCCCTCTCCCCGCACTTGCCTCCACCCATGGTTTTCTCCGCTTCAGCCAGTCAACCTTCATGCCGCTCCGACCCGGGCGCGACCGCCCCCCCGCATGTGGGGCAGCAGTGAGCTGTGGGTGTCGAATAGCCGGTACGCGGCCAATTTCACGCGATCATTCACCAAGAACCACGCCAGGGCATATGCCCACACCAGCAGGGCCCGAGTCCAACCGATGGGCGTCATGAACAATCCATACACTGTGATGAGTGTGGCGACAGCCTGAGTCAACAACACGGCCCCGAGGAGAATGGGCGAAGGGCGGTGCGACCAGAATGGGCCGCGCGTGCGTGTGACGAAGATCGTCAGGTGCCCTGCCACTGAGAGTTTCAGATACATCAGCGTTTGGATGACATCACGACTGAGATGAAATACGCGTTCCCCCAGATAGAAGAGCCCAAACGTGGCGATGACCCCAAAGATGCCCAGCACCGAGGCGATGCCCAATACGACGGGCATGTTCCACGCTTCGGGTTTGTCGGAATAGCGCACCCGGTCGTAAGCGATCGACAGTATGGCGCCATCATTCAGCAGCGCCAGAAGAACGATCATCACAGCCGTGACCGGATAGAAATTGAAGACCAAGATGGACAGCGTCATGAACAGCAGCACCCGTATCGTCTCGGCGATGCGGTAGATCGCGTAGCTGTTCATCCGCTGAAAGATCTTTCGACTCTGTTTGATGGCCTCAATAATCACCGACAACCCGGGCGTCATCAGTACGATGTCCGCCGCGGATCTCGCCGCGTCGGTCGCTCCAGAGACGGCGATTCCGGCATCCGCCTTCTTCAGCGCCGGCGCGTCATTAACTCCATCCCCCGTCATCCCGACGATGTGCTTCCGCTGTTGGAGCACATCCACGATGTGGTATTTATGTTCCGGGAACACTTGTGCGAAACCGTCCGATTTCTCGATCGTGTCGGCGAGCCGACCTGCTTCATGCTGCTGTGTCTCCCCAAAGACGCTGGCATCCAGAATGTCTGTGCCCAAGTCCAATTGCCGGGCGATCTCCCTGGCGATCGCAATCTGGTCGCCAGTGACCATCTTGACATCAACGCCCATGGCCTCGGCGGTGTCAATTGTGGCCTTCGAGTCATCGCGCGGCGGATCGTACAGCGGGAGCACGCCCAAGAACCGCCATGCCCCCTCCGCATCTGTGCGGGCGACGCCCAGGGATCGAAAGCCGCGCTGTGCGAATTTGTTCACCGCCTCTTCAACTTGCGGCCGGATCGACGAGGCATCCGCCGCCAGGTCCATGATCACCTGCGGCGCGCCTTTGGTGACCTTGAAAGACTCTCCGCTCTCGGCGCGGACTTCTGCCTCGGTGCGCTTGTGGACGGGGTCGAAAGGCAGAAAATGGGTCACTTGATAGCCGTCCACCGCGCCGCCATCCTTCAATCCCCCCAGCACTGCAAGGTCGATAGGGTCCTGATCCTCGGCACGGGAGGCCAGCGCGGCGCTGAGGATGACCTCTTCACCCTGGGCCCCGTCAATGATGAAGGGATCCCCCAAGGTGAGTTTGTTCTGGGTGAGCGTGCCGGTCTTGTCCGAGCACAGCACGTCGATGCCCGCCAATTCTTCGATGCTCGAGAGCCGCGTCACGATGGCCTGGTCGCCTGCCAGCAGCCGTGCGCCGATCGCCATGGTCACGGAGAGCACGGTGGGCATCGCGACGGGGATAGCAGCGACGGTCAGAATCAGGGCGAACTGGAGTGTGGTGAGCATATCGTCGCCCCGGAACAGGGCGAACGCCAGGATCAATATCACAAGGGCCACTGCGATGACGATGAGGTAATCGCCAATCTTCAGCACAGCCTGCTGAAAGTGACTGACTTTGTGCGCGGTCTCGACCAAGTGGGCGGTTTTTCCGAAGTAGGTTCCCGCTCCGGTGGCATAGACAAGCGCGTCGATCTCCCCCTTCCGGATGATGGAGCCAGAGTAGACGCCATCCCCCGGTGCGTGGGTGACAGGTAGGGATTCGCCTGTCAGCGCCGACTGATCCACCTCGATCGGATCGCCTTCGAGCAGCTTTGAGTCGGCCGGCACGATGTCGCCGATGCGCAACCGAATGACGTCGCCGGGCACCAGTTCTCGGGCTGGCACGGTGGTCCAGGCCCCTTCTCGCCGGACGCGGGCTTGCGGCGCCAGCCGCCGCTTGAGGGCATCGACCGTGTTGCCCGCCTGGTACTCCTCCCAGAAGCCCACGACGGCGTTCACCAGCAGCAACGCCATGATGATGGCGAAGTCCGTCCAATGCCGGACCAGCGCGGAGAGGACTGCCGCCACCTCGATCATCCATGGGATGGGGCCCCAGAAGTAGAACAAGAACTTCAGGATTGGGCTTGCGTGTGTCTCCGGGATCTCGTTGTAGCCATATTGCTGCAAGCGGCTCTGCACTTGTTGATTGGTGAGGCCGTCTCCGGATGCTCCCAGTCGCTCTTCAAGCTGCGCCAGCGAGAGCTTCTCGACCGCAGTCTTGCCGTCCCACCCCGCTGCCGATCCCTCCGAGGCCGCGCTTCGAACCTGGGTCTTGCCTTCGCTCATTTACGGCTCCTGACTGATCCGTCCCCAGCCCTTGGAGGAACCCCCGACCGGCGTCGCGGTCCGATTTCGATGTCCCTTTGATGACCGGTGGTTGATGGGCGCAGACGTCTCTTCCTCATTCGCACCGTCGTCGGCCGCCACATGAACCCTCCCTGGAGACCAGGGGCAGAATCCATCCCCCAACCACTTTCATGATAGCGATCCAAGATGCGCTTTGGCTTTATGTTCTGGTTACAGCAACCTTAAGGGAGCCTAAAAGCGGTGAGCGATCCGCTTCGAGCCGTAAACGCCTTTCGCGGGGGCTATTCCAAGCCGGAGGATGCCCCTTCCTCCTCTTCCGGGACTTTCGGCTGCACCCAGCTGCGGCCGTCACGCGCAATCAGCACTTCCGCCTCGGAGGGCCCCCATGTCCCCGCGTCATAGTTCGGGAAATCCGGGCGGGGTTCCGCCTCCCACGCCTCCAGCACGGGCATCACCACGGACCACGCGGCCTCCACCTGGTCGGCGCGCATAAACAGCGTGGCATCCCCAAGCATCACGTCCAGCAGGAGCTCCTCGTATGCCTCGGGGGGTTCGCGCTGAAAAGCCTCGTGGTAGCTGAAGCGCATGTCCACTGGGCTGAGCTTCACGCTCAGGCCCGGCCGCTTGGCCTGAAATCGCAGCGCGATCCCCTCCTCCGGCTGGATGCGGATGACCAACCGGTTGGGCTGCCATGCGGACAGGGCGGAGGGCGGGAATGACTGGTGGGGCACAGGCCGGAATTCGATCGTCACCTGGGACACCCGCTTCGGCAGCCTCTTGCCGGTTCGCAGGTAGAAAGGCACATCATGCCACCGCCAATTGTCGATGAACAGCTTGAGCGCGGCGTAGGTCTCGGTCTGCGATTCCGAGGCCACATCTTCCTCAGCGCGGTATGCGACGACCTCATCTCCTTCGATCCAGCCTCGGCCGTATTGGCCCCGGGCGGCGAAATGCGGCACCTGCTCCGCTGAAATGTCTCGAATGGCATGCAGCACATCCACTTTCTTATTGCGGATCTCATCGGCGTCGAAGGACACCGGGGGCTCCATGGAGACCAGGGACAGCACCTGGAGCAGGTGGTTCTGGATCATGTCCCGCAGAGCTCCGGCGCCCTCGTAGTATGCGCCGCGATGTCCGATTCCCACTTTCTCCGCCACGGTGATCTGCACATGGTCGATATAGCGCCGATCCCAGAGGGGTTCGAAAAGTGCATTTGCGAATCGGAAGGCGAGGATATTCTGCACCGTTTCCTTGCCCAAGTAGTGGTCAATGCGATAGATCTGACGTTCCTGGAATGCCCCGGTGAGCACCAGGTTCAACTCCTTGGCGGACTCCAGATCATCGCCAAAAGGCTTCTCGACGACGATTCGCGCTCGCTCCCGCTCCTTCGTCAGCCCGGCCTCATCCAGGCCCTTAACGATAGTCCCCACCACCGCAGGTGGGATAGCCAGGTAGAAAATGCGGTTCGCCTTGGTCCCCCACTCCGCCTCGGTCTGATCCAGCGTTTCAGACAGTTTGGAGTATGTCGCCGAATCCCCCAGATCGCCGGTGATGTAGCCATGCAGGAAGCGGGTGAAGTTCTGCCACTCATCGTCCCCCACCTTCCCCCGGCGAGAGAAACGGTTCACCCCATCATGAAGCCGATCCTGGAACTCGGATAGGCCCATCTCTTTGCGGTCAACGCCCAGAATGGCGAAGTTCTCGGGGAGGGCATCGTCAATGCAGATATTGGTGATAGCGGGGATGAGCTTGCGCCAAGTCAGATCACCGCCCGCTCCGAAGATCGTCAAAATGGCGGCCTCGGGCAGCTTCACCCTCATGATTTCTCCTCTCGCCCCGCCCATTCGGTGTGGAAAATCCCCGGCCTGTCGATGCGCTCATATGTGTGAGAGCCGAAGTAGTCGCGCTGTGCCTGGATCAGATTTGCGGGCAGCCAAACGCTGCGCAAGGCATCGAAATAACCGAGGGAGGCCATCAAGGCCGGGCAGGGGATTCCAGCCCCCAGCGCGGCCGAGATTACGGCGCGCAGATCCCCTTCGCGCCTTACCACTTCTCCGCCAAGATCCTTGTCGAGCAGCAGGTTGACCAGATCAGGTTGGGAACCATAGGCCGAACGAATCGGCTCGAGCAGGTCGGAACGTATGATGCATCCCCCTCGCCAGATTCTGGCGACATCTGCGAGATCCAGATCATACTCCATCTCCTCCGAGGCCACCCGCAGCAACGACATACCCTGGGCATAGGCGATGATCACCGCCGCGTACATGGCTTCTTTCAACTGCGTCAGAAACTCCGGCGCTTCCACTTCGAGGCGACACTCTGGGGACCCCAAGGCCTCCGCTGCAGCCTGCCTGCGGTCCTTGTCCGCGGAGAGGTTGCGCATCGCGACAGCGGTGTCAACGGTCATGGTGGGGACCTGGAGATCCATGGCCGATTGAGCCGTCCACATCCCGGTGCCCTTCTGCCTGGCGGCATCCAGGATACGGTCGATCAGCCGACCGTCCTTCAAGTCGTCCGGCTGCTGGAATATGTCGGCCGTGATCTCGATCAGATATCCATGCAGCTCGGCATCCCGCCATTCGCTGAAGACTTGTGCGAGATCGTCGTTTCCCAGACCAAGGCCGCGCTTCATAATGTCGTAGGATTCCGCGATCAACTGCATGATGGCGTATTCGATGCCGTTGTGCACCATTTTGACGTAGTGCCCGGCGGAGCGAGGACCGAGATAGGTCACACAGGGGTCCCCGCTCACCTTTGCCGCCGCGGCTTCCAGGATCGGCTTCACGCGCTCATAGGCCTGTCGATCCCCTCCGGGCATCATGCTCGGCCCATGGCGCGCTCCGGCCTCGCCACCGGAGATTCCCATACCGAAGAAATGGATGCCGCTCTTCGAAAGCTCCGCCGCCCGGCGGTCGGTATCGACGTAGTGGGAGTTGCCCCCATCGATGATCAGGTCGCCTTGCTCCAAATGGGGCAGCAGATCCTGGATCACGGAATCCACCGCCCGGCCTGCTGGCACCAACGCGATCAATGCGCGCGGCGAGCGAAGCGCGGCGATAAGCGCCTCTACGCTCTTGGCGCCCGTGACCTTTCGTTCACCGGCCTCCTGCGCCAGCTTGTCGACTTTGCCGGAATCCTTGTCATAGCCGGCGACCGAGAAGCCATGGTCCGCGATGTTCAGCGCCAAGTTGCGCCCCATGACTCCCAGCCCGACCATGCCGATATCGAATTTGTCCTCCCTCATCGTCCAACTCCCTTCTGTGTTCACGCGCCTTTGGCCCACCAACCCACATGCGCCCTTCTTGCCTGGATGGACTGAGTAGGCGCTGCCCCCGCGATCCAGAGCGAGGCCACATCCATCGATCGCCGAGGGATTGCGGAGGGCCCGGCGGATCTCCAGTCAGCTCAGCGACAAACCCAGCGTATCCAGGGATTCGCGCGTCGTATCGGTACCTTTATGCAGCACCCCATGGATACCGAGCCCTTGGGCCACATCCACGAACATGGGCCGATCCTCGACATAGACGGCCCGATCCGGAGCGACCTGCGCAATATCCAGCGCGATGCGATATATGTCCTCATCCGGCTTCCGGTAATGGACGAAGCAAGATGACACGAAGAAATCGATCACCTTGTGCAGGTCAAACTTCTGAATCCGGAACACAGTCAGCTCACGGCCCTCGTTGCTGATGGCCGCGGTGCGCAGCCCGTAGCGATCCTTGAGCCCCTTGATCAGGTCAATCATCTCGGGATACGGCTGGGATTGTTCAAACATGAACGCCCTGAACTCCTCCAATGAGAAGGGGCGCTCCCGATAGAAGATGACCCGCTCCAGGTATTCATACAGGTTCAGCTTGCCGACTTCGTAAGTGTCAAAAGTAAGGTGATGGCGCTCATTGATCTCATCATAGTCCAGATCGAACGTCTTTGCCGCCTTCTGGCGCATAGTGTGGTCCCAGCCATTGGTGAGCAACACTCCACCGATGTCCAGGAACAGCGTGCTGATCGAATCCGATTGTGCCATGTTATCCGCCCACCTTTGCTTTTGAACGGGATCGGCCCTTCCGGGACCGCCCGTTCCCCGACGGGGGCGCGCCCAGCGCTCCCCTGAGGGACGCGCTCAGGCGTGCCATGCCGGCTTCCACATCACCTGCGAGATGGATCCGAACCACGCGCCGTCCGTGCTCCCGCAGGGCTCGCAGGTCGCCCAGATATTGGGCGTGCCTCAGCACGCCGAAGGAGTATGGCCGATCCGGGATGGCAGCATCCTCCGTGTTGTCGGCAGTCAATTGCAGAAACACGCCTGTGTTGGGCCCGCCTTTGTGCATCTGCCCGGTGGAATGCAGGAACCGTGGGCCGTATCCGAGAGTGGTGGCCACAGACTTCGTGTCGCGAAGGAGCAGGCGCATGTCCTCGAGCTTACGCTCCATCACGGGACCCTCAGTGATATATGCCATGAGGGCGATATAATCGCCGGCTTGCGTCTGGTTCAGGAATCGCGCCAGGCCGCCCGCAACATCCTCCGCCGCCTGATCGGTATAGAGCGCGATATCGCCCTCACGGATCTCCGGTGCCTCCTCCGTCAGATTGCCGGTCTCCTTGACCTCATCCAGCAAACGGGCGGTGTTGTCCTTGCTCTCCTGCACGTTGGGCTGATTGAAGGCATTGATCCCCAAGATTGAGCCGGCCACGGCGGTGGCGATCTCCCATCGGAAGAATTCTTGCCCGACATCCAGTTCATCCTCCAGCCGGATTTCGACGACCGGTTGGCCCGCTTGGCGGAGCGTACGCAGCTCCTTCCGCATTTCGGTGGCCTCATCACCCACGTGGATATATACGAAGACACGGTCGTCGCCATACACCGAGGGATCCCCGAGCGGCTCCCCGGCTACCGGCAGCAATCCCCTGCCCTCTTTTCCCGTGCTTTCGGCGATGAGCTGCTCGAGCCACATGGCGAATGTCGCGATGGGCTCCGGCATCACAAATGTCACCTTGTTTCGGCCCCGAAGGCCCAGCTCCCCCAGGACGGCTCCGAGGCGAAGCCCGGGGTTTTCCGTTTCCGGGACAGAAGCGGAGCAAGCGTGGCGCATCTGCAGGGCGCGCGCCACGAGCTCAGACACATCCACCCCGAGCAGGGCCGCCGGCACCAGCCCGAAGTATGACAGGGCGGAATAGCGGCCGCCGATGTCGACGTAGTTGAGGAACACCCGGCGGAAGCCCCGCTCGCTGCCCAATTCTGCCAGCGGTGTCCCGGGATCCGTGATGGCCACGAAACTGCCGCCGGCGCCGTTTCCCTTCAGGCTGCGCACCTTCTGGTAGAAGTAGTCGCCAAAGGATCGCGTCTCGGCCGTGGTGCCCGATTTGCTCGCTACGATAAACAGTGTGTGCTCCAAGGGGACGGAGCGCTCTATGCGCAGCACCGTCTCTGGATCCGTCGTGTCCAATACGGTCAGAGGCAAGCCGGATTCAGAGGGCGCAAAGGTGCGTGCGAAGAACAGCGGCGCGAGGCTGCTGCCCCCCATGCCCATATGCACCACGTGCCGAAAGCCGGCGGACTTGACCTCCTCCACGAAGTCTTGAAGCGCGGGCAGATTCTCCTCCATCTTTTCCGCCACGTGGAGCCAACCCAAGGCATCCTTGATCACCTTCTGCTGCTCCGGGTCGCCCTTCCACAGGCTCGGATCTTTGCGCCACAGGCGGGCCGCAAACCCCTCTCCCTTCAGTTGGCCGATTCTCTCCTCCACCGCGTCTCTCGCGTCGCCCAGGGCGAAAATCATGGGGTCCGTAGCCGGCGAGAGGGCGGCCGATTTCTCCCCTTTCAGCGTCTCCATCAGCCGGTCAAAAGGCCGGATGAATTTCTCCACGCCCTCGTCCTCCAACTGCCCGGTGACCTGCTCCAAGTCGATATCCAACTCCGGGAGACGATCCAGAGTCCGCCTCGCAAGTTCCACCTCTGTCTCCAGCCGCTGCGCCGGATCGCCATGATCGCGATAGGCGTTCAGCGTCTCCATCGGGATGGTATTGACGGTCTGGGGGCCGATCAGTGCCTCAACGTATTTCACATCGCTGTAGCTGGGATCCTTGGTGCTCGTGCTGGCCCACAGCAGCCGCTGGCGCCTCGCTCCTTTCTCCGCGAGCGCCTGAAATCGTTCGCTCCCAAAGATCTCCTTGTACAGTTGGTAAGCAATTTTGGCGCTGGAGATCGCCACCTGCCCGTGCATCTCACGCGCGAGGCTCGCATGTGGCCCCTGACCCTTCATCCGCTTCTCGAGCAGCGGATCCACAAGAACATCGATGCGGCTCAGGAAGAAACTGGCCACCGAGGCGACGCGGCTCACGCCACCTCCGCCCTCCAGTCGGGCTTCCAGGCCCGAGATGTAGGCCTCCGCGACATCCCTGTATCGGGGAAGCGCGAACAGGAGGGTCACATTGACGTTGATGCCCTCGGAAATCAGCTGCTGGATCGCCGGCAGACCCTCCCGGGTGGCGGGGACCTTGATGAGCACATTGGGGCGATCCAAGTCCGCCCACAGGCGCCGTGCCTCCTGGATCGTCCCCTCCGTATCGTGAGCCAAATGCGGGGAGACCTCAAGACTGACATAGCCGTCCCCGCCATCAGTCCGGTCGTAGAGGGGGCGGAACAGGTCTGCGGCCGCCTGAACGTCCGCCGTGGTCAGCCGTTCGTAGATCTCATTCACGCTCTTTTCGGCTTGGGCCATTTCACGGATCGCGTCGTCGTAATCGCTGGAGCCGGCGATCGCCTTCTCAAAGATCGAGGGGTTGGAAGTCACTCCACGGACGCCGTCCTTCTCGATCAGCTCGGCCAACTCACCGGAGCGCAACATATGCCGGCGGATGAAGTCCAGCCATATGCTTTGGCCGTAGTTATGTATCCTCTGCAGCGGATTCTCGCTCATTGCTCGTCCTCCGATTTCCTACCTTGTCCTTTTGTCTCCAAGTACTCGCGCAGCGCGACAGCGTTGTTGTGCTCCCGATCCCGGGCAGCGTATACCAGGGTGACCGTCCCGCGATCCGCGGCCTCCCGGATGGGGCGGAGGGATCCCCCGCCCTCGTCCAACTCGCTGAAGTAACGCGCCTTGAACTCGTCCCACTTCTCCGGTTTGTGGCCAAACCAACGGCGCAAATCGTCGCTGGGCGCGACATCCTTCAGCCACGCCTCGATCTCCAAATCCCCCTTTCTTATGCCACGCGGCCAAAGGCGGTCAACCAGGAACCGGGCACCGTCTTCTTCCTCTACGGGATCATAGGCCCGCTTCAAGCGGATCATGGTTTTCCCCCTTCCGACGACCGGACCTCAGGCCCCTCAGCAACCGCAAGATGAGTGCGGAGCCAGGCGCGGATCCCGTCCAGCGCCTCCGGATCGAGCGTTCGACCGGCGGCGTTGTATCGCTCCTGCACTTCGGCGGGCGCCAAATCCGAGCGCGGCGTGGGTTCGAATTTGAGGACATGGTCTGCCATTCCAGGGAATGCCAGCTGCACATTGCCTCTCCCCCGCAGCGCCGCCAGCAATAGATCACCATCGGCCCTCCAGTCCACCTGGATATCTTTCTTGCCGATCACGATCAGGATTGGCGCCGTGACCCCCTCCAGCAAATGAATGGGATTGACCTCCATGAGCTCACGGGAAAAGGGCAGATTTTCCGGGTTATTGAGCGCCTGCAGCGCGGATCGGATTCCCTGTGGAAGCGCAGGATCGAGGTTCAGCGGCCGACCGGCCAGGAAATTGGCCATCCCGGCGTCGAAGCAGGTCATCAATCCCTCGCCGTCCGGGAGGCCAGCCAGTTGGCCAGCGACTTGCCCGCGCATTGTCTTCCAGACTGGGCGCGCGGGCATGCCTGTGAGAACAAGCCCACTGAAGGGGGGCCGGTGTGCCTGGCGCTGAAGGCCCAGGGCGTGGATGGCGCCCTCGCTGTTGGTAAGCGCGAAGATCCTGCCTGGATCCACATGCGCGTGTCCCCTCAGCGCGCTCACCGCGCCGGCCAATTCGTCGACGTGGCTTCGGAGGCTCACCCTGCCACGGAGCATTTCAATGTTCTCTTTGGCATGCGGGCCGGCGGCGCGCTTGTCGTATCTGAGGGTCACAAATCCCTCTGAAGCCAAGGCTCTGGCCAGCAGACGCCCGCTTCCATTATCTCCAGGCAGCAAGGGCGAATTCCAGTCCCGATCAGTGGGGCCGCTTCCCGCCACAAAACAAACCGCAGGATATGGACCGCCGACCGTCGGTCTGGTAACCTTGCCATACACCGGGATCGAGTCCACCTCCCACCGCAAGGATTCGTCTGCAAGTTCGCGAACTTCAGTCTTGATCACCACCTCGCACCTCCAACGCCGCCACCTTCGCCAGCCGGCGCTGGTAGCGAGCCCGGGCCTTGAAGCGGGCGCGGAGGAATGCCTGCACAAACTCCCAGGCGAGCTCCTCTCCTAACACCCGCCCCCCGAGGCATATCACATTCATGTCATCGTCCTCGACCCCCTGGCGGGCGGAATACGCCTCATGTATCAGAGCCGCGCGAACCCCGGGGACCTTGTTGGCCGCCACGCAGGCGCCCACCCCGCTGCCGCAGACTGCGATCCCTCGCTCCGCCTCCCCCGCCGCCACCGCCTCCGCCATCGGAATGACGAAGTCGGGATAGTCATCCTCCGGATGCAATTCCTTGGCGCCGAAGTCCACGACCCGGATGCCTTGCGACTCGAGCCTTCGGATGATCCCTTGCCGCAAAGTGAAGCCGCCGTGATCCGCGGCAATCGCAATCCGCCGGCTCATGTTTTCTGCCCATGACCCAGCAGACTCTTAACCTGCTGGCAGATATGATCCTCCGTGATGCCGTATTCCTGCATCACGATGTCTCCGGGGGCGGAAGCGCCGTAATGGTCCACGCCGATCATCGAAGCGACTCCCGATCCGACATAGGGAATCCATCCGAGGGAGACGCCGGCCTCAATCGCCACGACGGGCACGGAGGGCGGAAACACCTCGTCCTGATACTTGTGGGGCTGTTCTTTGAAGAGCCCCCAGCTGGGAAAGCTAACCACACGCGCGGAAATACCCTCTTCGGCGAGCTTGGCGCGTGCCGAAAGGGCCTTATGCACTTCCGAGCCCGACGCTGCGAGCACAACCTGTGGCACTTCACCTTCCGACCCATCCGCGAGCACATAGGCACCAAATCGCAGACCCGCCCTCAACGCCTTAAAGTGCTCCGGATCGAGCACCGGCAGCCCCTGTCGGGTCAGCACGATTGCCACCGGGCCGTCTCTGCGCTCCAGAGCCACCTTCCAAGCGAGTGAGGTCTCGTTCGCGTCGCCCGGCCTGATGACGATCAATCCCGGGACAGAACGCAACCCGAGTAGCTGCTCCACGGGCTGATGCGTGGGGCCATCTTGCCCGAGGCCAATGCTGTCGTGGGTGAAGACGTAGATGACCGGGAGCTTACTCATGGCGGCCAACCGCATGGGAGGGCGCATGTAGTCGCTGAAGATGAGAAATGTCGCTCCAAAAGGAATGAGGCCCCCATGCAGCGCCATTCCGTTCAGGATCGCGCCCATGGCATGCTCCCGGATCCCGAAATGCATGTTGCGCCCGCCGGGGCTGCCCGCTTCAAAATTGGCGCTTCCCTCAATGTGAGTGTGGGTGCTCGGCGCGAGATCCGCCGCTCCGCCCATCAGTTCCGGTACATGCGGGGCGATGCTTCCAATCACCTCCCCGGAGGCCACACGGGTAGACATCTCCCCCTGGCCGGGGGTGAATTGCGGGATGTCCTGGTCCCAGCCGGAGGGGAGTTCCCCGGCCATGGTTCGGTGGAATTCCGACGCCAAGGCGGGATATTCGTCAGCGTAGTCCTCCATCGCGGCCTGCCACTCGGCCTGCCAGGCGGCACCGCGCTCGAGCGCCCTCCGAAAATGCTCCAGCACCGGCCCAGGCACCAGGAATTCCGGCTCCAACGGCCATCCCAGGTTCTCCTTTGTCAGCCGTACCTCCTGCTCGCCCAGCGGTTCGCCGTGCGCTTTGGACGTATCCTGCTTATGCGGGCTGCCGTAGCCAATATGGGTGCGAATGTCGATGAAGGATGGGCGATCCTGGCGCCGCCGGGCGGAGTCAATGGCCGAAGCTACTTCCTCTAGATCGTTGCCATCTTCGACCGAGAGCACGTGCCAATCATAGGATCTGAAACGCTCCTTGGGATCCTCGCTGTATGCCAGGCTGGTCGAGCCCTCGATGGTGATCTGGTTGTCGGCGTACAGGACAATCAACTTCCCCAACTGCAAATGCCCGGCCAGAGAGGCGGCCTCAGAGGAGACCCCCTCCATGAGATCACCATCGCTGGCGAGCGCATAAATGTAGTGGTCAACAATCGAATGGCCGGTGCGATTGAAGCGCGCTGCCAGCGCCGCCTCCGCGATCGCCATCCCGACCGCATTCCCAAATCCCTGACCCAAGGGGCCAGTGGTGGCTTCTACTCCGGGGGTATGGCCGTATTCCGGGTGGCCGGGCGTGCGGCTCCCCCATTGGCGGAAGCGCTTAAGCTCATCCAAGGGGAGATCGAACCCGGTCAGGTGCAGCAGTGCGTAAAGCAACATCGAGCCGTGCCCGGCGGAGAGCACGAAGCGGTCCCTATTGGGCCACTTGGGATCGCGAGGGTTGAATTTCAGAAATCGGTCCCACAATACATAAGCGAGGGCGGCCGAACCCATGGGTAGGCCGGGATGCCCCGAATCCGCGCGCTCGACCGCGTCCACTGCCAGAAACCGCAAAGTATTGATGCACTCCCGGTCCAACTCCTTTCGGTCGACAGTCCCTGCTCTTGTTCTCGTCACCTCTGTCACTTCAATCCTCCCTCGCGGCCCGGTGCGGCGCATCAATCGACCTCGCCTCTCGCCTGCGATGATCTCATCGAGACCGATACATTGATTCAATCGCGAGTCGAGCCCGTCGTCTTTACGAGCATCTCAATATCGAATTATGAGAACATTAAGGGCCTGGGGCTCGGCTGTGGCCCCGTGGGCGCCGCGGTCCTGAGGGAATGCACAAGGCCCCCTCCGGCCGGCACGCCATCCATCTGCGTGCGTCGCATTGAGGAATACCGTGCCGCCAAGTCCTTGCCCCGCGGCGGAGCACCCATCAGAGGTCCCCACGGGAAGGGAGGGAGCAACCTCCGCTATTCATCTGACGCCCGATGGGACTGAAGTTGCCGGAGGATGATGCGCTGGCAGTCAACCGGGCGCGTGGCGGATGAAGCGTGCGGCGATCCTGCGCCGTGCCCATTCGCTCGGCTCCCCTGGATCCAGATCGCAAGCAGGAATGGAAACACACTTTGGGGAGTGGGAGGTGAAGAGCATTCTTGCGAGGCGCTGGTCCTTAAGGTTCCCTTTATGAGAGCATAAGGTAGTCTTAACCTTGGAGTAAAGACGCCGTCGGGTTGGAGCTTATAGGATAAGAGGAATCGTGAAGTTGAACGGTCTCCAGATCATGGGGGATGCCGGTCGCCAACGGCAACCGGACTCAGAGGATTCACAATTGGTGGGCGTGATGGTTCGTCAGATCCCGTCGAAGCCCGTTTGAAGGGTTCATCATCGAAACTCGTACTGGTCTCAGGTTGATTCGCGGCCGTGAGGTCCCGCCATGTCCACCGGGGTGACAGTCTTGGCGCTTTGGGCGCTCGCGGTGTGCGCGGTGCTTGTCGTGCTGGCTATCATCTGGGGGCGCCGGAAGATGAAACGCGCCCCCGGTTCTCCACCATTCGATTCCCAAGAACTGCTTCTCAGCGCCCTGGTCGTAATCGCGCTGGTGACCCTGGCGGCATTTTTCACTTATTTCCTGATGGGTTTCAGGATCTGATCGCCGGTCCCCCCTTATTCCCCAGCACGGATTCCCCGTCATAAATCGGGCGGCCATAGCGGCCGCCCATGCAACTGTCTGGTATTGGGAGCATGCCGCCGCAGGAGCCGGCCTGCAATGGCCTGAAGTGGGCACGTACCCGCAGTGAGCAGTAGCTTGTAAGGTTCTCTTAAAGAAAGCTTATCCTGCGCATAAAGACGACGACTGGTCGGCGGGATCATCATTGTGGGGAAGGTTGAGATCGCTCGTTGTTGGGCGAAGAGGTGTTGAATGTCAGCAGATACGGAAATGAAAATGGGGTCACACGTCGTTCGCATCGAGGATTCCCCTGTAGCGCGTGCGCTCTTCGGGGACACGAGATGGTCCTGGATCTGGTTGCTCCTGCGGATATATGCCGGTTGGGAGTGGCTTCAGGCGGGCTGGGAGAAGCTCCATTCCTCTGCTTGGACGGGGGCGGACGCCGGCTCAGCTCTGAGCGGCTTTATCAGCCACTCACTGACTCTGGCAAGCGGAGAGCATCCAGCGGTACAGACCTGGTATGCATGGTTCCTGCAGAATGTCGTGCTGCCGAATGTGCACGCCTGGAGCTACCTGGTCGCCTGGGGGGAGTTCTTGGTCGGAGTGGGGCTCATCCTGGGCGTCTTCACCGGCATCGCCGCCTTTTTCGGAGTCTTCATGAACACGAACTACCTGCTCGCCGGATCGGTGAGTCTCAATCCCATTCTCTTGATCGTGGGTATAGGGTTGCTGCTGGCCTGGAAGACAGCCGGTTGGTGGGGCGTGGATCGCTGGCTGCTGCCTGTCCTGGGGACTCCATGGAGCCCTGGCTACGTCTTCCATGAAGGCCACCAGCAGGGAGGCGAGCAGAAGGGAAGAAGACGGCTGGAGGAGCCGAGCCATTCCAGTTGATGGGCGGCCGGGGCGAGGACGCAGGGAACCCCCTATGCGATCCACAATGAGCGAGAATGCTGCGTCACTGGTCACCCGCTTGGTCCTCGGCAAGGATGTCGCATGCTCGGGCCTGCTACTTGACAGAGCGCCCCTCGATTGATCGCCAGAGCAGCGGCTGGTTCGGAGAAAATCCGACTGCAAGTCTACGGCTTGAGGAATGCGCCAGGAGAATTGAAAATGGAGCTGTGTACAACTGCAAGGGTACATTGCTTTGATGGGTTGTGTGGGGAGTTGATATATCTTGTGTTGAAGCCAAACCGGGACGAGATCGCATATATTGTCGTGCAGGAGCCTGATCCACCACAGTTGGAGCGCATGGTCCCTATTGAATTGATCGCCAGGGCGACATCAGAGGATATCTTCCTGGATTTCTCCAGGCAATACCTGCACTATCTGTCGCCATTCCGGCAAGCCATGTTTGTGGCGGAGGAGACCCCCGCTGCGGCGCCCATGGGATGGGAAGGAGGCGGAAGGCTCTCGTTCAGCGACAGCCGCTTCATTCCAGAAGACTCGCAGGACGATATGGCGGAGGGAGTCGCGATTCACAGGCGCGCTGTGGCACGCACCCAGGATGGTCTGGAGGTGGCCTTGGCCAACTTCATCGTCGATCGTGATACTGGGCGGCTGACCCATCTGGGCCTGCGAACCGTTACAGGCTCTCACGAACACCGATATCTGATCCCCATATCCGAGGTGGAATATTTCTCAGAGGGAGAGATCGGACTGAAGCTCACCGAACGCCAAATGGAAAGGCTCCCAAGAGCGCTGGCCACCACCGCTGGTTGAGCCTCTCCGCACACCTCAGCGGGAACTGTTGATGGCGGGTCACGACCGGGGACTGCAGCGCCCACATTCCGAGACATTGGAGGACGGAATGCCGGCAGGCGATCAGGGGCATTCTGTACAGGCCTCGAAAGGGCGCCGGATGGGGGGAATACGGCCATATGCCCGGCGGGTCAATCCGACTGTGGGGCTGGGATAGGCGCAATGAGCAGCGGACGCCTCGATCGCTCCAAGATGCGCGGCGCGACACTGCCAGCCCAGAAGGCATCCATCCCTTTACGTCCGTGCGAACCCATGACAATCAAGTCAGCGCCGGATTCTTCGGCCTCCTGGATGATGGCTTGCGGTGGATCCCCACGCATCACCCGAGAAGAGGACGGGATGCCTCCCTCCCGCAGCTCGCGCACACGGGCTTCCAGGTAGTCCTTCGCTTTTTCAACCTCGAGATCCAGAAGAACGCTTGCCGCGCGGGGCATCAGTTGGGCGCTCGCCCCTTGCGGGCCGGGCAATTCCCCGCGTGTGTGCACCACGGTGAGCAAATCCACACTCGCCTCGCATGACTTCGCCAGCTCCCATCCGATCCGCAGCCCTGCCTCGTGAGACGGATCCCCATCCAACGGCACCAATAGGTGCCGGCATTCAAAGCGCCGGATGAGGGGATCCGACCCCGGCTGAACCAGCAACACCGGTTCGCTCCCGGCGGCAATAATCTGCGCCGGTATCCGCCCGTAGATCCAATCCCTCAATCCTCCCCGGCCGTGAGTACACATGCTGATCAGATCGTGTCCCAATTCCGCCGCATGCTGGACGATGCTTTGCGCTACATCCTTCGCAGGATCGGTGTGCACGTGGAGGTCCACCTGGATATCCTGCGGGATCTGCTCCCGGCGGACATCGCGCAGGTAGCGCCGCGCCTCGTCGGCGGACCGCAGATGCCTCTCCCCATGCACGCTTTCCGGAGCGGACTCTTCGATCACATGGAAGAGCGTGATTTGGGATCCAAGCCTGCGCGCCAGCAGGACAGCAGGGCGTATCGCCGCCTCAGCCAGGTTGGATCCGTCAAGGGGGACAATCAAATGCTTGAAGCTCATCTCAACCACCGAAAAGAGTCTGATACAGCAGATATATGTTGAGCAATGTGATCAGCCCCGCCACCAAGATGCTGATGGTGGTCGTCACCTTCCGATTGACCAGCGCTCCCATCAGATCGCCGCGGCTCGTGAACATGACCAGCGGGATGACGGCAAAGGGCAACCCAAAGCTTAGCACAACCTGGCTGATAACCAGCGTGCGGGTTGGATCCAAACCGGTTGCGATCACCACGAGCGAGGGTGCCATCGTAACGAGGCGCCGGATCCACACCGGGATGTGCCAATCCAGAAACCCCTGCATGATGACCTGGCCGGCCATGGTTCCCACCGAAGAGGAGGACAAGCCCGCGGCCAGGAGCGAAATCGCAAATGTCCAACTTGCGGCCGGTCCAAGCAGGGGCTGCAGGGTCTGATGAGCCTGCTCGATAGTCCCCACCTGATGCAGCCCCTGGTTGAAGAAGGTGGCAGCGGCCATCACCAGCATTGCCGCGTTCACCAAGCCCGCGATGCCCATGGCGATCAGGACGTCGACGCTTTCGAAGCCAAAGAGACGTTTCTTCTCAGCCTCGTTCGTGGTCACGATTCGGCCCTGGGTGAGCGCCGAGTGCAGGTATATGGCGTGCGGCATCACCGTGGCTCCCAGGATACCCGTCGCCAACAGAACGCTCTCCTTCCCGGAGAACTCCGGTACCACTGCGTGATAGAGAACATCCCCCCATGCAGGCTTGTCGAGGATGGTCTCGATCAGATAGCTGACCGCGACCACCCCCACCAGGGTGGTGATGACGGCCTCCAACGGCCGGAAGCCCCCGCGCTCCAGCGCCAGGATCAAGAAGGTGGCGATTGCGGCCAAGATCCCCGCCACCCAGAGTGGAATGCCGAAGAGCAGGTTGAACCCGATCGCTGCGCCCAAGAACTCGGCCAGATCCGTGGCCATCGCTACGACTTCCATGAGCACCCACATGCCCAAAACCAGGGGCCTCGGAAATGAAAGGCGGCATTCCTCGGCCAGGTTGTGTCCCGTCGCGATTCCGAGTTTGGCGGAGAGCGCCTGCAGCAGCATGGCCATCAGGTTGCTCAGTACGATCACCCAAAGAAGCTTGTATCCAAACTGAGCGCCCCCCTGGATATTGGTCGCGAAGTTGCCGGGATCGATATATGCCACGCTGGCGATGAAAGCGGGTCCGAGGAAAGGGAGAAGCCGGGCGATGAAGCCCCGCCCACTCTCATTCGACAAAACTTCGGCTGCGGACTCCGCCGTACCCTTCATGCCGATGAACTCGCTGGCGCAGGATTACGCCCTTCGACCGCCACGCCCTTCATGCTCCGATAACCCCCTTCGGCTTCAACCGCTCGCAGCGCGGTCGGGAGAGTCCAGATCCCCGCTTGAAGGCTCGCCGTTCCATAGAGAGGTGCGCACCTCCATCAGGACAGTGGAGACAATCACCGTGATGGGAACCGCATACAACAGCCCGATCAGACCAGCCAATTTGGTGCCCAGCAGCATCACCACCAGAGCTGCCCCGGCGCGGATCCCGGTGGCATGCCCGTATATGGCCGGGGCAAGGATATGGGCCTCTAATTCGGTGATCAGTAAGAAGGCCACCCCAATCCAAATGACCAGCACCGGATTTACAGAGAGTGCGCTCGCCGCGGCCAGTGCGAATGCCACCAGACTTCCAATGAAGGGGATAATGGCCACCAGGCCCCCAAACAGGCCGATGGCCAGCGCGAACGGAACCTTGAGCAAAGTCAGGGTCACGCTGAATGTGAACATGAAATAAACCACCATCAGGGGCTGCGCCCAGGCCCACCTTGAAAGCCGGAGGCCGAGGCCTTGGAGCGCCATTTCCAAGCGCCGGTGATATCGTGGCGGGGTCCAATCCCGGATCAGCCCCGAGACCATCCCTCGATCCCGAGTGAAGAGGTATGCCAGGATCAGAACGAGGAGCACATCCAATCCAAAGTTGCCCACCCCGGTGATGGCACCGACCAGCGGTTGAACCACCGACGAGAATTGGCCTGACAGGAATTGGGCGATTGAGCCGGAGGACGGCAGCAGATGCCTCAGGAGCGGCGTATGTGCCAGGAAGGTGGAAATCGATTGAGCGATCGTCGGCCCGCTGGATTCGAGAGCGGCCACCTCCGCGCTCACCACCGGCACGAGCAAGTCCCCCACGACGGCGAGAAAACCCAACAGGAGCAGATATATCAGCAGAACCGATGCGCCCCTGGGGATCCGCCGTCGCTCCATGACATCCAATACCGGTCGGATGCCCAGGGCCACAAGAACAGCCCCCAGTAAGATGCTCCCCAAATCCCAGAGCAGATGGGCAGCGCTCAACGTCATCCACAGCACGACGCCCAGCGCCAGCAAGCTCACCCAGGCCTGCAGGCTGATTCTCCAGGACCGATGGTGCCTGGTGACGGGCTTCACCTCGTTCCGTTCTTCTTCCATACATGACTCCGGGGCCGGCGCTAGATGCCCACGCCGATCAGCAGTTCGGTGAACACAGCAATCGCGAAGAGCATATTGAGCAATTGCCGGTGGTGCAGGAATCCCTCCGCCGCAAGAAGAACCCGTGCCAGGGGCAGCAAACCCAAGATCACGATCCCGCCGTTTATCAGCAGCAATCCCACAGACAACTTGCCCCGCAGCGCTGCGGCGGAGAGCAGCGGGACTGCGGGGCCAGGAAGACCGCCTGTCCCCGTTGCCAAGACCAGGTATAGATAACCTGTGGCCATCAGACCGAAAGCGAAAAGCACGGCAACCAGCGAAAGTGCGTGATCCACATCGCGAGGCTGCGGCTCTTCGGCTTGGCTCTCATCTTCTGTTATCGCCTCCATTATGCTCTCTTCTCCGTGTGGTCCACAACCTCTCCATTCCATCCTTGCTCGCTAGATCCGCCCAAGGCCTCTCAGGGCCATCTGGGCTGCGACAAACAGCAGGAGCAGTATCAAACCCAACCGAAGCCGCCGGACCTCGATGCGCATCAATGTCCGCACCCCGATCAGAGCCCCTACCAGCACACCCAACGCCGTCGGCACCACAACCAGGGCGTGGATGTCCCCACGGCCCCCGTATACGAACAGACTGGCCGCCGCCGTGATCCCGACCATGAAATTGCTGGTCAGCGAGGCGACGCCGAGCGGGACACCCATCACCGCATAAATGATCGGTACTTTAAGGAATCCTCCGCCCACACCGAGCATGCCGGAAAGCAATCCGGCGACCCCGGAGAGCCCGACAGCAGCCGGCCAGTGGCGCGGCTGATAGCCGGATTGAAAGGAGCGCTCCGGCACTCCCTGCGTTCTTCCCCACCTGGCGCGAAAGGCAATGTAGCCACTTGAGAAGAGCATCGCCGCCGAGAAGATCAGGCTTAGGGTCCGATCGTTGATCCAGGCGACAAGGAGACTCCCGATCAGCGCGCCGACAACAGTCGCCATTTCGAGCCGCAGTCCCAATTCGATATCGGGCTTGCGATGTTTCGGGATGACCGCCCCAACCGAAGCGGATGTCGTCAATACCCCAACCAAGCTGGTCGCCACGGCGAGTTTGAAGGGCAAGTGAAAGATGAGTGTAAGCGCCGGAACAAGCAGGATCCCCCCGCCAAACCCCAGCAAAGCCCCCAGGAAGCCCGCTGCCAGACCCGTCAGAAACAGCCCGACCATACCATTATTCTCCGCGCTCTCGGTGCCCTCTCGCTCCGGCTCGGTGGAACCGGTCTTCTCTGAGTAGACTGCGCTGCGCCCACCTCTGCCCCCTGTCGGCGCCGGCGGAAAACTCGGCCATAGGCCGCCGGCCCCTCCTCCAACCATGCCAGGACAGCCTCCTGACGCGCTCGGCCGGCGATTATCTGAGCCCGGGCGGGCGCGCGCAAATTGCCATTCAAGGGAGCCCTTGGCTTTCTTCTTTCGTTCCGCGCGCAATCTGACACCTGCGGTGCCTCCCCAGGAGACATTGCTCTTCTTCTCGGTTCGTGGCCCTAGGTTATGTGCTCGTCCCTTTGGAGTCTCCCTGCTCCCACATTCTTCTCTTCACGGGGATGACCGGCAGTCCCTCGACCTGCCTCTTGTCCAACCTCAATTTGACGTGCTCTTCTTCCATGTGCTCGATCGCGGATATGGGGATCACCACATCTCGCCTCCCCCACAGGTGCCCTTCCCGCATGATGAGGTGGGTGACGCGCCCCGTGTGCTCGTCCACCATGAGTTCATCCACCTTCCCGATGGGGCCGTCCGCAGCCTCGACTACCGTATTGCGGCGGACCGCCATTTCATCAACGGGGATCATCTCCCGCTCCACCGTGATGAGTTGTTTCTCGGGCACCACGTATGGCCACACCATTGGGTAGGGGCCGCCGAGCAGCATTCGCGGCATCTTTGCCTCGATAAACTCCGCCTTCTCGAATTCCGAAAAAGCACGAAGCTGCTCCACCGAGCAATCGAGCCTGACAGCCTCTGAATCCGATTCGCTGATATGACGGCGAGGCACCAACCGCTCTTTGTGGGGAGCCGATTCCTCCTTGACCACGACATCGGTGAACTTGCCCGTGGTCGGGTTGAGGACGATGTGAGTGACCTTGCCACACTCTTCCCCCCGGCAGAAGACAGGTGCATCCGCCGGTATCTCAGTTTCTTCGAACTCCACGCCTTTGGTCTCGGACATCTAGCACCTCCATAGGTCTGGTCGGCCAGCTATTCATGGGGCCAACTCCCGTCTTCAGTAGAAATCCTATCTCCTAGGGGGGAGTTCCGTCCTTATGGAGGCTCAAACTTAGAATTAAGGGAACCTTACATTCGCAGAATTCGGAGAGCTTCGAGCGCTTTCAGTTTGCAGACCGGCCCGGGCACCAGAATGGTGATCTATCTCAGACATTCGACTTTCGAGGCCCAGCCATCTCCGGTCAAGACTCATACAAGCGGGCCACCCCGGTCACCCGGGGCGACCCACCCTACCCCCGAAGGCGCTCGAGCCGGTTGAGATCAAGCCCCAAACCAGGCTCGCGCGCGTTCATCCAGCCTAGCCAGGTTGATGGCTTGGCGGGAGTCGTTGATAGCTTGGGACGAAGACCTTATAACCCGCCAGGGCTGTAAGGGCTCCGCCGATGGCACTCGTAAGCCATATCGCATCCGGGACAAAGGTGAAACTCAGGACAAACGGGGATAGCATCGAGAGAATCCCCAGCACGCCAATCACCCAGTATTCCCAGGTGCTGTCATTGTGAGTCGAGCCGGCGATGATGGATAGCGCAAGTGTCAGCCCGCCCAGCACAATCCCGCTACCGACCGCCAGTGGGTCGTTCATCAGCCCAAAGACGAAGGGGAAGACGATCAGCAAACCACCGAGCAAGCCCGTGATCCAATACATGTCTCTTACCTCCTTCCTCAAATTCGCTGGTCATGTAGCTCATGACCCTTATTGCATTTAAGGCTAGCGCGGACATGTCAATATCCTGTCACAGGCCCGTGCCGCATGTCACTGAGCGGTAACAAAGCAGCGAGCCTTTCCCGGATCTCTGGCATAAACGGAATCTCCTCCGCGATGAGGCCGGGAGGGGTGAGCTCAGGGGCTCACTTGCCTCCCCTCTCCCATGTGATTCGGCCAGTCTTTCGGGATGCCTGAAGGACCTCCGCCGGCGCCCATCCGCCATTGCCTTCACATCCCCTTCCCGATGGCCGCACCAAGAATGAGAAATCGCCCCGGAAATCAGGGGCGATTTCGCTTTCCTGCTCTGAACTCGCTACTCCGGCCCTACCATTGGGTCAAGCCGGACGCATGCGGGCTCAGGCTGATCCGGGTTGTTGGCTAGGCGGCATCCGGCGATACCCGTGCGTGAACACCTTGTAGCCAGAAAGCGCCGTCAGGGCTCCGCCAATGGCGCTGGTGAGCCAGAGGGCATCCGGCACAAATGTGAAGCTCAGTACGAACGGGGCGACCAGAGCGAGGATTCCCAGCACGCCAATCACCCAGTATTCCCAAGTGCTCTCATTGTGCGCCGCGCCACCGATGATGGACATGGCCAGGGTCAGCCCGCCCAGCACGATACCGCTGCCGACCGCCAGTGGGTCGTTCATCAGCCCAAAGACGAAGGGGAAAATCACCAACAGCCCACCAAGCAATCCTGTGATCCAATACATCTGTCTACCTCCTTGGTCTGTT
This sequence comes from uncultured Anaerolineaceae bacterium, assembly GCA_964388955.1. Classification (GTDB taxonomy): domain Bacteria; phylum Chloroflexota; class Anaerolineae; order Anaerolineales; family E44-bin32; genus CAYMCO01. The sequence continues at coordinate 110,498 of CAYMCO010000002.1, read as the reverse complement.
AATCACTGCGGCCATGTACTCCATGGCCTTAACCGGCTTTAAGCCTATCCTGCCTTGCTCCAGATTCTGTCACCATTCGGCGGATTTGGTTACGAAGCAATCACAAAGTCGCAACAATCCCTTGCCTTTCCCCAGGCTGACCAAGGAATGGCGCCCTCGAACGTCAGCCCATGCGCGATCTTGTTCCCTGATGCCGATCCCATGCCCCCGCTCGGAGCATCGCCCGACAAAGGCCAGGGAGAGGCAACGCATCCCGGGTGCCCGCCAGCAAAGAAGATATCTTCCTGGCCGTGCCCGCCGGTGCCCGGGTGCGTTCCGTCCCGGGGGGCGATCTGAAACGGCAGACTCGCACCTGCCGCACCCTGTCAACAACACAGGCCGGGCCTCTCGATACCCGCCTCGCTCCGATCGCCGCTACTGGAGATGCGGCCTGTTTCCCAGGTTCCGATTGCGGGCAGGCGCATCTCGAGTGCCGAGTGGTGAAACCACGAGGTGTATCGAGAGGAGCGCCGCACATTTACTCTCAAGCAGCCGCGCCCCCTGAGATGGAACACCCCCCGGTGCCCACGGCGCGAGCAAAAGGAGCGCCATGGCGTTAGAATTAACCTCTCAGGTTCATGCAGGAGGCGAAAGCCATGATCCGCTCTGTGTATCGAAACCAGGCGGGGGAGACGCAGCGGGACTTGTCTCTGGATGAGATCTCCGCTGCGATCCAGGATCCAGAAGGCCTGCTGTGGGTGGACTTTCACCAGGTGCCGCCGGATCAGTGCCGCCCGATTCTCCTCGACCGGTTCGGATTCCACCCGCTTGCTGTGGACGATGCCCTGGAGGAGACTCACGTGCCCAAGGTGGATGCCTGGGAGGGGTATATTTACCTTGTGTTGCACGCGATCCGCTACCTCCCCGCAGCGGAGGATCTGATCGAGACGCTCGAGCTGGATTTCTTCGTCGGGCACAACTACCTGGTGACGTATTCGGTCGAGCCTATCGAAGCCCTGGAACGCGTCTGGGATCTCAGCAGCCGCGATGAGCGCGGTCTGAGCCGGGGAGTGGAACGCCTGCTCTATCAGATCACCGACGAGCTCGCCACCGACACGATGGCCGTGATTTCCGCCATGGACGACGCCCTGGATTTGATCGAGGATGAAATCTTTGATGATCCGGATGCGGATCTGCTCAACCAGATCTTCATTTACAAGCGTGCTCTACTGCACCTGCGGCGCATTCTCACCCCGCAAAGGGAAGTGGTGAACAAGCTGGCGCGAGGAGATTTTACGACCCTGGCACCGGACAGCCGCATCTTCTTCCGGGATGTGTACGATCATCTGGTGCGGCTATACGACATCACGGAGGGGCTGCGGGACCTCGTCAGCTCCGCATTGGATGCCTACCTATCTGTGGTCAACAACCGCATGAACGAAGTGATGAAGACCTTGACCGTCATCACCACACTTTTCATGCCGCTGACCGTGCTGACCGGTTTCTTTGGGGTGAATTTTTTCCAGCCAATAATCCCTCTTCATTCTTGGACGGGGAGGGCGGCATTCTACATATTCCTGGCCGCCATGGCGGGCACTCCAGGCGTGATGCTCCTCTGGATGCGGCGCCGCGCCTGGATGTGATGCCCGAAATGGAGATACCCCAAAGGGCAGGGCAGTCGGTTGGAAATGTGGTGGACATGGCCCAAACACTCTTGCGGACGGCGTTGGAGGGGCTGCATACCAGGATCTCGAAGCCCCGGATTCCAGGGAACTGGGAGGCACACGATGTTCCCAGGAAGGAACCATCCCGGACGGAATAGACGGCCCGAGCTGATCATCTCGGCGTTCATCGTGATTGTCATGGTGGCGGTGCTGGTTCCTGCATTGGCGGGCCAATGGCTGCGACGGGCTGCGGTCTTTTGAAATCGCCTCCTGCGGGGTCCCGCCCCCCAAGTGCTGGCTCCGCCGGCACCGGCGCGGGCTGTGGGGGCGAGGGGCCGTCAGCCCTGACGCGAGGTGACCAGGTCTGAATACGCAGAACTGAGCGAGGTGGAAATATGGAGAAGCGCCGGTTCGGCCGCAGTGGGCATATGAGCACCGTCGCGATCTTCGGTGCGGCAGCTCTGTGGGATGTCCCGCAATCCGCGGCCGATATGGCCATGGAACGGGTGATCGCGGCTGGGATAAACCATATCGATGTTGCGCCCTCCTACGGGGAGGCGGAACTCCGATTGGCGCCCTGGATGGCGCGCGAGCGGGAGCGCTTCTTTCTCGGGTGCAAGACCATGGAGCGCACTCGGGAGGGGGCTGAGGAGGAGATGCGCGCCTCCCTGCAGCGACTGAATGTCGATCGCCTCGACCTATACCAACTGCATGCGGTGCGCACCATGGAGGAGCTGGATGAAGTGACGCGGAAGGGCGGGGCGCTGGAGGCCGTCCTTCACGCCCGCGATCAGGGGTTGACCCGGTATATCGGCATCACGGGCCACGGCATCCACGCACCGGCGGTGTTCCTGGAGGCGCTGCGGAGATTTGACTTCGATTCCGTGCTATTCCCGCTGAACTTCGTGCAGTGCGCCGACCCGGAATACCGCCGCTCCGCCGAGAAGTTGATCCAGCTTTGTCAGGAGCGGGATGTGGGCATGATGGCCATCAAGGCCATTGCCAAGGGTCCATGGGGGGAGAAAGCGCACACCCACCAAACCTGGTACGAGCCCTTCGCGGCGGGGGAGTCAATCCAGCAAGCGGTCGATTTCGTTCTCTCATACCCGGTGAGCGGGTTGTGCACCGCCGGCGACGTCGACCTGCTTCATTTGGTGATCGAGGCCTGTGATGGCTATACGAAACATGGCCCCGAGGCGCGCCGGGAGCTCATCCGGGCGGGGGGAGCATACCAGCCCCTTTTCACCTGAGAGGTATGGTCGCCGAGGGTCAGGCTGAAAGGCAAGCAGGGGAGCGAGGGTGCGCAGGAGCGGGGGAGAAAAGCCCGATTGAAGGTCGCAGGTTGGAAGGTTTCCGGGCTACCGGATGTCGGCCGTCGGTGACCGGATGAGCCTCGCCGGACGCTGCATGATCTCCGGCTGTCCCCAACGAATCGTTCACTTCTCACTTCTCACTCTCCACTATTCTCTGTCCCCTGCCTGCCACTTCGGGCGCACGGCCCAGCGCGCCGCGCCAAATGCACCGCGGCGCGCCACACCGGGTGACGCCGCCGCCATTGTCGTTGTACAATCTCAAAGAGGGAATGCCTCGGTCCACGAATGTGTGCATGATCCACAGAAGGAGTGAATGCCATGGCGGAGGGAGAGCGAATCGGCGAGGTCACACACTACTTCAACAAGATCGGTGTGGCGGTGCTCGACCTGGGCGCGGATTTGAAATTGGGAGATTGGATTCACTTCCTGGGGCACAGCACCAATTTCGAACAGCGCGTCAATTCCATGCAGATCGAGCACGAGAATATCGAGGCTGCCGAGGCGGGCGACGACGTGGCGGTCAAGGTCATCGACCGGGTGCGTCCGGGCGATGGTGTATTCCGGGTGGCGGAGGAATAGGCGCCGAGCTCAGGGACCATCATCCAATCCCCTTCCGGTTGCTCCTGGGGCGTATTCGCGCCCCCGTGGGAGATCTGCCCGCTCTGAAGATCAACCATTGACACGGAGGCATCGACCATGCACATCGGTCTCCAAGTGAACCGCTTTGATTGGCCTGGGGGGGAGGCGGCGATCGCCCCCACCTTGGATCGCATCGCTCGAGCTGTGGACGAATGCGGCTTCTACAGCCTGTGGGTGATGGACCATTTTCTGCAGCTCGAGCCCGCGCTCGGTGTCGCTGCGGACCCGATGCTGGAGAGCTACAGCACGCTGAGCTATCTGGCTGCTCGGACGGAACGGGTCAAGCTCGGGACGATGGTCACCGGCGTGATCTACCGGGCACCCGCGCTGCTGATCAAGGCAGTCACCAACCTGGACGTGCTCTCCGAGGGAAAAGCATACTTCGGAGTCGGCGCGGCGTGGTACCAGCGCGAGGCGACAGCGCTGGGGTTCCCCTTCCCACCGGCATCAGAGCGCTTTGAGCGTCTTGAAGAGGCTCTGCAGATCGCGCACCGGGCATGGTCTGGTGACACGTCGCCCTACCGTGGGGAACGATTCCAGATGGAGGAGCCGGTGATCAACCCTCAGCCCCTCTCCAGGCCTCACCCGCCAATCTTGGTGGGCGGGATGGGCGAGAAGGCGACCCTGCGCCTGGTGGCGCAGTACGCCGATGCCTGCAACCTGTTCTACCGTGCAGGGAAGGATGTTCTGCTGCACAAGCTGCATGTGTTGCGCAAGCATTGCGAACGGGTTGAGCGTCCCTATGAGGATATCGAACTCACAACACTGGCCACCATCAACCTTGCGCCAGACGAAATGAGCCCATCCGATGTGCTCAACCTGTGCAGCGAGCTCGCCGAAATGGGGTTTCACCACGTGATCTTCAACATGCCCAATCCTGAGCAAATCAAGCCGCTGGAGACGTTGGGGCGGGAGGTCATCCCGGAAGTGGCCGAGCTCTGAAATGGGAACGCGCCAGGAACTGATCCAGGGCAAATAGCGTCCTGGCTGGATCCGAAATAGGTCCGGGGTGCCATCATCTCCGCTCTTCCCCCCAAGGGGAGACTTGGAGAGGCGGGCCAAACCTTCGGAGAAAGTGGATTTCTTTGAGACCGGATTCCGAGATCACGATTCGCCACGCGCGCGCTGGGGACGCGGCGCGCATCGCCGTCCTTTCCACACAACTCGGCTACGAGACGGATGCTCATCAGGCAGCAACCCGCCTGCGGGCCCTGCTATCGAAAGGTGGACAAGCCGTCCTGGTCGCCCAAGGCCCGCAGGGCGAAGTGATCGGATGGCTGCACGTCATGGAGCGGCACTTGCTCGAAACTCCCCCTTTCGCTGAGCTCGGAGGGCTGGTGGTGGATGAGAGGCACCGCAACAGCGGAGCCGGCCGGGCGCTGGTTGCAGCGGCGGAGGCGTGGGGCCGCTCGCGCGGCATGACGAGCATGCGAATCCGCACAAATGTGATCCGCGCCGCGGCCCACGACTTCTATACCCGTATCGGATACAGCGTGGAAAAGAAGCAGAGTGTGTTTACCAAGAGGCTGCTCCCGGCGGAGGATGGCGGGCCGTGATTTCGCCGATGTGATTTCTGTGAGCGCTGTTGGCCAAGCGGATCAATATTGCTTCTCCGTGGGGATCTCCAGCCCGGGTGAAGGCTGCAGCCGCCAGCGTGCGGCCCGACAGATGTCACTGTTTGAATCAGCCGCGGCGGCCGCGTGTGTTCCATTTCAGGGGGCGCGGGCCCTTGAGAGTGAATGTACGGCGCTCCTCTCGATACACCTCGTGGTTTCACCGCTCGGCACTCGAGATGCGCCTCCCCACAATCGAAACGTGCAAAGCAGGCCGCATCTCAAGCAGCGGCGAGCGGAACGAGGCGTGTATCGAGAGGCCTGGCCTGTGTTGTTGACAGGGTGCGGCAGGCACGAGTCTGCCGTGTCAGATCACGCCCCAGGATGGAACGTACCCGCGGCGGTCCATCTGCTTGTGATTTGAGGCCCGATCCGATACACTGGGAAGCCTGGCGCCATGCGGGGCGGGGGCCAATGACCGCCGCAAAGACCCCAAGAGGATGACATACGGGAGGTCGCTATGAGCGAGGATCTGAGAGAGATGCTTAGGATCCCCGAGGATCGCCTTGCGAGCATCAACCGCCTCTTGACCGCTCCCGACATGCGCGCCATCGACGACTTCTTGGCAGTCGTGCAGCGATACGGAACCCCGGAACAGATCAACGCGAAGGCGGCCGCGGCGCGTCAGCTTCCCGCGCTGTTCCACCGGGTGCAGGAGACTAATCCGGCGCATATCTCGGATCTGGAGTGGCTCCAGGAGCAGCGGGATGCCGGCGCGTTCATCGGGGTCGACGAATATCGGCGCAAGGTCTTCGCCGGCCGGGAAATGCCTCGTAGTTTCCATGAGGACTTCGCTGTGACGCTCGAGATCAGCGCTTGCCAATACTTCCCATGGGTCAGAGAAATCGCGGAGCGGGCCATCGAGAACGACATGCTAATGCCCGGCCGGTTTATCCGGGTGCGCAAAATGAAGGAACAAGAGGCGGACGGCGACCTTGCGGCGTTTGCGGCCGCGATGCAGATGATCGGCGCGAGTTATGTGGAGACCCTGGACACACGCGGCACGGACGGCTCCAATGTCCACCTGGGTGGCCCGGAGACCATCACGGGATATTTCGGCGGGGTGGGCCAGCCCAACCAACATGCGCTGGAATGGTTGGACGAATTCCTGTATTACTTCACCGAGTACGGCGTGCGTCAGGTGCTCAATGTAAACCCCGGGACGGTGCTCCTCGGGTACATGCTCCACAAGTTGGGGGTGGATATCGAGTTCAAGATATCGGTGTTTATGGGCAACGACAACCCATACGCCGCTCTCTGGACGCTCATCGGGGCCAAGCTCTTCGCGCGCGAGGACGGCTCGACACCGCTGATCGGCTTCAACTGGAGCAATTCGGTGGACAACGAGAGCCTGGAGATCACCGCCCAATTCCGCAAGGATCTCGGGTTCGAAGACGTTGTCCGTTTCGAGCACCACATCACGGAGACCTTCAAGAGCATCGTGGTCCAACCCTACAATCGCCGTCAAGAACTGTTGGAGATCGCAGATCACATCAAGAACATTTCGGCCAAACATGAGGGCGGCGATGTGGAGATCGAACGCCAGCGCCAGCATCCCTCCGATATACTGGATTATTTCCGGGACAAACGCGAGGTCATCAGTTCCGGTGAATGGGACGCGTTGCGCGTCAACTTCATCGACAAGTTTGACTCTCTCAACCGCACCGCTCGTGCCCTCACGGAACGGGGACTTTCCTTTGCCGCCGCCACAGAGCTCCATCACTAGTTCTGTTCTGCAACGTTTCTCTACCGGTCCGTCGCCTGTACGGGCGCGCCATGCTGGGGCTCGACGGTTGCTGGCGAAGAACTCATCGAGCCATCGCAGACCGACCGCCTGCCCCGTTGGTACCATTGTCCTCTGAAATGCGCCCGCACCTGCTTGTATGATTGGAGTATGTCCTTGGCTGGCAGGGAACCGGCTGAAGCGCGCAATCAAGCTGTCAGCACCTCGGAGAGAGATCAAGGAGAGCCCGTCATCTCACGCTCAGCCGGCCCAGAGCTCGAACTTGCCATTCAGCAGCTGGAGCAGGCGAGGAAGCTGCTGCTATCGGCCAGCATTGCTTTTTGCGACAACCTGATCAGTGCTGGTCAATTGCGCGCGGTAAGAGAGCTGCTGCGCGAACGCGAACTGCGCGCCATCCAACTCGAGATGGAGCAAGCCTCCAAAATCCACGAGCCAGAAGCCCCGCCGCCCTCCCCCAGCGTCATGCAGCAAGAGCCCCAACCGCCGCCGGCGAGGGAACCGCAAACCATCTCACGGCCGACTGACCAAGAGGAAACACCGTCGGGGGTGTTCCGGGAGCCGGTCCCTATTGAGGCCCCCGAGGAGGACTTGGGACGCCAAGAGATCAAGGCCAAGCTTGACGCGTTGGATGAGAAACTGCGCTATCTGGAGCAGGATTTTCGCTCCGGCCGGATAAACGCCTCCCAATACCGCGCCGTCCGACAGCACTACCTGAAGCAGCGCGAGGCCGCCCTGCGGATCTATCAAACCCATCCGGGAAGCGAACGCTGGCAGACGGTCCTCGAGGAGGGCAAGACCACTTTCTTGCTGCAGTTGAACGAGGCCGCCTGCAGAGGCATCGCGATCTATGACCTTGAAAGCCGGGAGCGGTTGTATGCGGAGGGGGAACTGCCCGTGGCCGCGGAAGAGGCGGTGGCGCTGCTCGGAACCTTCCGTTCCCCTAATTCCAGCGGAACAGGCACGCGCATGTACGCCACGCAGGCCGACGACGGGACCACGCTGCTCCTGATTCCCGGGAGGTACTCCGCCGCGCTGGTGGTCTTCTCCGAACCGCCGCCCGGATGGCAGGTGGGTGCACTGCGTGAGGTGCACCGCAATTTCGAAGCCGCCAACCAGGCCAGTCTCTCCCGTGGCCGCTGCGAACACCTCCT
>CAYMCO010000002.1:0-102295 GCA_964388955.1 uncultured Anaerolineaceae bacterium | reverse complement strand
ATTTCGAAGCCGCCAACCAGGCCAGTCTCTCCCGTGGCCGCTGCGAACACCTCCTTTTCCCCGATCTAAGCCGCTTCATAAAGCGATAAGTCCTTTCTCAGCGCCGATTAATGCCTGTCGATGCCAAGCGGGCTGCGCGGCGTCACAATCCCTGCCCCCGCCGGGTCCTCTGTCGCTGAGCCGCGCACGGATCGCCTCCGCTCGCTGCGATCGCGGCCAGCAGCAAGCTGCTGGACTCCATGACCGGATGCGGTCCTGCCCCCCCCACGGCGGTTTCACCCGCTCTGCCATCCGGAGCGACCGGGCTGCGACGGCGAAGAACCCTCCCTTCCCGATTTGCTCCCCGGCGCCCCCGTTCCCCTGCTTGTCTTCTCCCCTGCGCCTCCTCTCGATTCCCCGCGCCCGGGGTTTCGAGGGGGCGACAATTCAGGTAGAATCGGGGATCTCAGACCGGATTGGGAGAGGTGACGTGCCGACGGATTCGCTGCTGGCGGTGTTTGCTTTTTCGGTCGTCGTTTCCTTCGGGGCTGTGGTGTCCCCTGGCCCGGTGTCGGCGACGGTGATCACCGAGGCACCCCGGCAAGGTTGGCGGGTCGGCCCGCTCATCTCCAGCGGCCATTCCATCATGGAACTGCTCGTGACCGTCCTCATCGGCTTGGGCCTGTCCGCCGGTCTGGCCGCCTCAGGGCTGCAGAATATTATCGCAGTCGCTGGCGGCCTGGTGCTCATCTATATCGGCGTCAGCTACCTGTGCGCTGTCCTGCGAGGCGGAATGCGCCTGCCGGAGGTGGACGAAGAAGCCCCCGTCAGGTCCAAAGGCACGCTCCTTGGCCTCGGCGCCATCACGACCGCCTCCAACCCTTTCTGGTATGCTTGGTGGGTGACAGTTGCGCCCGGCTACCTATCTCAAGCGCAGGCCCTCGGGATCGGCGCGCTGATCGTGTTCTTTCTGGGACACATCAGCACCGACTTCGCCTGGAACACTTTCCTCGCCGGCGCGACGAGCGCCGGGAGGCGACTGCTCAGCGACCGCTTCTATCGGGCCTTGATCATCGTCACAGGTGGATTCATGCTGTATATCGGCGTCGTGTTTATCCTGAGCGCATTTTCGGCCTGATGGGCGCGCTCCGGGCCACCTGCTTGGCACGCTTGCCGGCAGGTTGGCGGGGCGCGAACCATCGGAATCCCTGGAGGCCTCGACATTCAGGCGTTTGTGCTCGCAGACGATCCCGACATCCGGGATTTCGTGACCTACTCGCTCCGCCGGGCGGGGTTGAGCATCACCCCGAAAGCCGATCTGGAGTCCATCATCGAGGGATGGCCTGAGCCAGGGACCAATCTCATCGTTATGCAGTCGGATTCCCCTTCCGATTTGGTCGTCCAGATTAAGGAGCTGCGCCGCACCGTCTCTGTGCCGCTGATCCTGCTGCTCGAGGAGCCGCAGGAGCGCGAGATCACCAGCCTGCTCAACGTGGGCGCTGATCTGGTGCTGGCACTCCCCGTCGGACCCACCATCATCGCCGCCTATTCCCATTCCCTGCTCCGCCGTGCTGGCCGGAGGCTGTCTTTTGCCCTTCCGGTGTTGGATCTGGGGGAGGTGGCGTTGGATCCCTCAACGCGGGAGGTCAAAGTCGGAGATGATCCGCCGAAACGCCTGACTCAAATGGAGTTTCGCCTGCTGTACCTGCTCATGACTCACCGCGGCGAGGTGCTGCCCACGGAGGTGATCGTGGATCACATTTGGGGGTATACGGAGCCCTCCAGCCGGGACTTGGTGCGCGGGCTCGTCAGCCGAGTACGCACGAAAGTGGAACGAGAGGCCGCGGATAGCAAATTCATCCACACCATCCCTGGCGTCGGATACCTCTTCGACGTCGAACCGCGGTGATTGAACGTTTTTCTCACGCCCCTCAGGCCCTTTCCACCATCTTGATACAAGATTGGCACGTCTTTTATACCGATTTGCCCATATGATGGTGCCGAAAATACCCGCCCTACCGGAGGTATGTGATGAGCAAGGCATTCTGTCCGGAGTGTGACCGCGGCATCGAGATGGGGAACAACCCGCACCTGGGTCAAGTTGTGACCTGCCAGAATTGCGGCGCGTACCTCAAGGTCATCGGACTCTCGCCTGTCGAACTGGACTGGGTGGATGACGACTGGGACTATGCCGACGAGGACTATGACGACGATTTCGAAGAAGGCGACGATGACTATGACTATTTCGATGATGAGGACTAGCGAGCGACACCAACGTCGGTGACCTGGCACGTGCTGGCCGGGTTGGTGACCTTGACTGCCCATTGATCAACCGCCCCCAAGCACCATCTGCCAAGCGGGCCAAGGGAGTGAAGCCACCTCAAATCGGCGCATAAGGAGTATCAACGCCTAGCGGCGCCCCCGGGGGCGCCGCTTTATTTCCACTGCTCCGAATCCGTCCACGGGACCGGGATCCCGTTCAATAACCTACGGACAGAGCAATCAGGTACTGTGCGGTGAAATAAGTCAGCAGATTCAGACCCCGCCCGCTCGCAAAGGGGAAGCGAAACCGGTTCACCGCCAGGATGGCGTCTGAGATCACGAACAACAGGGCGCCCATGAACGCCAGCCACCCGCTGGCACCGCCGACGGAAATCCAGCGCGCATACGCGGCCCAAGACATGGTGAGAATCGCGATGATATAGATGGCGACCGGCACACGCATCTTCCCCAGACCCGGGGAGAGAAACCAATAGGTCAGCGCGCCAAACGCCATGAAGGGCAACACAGTCAAGGGGGTGACGCTGATGGGCCGGCCGATGGCAAACGCCCCAAGGTAGAGCACTTGGGCGATGAGAAAGCTCATCAGACCTGGCGTGAACCGGTCCGCGGGAAGCATGAGCAGGATGTCGCCCGCCAGCGAGAAGCCCAGGCCCGCCAGTACAAGGGTGTGGTAGGCCGTGGGTTGCCCTCCGTCGATAATGGCAGCCGACAGGATGATCAGGAACGTGGTCAGCGGCTTGAAGATGTAGACAAGGACACGAGGCCCGGTATATTCGGCGCGGATATGCAGCAGCGCCGAAAGGATGATCGCGGTCGTCAACACCGGCATGGGCGTGGCCGTCTCCCTTCTTCGGAAATTCTAGCCTTTCGGGCGACAGGCGGCAATGAGCGGTGAGAGCAGCGGCCTGAGCCGCGCCACGGGGCGCGTGCCATCGCGCGTTCAGCCGTCAGCTTTCAGCGGTCAGCTATCGGCTCGCCGGCAATCAGCGCGGCCCAAATTCGTCCGGTGCCAGGTCATTGGCCGACGGCCGCCGATCGGCGATAGCCCGAAAACCTTCAACATTCGAATCTGCAACCTTCAACCATCCTTTTCCGCCCGGCCCCCGCTCCCCCGCACCCTGCACCCGCGCGCCGCGCCCCCCTTCGCCCCTCACCATATGGGGTATGATGAGACAGATGGCAAGATCATAGAAGGTGCGACGATGGATATTCTCGAATCGCTGCGTTTAGGAGCATCACCCGAGCAGTTTGCAGCCCAAATATACCGGGAGGATCCGCCAGGAGTGCGGGCTTTCCGTCTCCGCAAATGGGTCGTCGATCAAGAGAGCCCAACCCCTGCGCAGGTCGTGCCCTACATGCTAGCCTGTGTCGCTGAGGCGGATCGCATCTCCGATGCGATGGTAGCAAGGAATGAGCGCGCTCGCCAAGCCGAGGAAGCTGACGACCTCGCGACCGCCGTCAAGCAATACGAGCGGAATGTCAATGACTGGTTCGACGGAAATCTCCCCTATGAACGGCTGCGCATAATCTACAACCGCGAGAAGCGGTACGCCGATGCCCTCCGTGTCTGCCAAGCCTTCATTTCAATGGCGAGCCGTCTGTTGGCGCTGGGCTCCCCCAGGGAGGACCTGGAGCGCAAACGGGAACATTTCTCGGACTGGGTCGGCAAATTGGCTGACATGAAGGACCAGTGATTCGTCGATCGTTTTCGAGCGGCTGCCCATAGGGGCGGAACATGCTGTACCCCTGCGACGGCCCATTGGCGCATCGCCGATTCCCCGCTTGGCGGTTCTCCGCCCATCCGGGCCCGCAGCCTCCGGTCAGGCGAGCAGACATGCCAGGCTCTCTCCAACGATCGCCAGGGCTTCGTCCACTTGGGAGGCATCTACGATCAGGGGAGGCATGAATCGCACAACGTGGCCATAAGTGCCCGCGGAAAGGGCGATCAGCCGGCGTTGGAAGAGCTCTGTGAGCAGGCTGCGGGCGAGGTCCGGACGGGGCCGCTTTTCCTTCCCGGGCTGCACCATCTCCAGAGCGAGCATGAGCCCCACGCCGCGCACCTCACCGATCTCCGGATAGCGCGCGGCCAACCCTTCCAGCCCGGCCTTGAATCGATCGCCCATGGCGCGGCAGTTCTCAAGCAAACCTTCCTCCCGGATCACTTGCAGGCTCGCCAGACCTGCCGCGCAGGCCACCGGGTTCCCGCCATAGGTGGTGCCGTGAGACCCGAACTCCCACCGTCGCATCAGTTCAGGGCTGGCGACCGTGGCGCTCAAGGGAAATCCAGCCGCAATGCCCTTGGCGATAGCCATAATATCCGGCCGGACGTCGAACGTCTGGGCGGCGAACATCTCCCCGGTGCGCCCGAACCCGGTCTGAACCTCGTCGAAGATCAACAGAATCCCCTTTTCGTCGCAGATGCGCCGCAGCGCATGCAAGAATTCGGCTGGCGGAACGACGTACCCGCCTTCTCCGAGGACAGGTTCCAGGATAAACGCGGCTACCTGGGAAGGGGGGACCTGGTGATCGAAGAGCCGCTGGATGCCCCTGAGGCTCCAATCCACGGCGTCCTGGGGGGTGGGGCCGATGGGGCAGCGGTAGGGATAGGCGTAAGGGGCGAAGTACACCCCTGGGACAAAGGGTTCGTAGCCCAGGCGGTACCTGGACTTGACCGAGGTGACAGAAGCCGCTCCAAAGCTTCGGCCGTGGAAGCCACCTTCGAAGGCGATGATGGCCGGGCGGCGGGAGACAAAGCGCGCGAGTTTGATCGCCCCCTCAACGGCTTCGGCCCCGCTGTTTCCAAAGAAGAATGTGGTCAGCCCCGTCGGAGTCACTTCGCCGAGCGCCTCGCACAGTCGCAATACGCTCTCGTGCACGGTCAGCCCTACCGCGCTGTGGATCACACGCGCCAACTGCTCCTGCGCGGCATGGACAACTTTGGGGTGATTATGCCCTACATTCGCCACCGCGATGCCGGAGGTGAAGTCCATGTACCGTTCTCCCTCTGGCGTGACAACGTATATCCCCTCGGCGGACCGGATGGGAAGCATCGGCCATTCCTCCGCCAAGCTCGGCGCGAGCAATTCCGGAATCGCCTTCAGCAGGTCCCGCCAAGTTGAATCTTCGGTCCGCTTCACCGGGCTCGCCTCCTTCTCCGCCAAGGCTTCAGCTCCTTTCCGGTTGGGAAGCGCGGTAGTTGTAGATCGTCGCGCGAGACACATCCAGCAGCTCGGCCAGCAGATCGACGGCACCGCGGATCTTGAACAGGTCCTTGCCATCCAAGTCCTGCACCAAACAGCGCTTGTCCTCGGCGCGAAGAGAGGCAACGTCGGGGATTCCCTCTCGCCTGAGGAACTGCAGGATCGCCATCTGGATCAGCTCATCGACATCCTTGGCAAACGTGGCTTCAATCGTCAGCCCCTGGGCCTTCACCGCAGGGCCCGCCAATTCCGCCAGGAGGTCCGCGGCCTGCAGCAGCTTCGAATAGTCCATGTTGATGCACACCGCGCCCACGGGCTGGCCGAACCCATCCCGAAGCCAGATCGTGGAGGAGCGGAACGCACGACCCCCCGAGAGGCTGCGGTAGTTCACCTCATCCGAAAGACCCCCCACCTCCTCCGCTTGGCCAAAAGCCAAATCCGGTATGGGCGCCCCGGGCCCTCGGCCGGTCAAGCCCCCTGCGACCGCCACGACTGAGTGCTCACGATCGCGCAGATCGTGCACGACCACTTCGCAATGATCCCCCACAACGGCCTGGATGCCCTCCGCCAACCGGCCCAAGAACTCGAATATCGACCCCAATTCGTCCTTTTCCATCCCACCTCCTGAAGCACCATCTTCCTCGCAAACGGAGCGGCCCCAAAAGGCGCGGCCGCTCCGAATCGGCCTTGGCCTCCTCCCTTTCAGGGGATCTCCAGCAGTTCCAATTGCACCCCATCTGGGTCAGAGAAATAGACGAACTTCCAGTCCTTGGCAGGCCCTTCCGTGATCACATTCACGGGCGTCCAGAACTCGACGCCCTTGGCGCTGAGCGCTTCATAGGCCGCCTGGATATCATCCACCTGAAAGCACACATGCATCTTGCCCACATCATTTGGTTCTCCTCCGAGGGCCCGCCCCTGGGGTTCCACAAACTCGATCAATTCGATCTCCCCACCCTCCAGGCTGAGGTTCCCGAACCTGATCACGGCATCCGGCTCCCCCACGGCTCTACCGACCGGGCCCGCCTGCTCCTGATCGAGCATAAGCAGATCCATTCCCAAGGTGTCGCGATAGAAAGCAACGGAGCGATCCATGTCGCTAACTGTGATCGCGGAGTGGTTTATCGCCAGTTTCATCGAAATCTCCCTTCAATATGCGGATGTCTGGACATGGTCTCCCGCCTCCCGCGGCTAATAGCGCCCATACTTTTCAGCCGCGTTCAACATGGCGCGGATGTTCTCGGGCTTGGCATCCCAAGGAACCTCACATTCGCTCCCGAGGATATACCCGCCTCCGGTGGCGCACTCCTCGATGAGCTTCTTGCAGCACGCGTCGACCTCGTCGGGGCTTCCATATACATACGTGGCTGAGGGCACGTTTCCATAGAGACAGACCTTGTCTCCCAATATCTCCTTCGCCTTCGCCATATCGGTCTTTTCAAAGTCCATCACGATCCGGCCTTTCGGCAGGCCATCGGCGACGGCGCGCATGGTCTCCAGATTCGGAGTCAAGTCATTGTCCCAATGATTCCACACCTTGAAGCCTCGACCCACGACCAAGTCGATCATCCGCTTGGCATAGGGCCAATAGAACTCGTCGAAAATGCGCGGGGACATCCCGGGGGGGCCGCCATTGACGAAGAATATCACCTCCGCGCCCGGCACTTCGCCGGCTCCCATGACCTCCGCCTGGCGCATGGCGCGCATCGCCTCATACTCGACCATCCCGTCCGAGAAGCGCTTGACCGCATCGGGTGTCTCGAAAAGATCCATCGTCAGTTGGTTGATACCGCGATAGTACTGCAGCAGATCGAGCGGGTGACACATGCGCCCACCCATCAACAGCGGGATGCCCGTCTCCTCGACGTATTCCCGCCAGGCCTGGGCGTAGACCGATGGATATTCGAATTGGTAATACAGAAACTCGTCCAGGTTCCTGCGATGGATACCATTCAGCAGCCCGGTGTTGAACATGATGGGAGCGAACCCGCGCTCGAATAGATCCTCATAGTCCTCCAGGATCGGTTTCTCGTACAGGCTGGGCAGATTCCCCTCGGGGGGGAATTCGTCCCACAGGCGCCAATCGAGGGTGACCTGATCCCACCCGGAACGCCCAAAGAGCGAAAGGTGGTCCAGGGTGGTGATATTCGGGTCGATGTGATCCCCTATGATGTCCTGGCTGGCCTTGGTCGCTTCAATCAACTTATCCGGCTCGAAGAACATCTCGTGGATGGAGAGGCCCCGCAGGTAGGGGATGATGTAGCACAGGATCGGGGCAACCGGCACCCGGTCCGGCTCTTCCAGATTCCAGGCGGCCTCGAGACGCTCGTAGCGGGTTATTTGCTGCGCCATGCCATCACCCCTCGTCGATCCACTCGCTGATCACCCGGATTCCCTGGTTGGCGTCCGTGGTGGCGTGATCCGCTTTCACTTCGCCCAGGCCCACCTCCCCGACGATGCCCCCGCCCACGATGATCTTGCGACCTTCTCGCAGCCCGGCGGCCTCCAGCGCCTCGATGGTCCCCTTCATCCGGGGTATGGAGGCCGTGAGCAGCGCCGAGAGCCCAACCACATCCGGCTGCATCTCCCGGGTCGTCTCGACGAACTCCTCGACCGGCACATCCACGCCCAGGTCGATGACCTGCACCCCCCGGCACTCAAGCAGGATCTTCACGATGTTCTTCCCGAGATCGTGGATATCCCCGGCCACCGTGCCCAAGAGCACCAACCCTTTCGTCTCCACCCCACCGTAGGCTTCCCGGATGGCGGGGTTTAGGATCTCCGCCGCCGCCTGGAAGATCTGCGCCGCCCGCATCAACTCCATGAGAAAGAACTCTCCGCAGTCGAACTTCTCCCCCACTTCTTCCAGCCCGCGGCGCGCTTCGTCCACCAGACGCAGCGGATCTTTTCCCCCTGCCAAGCCCTCCTTCACCGCCAGCAGGACACGCCCCTTGTCGAGCGCTACGATGCCCTCGCTTAGCTCTCCCACGGTTCTTCTCCCTTCTTCCACATCAGCTTGGTGAGCACGAAGCTCCACGGCGCGTACTTCATCATCCGCTCGGCGTTCTCCCCGAAAAGCCATTTGGCGGTCACAGTATCCAGCTCCTCCTGTGTCGGCGGGTTCAGCCGGGCCTTGATCTCCGCCAGGATTTGTGATTCTCTCTCTGTGCGCATGTTATCCCTCCCAGGATCCGGATCCATCGGACTTGTCTTCCCTATGGGCAACCGCTGCGGCTGCCCGGGGGCTCAATCTACGCACCAATGGGCGCCTTCCCATCAGCTCGCACACGATGATGCGGCATTTCAGACCATGCCCACCGCCGGTTTGAGGATTGCGACCATCCTCAGATAGGTGCTCACGAGTGGAAGCGCACGTCTCTTCCGTCAGCGCTCCGTGTCGGTCCCTCCGGATGTCTCCCCCTCGTGGAGGTATATCTTGGGCACATAGCGGGATGCCATCGCCATCAGGGTGGAGTTGTATCCCAAGTGAAACCCGATCTCGTCCCCGACTTGTATGTCTTCCCCACCGGCGTCGAGCACAAGATGATCGCTGCTCGCGCCTTGAACTTGCACGTCCTGCAACGGCCTCAGGTCCTCCGGCGCGTAGATATCCTGCCGGCCCACATTCGCAATCAGCCGGCGCCTTTCCCCACGATCCACGAATGATCGCTTGGTTCCGAACGCATCGGCGCCAACAGAGTCTCCCCACGGTCTCGAGGGCTTCTGCTTGGCTTCCACAACCTCCGCCACCAGCTTGAAAGCATCGTGCTTCATGCCGGGGATACCGCCCATGGGAAGCGTGATCCCTCCAACCAGCAGCGCCTCGCCGCAGCGAAGATGGTTAATTCGACCGAGGTCCGCCGCCGTGCTCGCCCATCGGTAATTGCTCGTCGCGCCGCCGGATACGATCTCCAGTTTGACACCGAACTCGCGCTCCACCCGCTCCGCCGTGCGCGAGAGAACTCCCATGTTGCTTTCGTCGGGCTGCACGCCGCCGAAGCAGAACAAGTTCGCACCGATGCCGGACAGGCGCAGCCCATCCATCGCCAGAACCGAGCGCGCCACCGCCGGCAGATCCTGGGGCATGATCCCCTCGCGCAAGTCTCCCAGTTCCACCAACAGGATGACGGCGTGCCGGCGGCCAATACTGCAGGCAGCGTCGGAGAGGGCGCGCAATACCTTCACCTCGGTGTTCAAGCTTGAGTCCGCCAGGCGGACGACCTCGTCCGCCTGGCTCAGCGCAGGGATCCGCAGGAGCATGAACGGAGCCCGGATGCCCGCCTCGCGCAGCCGGCGCAGATTCTCCAAGCGCGCGTCCGCGAGTGATCGGATTCCGTTGGCCAAGAATGTGCGAGCGACCGTCGGGTCGCCGCACACCCCTTTGGTGACTCCGGTCACCTGGATGCCTTTGCGGGCGTAGAACTCCGATAGAAACCGGGCGTTGTGCGCGATGCTCCGCAGATCAATTTCCAGCCGTGGTGTCTGCACCGGTATGCCCCTGCCCTCGTGCCCGCCGCCGTGGATGGGCTCCACGGCGCCGATGCCTCGAGCGCCTCGCGCCTCAGGATATGGAGGCGCAGGCATTCTACAGAATGTCTAATGCATTGTCAAATTGTCGAGGGATGGGCGCATCCGGTCATCCGTTCCGAGCGCATGACCCCTTCATTCCGTCGGCCTCGGAGGAGGGAGGATCCACCCCCCTCCCAAGAGAACCTCCCCATCTCATAACTCCCTCCCGCGCAGGCGAAGGCAACGCCTTCGCCTGCCGCTGCGCGCCTCTGCGCGTGGGGCGCGCCGCCCTCCTACCCCCCAGGGGGCGCCACCCGGAACACATCCCTATGCCGGAAGGGCGCTGCGGCCATGCGCCGCAGAATGCGGCCGAGAGTGAGGTATCTTATCCGCGCGCCGTGCGCCGGGTGGCTGAGCATCTGGTTGACGAGCCAGGGCGTCACATTCTCCACTCGATCACCAATCAAGTTCATCACTCTGCGGAAGCGTCTTCCCTCCGCTGAGCCTTCGGGATAGCGCACGTCGGTCAGATCCGTCACCACCATTCCTGGGCTCAGGGTTCCCACATGAACCCCCGTATCTCGCGTCTCCTCGATCAGAGACCGGTTGAAATAGTCGAGCCCGTATTTCGTTGTGCCGTAGATCGCCAGGCCGTCGACTTTCCGGCCATCGGAGCCCAAGCCCTCCATGTTGAAAACTGAACCACCCCCTTGCCCCAGCATACCTCGCACCGCCACCACTGATCCCAGGATGGTGCCCCAGATATTGGTATCAATTATTGCCCTACTCGCCTCCAGATCCTGTTCCCAGATCGGCCCCTGGGGCAGGCCCATACCTGCGTTGTTCACCCAGATATCCAGCCGGCCGAACCGCGCCACGGCTGACTCCCATAGATTCTGCACCTGATCGCGCTGGCGCACATCGCACGCCATCCCCCAAACGCGATCTGGGCCGACTCTCTCGCCCATCTCCGCTACGGCAGCCTCAACGGCGTCTGGGGTGCGCCCGCTGATGCCCACCTTCGCACCTGCGTCCAGGAACGCCTCGGCCAATCCGCGCCCGATCCCGCGTGTGCTGCCGGTGATTACGACAACCGGCGCGATCTTTGCACCTTGCATTCGCCCAATTAACCCAGTCTTCGAATCTATTCGAGAGAATCGATCGGCCCGGCGCAGTGGCCTCACCCACCGCGCTCCGGATAAGAGAGCGCGGAGGCCGGATTCGATCCGGCCCCCGCCGTAAATCACGCCCAGGCTATGCTTCTGAGACCCGCGCCAGGGGGCGCCGCTCGCGCAGAATCAGCCAGATGGCCCCCATGCCGATCAACGTGACAAATACCGCCAGCAGCCATCCAAGGAACGGGATCGAGCGCAATATCACGTAGATCAAGACCCCGAGGACCAGCGAGAGAAATCGGCTCCCGGCGCTCCCGGGGGCCAATTTCTCCAGCAGCCATTTCCCGCCGAGGAAGGCGATCACCGCCTTGCTGCCGTAGTTCACCAACAAGGTGAAGACGGCGAAGACGACTCCCAGACCGGAGAGACCGACTCCGAAGACCGTTCCGGCCAACCCACCCAGTGTGATGAGCCCAAAGAAGATTCCAAGCGCGACGACCAGGACAGCGATCAGCCCTGCGGCCAGGTACCCCAAGATAACGGTGACAAAACCCCATCCCGTCGCCGGCAGAGGTTGGTTGCGGGCCTTCTCCGCCACCTGTTGGAAAACCTCCGGAAGCAGCCACAGCCCCAGCCCACCCAAGATCAAGAGGGTCACCAGATCCCGCAGCCGATCGATGATCCAGCCAAATACGCCCAGATCGACGCGAGGCCGGCGCTCGCCCTGCCGTCCGGCCTGCCCGGGCTCGGGTGTCGAGAACACCACACCACCCGCCGGTTCGGCCTCGATGGTCTGCTCCTGCTGTACAGCGCTAGTGTAATCGAGTTCTCCCTGGATATCCGCGCCCGGGCTGATCCGCACACCCGGGGAGACCATCGGCGGCGCGCCTGGCGGGCCCCAAAATGAAGGGATCGTCTCCTCTCCGGGAGACCCGACCTCGGCGGAGACGTCGCCCCCCACCCGGCCGTAGATCTCCAGTGCCGCCAAGCCGGCCCTCACATCGCGATCGATATCCCCTGAGAGCAACGCCTGATACGCCCCCACGAGCAAATCACGCCCAATGTGCGAGTCCTTCTCCGTGTCGATGCTGAATCCCCCGAAGAAGACATTTCGACCCACTTCCGCCGATGCGCCCAGATCAACTGCTGAGGCTCCGGCGAACAAGCTGCCCGTGATCTCCCCATTGATGCGCACATTTTGGGCTCCGGCGAACATACTGCCGTCCACCACCCCGTTCAGAGTCACAGTGGAACCCGCGGCAAACAAGTTTCCGTTGATCCGCCCGTCGACGACGACGTTTTGCCCGCTGATGAACACATCGTCGTCGATCACCTCATCCTCCTCAATCACCTCCCCGCCGATGAACTCCACCGCCTGGGCGGAGCCCGCCAGCCCGAAAAGAATCACCGCCATCATTCCCAACACGCCAAGCTTCGCCAAGAACGATGCCCTCCCCTGCCCCTTCTTCATTTCCCCTCCTGATTCTGTGTATTCCGTTCCGAGCCGATTTGTGAAGTTTCTCACCAACTGCAATCACGACGCTTCGCCGAAGCCGACCCACCGCGCCCCTCCGGCGCCGCACCATCGCGGTAAGCCGCGGCGCGCCTCATGGGCCGTGGAAGACAGCATTCGGACACGAGGACCCCCCACTTTCAGGCGACCTCGGGTGACACCAACATAGCGCCAATACCCACTATCGGAACTTGATTGCCCTGCCCGCGGCAGCATGGGACGGAGCCCAGCGTTGGCCGGGCCAAGCTCGCCTCCGGGTCCTGCGGGTGATTGCCCACGTCGCACCGCGCCGAGGATTCACCCGGCCCGCCTTTGCTCCGCCCCTCCGAACCCGGCGGGGTGCTAGTCCTCCTCGCCCCGATACTTGAAAGAGAGCTTCACTTTTGTACGGTAGGCTGTGATCTCCCCCGCTTCCAGCTGCATGTCCATCTCAACGACCTCCGCGATGCGCAGATCGCGCAGGCTCCCCGCGGCGGTCTCTACCGCATTCTTTGCTGCCTGCTCCCAGGATTCTGTACTCGTCCCCACCAATTCTATGATCTTATAGACGCTGCCATCCATGCCGATCCCCTTTCCCTTCTGGAAGGCCGAGCAGCTTCCGTCGCCCGATCGAACCATCCGCATATTACCATGAGCCGCTCAGCCTCGAATCACTGGACAATTCCCCCCGTCTAGCTCCTACGAACGCCTGTCAGTTCCCCAGCCAGCGTGGGCCCTCGGGCTTCGCCAGCGGGGAATTCTTCCGGATGTATGCCTGCATGACCTCGGGGAGGATCGTCGGCACATCAGTACGCGGGCGCTGTTCGGGCTCCAAGGTCAAGTAGCCGATTTCCGCATGGATCTCGGCATCGGTATGCGCCAGGGAATACATCGCGGACGGATCCAGCGGCCTGCCGCCGATGGTTATGCGCAGAATCCGGTCCCCCGCCCTGCGGCCGCGGTCAAATTCAACGGTGATCCCGCTGATCTGCGGCGTGCCGATGGGAGTCCCCCGGAAGCCTCCGGGCTCCGTTTCGACATGGGAGTGGTCCAGCCCCTTTTCCAAGGCGGCCCGGATCTGCGCCCCACTCACCATAGTGACCGCAGGATTGGCAGTCGAGAAGCAGGCCCGATTCAGATCCCGCCTCGAGATATGCCCGCTGGGAATGCCCTGATGGAAATGACCGCTCGCGACCACCGCCGCCTGCGCCGACATGTGCGCTCGCAGGGCGTCAGCTGCCATATTCCCGATGTCACACTCTTCAAAGTGGGCGACTGCCAATGGTACGGAGCAGGTGCCGATCACCTGCTCAAGCAAACTGGCCACCTCTCGCCGGGCGGCATCAATCGCCGAGATCACCGCAGGATCTTCCGCCTCATCGATTGGCAACTCTACCACGCTCGCCCGGCGATCCAGTATCCGACCTCCACCCGGCTCAAGGGCCAGATCCACTCGGCCCAAATGCAGGCCGTGCTCTCCCGCTTGGGCGATGAGCGTCTCCCCAACCTGCTCCCCCTGGGGGAGCAGATCGTGTGAATGTGCCCCGACGATGAGGTCTATTCCTGGCACTCCCCGGGCAAGCCGCCGGTCCGCCGGCAGCCCCAGATGAGACAGGACGGCGATAAGGGTCGCTCCCCGTTGGCGCAGATCACTGATCAACTCTTCGGCCAGGTGATGGGTGTCCGGGAAATGCATTCCGAAAATCTCATGCATGCCTCCCCAATCCGATGTCAACCCGAACGCTCCGATCTTGTGACCATCGTAGAGGTCAATGAGAACCGCCTCCTCCAGACCACCCGGCAACGGACCACTCCCATCACGGCAGTTTGCCGCCAGGATAGGGAACTCCGCCCTGGCGGCAACCGCAGCCAACGCCTGCGGGCCATAAGGCAGGGAAATGGCGTTCCCCATCGTCTGCAAGTCATACCCCATAGCGTTCAGTATGGGATAGAAGGCCGCTCCCTTGGTCGCCCGGCAGATCTCGCGCCGTCGATCCGCCGCATCGCCGGCGTCCCAGAAGAAGACCCGGCGCCCCTCCGCCCGGGTCGCGGCCCGCAGCCGCCGGCACAGGTTGCTCAATTGTGGCATGGCCTCCAGGTTGCCATGTATATCGTTGGTGTGGAATATCGTCAACTCCAACGGCGGCAAGATGGGTGATCCTCTCTGGATCCGGTGGCCCGGAACCGCTAATCTTCCAACAAGAGGGCTCCGGACAGGTCGTACGATTTCAGTATTTCGGGAATCAAGACCTGTGCCGGCTTCCCGAACTGCTCCATCCGCCGCTTGAGGCGGGCCATATCCAGCCTCCGAGGCCATGGTCGCCGCAGACTTGGCAGCCGCATGATGGTTCGGGGTGGCCTGGACAGCGGCCGGGTGAAATCGTCCCAGTGTATGGGGATCACCTGACGCGGTTTGACCAATTCCAACAATTGACGGTAGCCGCGCAGGTCAAGAAAAGGCTGCACAAGCAGCACATCCGCCCCGGGTGCCCCTTGCACACTGGGGCCATTCCACAACAAGACTCGGATTCCGGGCGAGGTGATCAGGAAATTGTGACACGCATCCATGCGATAATCCGTCGCGTGAAACGGCGGGCTCAGACCCGCCGGCAGCTCGCCGGTGAATGGCTGCCGGCCCAGGATCCGCACGTGATCGCCGGGGTGGACGTCAACATGGAAAGGGCCCAACCGCAGCTCCATCCCATCCTGGATCTCGTGCAGCGATCCCTCCGGGACGCCGGCCAGCCGGAGGATCGAAAGGCTGTTGGGGCTGCCGTAGACCCTGCATTCCGTCAACCTGTAAACAGCGGGTACGTCCATCAAATGATCGTAGTGTGGATGTGTCACGAGGACCGCATCGCAGCGCCTGATGTGCGCTGATACTCGCCCCTCGAGAGGCTGCAATCGCTGAAATAGCAACTGGGGAACGGAGGGGCGCGTGAAGAAGGGGTCCACCAGAAGGACCCGCCCGCCCGCCGTGAGTTCGAAGCCTCCCACCCCCAGCCAGCGGAAATTCACATCGGCCTCCTCGCTTCGTTCCCGGCGGCAAAACTGAGCTCGTCGCGCCCTCCCGTTGCAGGATGAAGAATCGCAGAGGATTATAGCGGAAATGGACCACCCACATCCCGATCCACCCTGCCAGACCGGAGGGCATGTCTGAGCTTGGGCATTCCCTCATAAATCTGCCCTTATCGCTGAATCGGAATTGGAGGCAGGGGGACTCAGGACGTTATGTGCCGGGCCAGTAGCAGACCCGGTTCTTGCCGGCATCCTTGGCGGCCATCACCCCATTGTCGGCCGCCATCACCAACTCTTCGGGCCCGTGGGTGCCATTGCCGAACGCAGCTACACCCAGGCTGACGGAGTAACCGGGGATCGGCTCCTGATCCGTTTTGACATACGGAGCGGAGGAAAGCGCATCCATGCGGATGCGCTCGGCCAGATGCAAGGCGCCTTCTTTGTTCGTATGGGGAGCGAGCAACACAAATTCGTCTCCGCCATAGCGCGCTACAAGATCCGATTCGCGCAGATTCTTGGTCTGCAGATCGGCCAATGCTTTCAATTGGGCATCTCCGGCCAGGTGGCCGTAGGTGTCATTGTAGATCTTGAAATCATCAATATCGAGCATGATGAGGGAAAGCGGAATGCGATATCTCCTCGCCCTGGCAACTTCCTTCTCCAGGGCGAGATCGAAGGCGCGCCGGTTCGCCAGCCCGGTCAGGCCGTCGGTCAACGCCATTGACTCGGCTTCAACAAACAAGTATGCGTTCTCGATGGCGATAGCCGCCTGATTCGCCATCGTCCGCAGCATGAACTCGTCCTCGCGCGTGAAATGCCGCGCCGATCGCCAGTTGATCACCGACAGCGCCCCAAGCTTGTGGCCGCGGGCGATAAGCGGCACCCCGAGCATCGATTTGGCCAAGTATCCAGTGGCCACTTTGATCGCGTTGCCGCCCAGGCGGAGCGCCTTCCCTTCCGAGAAAACAGCCACAACCACACTGTCGCTGCCCCGCACGCGCAGCAGGTGGACATGCGGCTCGCCCGCGCCTTTCTGGGCGCGCACATAGAGCGCGTTGGTGGACTTGTCCAACAAGAAGATCGTCGCTTCTTCGGCTCTCGTGAGATAGATGGCCGCATCCACAATGCGGCTGAGCACCTTGTCGAGGTCTAGCTCTGAAGCAATCGCCGCGTTGATCCTGTGCAGGGTATATAGCTTTTCAATCAGGCTTCCATCTTGGTTCATGTATACCGTTCTTGCTGCGGCAAGAATCCCCCACAATGTCCCCCTGGACTCTCAATACTATTAGCATTTTTTTAGCATTTGCACAAGAGGACTTCCGCACGGAATCGGGCGACCTGGACGGCCGGTCTCGAAGAGGAGCGGCACCGGCGGCCGGCAGCGATACGAACCGCATCAATCGTCCAAACGAGGGGGTTGTCGATGCTTCTTCTTCTCCGCCCGCTTCCGTTTTTCCCGCAAACGGCGCCGGTGAGAGGCACGCGTGGGCCTGGTCTTGATCCGCTTGCTTGGCTCTCTCGCCGCCCGCCGGATCAGCTTGAGCAGCTTCTCCGTCGCAGCTTGGCGGTTGCGCTCCTGTGACCGGTGTTGGCGCGCTTCGATAATCAAGATCCCCTCTTTGGAGATTTGATTGCGCGCCATGCGCATCAGCCGGGAGCGCACCCGCTCCGGCAACCCCTCCGAATGGGCGACATCATAGCGCAGTTGGACTGCGCTCGCCGCACGGTTGACTTTCTGCCCTCCGGGGCCGGAGGCGCGAATGAAATCCCACTCTATTTCGTCTTCTCTCAACGAAATGTCGGGCGTCACCTCTATCATCGAGGGATCTAGAAATAGAAGCCGAGCGTCGCCCGCCCCAGCGCGATCGCGATGGCCTCTTGGGAATCCGTCATCCGCGAAGGCGCTCTCTGCGGGAGAGCTTCGGGCTCCCGGGCCAACGTGAGCGCCCCTCCGGAAATCAAGCCGCTAAGAGCGACATCCTGGAGGGCGGTATCCAGAATCTGCTGTGCCGACAACCAGATCAACGCAGGGAGCTCCCCGGTGGGAGCCGGCGGTTCGATGAGGGAGGCCCGGAAGACAAGCAGGGCTGCATCACCCCGACGACTCGTATGCCAGGGATGGTGAGCCGGGGTGCGATACCCCCGAAAGACCACCGCTGCCGGCTTTAGCTCGCCCGCCGGCCGCACCCACTCGTGCTCCTCACGGGACTGCACGATCAGGGTCTCTTTGGAGGAAACCAAGCGGACCCTTGAGCCGATCTCTTCCATCGCCTCCCGCTGCACACCGTCCAGGATTGACTTGTCCCAGGCCTCCAATCCCCCGCCGATGCCGGTGATCTCAAGGATTGCCCTCTTACCGACCCACTTCGGCTGGCGGATGCCGAAGAGGAATCGTTCCCGATCGGGAAGTATCAGGCTGGTGCCGATGAAATAGCCCTCAGGGACCAAGCGCATGACGTCGATCGAGCGCCTCACCGGCACGCTGTGGCCTCCATCTCAGTTGCTCCCATGGCCCCTGGCCCAACGGATGATCGCTTCGCCGTGCTCATCGTAGTGCTCCCAAGTCTCCCAGCCGATCAGTTCCCGCAGATCAAAATCCGGATACTCGTCAAAGCGCGGCGATTTTTCCATCGTTTCATCAGGAATGCGCGATACCGCATCCAGCGCCCCCTGGTGTGCGAGCCGGAAGTCTTCCAGCACCGCATCAACAGGGCTGTCCTTGTACTGACGGTAGATCTGGTCGTTAATCTCGTCCGCGTCCGACCAGTCGACTGCCTGCCGGGGAAGTGTGCCGCGCTGGATCTGCTCCAGCCATGCGACCAGCCGTCGATCCCACTCGGCGACGTGCGCGATCACGTCCTTGGCGGACCATTCCCCTTCCACCCCTTTCTGGTGCATTTGTTCGGGGCTGAGCTCCGAAAGCACGTCGTCCAGCGCCCGATAGGCCTCTCGGATTCGTTCCAGCACGTCCGCTTTCGTCATTTCCGCAACCATGCAACGCCTCCTTATCCCGTTCGGCTTCATCATATCATCCGCGGGCGCAGGGGGACAATTGCCGGAGGTGTCAGGCGATGAGGAACCCGATCCCGACGAGGGCAGGGGTGATCAAGCTGAGCAGCACATTGCCCCCCATTGCCGGAACCAGGCGATCGATCGAGGCGTCCCATTCCCGGAGAACCGTCAGCACATTCGGAATCGCGATCAGCAGTGCGAGCAGTCCCAGCAGGCAGGCGGGCGGCATCAGGCCCAGCGCGACTCCCGCCACAATCGAGAGCTGGGCAAAAAGATGGAAGAAGCCGTACACATACGCGGAGACCTTGAGTCCGGCGGCGATGGGCAGGTGGCGTCGGCCGGCCTGCCGGTCCGCCTCGACATCGGGAAATTGGTTCAGGAGCAGAAGATTGCTGACCAGGAAGAAAGGAACGAGAGATGCCAACAACGCCGTCCAGGAGTAGATCCCCGTCAGCGCAAAGTCCGTGCCCATCACCATTAGCAGGCCGAAGCCGGTCCCCGGTGCGATCAGACACAGCAGCGGGCGGCGGGTCAACCAGGGCGTATAGCTCACGATGACAGCAAGACCCAAGATGCCGAGCGGCAGTAGGCCCAGGCCGCGCAAGAAGAGGAAATAGATTCCCACGCTCGCCGTCACCAGCGCAGCGACGGAGCCGGTGATCAAGGCGCTTGTCGCCATGCCGGGATTGGCCGGCAGCGTCCCGCTGCCTCCGCTGAAGGGAGTTCGCATGGTGTGCAGATCCAGCCCACTTCTGAAATCATGATACTCGTTCAGCGCATTCACGCTGATATGCGCCGCCAGCGCCCCCACAAACACCAGGGCAACCTGCGGCGCGGCCAGCAAACCGCCGCTCCAGCGAGCGCTTCCCACACCCAGGAAGACACACGCAGGGGTCAGGAGCAGGAAAGGCACCCGCATCGGACCCAGAACGCTCTTCATCAGCCACTCCCCTCTCCCTCCGGCCGCTGTCGTGCCATAGAGGCCGGTTCACCGGCCGTGCCGTAAGCTCGAGATATTCGGTGAGGTCATCCCTGATGCAAGCGATGGGTGCCCCACGCGATCCATCCTAGAACCGTCTCCCGCTGAAACCGCAATCGCCAATGTGGAGTGGCGTGGCAGCCCTTCCCGGGCCAAGCTCCGGCCGGATGTCCCGGCTCCCCGGGATCCTATTCCTCTTTGGAATAGTCCGCAGAATACCAATGCTCCGGGCGCACGATGACCATCAGATCGTCGGCAGGAGTATATTCCTCGATGTATTCGTCGCCTTCTTCTGCCCCCAGATAACGGCGCGCGATGCGGCGCAGTTCGACATCAATGTCCGCCGACCGGATTTCGATTACGGACCCCTCGATGCTCACATACTGATACGGCGAAGTCTCCGTTTGTACGCACATGCTGCATCGACCAAACCGCCGCAGCAGCTTCGCCTTGCGAGTGCCGCCGCCGGTCGTGAAGTGGATATCCCTGCCGGGCTCATATTCATACCAGACGGGCACGGCCAGAGGGCCGCGACCCTCCTGGGCCACGCTCACGATCCCCACATGGAGCTCCGCCAGAAAGGCCTCTCGTTCCTGTTGGGTCATCACATATGACATGCGGCTCCCTCCCCTGCCCCGCAGCTTCCGTTGAACTGCCCGCCGAGCCCGCCTCGGATGGGTTCCGGCTCTCCCCCGTGGGACGGCCGATCTAAGGGGATGTCCCCGGCGCGCAGAAATTGAGCGGGAAGCGCATCAGCCGGCTGTTCCCGCTATCTGCAACCCAAACCATGCAGTCGGCGCCGAAATCCACTCCGGCCACGACGCCGAACTGCGATTCACTTTCACCAAAGCTCCCCCACCCGCCCAAGAACTCCCCACCGGCATTGAAGCACAACACACGGTATCCTTCCGGATCGGTGACGCAGACCATCCCGGCGTCGTTCACCGCGAGATAGGGCTTGTTCTCCACACTCTCGCCGAACCAGCCGTCGATGGGCCACTCCCCCACCGAATCGAAGACATTGTCGAGCACTTCTTCAAACACCTGGACCCGTTGGTTCCACGTGTCCGCAACGTACACCCGGCCCTGAGCGTCCACGTCCACCCCCACCGGCTCGTCCAGGTAGCCGGGGAGTGTCCCCACCCCGCCGAATTCGGTGAGTGGATTCCCTTCCGGATCGAATACCACGATTCGCTTGTTGCCGGTGTCGGCCACGTAAATCCGACCCTCACCGTCCACCGCCACGTCTCGCGGCCCCCAAAAGGCGAAGCTGGTCTCGCCCTGTCCGTAGGTGCCGAACGCGCCCAAGAACTCCCCTTCCGGGCTGAAATGCTGGATGCGGTGGTTCCAGGTATCGGCTACATAGACGCTGTCGTCCGGCGCCACAGCCACCCCCCAGGGCTCCTGGAAGGTCCCCTCCGGCGCTGGCCCCTCCGCCTGGTCGGATCGCTGGCCCCACACAGCCAGAACCTCGCCATCGGGACTCAGATGCTGGATGCGATTGTTCATTGTATCAGCCACATAGATGCTGCCATCGGGGGCCACAGCCAACCCTCGAGGCGCGTTGAATTGGCCGACTCCTTGACCGGCGCTCCCGACGATCTGATCTGCAAATAGGGTGGTGAATTTCTCCGCATACGGGTCAACATACTCCTCGGCTTGACGGGCGATGGAGGATACACCGTAATCCCACACCATGGCCGCCACATCTTTGCGGATATACAGCTTCATGTCGTTGCGCGGATCCCAATTCTGGAGGGAGAAATCGCGACCGGTCGCCTGGGCATATGTGTTGAAATCCCGATTGAACCAGATTTCCCAAACCGCCTTCCGGATGCCGGGATCGGTGAAGAAGGGGCGGATGTGCTTCCAAGCCTGCTTGAGATAATCCCTAAGAGTGAACTTCGGCTCCTGAGCGCGCACCTCTTCGGGCAGCGCCATTCGCCACTCGCTCTCCAAGCTCGTATACTTGAGCTTCCAGTAGTCCTGATTCGGCCACCACAGACGGACATATTTGAAAGGCTCGTAGCGATCCCCCAAGATCGCTTCCACCTTTGACCAATTGGCCGCACCGGCGACCACGACCGGATGCTCGAGGAGATCACGGGACGGCTCGGATGCGAAGTAGGCGGCGTTGCGATAGTGGCGCAGATACCACCAATAGGGATACAGCATTTCGTTGTCGTATGCCACATCGAGATCTTTTCCACCGGTCAGCCGCACCGATAAGTCTTCAATCTGATTGAGGGCCAGTTTCGGGCCCGGACCGGAATGAGCATAGACGAGATACTCCGTCGCCAAATTGTAGTTTATGTACGCGGCGCGGAAGGCCGAGCGCGCTGTGACCAGTGCGAGCAGCACCAGGATGACCGCGGCGCCAAGGCGGAGCAGGTCCGCAAACGTCCAGCGCGCCGCCAATTTCACGAGCGCCACCGCGCAGACCCCCGCAACGAGCAGCGAGGCGACAAAGCCCATCGTGCTGCTCAATTGGTTGAGCTCCTGGCCAGCGAAAGGCGGGTTGGGACCGGCAAGGCCGCCGAATGCCCGCAACACGGCCAGGGTCAGCGGAACCATCAGGCCAGCCAGCATCCAGCCGCGTTCATGCAGAAATGCATTCCAGTCAATCGAGCCCAGAAGCTTGGCCAGCCCCCAGGCAGCGAACATGATCATCGGCAGCGCGATATGCACCGTCAGCCAGGGCATGCGCTCCCCAGCGATGGAATAGGCCACCAGCGAGGTCAGGGTCCAGTATCCCAGCAGCAGTGGGACGGGGAAGGTAAAGTCGGCACGAAGCCAAGATCGGTCTCCGGCCGGGGCCAAGGCCTCGCCATTCCGCCGGAGAAACCACTCTCGCGCTCCATAGGCGGCTGCGACAAGCGCCCCGAGGGCGGGCAGGAACTCGTAGATTGGGATTTGGATCAGCGCATAGTAGAAAAGCGGCTGACTGCCGCGCTCCACCCCCTGCTGCACCAGCCAATATCCCAGCGAACCCACGAGTCCCGTGGCCAAGCCGCGGCCATTGGTAAACAGGGACGTATAGAGGGCGATGAAAGGTACATAGAAGAGTCCGGCCACAATCGGCCAGCGCCGCAGGTCCCACAGCAAGCCGATGGCGGCCGACACAGCGATAAGGGCAGCCACCGTCGCTGCGGTGCGAAGATAGGCGCTGGGATCGTCGTAGGCCAGCGGGTCCCATCCCAGAATGGTGGCCGGAAGCGCGGCGATCAGGGGCAGGCACATGGTCCCGATAACCAGCAGCAGATCGAAGGCCGGAAATCCGCCTCGCAGACGCTCCCCGAAGGCGCGGATCAATGCCACCAGCAACAGAGCGACGCCAATCACGCCGATCACCAACCCCAGAACCAGCATGGGGGAGGCGGCCGAGCCCCCCCCAGCCGCCTCGCCCTGCGCCTCCGCCGCCGCAAGCGCGCGCAGTTCGCGATAGCCGATGATGCCAATCACGCCGCCAACGAGAGAAGCTCCAAGACCCCCCAGGAACAAATAGAGATGATTCCGGTTCTCCCATGTGTCGCGCAGCCACCCCCAGACCTGATAGATGATCAAGAAGATCCCGATCTGGGCGGTGAAAATGAAGGCCGTCTCCTTGGTGCTGAAATTGAGCGCCAGCGCCAGCGTGAAGAGGTAGAGCCATTTGCCCTGGCGCGTCTCCAGGTAACGCAGCATGCTCCATACGCCCGCGAGGGCAAAGGGGACCACCAGGCTTTCATTGCGGGCGTAGCGGCTGTAATAGAGCATATAGGGGGAGATGACCATCAGAAAGGCCGCCAGCAGCGCTCCGGTGCGGCCCAACCAGCGCCGGAACAGGGCGATCATTCCCACCGCGATCACACCGAAAAGCGCGGAGGGGAGACGCGCCGTTGCGTCTGAGTCCCCGAAAAGCAAATAGGAAAGAGCGATAAGATGGAACTGCAGCGGTCCGTGGGAGAGGGGATCGTGGCTGTACCCGCTCCCCTGCTCAAACTGCCACGAGAAATAGACGTGCGTCGTCTCATCATGACTCATGACGCGAGCGCCCAGGCCATAGAATCGGGAGAATAACGCCAGCAGGAGGATGAGGGCATAGAGAACGACCTCCGCATCAATCTTGGAGGCTGTGCGGAAGGCCCGTTCAATCCAAGGTTCTTCCCCTTCATCCAGCGCATACACACGCGTCATCCAAGATCCTCCATCCGGCTTCTTCCCAACAGGCCTAGTATATCCCCCTGAGGCGTGGCTTTATGCCTGACCATTGCACCGCCTTCTGCCGCCGGAGGCTGGCGGCACATTGCTCCTACAGACAGCGCCCATGCCCGCTTCCGGGTGCCAGCCTGCTGCGAAGTCTACATTATCGGCGGTATCGGGCCAAACTCATCCGCCCTTTGAGCCAATTCGCCGGAGCGACCTGGGCCGCCGTGCGACCGCTCGCACGCCCCCAACCGCCAACCAAATGGCCCCGTTTGCCCGCCCCTCCTACCCCATGCGGACAACCACTCGATGCTTTGTACGCTCGCGCTCCAACGGGACGGCAAGGGAGTCGAGGCGCCTCCCGTCGAGCGTGATCCATTTCACCCCGCAACCGACTCCATCGGGGTTCTCCACCTTGATCTCATAGATGCCTTCCCCGTGCCGGTATCGCAAGCTGAACCCGTCCCATGTGGGTGGGATCACCGGCTCAATGCGCAGCTCCTCGCCATGCAGCTTCAGGCCGAGGATCTCCTCCAGCCATGTGCGATAATACCAACCGGCCGACCCCGTATACCAGGTCCACCCGCCCATGCCTGACCGACCGCGCAAATGGTATATGTCCGCCGCCAAGACGTAGGGCTCGACTTGGTACACGTCTGCGCTCTCCGGGTCCGCGGCGTGTCCTATGGGGTCGATCATCCTCAACAACGCGACCGCCCGCTCCCCATCACCATTACGGGCGAAAGCATCCGCCAGCCATATCGCGGCGTGAGTGTATTGGCCGCCGTTCTCGCGCACTCCGGGCGGGTATGCCCGGATATATCCGGGATCCAATTCTGTCTCATCGAAGGGCGGCGCGAACAGCAGGATGAGATTCTCATCCGGCAGCACCAGTCTTTCCCACGCAGAATACAGCGACTGCGACCTGCGCGCCGGTTCGCCGGCCCCGGAGATCACCGCCCAAGACTGCGGCAGCAAATCGATCTGCGCCTCCTGGCTCTGGGCGGATCCCAAGGGTGTCCCGTCATCGAAGAATGCCCTGCGATACCAGGCTCCATCCCACGAGGAATCCTCGATCGCGGCCGCCATGCCCTCCGCCCGGTTTCGGTAAGCCTGCGCCTGGCCGGGTTCCCCGAACCGGTCAGCGAGGTTGGCGAACCGGCGCAGTACATGGAGCAGGAACCATGCCAACCACACACTCTCCCCCCGACCCCCCACCCCAACCCGGTTCATGCCATCGTTCCAGTCCCCGCCTCCGATCAGGGGCAGGCCGTGCGGCCCAACGCTTGATGCTCTGGCGATGGCCCGCTGGCAGTGTTCGTACAGGCTGGCGAGTTGGGGGCTCGCCTCCGGTATGAAGTATGCCTCCTGCTCGTCCTCCCCCAGCGGAGGTCCCTCCAAGAAGCGCACTGGCTGGTGCAGGATCTCCTCGTCCCCCGTCACGGAGACGTATCGCTCAACGGCATAAGGTAGCCAGAGCAGGTCGTCGGAGATGCGGGTGCGCACCCCCGCGCCGCTGGTCGGATGCCACCAGTGCTGTACGTCCCCTTCGCTGAACTGACGCCCGGCTGCGCGCAGGATGTGCTGGCGCGCTACATCCGGCCGGGAATAGAGCATGGCCAGAACATCTTGAAGTTGGTCCCGGAACCCAAAGGCGCCCCCCGACTGGTATAGCCCTGTGCGGCCCCAGATCCGACAGCTCAGATTCTGATACAGCGCCCACCGGTTGAGCGTCAGATTCAGACGCTCCTCCGGCAATGTGACCTCGACTGACTCCA
Organism: uncultured Anaerolineaceae bacterium; assembly: GCA_964388955.1. GTDB lineage: Bacteria > Chloroflexota > Anaerolineae > Anaerolineales > E44-bin32 > CAYMCO01. The sequence continues at coordinate 76,745 of CAYMCO010000002.1, read as the reverse complement.
AGAGATGGTCCCACCACTCCCGCGTCTCGATATAGGCGCGCTCCAGCATATGGTTCTGGCGATATTCGTCGGAGAGGGCACCGGCCCGCTCGGCGGATTCCGCTTGCCCGAGCAGTACGATGATCTCTTTTTCCTGGCCTGGCGCCAACTCCAATTCCGTCCGCAGTGCGGCACATGGATCCAGATCCGCCCCAGTGCGGCCCGATAGGGCAATCCTGCTCATAGCGGCAGGCTTCATCAGATCCCCGTTTCGTCCCAAGAACGCAGTCCGATCCGCCGTGTAATCATCGCTGGGAGGCGAGATCCCGGCGAAAGCCACTCGATCTCCATATTCGGGGTGGTACTTGTTCTGAGCGGTCAAGATGCGGGATTCCGCATCCCAGCGGGTGACGACATGCATCTGCGTGGCCTCGCGATCTTCGCCCAGGACCCATTCGGCGTAGAAGGTGACAGACAGGCGGCGTCTACGACGGGAGTCGTTTCGCAGGCGCAATCGCTGGAGTCGCAGAGGTTCACCACCCTTATCGTTGACGGGAACGAAGGTAAGCAGCTCCTGCTCAATCGCGTGGCTGTTATGCTCGAAAATGGAGTAGCCGGCCCCATGGCGAATGCGGTAGGCCTCCCGCTCCCGCAAGGGCGCCGGGGTGGGAGTCCATATCTCGCCGCTCTCTTCATCCCGGATGTATATCGCCTCGCAGGCCGGATCCCTCATCGGGTCATTGGTCCAAGGGGTCAGCCGGTTTTGCTGGCTGTTTCCACACCAGGTGAAACCGGCCCCCGACTCGCTCACCAGGGTGCCGAAATCGGGATTCGCGATGACATTGACCCAAGGAGCGGGAGTCTGCCGTTCGGGGCCGAGGTAGATCACGTATTCTCGACCGCCTTGAGTGAAGCCCCCCAATCCATTGTATTGCGCCAATTCCACGAACGAGAGCCGGGCTGAGGGCTCCTCAGAGATGCGCCTCGAAGGCAGCTCCTCCGGCAAATCCAGATCCTCCCGGGGTGTGATCAACTGCTGGGCCAAGGAACCGCGTGCCGCCACCAGATTGATGCGCGCAACGCTCAGGAGCAGGGTGAGATCCTGTTCGGGAATCTGATCAGCGACGCGCAGATAGACACCTCCTGGTTCATCGATGCCTGTATAAACGCTGTGCGCCTGAATCATCTTGGTCAGCTTCTCATGGAGCGGTTGTTCATATGCGCTGGTCTCCTCATTGAGGACCACCAGGTCCGCCCTCAGCCCATGTTCCCGCCAGTAGGTATGTGCCTGCAGCATCTGGCGGACCAGAGTGAGGTCTCGCTCCTCGCCAATAGAGACAAGCGCAATCGGAAGGTCGCCAGAGATTCCGTAGGGCCATAGATCCGATTGGCCAAGCTTGTTCTGGCTGAGACGCTCCCCGGACGGCCGGAATTGATGGTGAGGGTAGACCATGAAACTCGCCATCTTCTGAAAGCGCCTGGCATCATCCGGCTGTATGCGCAGCTGGCGCAGTTCAAGCTGCGTGTGGGCCCATTGCAGCTCAAAGGCGCGCTCGATTGCGTATGTGTCCTGATACTTGGTCAGCAGATCCAGCAGCCCCTCGCGCGTCTCCGCCGCGCCCAGGAGCATGGAAAAACGGACCTGCTGTCCCGGCCGGAGGGTGATCACCCGCCGCAGGCTGAATATCGGATCCAGCACAAACCCATGGCTGTTCGTCAGCCCATCTCTCAGCGCGGCGGGGGCCTTCAAAGACCGACCCCGGCCGATGAACCTGCTCCGATCGGTTTCGTAGTCCATTATGGCAGGGGGCTGGCCTTCGAAATTCAACATATGGCCGGTGAATATAGGCGGGTCTTCAGGGCTCTTGTTGTGCCGCCAGGCGATCAGTGCGCCCAGCTCCTCCACAGCCTCGGTCTCGACAAAGAACTTGTTGAACGCCGGATGCTGCAAATCCGCCCCATGCGGTGACATGGCGAGCTCGGCATAGCTGATCACCTCAATCCGCCGGCTGCGAATGGAGCGATTGCTCAGGGTAATCCGGCGGATTTCGACATCATCCTCGGGAGATACGACGACCTCCGTATGAGTGCCGACCCCATAGTCTGTGCGGGCGATTTCGGCCCGATCGATGGCGAGAACGACCTCGTATTCCTTGCTCTCCACCCCTGTGGGGTGGTAGGCGGCGCTCCAAAGGTCCCCGGAATCCAGGTCGCGCAAATAGCAGAACGTCCCCCAGTGGTCGCGGGTGGTATCCGCTCGCCAGCGGGTAATGTCGAAGTCCCGCCAGCGGCTGTAGCCGCCGCCGGCACCGGTGATCATCAGGCTGTAGCTGCCGTTCGCCAGCAACTGCGCCTTGGGGTTTGCGGTGTGGGGGGTGTCAAACTTGCTCTCCGAGGGTGCGATCCCAAAGGCTTCAGCGGGAGCGCGCGGCTGTTCACGGGAAGGAATGTGGTAGAGAGGTGGAGACACGGGTATCCGCTCATACAGCAGGGCCTCCGTGGCCTGCACCCGGGGATCAGCGTGGAACCTGCGCCGCATGATTCCGCGGTGGAGGAGATTGTCCATGGCGATCAGGGCCATGGCCTGATGGTGGGCCATGTACGCCCGTACAATCACCCCCTTCTCGCCAGGCCGTCGACTGGCCCGGCCGAAGTCAATGGCTTCGTAATATCCGTATCTGCTTTCCAGACCCAACTCCGAAAGTGCGCTCAGGTTGTGCAGAGCATCCCTGGGGTTGATCGACAACGCCAGGAAAGTGGCATAGGGCGCCACCACAAGGTCCTCCTCGAGGCCACGCTTCAACCCCAACTCGGGCACGCCGAAGGCCTTGTATTGATAGGTCTTGTTTGGATCCAGATCCCCGTATGCTGATTCGGAGATGCCCCAGGGAACCCCTCGGCGACGGGCATAGCGTATTTGCACGCGCACCGCTTGTCGCACGGCGTTATCCAGGAGCGAGTTTTCATAGGTGCGTTGCAGCAGGGTGGGCATCAGATACTCAAACATCGTGCCGGTCCAACTGAGGAGCGCCCGGCGGCGACCCACCGCCCCAAAGGGCCGGTTCAGTGCCAGCCAGTGCTCGATGGGCACGTCTCCACGGGCGATGGAGATAAAAGAGCCAAGGCGGGCTTCGCTGGCCAGCAGGTCGTAATAGGAATTGTCCAATCTACCTTGGCTGACGTTGTACCCAATCGCGAACAGGCGGCGCTTGCGGTCATAGAGGAAAGACATGTCAATCCGTTGGGCGATGGATGCGCCACGCGCGACCAACCGATCTATCGTCTCCAGCATTTCTAGTGCAGCCTGGCGGGATTCGGCGCGCGCCCTTCGACAGGCCTCCAGTTCCGCGTGAATAGGGTCGTCCAAGGCCCCGCTGGAGGCGAAAACAGCCTCCAGACGATCGATCGGCACGTCCGGTTCGTGCGCAAGATCATCCAGGCTGAGGGGTAGACGACGAAAGGCGGTTTGGACTTCGGCAGTCGTCATGCCCCCCCGGTCACGGGCGGTGAGCAGCAGGTCCGACAGCCGCTCCAGCCATGGGAAGAGGCGATCGACGAGGGAGAGCCAGGCCTCGCATTGCCGTTCGATTTGAGCGGCCCAATAGCCCGCCTCATAGCGGCCCTTGCCTGGGGCCAGAAGATCCCGAGCCAGGGTTCCGGCCATGGGCCCGACCGCCCTCAGTTTGGCCACGATATCGGCCGGCGAATCGGGCCGATCTGCCAGGAACTGAGATATCTCTCTGATCCGCCCTCGCCATGGTTCGTGCGCTCCCTCCTGGGAAAGGGTGCGGCCCAGCACCTGGAGCGTGTCCTTTATCCCGTTGAGCGAGCGGCTTCCCAAGGCCGGCGTCGATTCCAGCTGCCGCAGCCCTCCCTCCAACGCCCACAAGCTGGCCAGGAAGTTGCCGCTGTCCACCGCGGAAACGTATCTGGGTTCCAACGGCCTGAGGTCGCGCATCTCATACCAATTGAGGAGATGGCCCTGGAACTTCTGCAACCGCTCCAAGGTGTCCATCGTGTGCTGGATTCGTTCGAGCACCTGGGCAGGGTTGAGGTACCCAAAGTCACTCGCGCTGAGCACACTCAGCAACCATAAGCCAATGTTGGTCGGGCTGGTGCGCCTGGCGATCCGGTCCTGATGGGAGACCTGATAATTGTCCGGCGGCAACCATGAGGATTCAGGGCCAACGAACTCGTCGAAGTAGCGCCAGGTTCGGCGGGCGATCTCCCGCACGCGCGATCTCTCCTTGTCGCGCAACTCCTCCTGCGGCCGCCGAACGGGGTTGCGGCGGCTCAGCAGGAATCCCAGCCCCGGGCTGATGAACCACAACAGGAGAAAGGGGCCGGCGACAAGGGCCGAACTGGGGCGGCCCCAGAAGAGCGCGATCCAAGCCAGGAGGGTGAACCCGCTGGTGATTCCCATATGGGCGATGAACGGCCGGATGCGGTGCGCCTGCTGCCACCGGGCCATCTGCGATGCCGTCCATTCGAGCAAGTGTTTGCCGCTCACCAGGCGGCGATACCACACACGCACGATGGCGTCCAGGGCCAGGCCAGCCTGGTAGGGGATCAAGGCCGCTTCCACAACGGCCCGCAGCAAGGCATGCCCCAGCTCACGGTATGAGATTCTACGCAGCCCCGTCGCGGTGGTCGCCCAGGTCACCGGGTGAGTGAGGGGCTGAAACAGCACCAGCAGAGCGATGAACGCACCGAACACAGTGCCTTGGACTGCGGATTGAAACCAGGCCAGCAGGAGCAACAGCAAGCTGGCGGGTTCGACCAGGCTCCGGCGCAGATTGTCCAGAATCTTCCAGCGGTTGAGCAGGGACAGGGGGTTGCGGGCTGTCTTCCCATCCGGGCCGGGCACCCATGGTGTGACCCACTCGGAGATCTGCCAGTCGCCCCGGATCCAGCGGTGCTGACGCCGGGCGTATCCCATGTAGTCGGGCGGGAACTCGTCGAACAGCTCGATATCCGTCGCCAGGGCAACCCGCACGTGCGCGCCCTCGATGAGGTCGTGGCTGAGCAGCAATTCCTCCGGAAATCGATCCGCCAGCATTTGTTGAAAGGCGCGCACGTCGTAGATGCCCTTGCCGATGTAGGACCCCTCTCCGGCCAGATCCTGATACACATCCGACACCGCCTGCGTGTATGGGTCTGTACCCACCGGATCGGTGAACAAACGACTGAAGGGAGTGGCTGTGGCGCTTGGGAGGGCGGTGCTCACACGTGGCTGGATGATCGTGTAGGTGCCCTCGACTAGGCGGCCGTTCTCATCGAAGACTGGGCGATTGAGCGGATGGGCGATGGTCTCGATCATCCGCCTGGCAGTGTTCGGGGGCAATTGGGTGTCGCTGTCCAAGGTGATGACAAAATGCACTTCGCTGAGCAGGCCGGCCTTGCCGACCCGCAGGATATCGGCGCTCTCCTGCCCGCCACCGGCCTCCAACAGAGCGTTGAGTTCTGCGAGTTTGCCGCGCTTGCGCTCCCAACCGATATATCGCCCTTCGGTCTCCGACCAATCGCGCGGACGGTGAAAGTAGAAGAAACGATCCCCCGGGTAGCGTTCATTCAGCGCCCGGATGCCCTGCTCCGCGGCCTCTCTCAACGTCTCATCCGAGGGCATATGCATCTCGGGGGCATCCACAAAATCCCCGAACAAGCTGAAGAGCAGGTTCTGCTCTGGATTGGCCAAGTACCGGATTTCGAGCTTTTCAATCTCCTCCCGCACACTGTTTTCATTCAACAGCAGGATCGGAACCACCACCAGGGTCCTCGCCTGCGTGGGGATCCCTTCACGTTCAAAGGACATCTTGGGGAGTTTGCGCGGGGGCAGGGTTCGGGTGACCAGATAGTTGATCATGGAAAGGGCGAGCTGGCTGCTGGGGAAGAGCGCCAGGATAGACAGCGCCGAGAGGGTCCAAAAGCTCTGGCTCTCCAACGCCGAGCTGATGCCCAACAGCATCACGAGTATCGCGCCGGTCAGGACGCCGATGGAGGACAGGTATAGCCCCGTGTGATGCCGGTATACCCAGCCGAACACTCGATATTTGCCAGTCTCTGGGCATCCCAGTGCCCCCAATAACTCCGGCCGCCCAGCGCCGATGAGGTAATAGCCCACGTGCCCCCGCCTGGGATCCTGCCCATGTCCTTCCGCCAGCGAGATCAAGTGATCGGCGACAGTCCACTCAGGGGTTTCGGCGTGTCGCCCGACCTCCTCGACCGCTTGCCTATAGCGATCGCGGGTGTCGAAGTCCATGCGCGCATAGGTTCCTGCTGGATCTCGCCGCAGGATTCCCTCGACCCGGCTTTCACGCTCAAAAACATCCCGCCAATCCAGGAGCGAGAGTTCACGCAGGCTGGTGATCGCGTTTCCAATCGAGATCTGGCTGCCGGCTTGGCGGGCTTGTTCCTCCCGTGGGAGATCCGCAAGCGGCCGTTTCAAACGGCGCTCCAGCCAGCTCTGCACTGGGACCAGGGCAGCCTCTTCGTCATACAGATGTCCGATCAAGTGAGATGCGAAAAAGGAGCTTGGATCCCCCTGGTCCTGGGCCAGATCCGCCAAGGCCTGGAAAAGATGGTCGGGCTGGTTTCGGGAAGTGGCCAGCAATCGATTGGCCCAGAAATCTGCCAATTCGTGCTCCCGCAGACGGCGGTCGACCTGCTCAATCAATCTCTGCAGCCGTTCGATCAAGGCGATGCGCAGCATCAGGGGCAGGGCCCACAATTCGCCAATGGTGAGCCAAGCGCCCTCCTGATATGCGGTCACAAAGGCTTGGATATTCTCCTCATCCAGCCGCCCATCGGTCAGGCGAACGAGTTCCGTCGCCAGTTCATATACCCGCGGATGCCCCTTGAGATCTCCCCCAGCCAATACCGGCAGTTCCAAATAGAACTTGCGAGATAGATTGGTTTCGACATCTCGAATGTGACTGCGCACGATGTAGGCATTGTCGAGGATCCACTCCGCGGAAATCGAGACGCTGCGCTCCAGCTCGTCGGCCTCTCCCAGATCGCGCGATACCTGATCCAGGACGGTCTTCACCTCATCCAAGCGCTCGAACAACAGCCCCCTGCGGCCGCGGCGCGGCGCCAGTTCATGCTGCCGCGACAGCGTGCGGGCCTGGAGTTGGAGCTGGGGTGTGGCGAGGGGCACGGCCTTCGCTGCCATCTCCCGCCTGTGAAATTCACGTTCGGGATGGATGGAGTAGATCATGGGCTGCGGCTCGCCCGATCGTCGAAGGATTCGGATGGCCTTTCCCATATGCCTGGAGGAAAGCTGCAGAATCAGTACGGTTTCCTCCGGGATGAGCCATCCGCTGTGCCGGCGGATCAACCCGCGATCGACACCCATCTGCGTGAACCGCACCGAGACCCAGCCGATGAGCCCTCCCAGCAAAACGCCGATCCCGACCGGCCACATCGCCTTCAGCGCGAGCTGCTGCCCGACGGTCTGCCCGTACCCGACCACCCACAGCGCCGCCACCACACCCCCGAGGACGACGCCGGCCAGACCGCCAAATACCTGATCACGCCGGAACAGGTCGTACACCTGAACCCCGCCGTTGGCGTTGCGATGGATGAGCGCGATGCGGCGCAGCTGCTTGCCGAGCAGCTGACGCATGACCTCACGGGCATCCTCTATATCATCAAAATAGCCGAGAAGAATCCCAGAAGGCCTCATGGTCCCCGTTGAATAGTAGGCGCGTTCCCCCAGTTCGGGTGCGCCAGATTGAGGGCCGCGGATATGCGCATCTCCGCACTTGGGCGCGGTGTCGGGGCCTGTCCCATCCCCATCTGCCCCGGCCCTGCGCGCGAAGCGCGCCCAGGGTGATCATGAATTCGCGTCGGACCTCGAGCTCCATTATCAGCCCATACGTGCAAGCGCGCACCAGCGAGGCCGATCTTTCCCGCTGCTGCGCACTGAAGTCGGCGCCGTCCAGGCTTCAGCCGGAGATAGGGATCGGCGGCGAACGGCGGAACGCTAGTCCGTAAGCTGGCCGGGGGAATATCTAACCCTCTTCCGGCTCCCCTTCTGCCGTTGCCTCTCCCTCCTCAGAATCCGAAACCTTTGCCGCTGGCTCCCCCTGACCTATGTCAGCGTTCTCCTCCTCATCTCCCAGAGTCCCCTCCGCCGTGCTGGCGGCAGCATCCCCCGTTTCAATCCTTTCATCGCGCTCTTCGGGGACTTCGGCGGCGGTTTCTCCCACCGCCTCCGTGGCTTCTGCTTGGGGAGCCGGTGCCTCGGCCGTCTCTCCGGCCGCCTCCTGGATCTCAGCGGCTTCCTCTTCACCTTCCTCCTCGACCGCGGCTGTTGCCTGCGCCTTTGGCTCGGGGGTCTCGGCTTCGGCTTCCGCCTCCCTGCGCCTCTCCATCCACGCGAGTTCCTCTTCATATGTCACCCGGCTGGTGCTCAACCCGATGCGCTTGTTCTCGGGATCCAGGTCAATGATGCGCACCAGTACGGTGTCGTTGGGATGCAGGCTGACCTCCGGCGAGCCGAACCCTACTACGCCCATTTCGCTCTTGTGGATCAAGCCTTCCAGCCCATCCTCGAGCTCCACAAAGGCACCGAAATCAGTGACGTTTGTCACGCGGCCTTCGACAAGGTCGCCCACGTTGTAGCGCTCGGTCAGGGTATCCCAGGGGCTCGGCAGCAGCGCCTTGAGGCTCAAACTCACCCGCTCGCGCTCCACATCGACGTTCTGAACCATAACCTCGAGTTCCTCGCCCACGGATAGCTCGTCAGCAGGGTCATCGACTTCGTGCCAGGCGATCTCCGAAATATGCAGCAACCCGTCGACGGCCCCCAGATCGATGAAGGCGCCGAAATCCACAAGGTTGGTGACTGTACCTTTGACCGTCTGGCCTACCTGGAGCTCCTCCAGCCGCTTCTTCCGCTCCTTCTGCTCGGCAATCTTGCCGGAAAGAATCAACCGTTTGCGCCGGCGGTTTACTTCCAAGACAGTGAGAGGGATCGTCTCTCCGATGATTTCTCGCTTGATGTCGGTCTTCTTCTGTCGATCTGCCCCCGGGATCATTCCGGGGGTGTGCGAATTAGGGATGAAACCGCGCAGCCGGCCGAACTCCGCAAGCAGCCCACCCTTGTTCACCCCGACCACTTCCAGCTCGATCACCTCACCGCTGTCGAGCAGCTCTTGCGCCTTATCCCAATCCTCCTTCTCCAGCCCCCTGCTCAGGGAGACCAGCAGGCGGTCGTTTATGCGATCGGGCGCTCGTATCACCCGAACCGGGACCCGGTCTCCGCGAGAAATCTTGCCGAGCTCTTCCTCTTCCAGCCTCGAGAGGTCCTTGCGGGGCACTACCGCGTCGCGTTTCGCCCCCACATCTACCAGGATGCTATCGTCATCCACTCTGAGAACTTCACCCTCGAGCAATTCGCCCCGGCGTGGGCTTTCGTACTCATATTCATCCAATAATTGCTTGAACCGGTTGTACCGATCTTCTCCCTCTGACTGCTCTTCATGCTCTTCATGCTCTTCTTGGTCCCTCTCAGCTTGGTTTTCCATTAAGGCAATCTCCATGAATGCTCTTCACCTTCTACTTTCGATTTTCTCTCCTCCCCCCAATGGGGAGGATACACAATTGTACACGACCGGGAAACGGTTCGAAGTCGCTTTTCCCCCATATACTAACATGTTCCAGAAAAAGGGGCAGGTTCGCGAGGCAAAACTCCCTAGCCTCTCGCCTCGATGAGCTTTGCGATGCGCTGGCAGAGGTACCGCATGTCAAAGGGTTTGTAGATAACTCCATCCGGCCTGAGGATCTCGCGCCACCGCTCCTGGATGCGGTGAGAAGTCATCAGCAGAACCATTCCAACGCCTCCGTCCTTATATTCCCCCTCACGATAGGCTTCGACAAGTTCTGTGTTGGTCTCAGGAGACGAGCCCACGCCGAGCAGCAGAACATCCACTTTCCCCTCATCGAGCTTGTCTGCCGCGCTGGATGGCGAGGTGGCCTGGATGACCTTCCAGTCATAGATCCGCAGGCTGGCCGCGATTACCCTCCGCAGATCGGCATCCGGCTCAACGAGCAGGATTGCCGCCCCCGTGTTGGATTCATCGGGCGATCCGTTTGCCTGCAGATCCCTGGATCCGTTTGCTTTTCTCATACTGCTATCACCACCATCGTCCTGCTTCCTCAGGTCCACCCGCTGGATCCGGCCAGATGCATCTCTCACTGCGCCCAATCAAGCCGCAAACTGCACAAGGCCGCCGGGTGACTGTTGCACTTTTGACGGCACGTATTTGCTTGTGGCGACCGCCCACCTTGCCACGGGCCCCTTTTGCCCTGAGCCCGCAATGGGGAACGCAGTGACACTCTCAACAGCGAGGCTGGTGGGAGCACCACGCACGACCCCGTAACCAATCCCGCCGCATGGACTACGCCGGGGTGACTTCGTCTTCCGGTGCCGCAGCCCTCAGCTCCCCAGCCTCCTCTTTCAAGACCCGGGACCCCTCCTCCAGCCACTCAGCCACGGTCATCCCGGCCTCAGACACAAGTTCCCGCGCCGAGCTCTGGCCACGGTCGATGGTTTCCCTGGCATCCTTGCGAAGTTCTTGCGCCCTCGCGCGGATCTGGGCCTTCGTCTCCTCCCCGGATCGAGGGGCGTACAGCATGCTCGTCGCCGCTGCCCCCAACGCTCCTGCGAGGAACCCTATTATGAACGGTCGGGTGCTTCCGTTTCTCCTTTCTCTCTCTTCCATTTCCTTCACCTCCCTTCATGGTGTTGGAGGAAACTTGCGCTCATTCCCGATTCCTGATTGGGCTCGCGCTCCCCCTGCCCGATGAAGTTCGAAACCGCCGGGCCCATGACTAGAATGACGCATTCTTCCCTCTCGCCGATTTGTATCCAGATGCTAGCGGAGGTAAGTGTATAAATGATCGCAACCTCGCCGGTGAATCTTGCTAGATTTTCTCTTTCGGCCCTTCGCTCCAGTCCACGGCGAGAAACCGACCAGCGAGCGCATGCGGACCCCGGTGCGGCGGGGCATCTGCGCAACCTGGTCTGCAGACAATCCGTCAACCGACGGAGGGAGCATTTCCGGTCGGAGCGGGATGCCCCCCGATTCGAGGTGGGGGCCGAATGCTCCCAGCCTCCCTGAGAGGCAAGTTCAATCATGCGAGCCAATTCATCCGACGATCCCCGAAGCTCAGCGAGAATATGGAAAGAACGTCCCGTTCTCAGCAAGATGTTGGAAACCGAGAACGGCTATTGTAAGGGTAGAATGCAATGCGACCGCGCCCAATCTGGCACGCGGTGACCTGACCACTGCGATCGCCGCAAGGGAGTGGTCGGATCAAACGATAGGAACGGCTGAACCCCAACTCTCGACCTGGACCCTGCTGTCCGGCAGCACCGGGCCTTCCGCCTGAAATCTTGAAAGCGGGCATAATGGCCGTCGACAGGAAACCGGATTGGCCAACGAAATGACTGATGGAAAGCGGCGGGGTGCCACTCACAAGACAAGGAGGCGATCATGGGCAGAAGTGGTATTCGGATTGGCCGTCTATTCGGGATCGATATCCGCATAGATTGGAGCTGGCTGGTAATCTTCTTGTTGGTCACCTGGAATCTCGCGAGTATATTTGGCCAGTATCATCGCGATTGGGGCTCGACCCTCCGATGGGGCACAGGGATAATTGCGGCGCTGCTGTTCTTCGCTTCTGTGCTGGCGCACGAGTTGGCCCATTCACTGGTCGCCCGTACACAAGGTGTGGAGGTGCGCAGCATCACACTCTTTCTTTTTGGCGGCGTCTCCAATATCCAACGCGACCCAGAGTCACCCGGGGCTGAATTCCTGATCACCATCGTGGGGCCGCTGACGAGTTTCATCGTGGGAATCTTGTTTATCTTGGCGAGCGGCCTGACCTCCAGTACGGTACAGGGCTCGCTGCAGAATCCTGGGCAAGTCATCGGGCAACTGAGCCCGCTGACCACCCTGCTGGTTTGGTTGGGCCCCATTAATATCACAGTCGGCATCTTCAACCTGATCCCCGGATTCCCGCTGGACGGGGGCCGGGTTCTGCGTTCGATCATATGGGGTGTCACCGGCAACCTACGGCGCGCCACATATCTGGCATCCATGGTCGGCCGGGGAATCGCCTGGCTGATGATCCTCGCCGGGATCTCGATGGCCTTCGGCGCCCGAATCCCGCTGCTCGGCACTGGCTTGGTGAGCGGCCTCTGGCTGGCATTCATCGGCTGGTTTCTGGACAACGCCTCCCAGCAAAGCTATCGACAGATCGTCGTACAGGACGTACTGGAGGGCGTCACCGTCTCGCGAATGATGCGCTCTGATACTCCGACGGCGTCACCTGAAATCACCGTCGAGAGCCTGGTGCATGACCGAGTGATGAAATCGGACGAGCACGCCTTCCCGGTCATGGATGGGGACCAACTAGTGGGGATTGTCTGTCTGGACGATGTCCGCTCCGTGCCCCGCTCGGAATGGGAGAGCACACAGGTGCGGGATATCATGACTCCCAAAGGCAAGTTGGTCGTGGTTGATACGGATGAGGACGCCGGGGATGCGTTGCGCAAGATGACGGAAGCGGACGTCCGCCAACTCCCCGTCGTGCATGATCAGCGACTGGAAGGCATGCTGCGCCGCAGAGATGTGATGCGCTTCCTGCAGCTGCAATCCGATTCAGCAAGGGGCCGATGACTCCGGGGAACACGGGGCCGGATTTCCTGGCGACATAGGTCCTTTTGACTGTCGCTGAAACGCCGAAAGTTCATCGCTGTACACTTGGCGCGCCAACCGCATGGCGCGCCCGGTACAGCGCGGGTGTGGCCATTCAGGTCGATACCGGGCGCGAGGCACCTCGTTAGTCAGCCGGCCGATCCTACACGGCACCCATGATCGGTTCGCCTTCGGCGGGGGCGGGCTCGGCGACCGAGAAGGTCAGCTCGCCGTCTTCGGCATCCACCAGCACGTGGTCGCCTTCGCGTATGTCCCCCTGGATCAAACGCATGGCCAATTCATCCACGATCCTGCGCTGCAGGACCCGTTTCAGGGGCCGCGCTCCGAATACCGGATCATATCCCTCGTCGATGAGCAGATCGGTGGCCGCCGGAGTGAGCGCTATGGAGACATTCCGCTGGGCGAGTCGCTCGCTGAGCCTACCCAATTGGATGTTGGTGATCGCCCGCAGATTCTCACGCGTCAGCCGATGGAAGATCACCACCTCATCCACACGGTTGAGGAACTCAGGCCGGAATTCCTTGCGCAACTGCTCCATCACCTTTTCGCGGATTTCGGCTTCATCCTCAAGATCCATGATGAAGTGGCTGCCGATATTGCTGGTCATGATGATCACAGTATTGCGGAAATCGACGGTACGCCCATGGCCGTCGGTCAGCCGGCCCTCATCCAGCACCTGCAGGAACAGATTGAAGACCTCCGGGTGCGCCTTCTCGATCTCATCCAGCAGCACCACGCTGTATGGGCGGCGGCGGACCGCCTCCGTCAATTGGCCGCCCTCCTCGAACCCCACGTATCCCGGCGGGGCGCCGATCAGCCGCGCCACGGTGTGCCGCTCCTGGTACTCGCTCATATCAATGCGAGTCATGTTGCGCTCGTCGTCAAAGAGGAATTCCGCCAGGGCGCGCGCCAGTTCGGTCTTGCCCACGCCGGTGGGCCCAAGGAAGATGAACGAGCCGATAGGCCGGTTGGGATCCTGCAGGCCGGAACGGCTGCGGCGCACCGCCGCCGCAACAGCGTGCACCGCCTCATCCTGTCCGACCACCCGCTGGTGCAATCGATCCTCCATGTGCACCAGCTTCTCGATCTCGCCTTCCAGCAGCTTGCTGACGGGGATTCCCGTCCATTTGCTCACAACCTCTGCGATATCCTCGGCGTCGACTTCCTCCTTGAGGAGCGCTCCCTGCTCCTGGAGTTCGCTCAAGTCCACCTCCGCCGCCACGAGCTCCCCCTCGAGTTGGCGCAATTTGGTGTAGCGCAGCTCCGCAGCGCGCTCCAAATCCACGGCGCGTTCCGCCTGCTCGATCTGGAGCTGGGCCTGGTCGATCTCTTCCTTGATATTCCGCACACGCTGGATGGCTTCCTGCTCTGCCTGCCAGCGAGCGGTCAATTGCGCGCTCTGCTCCTTTAGATCGGCAAGCTCCTTCTCCAACGTCTCCAGGCGCGCCTTGCTTGCCTCGTCTTTCTCCTTCCTCAACGCCTCGCGCTCGATCTCCCGCTGCATGATCTCCCGGTCCACTTCATCGAGCTCCGCCGGCTTGCTGTCGATCTGCATGCGCAAGCGGCTGGCGGCCTCGTCGATAAGGTCAATGGCTTTGTCCGGAAGGAAGCGGTCGGAGATATATCGATGACTGAGTGTCGCTGCGGCGATCACCGCGCTGTCGGTGATCCGCACCCCATGATGGACCTCATAACGGCCTTTGAGCCCGCGCAGGATGCTGACGGTGTCTTCGACATCCGGCTCGTCGATGTACACGGGCTGGAAGCGACGTTCCAGCGCGGCGTCCTTCTCGATGTGCTTCCGATATTCGTCCAGGGTCGTGGCGCCGATGGCGTGCAGCTCGCCTCTGGCCAGCAGCGGTTTGAGCATATTGCTCGCGTCAATCGCCCCCTCCGCCGCCCCCGCGCCCACCAGAGTGTGCATCTCGTCGATGAAAAGAAGAATCTTCCCCTCGGATTGCTCGATCTCCTTGAGGACCGCCTTCAATCGCTCCTCGAACTCGCCGCGGTATTTGGCGCCTGCGAGCATCGCCCCCAAGTCCAGCGCCACCACACGCTTGTCCTTCAATCCCAGGGGCACATCGCCTTTGATGATGCGCTGCGCCAGCCCCTCCACAATGGCTGTCTTGCCGACACCCGGATCCCCGATGAGGACAGGATTGTTCTTTGTACGGCGGCTCAGAATCTGGATAATGCGCCGGATCTCATCGTCCCGGCCGATCACAGGATCAAGCTTGCCTTTGCGGGCCTCATCCGTCAGATCCCGGCCGTACTTCGCCAGCGCCTCGTACTGCGCTTCGGGATTGGGTGTGGTCACCCGCTGTGAGCCGCGGATACTCGCCAGGGCCTGCATGACGGCGTTGTAGTCCACCCCATACCCCTGCAGCAGCTCGCGGATGCGCCCCGCCTGAGGCTGCACCATCGCCAGAAGCAGGTGCTCGGTGGAAGTGTACTCATCCTTCATATCACCGGCGATGGATTCCGCTTCTTCGATGATCTTGGTCAGATCGCGGCTCATCCCCACCTGCATCGCCGCGCCTGTAGCGCGGGGCATTTTCCCCAATGCGGCTTCGACCCCCGATGCCACAGCGGCCGGACTGGCGCCGATGCGCTCCAGCACGGAGGGCACCACACCCCCATCCTGCTCGAGCAATGCCTTCAACAGGTGCTGCGGCTCCACCGCTGGATGATGGTATTCTTGCGCTGCGTCCTGCGCCCGCAGCAAAGCCTCCTGCCCTTTCTGGGTGAAGCGATCTATCCGCATGTCGTTCTCCCTCTTCTCCCCCCTTCAGCGCCAATCCGGTTCCTGCGCCACGCGCCGCTGCAGGCGCCGGATTTCGCCCAGCAGCACTTCCTCTCTCCTGGCACTCTGCATCTCGAGTTCCTGCATCTCCTCCAGCAGCAAGAGCATTCGCTCGCGCATGCGCAGCACCACTTCCACGGCGCTGACCTCCAGCCCAAGGGCCTCGACCAGACTGCGAACGTGCAGCAGCCTGCGGACCTCCCCGTATGTGAGGCCCTCTTCGCCGCCGGACATGGGTTGGGGGTGGACGAGTCCCTCTGACACGGACTGCCGCAACAGATCCATGGATATGCGCGCCAGTCGGGCCGCCGCAGGCAGGGAAAACAACGGTTCATCAGCGCCGGTATGGGGAACCATCCAGAATCTCATCTTCTACCCTCGAGCGCTTTCCGGTGCTTCGACTCCGATCGCTCGCCGAGACCACGAATGTGCACCATGCTATTTTTCCCGCTTCCCCCGAAGCTCCTCGAACATTTCCTTCTCCTGTTTGGAAAGATCCTTGGGAAGGCTCGCTTCGGCAACCACATACAGGTCCCCCCGCTTATCGGGGTTCCGCAGTCTCGGCATCCCCAGGCCCTTCAGCCGGAACACACGACCATTCGGAGTCTCCGGCGGGATGGTCAGGGTGACGGACCGATCAATCCCCCGGATCTCGACCTCCCCGCCAAGGAGCATGGTATAGAGGTCGACGGGTTGGATCATTCGGAGATCGTCCTCATCTCGCTGGAACTTGGTATGCGGAGCGACCTTTATCTTCAGGTAGAGATCCCCTGCTTGCGCTCCGGCGCTTCCGGCGCCTCCCTGCCCACTCAACCGCACCCTTGAGCCGGTCTTCACTCCTTTGGGGATGGAAGCCTCGATTCTGCGGCCATTCTCCCAGGTCAGGGTCCGGTTCGTGCCAAAGAAAGCCTCTTCGAGACTGATCTGAATTTCGTGCTCCATATCTCGTCCCCGCCGCGGCCGGGTCTGATAGGCCGTGCGGCCAAATCCCCTGTCACCCGTTCCCTGGCTTGCGCGCCGCTGACCGCCGCCACCAAACAAGGCCTCAAAGAAGTCCGAGAAGCCGCCCAGCCCGCCCCCAAACATGCGCTCGAACTCCTCCGGGCTGACGGAACGGGTATATGTCCGTCCGCCACCAGGGGTCGACGCCCATTGGGACCAGTCGAAATCCTCCGGGCGGCCTCCGGCGCGTGAATACTGCTTCCATTGCGCCCCGAATTGATCGTACTTCTTTCGCTTCTCCGGGTCCGAGAGCACCTCGTAGGCCTCGTTGATCTCCTTGAAGCGCTCTTCA
Source organism: uncultured Anaerolineaceae bacterium (assembly GCA_964388955.1). Taxonomy (GTDB): domain Bacteria; phylum Chloroflexota; class Anaerolineae; order Anaerolineales; family E44-bin32; genus CAYMCO01. Next base: position 59,941 of record CAYMCO010000002.1, on the reverse strand, counting down.
GCGGCCGGATCCCCCGGATTGACGTCCGGGTGATATTTGCGCGCCAGCTTACGGTAGGTCTTCTTGATCTCGTCCGTGTCGGCGTTCTTGCTGACGCCCAGAATTTCGTAATAGTCTTTGAATTCCATCGTCAACCATTCGTCGCGTGCTGTGGAATGGTCACTCTTGTGCTCCTGGCCTTCACCGTTGAGCCCCGGCCACAGGAGCTAGCGAGCGACCAGGACGCGCGCCGGCCGAAGCAACTCCCCGTCCAGCCGGTACCCTTTCCGCTCGACTTTCACCACGGTCCCACCGGGGATATTCCGCTCGGAGACGGCGCCGATGGCCTCATGCCACTCTGGGTCAAAGGGAGCGCCTTCGGCCTCGAATGGCTCCACACCGTGTTTTCGCAATCGGGACATCAGGTCCTTCAACGCGATCCCGAGGCCGAGACTGAGGTCCCGGTCCCCAACCTGCTTGGAATGCGCCAAGATTCGCTCCAGATTGTCCGCCACGGGCAGCATATCCGCCAGCAGTTCCGCCCTGTCTTGCTCCAGGCGGCGCTCCGCGTTGCGCGCCAGACGTTTCTTCGTATTGTCGATATCGGCTGCCAGGCGCATATACGCCCCGCGCCAATCGACCTCATCGGACGGGCCCCCGCCCGGGGGCGTTCCCTCTGTTTCGTCCGTCGATCCCACCGGTGGTGCTCCCATCGCCCGTAGTCCATCACCGGCCGACCGGCGCACCTTGATTTTCGTGACTGGGCTGTCTTTCTCTGTGTGTCTCATGGACCCCGTCCCCATTCCAGACTCGGCTCGCTTCCCCCAACGCCCTGGCAGGCCGGGCGGGACATTGCCCTCCAGCCGTCCCTCGCTTCTTCGAGAAAGCCGCCCATTAACCTTAAGCTTTCAATCTAGGAAGAATATTAACGCAGCCAATGGCGAGCCGGTTCGGGGATCTCCCATCCGGCGAAGACGGCCCGGGATGCCAAGCCGACCGGTGCCCCATCCCGGAGAACCGAGCATGCCGGGATGGAACTCAACCTGATGGGTGACGATGGGGGTCCTCGAAGCCGCCTCCACCTGTTTGATTTCCGACACGGAGAACTTGCTCACTCCAATGCGCCGGCAGCCGACGACGAGGGCATGCAGAATGCCCCCACATGGACCAGGTTCCTAGCCGGTCCTCGGAATCTGCTCGCCCAGGGTCGCAAGGCCATACCTCCGTCAGAAAGGTCATCCATCGGCCCCCTTATAGGTGAGAACCCTGCCCCAAAGACTCTTGGTTCCCCAGATCCCAGAGCGGAGACATTCCAACTGCACGATTTGGCTGTGGTCCACAAAAAGATTGATCTCCGGTCCGTAGTTCTTTACGTACCATTGAAAGACATCCGGTTCAGCGGCCTCGAACATGACCTTTTCCAGTCCAAGCTCTCGCGCAATCATCGCCGGGACATCGGTCCGCCAGTGATCGACGTTCTCGGTGATCCCCTCGGATTCGATCATGATCATGTACGCCCCCGTCTCGAGGAAGCGCCTCGCCTGCTGGATGGCCCAACCAGGATCCATGGTGCCTTCGGCGGCGAGCGCCTCGCTGGCGGTGGCCCCGCCCGCGCCGAACTGGATCCCCACCTCAGGCTTGGCTTTGAATCCCCGGGCCTGCACGCTCTCGATCAACCGCAGCCAATCATCCGTCGGAATGGTGATGAAGCCCGTTGAGATCTCAATGATATCGAAACCGACCTCTTCGCAGGCCTTCAGGTATTCCGCCACCATGTCCGGCCCCTGGGTGAGCACGTATTCGATGAATCCTCCGGTAGAGACGAGCACTTCGTGTTCATGGCATAGGTCGATCATCGCCCGCACCAAACCCTTGGGCATCAGCGAAAAGGAACCGCCCGCGAACTTGAGCGCATCGACATAGGCGCCCATCGTCTCCAGGATGTCCTCCAGATAGTTCAATCCCATCGGTGCGTAGTAGGGCCCGCGAATCTCTGTGACCCCGGTCCGCCGGGGCTTGGCTCCGCGCGCGTTCAGCCTGAGCGCGGAGAATGTGCGTTCTCGATCGCCTTCTGACATTTGCCGCTCCTTTCAGTCTTGTTCCGGCTGCTTCCCAACGTGCCTCAGCAGCCGCATGAACTCATCCACATATAGATCTTCGATTTGCTCGACGGCAAGGATGACATCCCGCTGCATCTGCTCCGTAGCATGCGGCGCGGAGACAACGGTGAATTTGCCCACCGCCTGTTCCCAGGACATCGGGCGCGTGAAGAACCCCGCGTAATCGCGCTTGGAGATCTGCAGTTCTCGGCCATCCTTCAGAACCACCTTCACCGTACAGGGCATCTCTTCCGGGAACCGGGCGCTGAACTCTGGGGAGGGCTCAACCTCTACGCGCCGCAGCAACTCTTGTACATCATCGCGCATGATCCTCTCGGGCGCATATTGCTCCGGCATCACCTGATTGTCCAGCGCCGCCACCGCCAGCATGTAAGGGAGGCTGTGATCGGCGGCCTCTTTGGTGAATACCTCGACTTTGGAACCCTCTTCGCCGCCCCCGATGATGTTGAAAGCCACATCGAACGTCTCGAGATGGATGCTTTCGATGTCCTCCCCGGCAAAGCCTTCCTGCTCACGCAGTTCCAGCAAGCCCTCCAGTGAGGATTGGGAGTGGATTTCGGCGTTGTATTTCTTTAGGATCGTGCGGTTCACCCGATCGATCCCCTCCTCGGCCCAGTCAAGGGTGAAGGGGCCGGAGATGGTCTGCATGAATCCCTTGTTTCCCTCGAAGACGTCCACCGGACCTGTGATCCCCCGCATAGCCAGGAAGGTGGCATGGGTCCCGCAGAAGCCCGTATTGGGATAGGCGAGCCCCTTCCAGTTGGAAAGCGGCCCGGTGCGCGTGACCCGCAGGGCGTTGAACGCGGTTCCACTGATCGCGATGGCGTTGCTGGTCCGCTCTGGGTCCAGGTCCAGCGCTTTGGAGACTCCCGCCGCCACAGCGAAGGAGCCCTGTGTCGTGTGGTCGAAGCCCCTTGCCCGCACGGGAGCCTCATCACTCAGCCGACACTGGACCTGGTAGGCAATCCCGAGAGCGGTCAGCAGGTCCTTCCCGTTGCCTCCCCGGTATTCCAGCGCTGCCAGCACGGAGCCCAAGTTGTCGCTGGGATGGCAGGTCTCCCCCTCCGCCAGATAGCTGTCGTTGAAGTCCAGGTAGCGCACCAGGGCGCCGTTGTAAAGCGCCGCCCTGTCGGGAGGCGCGCTCCCTCCACCGATCAGGCTGCAGCGCCCAGATCCGTCGAAATCCTCCAGGTGCGCTCTGAGGGCACGGATCGGCGGGCCCTGGAGGGCGCCTATGGCGCACCCCAATGAATCCAGGATGCGGATTTTGAGCTGCCCGCGAGCTTCCGGCGTCAGATCTTCGTAATCGGTCTCAACTACGAAGCTGGCGAGCACTTGCGATCGATACTTCATCGGCCAACCTTTCTGCGGGCGGGATCGATGCACGGAGGGTTTGTATTGGCCGACCCCGAGCGCCCGCAACGCGGCCTCACAAACGGCCCTCCCGCGACCGTGCGAGCCCCCCGGAGGCGGTCTAGATTTCCAGGAGCAGCAAGCTCGGATCCTCGATGTATTCCTTGATCCGGGCGAGAAACTGGACCGCTTCCCGGCCGTCTACAATCCTGTGATCGTAACTCAAGGCGACGTACATCATCGGGTGGATCTCAACCTCCCCGTCGCGGGCGATGGGGCGATCCTCTATCCTGTGCAGGCCGAGTATGGCGACCTGCGGCGGATTGAGGATGGGCGTGCTCAACAGCGATCCGAAGACGCCGCCGTTGGTGATCGTGAATGTCCCTCCGCGCAGATCCTCGATGGCCAGATCCCCCTGGCGGGTCTTCTCCACCAGCGCATTGATGCGCACTTCGATCTCCGGGAAGGACATCGAATCGGCGTCGCGCAGCACGGGGACGACCAGGCCCTTTTCATCTCCTATGGCGACCCCGATGTCGTAATAACGCTTCAGCACCATCTCATCCCCGTCCAGCTCGGCGTTCAAGCGAGGGAACTCCTGCAAAGCGGCCACCGCCGCCTTGATGAAGAAGGAGGTGATGCCCAGTTTGACACCGTGGCGCTCCTCGAACGCGGGGTTTCGGCGCCGGCGAAGGGCCATCACGGCACCCATATCGATTTCGTTGAACGTGGTCAACATGGCGGCGCTCCGCTGGGCCTCGATCATCCGCTCCGCGATCGTGCGGCGCCGGCGGCTCATGCGCACCCGCTCCTCTCGCCGTTCGCCAGGCTCTGCCGTCTTAGCGGACTTCTCCTCGGTTCCTCTCCGCAGTGCCGCAATGTGCGCCGCGATGTCGGCCTTTGTAATCCGCCCATTGGGGCCGGAACCTTCCACCCGGGCCAGGTCAATGCCCGCCTCGCGGGCCATTTGCTGGGCTACCGGCGTCGCCTGCGCCTCTGTCTTCCCGGGCTTCTCGCGAGGGGCGCGCACTGCCTCGGCCGGCGTCTTCTCATCGGTTCTTGGTTTGCCCTCTGGTCCCGGGAGTCCCTGCTCCTCTCCCATCCCCCTTCCTGACTCCTCTTGCCGACTCGGCTCCTCGGAGGTGGGGGTCTCAACAGGTGGTCCTGCCTTGGGAGCCGGCTCGGCCTCCGTGTCTATCAGCGCCAACACCTCTCCGACCTGGACATCCTGCCCCTGCTCAACCCGGATTTCTTGCAGCACGCCGGCCCACTCGGAACCCACCTCCAGATTGACCTTGTCCGTCTCCAGCTCCAACAGCGGCTCTCCCGCCTGGACTGCGTCCCCTTCCTTCTTCAGCCAGCGGATGACGGTGGCCTCGAGGACGGATTCTCCGAGTTCGGGAACGCGGATTTCTTCTGCCTTCGCCATCAATCTTTCACTCTCTTTCGGTCATCACGCCATCGACTTCCCCGACATCCTCTCGCACGAGCGCCCCCTCAACCAACGAACTCTGCACCGCTTGGTACCAGGCCGTTGATCCCTCCGCAGGGCTGGCGCTCTCGAGGCGGGTCAGGCCCACCAACGCCCAACGGCCATCGACGAGTTCTTCCAGGAGCTCCTGAACATATGGCCATGGGCCCATGTTGCGGGGTTCTTCCTGCACCCACCAGATCTCTTCCAGCGCCGGGTACGCCTCCAGCACCGGCGCCAGGTCCTCCCTGGGGAACGGATAGATCTGCTCCAAGCGGACGACGGCCACGTCGGCGGCCCGCTCATATTCCTGGCTGGTCGTGAGGTCCACGAACACACGGCCGCTGCACAGGACCACGCGTTTGACCGCATCCCGCTCCGGGGCCCTATTTGCGTCATCGAGGACTGAATGCCACGACCCCTCCGTCAGTTCCAGGGGGGTTGAGGAGATCAAAGGATGTCGCAGCAGACCCTTCGGCGCGAGCACAATCAACGGGGTCGGCGTGGCTTGCAGCAGGTTCGCTTGCCCACGCAGCAGGTGAAAGAACTGCGCAGCGCTCGTGGGCGCCACGAGGCGGAAGTTCAGATCGGCTGCCATCTGCAGGAACCGTTCCGGCCGAGCGCTCGAATGATCCGGCCCTTGGCCCTCATTGCCATGGGGCAGCAGCAGCACCAGCGAGGGCCGATCGCCCCATTTGGCGCGCGACGACACCACAAACTCGTCGATGAACACCTGCGCGCCGTTTATGAAATCGCCGTACTGCGCTTCCCAGATCACCAGTCGGCCGGGCGACTGGACGTTGTAGCCGAACTCGAAACCCAGCACAGCCGCCTCACTCACGGGCGAATTGACAGCCTCGAAGCTGGCGTTCGCTCCCGCCAGGTGCTGGAGGGGAAAATAGGGCTCACCGGTCGCAACATCGTAGAAGGCTGCATGTCGCTGATTGAAGGTGCCGCGCACCGAGTCCTCACCGCTCAGGCGAATGGAAGTGCCTTCGAGGAGAATGGAGCCGAATGCCAGAGATTCGGCAGTCGCCCAGTCCACGTTCCGCCCATTTGGGTCATCCAAGATTCCCCGCCTGCGCCGCATGAACCGCTGGAGCTTCGGGTGCAGCTCAAAGCCCTCGGGCAATTCGAGGAGTTGGTCATGAATTCGCGAGAGATCCTCGAGAGGCACACCCGTGTCGTTGATCTTGGAAAGGTCCGGAATCCCAGCCTCTGGCCCAGGCTCGGCGATGGTTTCCTGTGCATCCAGGTCACGCAAGACCTGCTGCAGCGTCTCCATGGGCCGATCCACCAGGGCGTCCGCTCGGTCGCCCTCCATCTCACCGCGCTCTATGAGTCGGTCGGCCCATAATCTGCGCACGCTGGGATGATCCCGGATCGTTTCGTACATCGCGGGCAGCGTGAAGCTGGGCTCATCACCCTCATTATGGCCATAGCGCCGGTAGCCGAACAGGTGAATGAGAAAATCCTTGTGGAATCTGGCCCGATAGGCGAAAGCGGTGCGGGCGGCCTCGATGCAGGCCAGCGGCTCATCGGCATTGACGTGCAGGATGGGGATCTTGAAGCCTCTTGCCAAGTCGCTGGCGAAGAGGGTGCTGCGAGTCTCCTCTTCCGTTGCGGTGAAGCCGAGCTGGTTGTCGGCGATGATGTGCACCGTCCCGCCGGTCCAATAGCCGGGCAACCTGGAGAGATTCAAGCTCTCGCTCGCGATCCCCTGTCCCGGGAATGAGGCATCGCCATGGATCAAGACCGGCAAGGACTCATCCGGTGAGAACACGGGCTCCCCAAGCCCATCGGCCGCCGTCCCAAATGCGCGCGCCATACCTTCAACGACCGGGTTGACGTGTTCCAGATGGCTTGGATTGGGGGACATGCAGATCGTCAAATGGCTTTGCTCGCCCTCCTCGACGCTCGCACACATCCCTTTGTGGTACTTCACATCCCCGGTCCATCCGCTTTCATAGTGCTCCCGGAAGCTGCGGCGCGGGTCCTTGAATTCAGCCAGGATCTGACGATAGGACTTGCCCAGGATGTGGGCCAACACATTCAGCCTACCGCGGTGCGCCATGCCGATAAACACCATCTTCATCCCGGTGTCCACCGCCGCGCCGACGACGTTGTCCAGCATCGGGACGAGCATGTCCACACCTTCGATGGAGAAACGGGTCCTTCCGGGGAATATGCGATGTAGGAACCGTTCGAAGGCCTCCACCTGGCTCAACCTGGCCAGCAACCCAAGCTCATCGACGGGGTAAGCGGGCGGGCGAAAGCGACCGCTCTCACCCACCTCTCGCAACCATTTGCGTTCGTCCGGATCCCGCACGTGCCCGTAATCGTAGCCGAGGGTACCGCAATAGAGCTGGCGCAGGTTCTGAATGGCCTCGCGGGCATTCCCCGCCCGCCCATCGATGCCTGGGCCAATCACCTCAGCCGGCAGGCGTTCCAGATCCGTATCCGTGAGATTCCAAGTCTCGAGGCGCAGGTGCGGATCCCCGGGGGGGTTGCCCCCCAATGGGTCCAGCCTGGCAGCCAGGTACCCATAACGTCGGATTGCGGCGGCCAAATTCGCCGCCGCGATGGCCTTGCCGGTGTCCGTCGCCGGAAGCCTGTGTTCATCCTCCCGGATCTCAACCGCTTCGAAGAAATCCCGGACAGACCGGCTGACCGCCGTGGGATCAGATCGAAAACGATCATAGAGCTCCAGAAGAAAGGCGTAATTGGGACCGGGGAACTCTTTGCGTAAATCCATGCTCCGTCTCATAGGGAAGCTGCCAAGATCACCGGCGCTCTCAGGATGGATGAGAATGCACTGAGTGTCCCAAGGAAATGTGAAGGAACAGTCGCCCACCACCTGGATTTCTTGCCAGAGTCTCTCGGGGGGCGGATATGTTGGCACGTCAGAACGCTGGCACGTTGGAACGCGATCAATTTGGAGCGTGCCAACGTGCAGACCTGCAACCTTCAACACGTTCTGCTCCCCTTATCCCCTCGCCAAGTCTGGCTTGGATGCAGGGCATCCGGGGCGGTATACTTGCTGGGGGCAGAGAATTCCGCAAGAAGCCCACCGGGATTATGACAACTCGGATAGTTCACCCAGCTATTAACGAGTTGGCCTTGCCGGAGTGAGAGGGGCAATTCTTGCGGTCGCCGGCCATTATCGATTGATCACACGTCGCCCTGAGGGGTCACCTACGCACGGAGGAAGCAATGCCAGAGTCGCACCTGAAGAGCCTCGAGCCCACAGCGCTGTGTAACCGCTGCGATCCAGAGCGCTTTGATTTTGAGACAACCGAAGATCTCGATGATTTGACCACCACCATTGGCCAACCACGGGCATCCGAGGCCGTCGAGTTCGGCATGGGGATCGAGCAAGCCGGATATAACATCTTCGCCTTTGGGCTCCCTGGGACGAACAAACGGGAGTTCATCGAGACCCACTTCGACCAACAGGCGCGGGATCGGGAGGTCCCCAACGATTGGGTCTACGTCAACAACTTCGAAGACGCGCACAAGCCAAATGCCATCCGGATGCCCCCTGGACAGGGCGGCCGTTTCCGGGAGGACATGAACAAGCTGATCGATGATCTTCAGACCGCCCTGGGCAGCGCCTTTGAATCTGAAGAATACCGCTCGCGGGTGGAGGAGATCCAGCACGAATTTCGAGATACCCAGGAGAAGGGGATCGAGCAACTCCGCCAGCAGGCCGAAGAGGAAGGCCTGCGCATGGTCCGTACCCCGGTCGGGTTTGTGTTCGCGCCGGTGCGGGACGGCGAGGTGATCTCGCCGGAGGAATTCCAAGAGCTCCCTGAAGAGGACCGTGAGCGGTATGAGCAGAAGACCGAGGAGCTCCAGGAGGAGCTGCAGCGCATCCTGCAGGAGTTGCCGCGCAAACAGCGCGACATGCGCCAGCGAGTCGACGAGCTCAACCGAGAAATGGCCGCCCTGGCTGTTGGCGGTCTGATTCAGGAGCTTCACGACAAGTACGAGGAGATTGCCGAGATCAGCGAGTACCTGGATGCGGTCGAGGATGATATCGTCAACAACGTCCGGATGATCATCGCTGAACAGGATGGTGACGACCAGTCCCCCCAGCGCGCGGCTCTCATGGCAGCGCTGGGGCAGGATGTGGGCGGAGATTCCCCCTACCTGCGGCGCTACCGGGTGAACCTCTTGGTTGATCACAGCCAATCTACCGGCGCGCCTGTGGTGTTCGAAGACAATCCCACCTACCAGAACCTGGTGGGGCGAGTTGAGCATGCGGCCCGGATGGGCGCGCTGGTGACGGATTTCAACCTGGTTAAACCCGGGGCGCTCCATCGGGCCAATGGAGGCTATCTCATCCTCGAGGCGCGCAAATTGCTGACTCAGCCCTATGCCTGGGACGGCTTGAAGCGCGCCTTGCTCTCCAACAAGATTCGCATCGAATCTCCCGCCCAAATGTACAGCCTGATCAGCACCATTTCCCTGGAGCCGGAAGCGATCCCGCTGCAGGTGAAAGTCGCGCTTCTCGGCGAGCCGATGATCTACTATCTGCTCAGCGCGCGGGAACCTGACTTTCCGGAGCTGTTCAAAGTGGCGGCGGATTTTGCGGCCAGCATGGATCGCGACGATGACAACCAGCTCGTATATGCGCGGCTGATCGGCACGTTGGCGAGGGAGCGCAAGCTGCGCCCGCTGGACCGGGGGGCGGTGGCGCGTGTGATTGAGCGCAGCGCCCGGCGCGCGGGGGACGGCGAGAAGCTTTCCACTCAGATCCGGACGGTGACAGACCTGATGCGTGAAGCCGATTATTGGGCCGGCGAGGCGGGCAACGAGATTATCACACGCGCCGATGTCCAGCGGGCGATCGACAAGCAGATATTCCGGCTTGACCGCATTCGTGAGCAGGTTCAGGAGAGCATCCTTCGGCAGATCCTGCTTATCGACACCGATGGTGAGAAGGTGGGTCAAATCAACGGCCTCTCTGTGATGGCCTTGGGCGATTTCGCCTTCGGCCGGCCGAGCCGGATCAGCGCACGGATCAGCCTGGGAAAGGGAGAGGTCATCGATATCGAGCGCGAGGTCGAAATGGGCGGGCCCATCCATTCGAAGGGTGTGTTCATCCTGGCGGCCTTTATGCGCGGCCGTTTCGCTGCGGATCGACCACTTTCCCTGAACGCCAGCTTGGTCTTTGAGCAGTCCTACGGGGGCATTGAGGGGGACAGCGCTTCATCGGCGGAGCTGTACACTCTGCTCTCGGCCATCTCGGAAGTCCCGGTCCGCCAGTCGTTCGCCGTTACCGGATCCGTCAACCAGCATGGACAGGTGCAGGCGATCGGCGGTGTCAACGAGAAGATTGAGGGCTTCTTCGACATCTGCAAGGCGCGCGGCTTGACTGGAGAGCAAGGAGTGCTCATTCCCCAGTCGAACGTCAAACACCTCATGCTGCGCCAGGATGTGATCGACGCAGTGGAAGCTGGCGAATTCGCCATCTACCCGGTCAGCACTATCGATGAAGGGATTGAACTGCTCACCGGCATGCCGGCCGGAGAGCCCGACGAGGAGGGGAACTACCCGGAGGACAGCGTCAACGGTCGCGTCCAGCGCAGGTTGACTGAAATGGCGGAGAAGCGGCAGGAGTTCCAGGGGGAGAGCGGCGAAGGGGGTGATGCCAAGTGAATGAACAGGGGCATCGGGAGAGAATCCGGCGCATTCTCGTCGCCCTCGACGCCTCACCCCAGAGCGTGGCTGCACTCAGGGCGGCGGCTGAGCTGGCCGCTCTCCTGAACGCTGAACTGGTCGGCTTGTTCGTCGAGGATATCAACCTGATCCGGATCTCTGAGTATTCCTATGCCCGTGAAATCGGACATTTTTCCGCGCACGCGCGCAAGATCGACGCAGGAAAGATGGGTCGACTGCTGCGAGTGACGGCCAGACGCGCTCATCAATCCATGCGCGTCGTTGCCCACGAAACACATGTCCGCTGGTCCTTCGCCACGCGGCGGGGCTCTATCGCACCCGAACTGTTGGAGGCTGCAGAGGACAGCGACCTCGTCATCCTGGGCCGCAGCGGCTGGTCCAAGAAACCAGTCCTCGGTTCCACGGTGAGACAGATCCTAGACGATCCCCCGGCGCGGACGTTGATCATAAAGGACGAGACCTGCCTGACCGCCTCCATCCTGGTGCTCTTCAACGACTCCCCGGCCTCCCACCACGCGTTGGACAGCGCGTTGGAACTCTCGCGTGGAAGGCAGACCTACCTGACAGTTGGGATTGTGGCCCGCGATTCAGCCCAAGCGCGCGAGTTCCAGTCCGCCGCCCACGGCTGGCTGCAGGAAAGGGGCGCGGAGGCGCGATTCCGATGGCTCATGGGGCTCGATCTCAACAAGCTCCGCTGGGTAGTGCAGGAAGAGGATAGCATCCTGATCATGCCCATTGACGTCCCGGCCTTGAACGAGGCAGTGTTGACAGACTTGATCGAGTCGCTCGAATGCGCCATCATGGTGGTGCGCTGAGCGTCGAAGTTGCACCGCAAGATGCGTGGTGAGGGGTGAGTGCCCTTTTTCCGGATTAGCTGCTTTCCTCTGCCGCGGCCTTGCTCAGGACGGTGAGACCGTACTGGGTGCTCTGACTGTAGGGCAAGCGCAGATGCACAGTGACGTCCCATGGAAGCCATTGCCCCGGTAGTATTTCGCCAATCAGTTCACCGCGGTAGAAGACCCGTATGACCGAACTCTTCGAAAGCACGACGGCCGCCGCACCGGTGGCACGCGTGATGCTGGCGGCCGCGAAATGCCGGCTGCCCAATCCCATGGGAAGCTCCACATCGGAGGCGGGGATGTCGATGATGCGGCACGCGGACACCACCTCACCCGAGGCGGATAGGACAAAGGCGCCGTCCAGTTGAGCGAGCTCCTTGATTGTGGCGCGCATTTCCGGTCGATCGATCCGCCTGACTTCCTCCGGATGGCCATGCATCGGGTCCAAGATCAGCGGTCGAGAATGCGCCAGCACCGTCTCCGAATCTCCCAGAACGAAAAGCGAACCCACCCTATGCCCCTCGCGGCCTTCGAGGGACAGCTCGACGGCGACAGAGATCACCGGCTCGAGCGCCTCATGGTAGGTCTTGGGCACCTGGGCGCAGATAGGCTTGAGAAGCTCCTTGAGTTCCTTCATTCGAAAGGCCTTCCTTGTGTGAGCCGGCTTCAGGCAAGATATCCCAACGTCAGCCCCGTCCCGCGAACGAACACGTCAGCTGGCCTCCGCCTGTGATTCCTCGACACCGATCTTCTCGAACAGGCGCTTGCGGATCCGCTGGTCATAGACCTTCCACTTCAACTCGCCGAACTCGGGATCATCCGCGCCGGAGAGAAAGCCGATCGGTATTTCAAAACCTCCCGCCGTCCGGCGACCGCCGCCGAAGTACTGATCATCCTCGTCGCGCCCGAATACCTCCTTTAGAAAATCATCCGGATCGAGGGTGAGTTTCGATGTCCGCAGCGATCCTACCAGGCTCTCCTCACCGTCTGAACCTCTCACAATGCCGTAGATAATCGCTGTGTGGACGTTTTCCTCCGTGACCAGAAACTCAGCCGCCTGGGCGATCGCGTCTCTCGCCTCGGACCGCAGGTATCCAACTCCAGAGATGGAGTGGCTCTCCACGATCTCGCGGTTCGCCAGCGCGTCTTGAATCACCTGCATCGTCTCTTTCGTACGCGACTGGCTCAGTATGTGATCCAGGAGGTCGGGGTCACGAAATGCACTCAAGAATGCCGCGGCTTGAAAGTCCACGGGTTTGGCGTAGGTGAACGAATTTGTGTCCGTCACGATTCCATGCATGAGCGCGGTGGCGAGCATCGCGTGTCTGCGCTCCTCTTTGTCCAATCGGATGGGGCAGCCCTCATCTTCGAGGTATTGAGCGTAGATGGTCGCTGTGGCGCCCACGTCGCGGATATCGGAGAACACGGGATCGAGGCGCCCCTGCTGAGCGTGGTGATCAACCACCATCAGGGTGGGTACCTCGAGCTCCTGGAGCGCCTCCACAATGACCTCGGATGTTGTGCCTTGGTTGTCCACAAAGACCGCAGCGTCGAACCCCTTGAGGGAGGTGTCCGGCTCGAACCGCCGCAGATCGATCTCAAGCAATCGCACCATGGCTATGTTCTGTGGGTGGCTCAACCGGTCGGCATAGAGGATCACGCTGTCGATGTCGGAGGCCGCGCTGATCTGTTGATGGGCGAATGCGGAAGAAATGGCGTCCGGGTCTGGAAAATCCTGCAGCACAATGACATGCCGCTCGCCGGTATGCTGCTGCAACAGGCGGAGGAACTGCTCGGCCGGCGACGCGCGCTCAGGCCGAGCTCCGCTCGTCAGCACTCTGTCGGGCCGATTCTCGCTGGCTTTCCCCATGTCCACCTCTCCGGGTCTTGCTTATGATCGCGTCGGATTCTCTCTCGGTGCTCTCACCGCCGGAACACATCTATCTGAAGTTTATCTCCCTTTGTGCCCGAAAGCGCGTACAATCGTGGGGTGTCCTCCTTCAGGTGAGTCGACCCAACGGACCAAATCGAGGCAGATCGGATGGACCACTCCAAGATCCTTTCCCGAACCTGGGCGGTCGACGTGGAGCTCAGCGCATGAGGAAAGCCTTTGTCGCCATCAACCCCGTTGCGGGAGGCTCCCGCCCGGAATCGGTCGCCGATAGGGTGCGCGCGGCGCTCACGGATGGCGGATGGAAATCCGAGATTTATCACACCTGCGGGAACGAGCGGGACCAAGGCACCTTTCGCGAGAAACTACCGGGGGAATGCCAAATGGCCGTCGCAGTGGGCGGTGATGGCACTGTAGGGGCCTTGGCCGATAGCCTGGTGCTGGGCGATATTCCGCTGGGGATCGTCCCCGCCGGGACGGGAAATGGCATCGCCAAGGAATTGGGAATTCCGATGCGGTTCAATGCGGCGCTGGATGCGATTGTGCGCTCTCAAGTCTCCCGGGAGGTCGACGCGATGACCGTGAACGGTCAGCACTACTTTCTGGCGATCGGAATCGGCCTGACCGCATTGACGGTCAGGGAGACCGGGGTCAAGGACAAACGCCGCTTTGGGATGTTGGCCTATTTCGGTCGCGGGTTGCAGCGCCTGATCGGCATCCAGCCACACTTGTTTGAAATCGACGTGGACGGCCTCCAGGTCCACCTGGGAGGCATGGAAGCGCTGGTGGTGAACGCGGCTTCCTTCGGCGAACCCTACGTGCGCTGGGCAGCGGATGTGCGCATCGACGACGGGACCCTGGAAACGATGGTGTTTCGCACCCGAAATCTGGCGGATGTGCTCTCGGTGGCGCTAAACGCCTTGATCCGTCGCCGGCTCGCCGATCGCCGCTTGCTCTATATGCACGCGAGACACTCCATCTCCGTCGCCAGCAATCACCCCCTCCCAGTGCAGGCGGATGGAGACGTGATCGGCAACACCCCTGTCGAGATCCGAGTGGTGCCTCGCGCTGTTCGAATCATCGTGCCCCCCGGCTGACTTTGAGGCCAGGCCGTGTGCTGGAACTCACACCCATGGGCAAAAGACGCACAAGCCCATCAGGCAGCCCGGCCAGGAAACCGGTCCAGGATACCGGCCCTGACCGCCGACTTGACCCCCGCTTCGTCGATTCCACGGACCCAGTCCATTGGGATCTGGAACTCATCCCGGAAGCGCATGGCTCAGGAATAGCGAAATACGTGGACCGGTCGAGATCCGTGTCCGTCAGGGCCTTCGTGACCCGGCCGGTCTTTTCGCTGTTCGCACCGGCCACGCTCGACATACAGCAATATGGAATGCAGAGGGCCTCTTTGCGCCCGCCGAGAGGTACGGGGGTCAGGCCCTCCGCCGGTCATGGGAGAAAAGCGTATCCGACTCCCCAGCGGGTGACAATAAACTCGGCCTCCTCGGCATCTGGTTCGATCTTCTTCCGCAGGCGACTGATATGCACAAAGAGGTCGTGTCGGCTTCTCTCGCCCTCATCGCCATACAGATGGTCAAGGAGCTGCTCGTACGTCAGCACCTGGCCTTTGTGATGCGCAAGGAAGACCAGCAGATCGTATTCTGTCGGCGTGAGATCCAGGCGCTTCCCCCTCATCCACACCTCTTGGGCGTCGTAGTTTATGAGCATACCCTTCTCGCTGAAGCGATTCGGCTCCTTTTCGCTCTTGGAGCCCCCGCGCCGCAACAGGGCTCGCATCCGGGCGAGCAGTTCGGGTGTCTTGAAGGGCTTTGTGATGTAGTCGTCTGCCCCGGCATCCAAGGCTTCGATGAGATCCTGCTGGCCCGTCTTGGAGGTCACCATCAGAATGGGAGCATCCGTCCAGCGCCGGATGTTCCGGCAGATGCTGATGCCATCCATGCCCGGCAGCATCCAATCGAGCAGGATCACATCGGGGGGCATAGTCTGCACCACATCGAGCGCGGTCGCGCCTTCCGGGGCGACCTCGACCTGGAATCCCTCCTTGGCGACGATGGTCCGCAACAGGGCCTGGAAATCCGGTTCATCCTCAACAATCAGCACGCGCTCGCCTTCACCTTCCGGCTCAGCCCTCGAGGGTCGAGGTTGTTCCTTGCGCGGCTCGGATGGCGGTTCCTGGGTGGGCATCACCGGCAAGGTGAACGCAAACCGGGCCCCGGCACCCTGGCCCTTCACCGGGCTCTCCAGCCACAATTGACCGCCGTGAGCCTCAATAATCCGGTTGCTGATATACAGGCCCAGCCCCGAGCTGTCCCGGCGCTTATCCGCGCTCTCATATTTCTCGAATATGCGCTCCTGGTCCTCCCTGGGCACGCCCGGTCCGCGGTCGGTGACCGATATCACCACCATGGAGTTCTCCTCCCGTCCTTCGACGATGATATCCTCCCCCTCCGGGGAGTAGCGGGCCGCGTTATCGAGCAGATTGATCAGCGCCTCCTCTACACGGTCCGGATCGGCGCGCACCTCCGGCAGTTCATCCGGGATTCGCACCGCAAAGCTCTTGTCGCCGATTGAGCCTTCCACCCGCTCAATCGCTTCGGAGATCAGCGCTTCCGGCCGGAAAGCTTCAGGGCGCAGCCCCAGATGGCCAGTCTCCACCCGCGTCAAAGCCAGACTGCGATCCACTTGCCGGATAAGCTTGTCCGTGCTGCGATCGATGGCCTCCAAGAACTCCTTTACCATTTCCTCTCCCCACTGGCTATAGTTCGCCAGCAGAGCGGTGGAATGCCCCTTCAATGCCGCGAGGGGAGCTCGCAGGTCGTGTGCCAGGATGGATAGCAGCTCCAGACGCCAGGCCAATTGATTCTTCTTCTCAGTCACATCCTGGACCAAGCCACCCCAACCGATCAGCCTACCCTCCTCCTCCCAAACCGGGAAGAAGGAGATCTGCAGGTATTTCCCAGACTCGTCGTCCCGCGCGACCTCTATCCCCGGACGCTCGTTCACCGAAACCACGGCCCTGCTCAGCATCTGCTGGACGACCTCCGGCTCGCTGGCATCCTCCAGCAGCTTGGCAAACAGGTCCTGATAGTGGTTCCCGATCGCCTCCTCGCACGGCATCTCCAGCATGTTGGCCAGCCACAGATTGAACTCCGTGATCACGCCCTCGTTGTTGACCATGAACAGCCCCGCATCCACGCCCTCGATGAGCGATTGGAGCTGGGCTCGATCATGGCGCAACGCCTCCTCCAGGCGTTTCTGCTCCGAGGTGTCCAGGATGACCACCTCCAACGCCTGCTGCTCGCGTAGCGGAAACGAGCGGGCCGAAAAAAGCGCTCTCAACGAGTTCCCCTCGTTATCAACGATCGTCTCCTCACGCCGCCGAATCACGTGTTCCTTCTCGATCTCTTGCATGATCAAATCAGCGGTGTTGGAGTCACCAAAAAGATCCCCAAGGTTAAGGGCCGATCCGGAGGGACTTCCATGGTCCCGAGCAAATCGCGTCTCGAAGAGCCGGCTCGACAACAGGCAGTCTCCTTGCTCGTCGAAAATGCCGATCAACATCGGGGAATTCACGATCAGGTCGGTCAGTTCCTCAGGCGCAATTGCCCCTGGATTATGGACCGGTTGCTCTCTGGTTGCATCCATCAACTCTAATTATCCTTGTCACGCGGACATGCCTGGGTCGGGGGGGTCATTCCTGGATAGGGAGAGGAGGAAACCGTGAGTAAGGAGGTCCGCCCCGGCCGACATGGGACTGCGAGCCGGCCCGTGGTGCCGTTCTCCCCACCCTCGCAGCAACGATCTGATTCTAGCATACAATGGCTCCCCGGAACGGGGATAGGCGCCTGGGAGTCCACCCTGCTTCCAGCGCGTCGATCCCTTCGCGAGCGGTTTGGCGCCAGTGGACACCACGCACGGCTTATTCTACGGATCGCTCTCGCCGGAGTGAAGATCGCTGCGACGGCGGGGGGCGTGGCGATCCGTCAGTCGCGCTTCTCGGCTTCGCGGTTTCTGTCGATGGAGGCGGTAAGATGGGCGCCGAAGAGTGCGATCTGACTGCTGATATAGATGTAGAAAAGCAGCGCGACAATCGCACCCAGAGACCCATAGACCAACTGGTAATCCACGAGCCCACTGGTCAGATAGAGCTTGAATCCCCTTGCCGCCAGACCCCAGCCGACGGTTGCCAGCGCGGCGCCGGCCGCCGCAGCCCGCCAGCTCACATTGGGAGTAGGGATCCAGCGGTAGATTCCCAAGAACATCAGCAGTATGAAGAAGAACGGCGCGACAGTGGAGATGATGTGCACGATGGCTTGATTCCCCAGGCCCATTGACGTGAGAAAGGGCACGTTCAGACTGGTCAGCAGGTTCAGGATACTGCTCGCCACCACGGAGGTGATCATGAGCAATATCAAGATGATGACCATTAGAACGGCGATCAAGCGCTGCCGAAGGAAGCCACGAGCCGGAGCCTGCGACCAGGCGCGATTCACATTGTAGACCAGACTTGAGAACACCCCGGAAGCAGACCAAATCAGCCCCACCAGGCCGGCAGCCCCCACGGCACCTCGCAGTTGAAATACGCGCGCCACGTTCTGCTCGATCAGGGAGGTGGACACAGGCAGCACCCCCGTGATTGCCCCCACCACCCTGCTCATCACCCAATCCCGATTTACCAAGAAGCTCCCCGCCGCAATCAAGGCGATGATCAATGGGAAGAGCGAGAACATCGCATAGTAGGCCATACTGGCTGCGGCCTGAGAAGCCTGGGTCTCCCCAAAGGTACGAATTGCATCCGCGACGACGCCCAGAATTCCACCGGATAGCCTATCCACATGTCGGTAGATCTTCTTCGCCCTTTGGCGGAGAGGTTTCATCCCCAGTCCCTCCGGGTAGCCTATCCACATGTCGGTAGATCTTCTTCGCCCTTTGGCGGAGAGGTTTCACCCCCAGTCCCTCCGGGTAGCATATGCGTCCACTTGATCACGCCCGATTCTAATCGTCGGGCTCTCGCACCGTTCACGTCGTCAAGGCCAATCTCTCGGACCGCTATCCGAAACCAGATTTCCCTCGCGGGGTGGGTCTCTGCTGCAGCGAGCGGCGAGTCAAGCCGACCTGGCGCGGTGGTCAGGGCGGCGCCCAGAATTGGATCATCCCCCATTCCCCGTCCGTCAGCCAATCAGGATCCGCCTCGGCCAGCGCGGTGGCCTGGCCGGGTTGGAGCCCGCAGGCCAGCTCGGCTTTAGCGGTCCTGAGCGCGAGCACCGCGGCGGGAAAGTGCCCGACGATATCCGAAAAGGGAGTGGTGAACGGCCAATGGCGATCTCCGAGGATGCGCCGATAGTTGAGGTCCCCTTTGAAGATCACCAAGTGGGATTCACCGAGAAAGTTCCTCAGCCTCTCCGGCATCTCCCACAGGCTGAGCGGCGAGGACCAAAAGAATTCATGCGTGACCGTGATCCTGGATTGCTGAAGATGGCCGGTCAGCCGCCTCCCGAAGGAACGCATTTCGGCTGACCCCTCTCGCAGCAGCCACCTGACCGTGCCTTCGAAATCAGGCTCGGTGGCATCTGAGACCAGCATTGGGTAGGGCTTGAGATGCACCAGGACACGATCCGCCAGCCCTGAGGCCAGCAACGTATCGGCCAGGCAGAGATCGCAAATCAACTCCAGCCCCACGTTGTCCAGAACCAGATCGATCCTTCGCCCCCGGGGATGGCCCCCACAGATATATCCCAACGCCTCCTCCCGTTCGTCTACGATCAGGCCTCGGGAGGTATCCGCCCACACCCCGCTCCCCTCCCCACCCCTATCGCTCTCGGCCGGAAGATTGCTCAAATCTCCCTGGTTCCCCCATAAGGCAGCGCTCAAGATCTCATTCAGGACGGCTTTCCGATCCTCCTTGCCGGCCTGCCAGCGGTTCACCACTTCGATTAGCTCCTGGTTGGCACTGCGCAATCGATCGAGGGCCCGCGATTTCTGAGTGAGGAAGGGGTCGAACCCGAAATACGGGCTCTCGGGGAGATAGTAGCGCAGCTCCGCCAGGATCCTACGGTAGAAATAAGTTTCACCGAAGAACCAGGGAACTTGCAGCCAATTCATTCCCCGGTACGGATGGATGTACGCCTGCCAGCCTTTTGCGTCCGGGGCATGAGGCTCCACAAGCTCAGGGATCTCCGCCCAGGGCAGGCTGCCCGCCAATCGCAGCAGGCCCTCCCTCGCGCTGGGGTTGAAATCGTTTTCGTCGACAGCATGTCGGAGGATTTCCGGCAAGCGGCGGCGCATCGTGTGTTCGGCCCATGTGCCCGGTTCAGCCCCTCGGATGGGCTCCGGGATGGGGGCCAATGGCCCCTCCGGAATCGCCTTGTGGGGCATGCATGCTCCTTTGCCGATGCAGTCCTGGATCCTTGCGCTTATGTATACCATGGCTCGGCAAGCGGCAAGCGACGAAATGCTGGTACCGGCTTACAGGACAACGGGCAAGAACAGAGTGAATACGGGGATTCTGGCTGCTATGATAGACAGGCGCTGCAAGGAGAGCGAATCCTCTTCGATGCAGAAGTTGCCTCCGCGGAGCCCTGCCTGCGGCCCCCTCCCTTCCCCGGCGAAATCGTGGATGCGCAGATACAGCAGGGGAACATGGGGAGGCGGAAGAGGGAAGGCTCCCGCCACGTGGCCTTCTCCAGCCCTTCCGGCAGGCCAGACTCCTTCTCCAAACGCGGGCGAGAGTTGGTCGGGGCTCAACCTCGCCCTCCTTTCCCAGCTTCTCCGTGCCAAACGGCTCTTTCCAGGGTGAAGCAAGACTTTTGATAGAACTCCGCCGGGCCGGAGAGAGATTATCAACGAAGGCGACTTAGGATTCATTGCGTTCAGTCCTGCATGAACGATCATGTATATTCCGATGGGTAGGCGAGGGCAAACATATGGGAGAAACCCATGCATTCATCGCCCGCAGCGCGAAATGTCCTTTGAAGGTCGCCGCTTTAAAGCTCCACGACCACAGCATGAGGATGGGGATCGGATGGATTCTGAAACGCGGCCGGGACGCGGATCGGGAAATGATCCCGCCAAATGAATCGCGCCGGCCGACGGGGCCTTAGGCAAGACAAAGAAACCACTTAGGAGCGAATATGGATCGCTACCAATACATCATTGTTGGAGGGGGCATGACGGCTGACTCGGCCGTTCGAGGTGTGCGCCAGGTGGATGAAGATGGTGCGATTGCGCTTATCGGCAAGGAAAGCCATCCCCCGTATGATCGTCCACCGCTGACCAAAGGCTTGTGGAAGGGCGCCGGTCTGGAGAAGATTTGGCGGCGCACGGAATCTGTGGCCGGAGTTGACCTCCGGCTTGATCGTCATGTCGACCAGATCGACTTGCGGGAGCATTTGATCCGAGACGATCGGGGGGAATCGCTGCGATTCGAGAAGCTGCTGCTTGCTACGGGAGGCACCCCAAAGAGGCTGCCCTTTGGAGATCCGGAGGTCGTTTATTTCCGCGATGTCGATGACTACACTCAGGTCCGCGAGCGCGCCGAAGCCGGCGACGAGTTCGCCATCATCGGGGGCGGCTTCATTGGATCCGAGATCGCCGCTGCGCTGGCGATGAACGGCTTCACGGCGCGAATGCTCTTTCCGGAGGTTGGAATCGGCGCTCGCATCTTCCCGGAGGTGCTCTCTCTGCAATTGAATCACCGCTTTCAAGACAGAGGAGTCTCTGTGTATCCCGGAGAATTGGCCTCGGGTCTGAAGGATGTTCATGGCCGCAGGCACTTGGTGACCGAGAATGGTCGTGTGGTGCCTGCGGATAGCATCGTGGCGGGAATCGGGCTCGAGCCCAACGCGGAGCTTGCCAGGGGGGCGGGATTGGCTGTCGATGACGGGGTGATCGTGGATCAACACCTGCAGACCTCGCATCCCGACGTCTATGCCGCTGGCGACGTGGCCTCGTTCTACAATCCGGCTCTCGATCGCCGGATGCGAGTGGAGCATGAAGACAACGCCAACACTATGGGGGAGCTGGCGGGGCGTTCGATGGCTGGGGAAGAGGTGGACTACGACTATCTTCCATATTTCTACTCCGACCTATTTGATGATGGGTATGAAGCGGTGGGGATCCTGGACTCCCGGTTGGAGACCCTGGCGGATTGGCAGGAGCCTTTTCGGAAGGGGGTGATCTACTACCTGCAGGATCGCCGCGTTCGAGGCGTGCTGCTCTGGAACGTGTGGGATCAGGTGCCCGAGGCACGGGCGCTCATCGCCGAAGCTGGGCCTTTCGAACCGTCTGGCCTGCGCGGTCGCATCTCTTGATGCGCAGCCGGCCTGATCTCAGGCCGCGGCCCTCGGGTCCTCCTGGCCCAGACGCTCGTCGGCCGCCCGGGAGATCGGGCGTTCGATCATGCTGCCCGTCTACCTGATGCCGGAAGCGGGCAGGGACAGTTACCTGCCGGGCTGCCCCCCACATGCCGGTCGCCGGAGCAGCCCCTCCACTGGTCAGATTGCTCGATGAGCAACGGCGACATTTTCCTCGTGGCAGGACGGAACAGTCCCCAAGAAGGGAGCGTGATCGGTATGATAGACCAAGCAGCCGTCGAGTTCCATATCGGGGTGCCGGGCCTTCCGGAACGACTGAAAGCGGAAGCAAACCGGCGAATTCTGGATCTGGCAGATGGCCACTCCGATATTGTGGGCGCGCTGGTGGAAGTCGAGCGACCGACCCACGGGAAGACCGCCTTCATCTATGAGGCGCGCGTCGTGCTATACATGCGTCCGGACAACGTGGTGGCCAAGGAGAAGGCGGAGACCATTCAGCAAGCGGTCAAAGGTGCGCTGGCCGCCGTCGAGCGGCAGGCGCGCGAAAGGCGGGAGAAACTCGGGGAGCCATGGAAGCGCCCAGACATGCGGCACCAAGGGGGCATGGGCGCCTCCCGGCCCGGCGAAGAACCGATTTCTCCACCCGGGCCGCCGGGGGGCGCGGAGCCCGCATGACGGCAATCGTCCGAGGCTGAAAACTGTCCCTCCCATGCGGGTCGCCCGCAATTACAATTGGAGGGGGAGTTTGGACACGTGGGGAAAACACACGATCACGAAAGGAGCTGGAATCATGGCAAATATCGCCATCAACGGCATGGGACGGATTGGGAGGGCGGCGCTCAAGATCATCCATGAGACTCCTGAACTCGACCTCGTGGCTGTCAATGACATCGTCCCTATCGACAATATCGCCTATCTGTTGAGATATGACACGGTATATGGGCGCTTCGACGATGAGGTGCTTGTTGAGGACGGCAGCCTGAAGATCGGCGGGACAACCTACCGCTATCTGAGCGAAAGGGACCCGGCCAGCCTCCCCTGGGCCGAGCTGGAGGTGGATATTGTACTGGAATGCACGGGGGTTTTCACCCGCATGGAGGATCTTCGCAAGCATGTGCAGGCAGGTGCCAGGCATGTGATATTGTCTGCGCCCGCGAAAGATGAGACCGTGCCCACCGTGGTGCATCGGGTAAATGTGCCGAGCCAGGAGGAGAATCAAGTCATCTCATGCGCCAGCTGCACCACCAACTGCATCACCCCTGTCGTTGAGATCATGGCCCGGCGAATCGGGGTGAAGAAGGCCGTCATGACCACCATCCACGCGTATACCTCTTCGCAGTCCATTGTGGACGGCCCGAACAAGAAAGTGCGGCGCGGCCGGGCGGGTGCGGCCAACTTCGTGCCCACCTCAACCGGCGCGGCCATCGCCACGACCAAAGTGCTGACCCAATTCAAGGGCCGCTTCGACGGCGTCGCCGTACGAGGACCGATCCCCTCCGGCTCGATCGCCGATATCATTTTTGTAACCGAGCGGCCGACGACGGTCGAAGAGGTAAATCAGATTTTCCGCGAGGAATCGGAGAGCGAGCGGTACCGGGGCGTGGTTGCCGCCACGGACGAGCCCATCGTGTCCTCCGACATCATCCAGGATACGCATGCCTCGATTGTCGATTTGGAGATGACGCAGGTTGTTGACGGAGATTTGGTCAAGGTCATGAGCTGGTACGACAACGAGTGGGGCTACACGAGCCAGATGATCCGCGAGGCGCTGCGTCTCGCCGAATCCTAGCCCCACCACATGCCCAACCCGCAAGGCGGAGGGGCGCCCGCGCCCCCTTCGTCGCGCACCCCCGGCGCCCCGTCTCCATGTGGGCGCCGGTTTGCCTCCTCCCCACCCCGGTCACCTTGACGCAGGTGGAAAAGAGGATTATAGAATAGCCGGGGGGCGGCCGAATTCTGGTTCGTCTCGCATGCCATGGGCAGATCCATCGTAGAAACCAGGTACGCTATATGACTTTTGAGCAAGATCCGCAGGTCGAGCAAGCTGCCGTAGGTTCCGCATCTCCGGCGGGAAAAAACTATCTCAGGCGGGCCTTGAGCCAACTGCAGAGCAACGAAGAAGTCATCCTGGTTCTGACATCGGTGGTGATCGGCATCGGGGCGGGCATTGGCGCTGTCATTTTCCGCTACCTCATTTCGGGGGTCGAGTGGATCGGCTATGACTGGTTCCGCGTAGTCACACAGGGATGGGGAAAAGCCTTTGCGGTGATCGTACCCGCCATTGGCGGTTTGATTGTCGGGGCGCTGGTTCAGGGGTTTGCCAAAGAGGCGAAAGGCCACGGCGTACCCGAGGTGATGGAGGCGGTGGCGCTGAAGGGCGGGCGAATTCGGCCTATCGTTGCCGTCATCAAATCGCTCGCCTCTTCCATCAATATCGGGACAGGCGGCTCGGTCGGCCGCGAAGGGCCCATCGTTCAGATCGGTTCCGCACTGGGTTCCACCCTCGGGCAGGCCCTCAATCTCTCCGATGAGCGCATCCGAAACTTGGTTGCCTGCGGAGCGGCTGGTGGGATCGCGGCCACATTCAACTCGCCAATCGCCGGCGTGTTCTTCGCCCTCGAGATTATTCTTTCCGAGTTCAGCGTAGCTTATTTCGGCACAGTAGTGATCTCTTCCGTGATGGCAAGCGTTATCGGCCAGGCCGTTTTTGGCAACGTCCCTGCCTTCCCGCTCCCCACCCAGTACCATTTGCAGAGCAGTTGGGAGTTCCTGCTCTATCCCTTCTTGGGATTGCTGGCTGCCCTGGTCGGAGTAGCCTTCGTGCGCTTGCTGTACTGGTCCGAGGATCGCTTTGACAGTTGGAAAGGGATTCCGGAGTGGGTCAAGCCAGGAATCGGAGGCGCGCTGATCGGGCTTCTTGCGCTCGGCTATCCGGTCGTGACCTCCCTACGCTGGGAGCGGCTGCCCCACATCTTCAACGTAGGCTACGACGTCATCCAGACCACTTTCGCCGACGAAATCTTATTGCAGAGCGTGCTGCTGCTGCTGGTTCTCAAGTTGGTCGCCACCTGCCTGACGCTGGGATCCGGCGGGTCCGGCGGTGTCTTCGCCCCTTCGCTGTTCATGGGTGCGATGCTGGGCGCCGCTTTCGGGGCGACGGTGAATATCCTCTTCCCTACCATCACCGCGCCTCCGGGTGCCTACGCCCTGGTTGGCATGGCAGCGGTCTTCTCGGCAAGCGCCCATGCCCCCATTACCGCCATGATCATCCTGTTTGAACTGACCGGAGACTATCGCATCATTTTGCCGCTGATGCTCACTGTTGTGGTCGCCACCCTGGTGTCGCGTAGCCTGCTCCACGGAGAATCGATCTACACGCTCAAGCTCACACGGCGGGGGATCCGTCTACAGCGCGGCAGGGACATCGATGTGATGCAGGGCGTGGATGTCGAGGAGGTGATGGTCAAGGAGGTCCGCACCGTCACAGTCGACATGACGTTGGTGGAGCTCTCCGAGGAATTCTCACGCGTCCGGTACCATGGGTTTCCGGTGTTGGATGATCGCGGCCGGCTCTGGGGCATGGTCACGGTGAGCGATTTGGAGCAGGCTGTTGCCCAAAACATGCCTCGCAGGACGCCGGTGAGCGAGATCGGCAGCGGCCGGGAGAGTCTGGAAGTCGCCTATCCGAATGAGAATATCGGGGTGGTGCTGCGGAGGATGGGCCCGCGAGGGTTGGGTCGCCTCCCTGTGGTCGACCCCAATGACCCCTATCGCCTCGTCGGCCTCGTTGGGCGAGACGATATCATCCGCGCCTACAATGTAGCCATCACCCGCCGGTCAGAGCTATCCCACCGCGTGCGCCGAATGGAAGCGCGCGAGCCCGCCGGGACACAGTTTGTGGAGATATCGCTCGCCGCGAAAGATGCGGCGATTGGCAGTACCGTGGCTGCCCTATCCCGTTCTCTTCCCAAGGAGTGCGTCTTCGTCTCCATCCATCGCGATTCCCGCTTGCTTATCCCGCACGGTAACACACGACTGCAAGCGGGAGACCGCATCACCGCATTCATCCGGGACGAGGTCTCCGAGGAAGTCCTCAGTTGCATCAAGGGGCCGCCTGGCCCACAGGGCCGATGATTCTTCGGTGATGCGCCGGAGCCCATCCCGAGCGCCTCATCTCCCGACGTCGATTTCCCATTCCGGTCTATTTGCGCTACCGGGGCTGAACCTGTTGTCGCGATGGGTCGGACCGCGGCAGCGCCGCTACCAGCGGCAAGCCAAGCAGCATGATGATCGCGCTCAAGTAGAATGCCCCGCGGAGACTGAATAGATCCCCCAGCAAACCGAGCACGATGAGGACGAGGGAGCGGATCCCAAATCCGAGCGCCATGTATACCCCATTCGCCAATGCCCGATTGCCGGGATAGCTTTCCTGCACGATCGCCATCAGAACGGGCGCCACTGAAAGCCCGAACAAACCCATGGCCAGCACCATGATCAGGCGCGCTCCCCCATTCAGGTTGAGGAAGGCGATTATCGCTACCGGGGCAAGCAGCATGGACACCGCAAGTGTCCGCCGCCGCCCGAAGCGATCGCTGGCCGACCCACCGAGCATCGCCCCCACAACACCCGCGGCCTCCAGAACCGTCAGGTAGGCGCCTGCCTGGAACAAGCTCGCACCGGCCTCGCTCATGAATGTGGGCAGGAAAGTGGTGATGGCGGATACGACGAAGGCCCGCACCAGGATAATCCCGGCGACGGGCAACATGACCCGACGCATATCTTTGATCGCCCGCCGCCAAGGGAGCCGATCCGGGGACATCCCTTTCACAGGGGATAGGCTTCTCAGACGGAAGAGCAACACAGCGGACGCGCACCAGCCCAGAACCATCAGCCAGGGCAAACCGCTCAAGGTGAGCCGAGCGGTGACGGTAACCACCACGATCGGCCCAATGGTGCGGCCCAACTCGCCCCCCACCATCCAGAATCCCATCCCTCTCCCCAACCGTCGGCCGGCGAGTCTGCCAGCCATGGCGGGGCCGACGGCGTGCAGTCCGGCGGATGTTGTCCCCGCCACCGTCAGAAGAACGGCCAGTGCGGCGTAGGTGGGGGCAACGCCAAGCAGGCTCATGGCCGTGGCGGAGAGGCCAGGAGCCAGAATCACCAGCACCTTCAAGCTAGCACGGTCGGCCCAGTTTCCGATGATGGGCTGCACCAGGGAGGGCGCTTGAAGTAGGGCGGATAGGATGCCGGCCTGCGCTTTCGATAGCAGCAACCGTTCGATGAACACCGGCAACAGAGGCGGGAGAAAGGCGGTGAAGGTGTCATGAACCGCATGGCCGGAGGCGAGCGTGATGACGCCCCCCGCGGAGAAGGGGTGATCATCGTGCGGGGCTTCCTCCAGGGCAGCGTGGGCGGCCGAATCTTCGATGTGGGCTGCGCTGGGCATGCCGGCTCCCATTCTGAACCCTCCCTGGGCGAGAGTTCGCGCTGGGCGGGTTTGCGTTCAAACGGCCTGATTATAGGCCAATGCCCCCTTTTTCACCCAACGGATCCCGGGCTGCGATCCATTTCAAGGGGCGCGCCCATTGAGCACTCAGGACGCGAGGCAGGCGAATCCCACGCTTCGCTCCGGGCAGGTTTGTCGATACGCCTCGTGATGCCCCCGCTCGGCACTCCACGTGCGCTTGGGAGTGAAAACGCGAAACTCCCCGGCCAGCGACCTGGTCGGGGAGCGGTGGGCTCTTCGTCGATCGCCTCACCTGCCGCGGACAAACTCCCGCAGCTCGTGCGATCTTCCGGGGGATCTCAGCCTGCGCAGCGCCCGCGCTTCGATCTGCCGCACTCTCTCTCGTGAGAGATTCAGTTTGTCGCCGATCTCTGCCAGCGTGTGCATACGCTCCCCGCTCAATCCGTAGCGCAGCTTGAGCACGCGGGATTCCCGGGGCGGCAGTTCGTGCAGCACGCTGTGCACATGCTCCCGCAGCATCGTCTCCGTCGCCTCTTCTTCCGGCGCCGGGGATTCCTCGTCCTCCACAAACTCGCCGAAAGTGGCGTCCTCCTCGTCGCCGATCGGAGTCTCCAATGAGATGGGAAGCTTGGCAAAACCGAGCATGTCCATCACTTTGGACACCGGCTCGTCAAGCGAATCGGCCAGCTCCTCCGGCGTCGGATCCCTCCCCAGAGTCTGGGTGAGCTTTTGGCGATGGCGCAGCATCTTGCTGATCTGGTCCATCATATGGACCGGGATGCGGATGGTGCGCCCGTTGTCGGCGACAGCGCGCGAGACCGCCTGGCGGATCCACCAGGTTGCATATGTAGAGAACTTGTAGCCGCGGCTGTAGTCGAACTTCTTCACGGCCCGCATCAGCCCGATGTGACCTTCTTGCACCAGGTCCATTAGCGGCAGGCCCCGGCCCACATACTTCTTGGCCACCGAGAACACCAGGCGCATGTTGGCGAGAATGAGATGTTCACGCGCCGCCCAGCCGTCCTCAATCAGGTACTGCAGCTGTTTGCGCTTCTCCGCCGGCAGGCGCTTATTCGCCAGCTCCTCACTCGCCCAGCGGCCGCGCTCGATCCGTTTCGAGAGCTCGGCTTCCTCCTCGCGTGTCAGCAGCGGAACCTTGCTGGCCTGGCTCAGGTATGCGCTGATGGAGTCACCTGCGTCGATGGCCTCGAGAAGCCGCAGCCGTTCCGCCTCGATGTCCACATCCTCGGCCTCCGCCTGCGCCTTGACTTCGTCCTCGGCCGTATCAAAGCCGTTCTCCGTGAAGCTGACGCCCGCCGAAATGATGGCGTCGAACACCGACTCCAACAGATCCAGGTCGGCGTCCACGTCAGGGACGCGCTCGAGAATATCTTCCATGGTGAGATAGCCTTGCTCCTCACCATACTGGACCAGCCCATGGATCAACTCCGCCTGGCTCTCCGTCAGCAGTTCGGCGTCCGCTCCACCTGTTTGAATCTGCTCGGTTCTTGTCACCATATGTGCAGCCTACTCCTGCCCTTCCTCCGCTTTTCGACCGCCCCGTTGCCCCCTGAAATCTCCCCCGCCGGCACACAACCGGACCTACTCGCGCCTTCTGTAACGCTTGAGTTCGGATTCACTTATTCGCAAGTACTGGAATTGGACATGCGTGTGAACGGGGCATCTGCGATTTATATTCTCCCATACTTATATCGAGAAACCCTATCTTTTGTCGCCCGATTCTTGCGAAATTCTTGCGGCCCCACGCAGATCACGACGCCTTCGGATGGTTTCCTCCATCATCCTTTGAACGGCGCCCAAGCTAACCATCGAATACTGTGGCGATCGACGCTGGGATAAAGACGCTGCACCCCCCGCGAAACGGATGGCGGTGTGAGGGCATGTAAATGCCCGGGAGGTGCAGCACTCTGGATTATAGGGACGACGCGCATTTATGCAAGCGCGGGAAGGGCTTCGATCCTCAAATCCCCTCGCTGGTCATGATGAACAGCGGCTGCATGGCGAAGCTCTTGTAGTGCGGCCGGTAACGCTCCGTGTTGTAGTAGCGCGAGACGTTCACCACCTTCTTGGTGCTCGTGATCATCTCGATAGGCACGTTGTCATATCTCCCATTACGCAGCACGACCATCCGGCCGTTCATGCGGTTCATCACCAAGTCAAGCGCCAGGTTTCCATACGCCATGGGAACAATGGAATCGATCGCGTCCGGATCCCCTCCGCGCACGAGATAACCCAGCTTCTGGTTGATCACATTTACGGGCTGCCCATTGTTGAATCTCGCGGACAAGGCTTTCAAGCGCGACGACACCAGATCGCCGATCCCTCCGAGCTTGGCGTGCCCGAAAGCGTCGCGCCGCTTGTCTTCGAAGACCATCTCTCCCCCCTCAAACATCGCCCCCTCCGAGACGAGCACCACAGCATAGTTGCTGGGATTCTTGTTCCGATCATAGACCAGCAGCTCCGTTAGATGTTCGATGTCGAATTTGTACTCCGGGATGACACAGCGGTCCGCGGCGCCAGCCATCGTCGGCAGCAGCGCGGTGAACCCCGCATACCTGCCGAACACTTCGAGCACGAGGAAGCGCTCGTGAGAGCCGGCGGTGGTTCGTAGAATGTTCGTCAGCATGATCGTGCGCGTCACGCAGGTGCTAAAACCGATGCAATAGTCCGTTCCGGGCACATCGTTGTCCATCGTCTTGGGGATGGCCACGATATGCACGCCCTCTTTGTGGAGCCGCACTGCATAACCCAGCGTGTCGTCCCCCCCGATGGGGACGAGGTAGTCCACTCCCAGGTAATCCAGATTCTTGACCACCTCCGGCGTCAGGTCATTGATGTCCTGATCGTATTCGGATTTCAGGTGATCAGGGACCTTCTCCCTCTTGATGCTCTGTGGATTGGTCCTGGAGCTGTGCAGGAACGTACCGCCGGTCCTGCCGGCCTTGTTGACCACGTCATCCGTCAGCACTTGATAGCACGTGCTGTTGTCGGCATCCTTGTCACGTCGAATCTCGATTGCCCCGGCCCAGCCCCGCCGGATACCGATCACCTGATAACCCTCCCGGCGGGCCCGTATGGTGACCGCCCGGATGGCGGGGTTCAGGCCAGGGACGTCACCCCCCCCGGTGAGGATCGCGATCACACCCTTCTTCTTGTTGATATTCGCCATCATAGTCTCTCCTTCGTCGCGTCAGCCGGGCGGTTTCGTGGTCGCCCCCTGTTCGACTCGCCTCCAACCGCTGGGCGCCCGCGAATCGATATTATAAGCAATCCGGCGGAGGAGCGTTGAGCGCCGACCGACAAGCCATGAGCGTTGAGCCGGCCAAAGACGAAACCGCGAATCTGCGGTAAGATCAGCGCAGAGACCATGAGCGAAACGAAAATTCATCCGCAGACCCAGATCGGTACCGTCAGCCTGAAGATCAAGCGCCTGAGCCTCGCCCTGGATTACTACGTCGGCGTCCTGGGCTTGCGCCTTTCCCGAGAGGGCGATGGCCGTGCCCGGATTGGGGGGGGTGGTCCCGACCTGGTCGAACTGATCGAGACCCCGGAGGGGCGAGTGGTGGCCAAGACCACCGGTCTGTATCACTTTGCCCTGCGTGTGGGGGATCGGGTCGATCTGGGTCATGTCCTCGAACGCGTCATCGAAGCCCAAGCCCCGGTCGTGGGCGTGGCGGACCACGGCGTCAGTGAGGCGATCTATCTCCAGGATCCGGATGCCAATGGAATAGAGATCTATCGCGACCGGCCGAGGGAAGAATGGCCAGAGTCCGACGGTGGACTTCAGATGGTGACCGAGCCGCTGGATGTCGACGGCCTGCTTGCACAGGCCAAGGATCGCCCGAGCGCGGCAAAGGGTTCATCTCCATTCAGCCGTATGGGGCACGTACACCTGCACGTATCCGATCTGGACACGGCAGAGCAGTTCTATGGCGATATCCTGGGCTTCGAACTGCGGCAGCGATATGGCACCAGCGCCGCCTTTCTTGCCGCTGGGGGGTATCATCACCACATCGGCCTCAACACGTGGGCGGGCGCAGGAGCACCTCCACCGCCGGAGGACGCGCTGGGTTTGAATTGGTATGCCATCTGGCTCCCTGAGCGCACTTCGCTGGAGGCGGTGGTCGAACGGGTGCGAAGGGCCGGGATCGGGATCGAAGAGACGGATGGCGGATACACCGTGCGAGATCCTTCCCACAACAGGATCCGGCTCGCCATAACCCCATCGGCCTGAGCCGGTCCCCTTCCAACCCGCTACCCCCCCCGGATCGTGCTTCTTCTCCCACCATAGCCCGATAATGGCCAGGAAGTTGGCCAATTCGGTTCCGGCACTCGCTGCGCTGGCTTCCGCCTGCATCAAGATCTCGTGATCTGCAAGATCCGCCCGGTGAATCTGCTCTTCCTTCAAGCCTAGCCGACGTTCACCCGCCATGAGGGCGCATTTCGCTTTCACCGCTCATCCCTCGCGCTCTGCATGCCCGGGATCCCTGTAGACCTCAGGATAGCTCTTTCCCGTTCCCAACAGGGCCGCGAACAGCTTGCCCACCCCCCATATGCCACGCATGAAACGCTCACGGTGGCTGAACCGGTATACCGCCCGCGCCACGAACCAGCGCAGCAGCAGAGCGCGCCCGACGTCGGAAAGGAACAGCCGTCTCCGGTAATCCCGGAAGCGAAGGTTTCCCCTTCTGAATCCCGCCTCGAGGCAGCGCGCCGCCACTGCTCCGTAGCCCAGCGCGAAGGAGATCCCCTCCCCAAACAACGGGTCCGTCCCCGCGGCGTCCCCCACCAGGAGCACATTGTTCGCTCCGAACGTGTTGAAAGGGGAGAACCAGTGGATGGGGTGTCCCTCAATGCCGGAATCCGGCAATTCGCCCGGCGCCTTGCCCTCGCGCAGATTTGCTTTCAGGTCGGCCCTCGGTGCGGCTGATACGACGCGCGCGTCGAATACCCCGCTGTTGATGTAACGCCTTCCCGCGATCACCGTCGGGAAATCCCAGTAGTAACCTTGCAGGCGCTTGCCGGTGGGGGTGAAGTCGAACCGGGCCTCCCGCTGTGCGAATTCCCGATCATCGAACGATGCCGGCGCGACGATCTCCAGCAAGCGCGCCACTCGAGATGGCGTCTCGCGACCGCCGATCCAAGACCGGATGAGGCCTCTTGACCCGTCGGCACCCACCACGGCACGTGCCAGGAGGTCGCCTCGTTCGGTCCCCAGGCGCATTCGGCCGCTCTCCCGCCGCATGGAAAGGACACGGGTGTTCTCCACCAACCGGACCCCCCGCTCTGCGGCTTGATGGGCGAGACTGGCATCCAGATCCTGCCGGTGGGTCACGATGAACGTGGGATGTCCACGGATGTCGATCACACGATCTCGATAGCAGAGGCGGCCGTTCTCGACCAAGAAGAAATCCACATCCAATTCGAGCCCAAGGGAGCGCAGATGGCGCAGGCCGAAACGGGTCACCCCTCCCCCGCACAGTTTGTGCCTGGGATGGGCATCGCGCTCGAGCACCACCATTCTCCCCGCCCATCCCGGCTCCTGCTTGACCAGGTTCAAGGCGGTGGATAGCCCCGCCGGTCCTGCACCGACGATGGCGACATCCACTTGATCGCCGCTCCACGGTGCCATTCCCGCTTCCCTACCTTCCTAGCGGCCGGCGCGCTGGCCAGCGGGCAGCGAGACCGGGCTCGATACCTCCGGCCAGCCCCTTCCGGGGGCGATGCGTCCATTGGCCGCCCTGCGCCTCAGTATAACTTCGGGCGCTCATGGCGCACAACGCGCCGCTTGACCAAAGTGTGCTCCAACTTGGGGCGCGGGGCCCTCCGGGGTGCGCTTGCGCCAGATGCCATCCAAATCGAGGCCCAGGCATGCACATACCCCCACCCCTCTGCTCCCCCGTCCCCTGGGTCGACTGGCCCCTCCCCCCGCGCCACCTTCGATGCATGAGAAGTTAAAGATCGTCCGTGGAGGGAGGAATTCGGGGAGGGGGCCAAAAAGCGCCGGCGGCAGGGAAAGCGATGACCGCGACCGCGGGTCTGGGCGGCCGGGAAGTGTGGAGATCGCAGGTTGACGAAGACCCAGCGCGGCTTCCATCTTCAAATACGTTTGCCGCATGAATCGGTACGCGCCCCTGATCGGTGTACAACCCCGAATCTGTGGCGCGATCCGTTGGATTCCCCAACAAGATCTTCATCTTCGACAAATATAGCCTACAATATCTACCATTGGTATATTGGCATGCACGTGGAACGCTGAGGCGATTCTCGAATACCGACCCTTCAGCACAAGGAACAACATGCAGAAATCCCAAGCATCCCATCCCGTGACAAAGGCGACTCTCCTCTTCACCAGCGCGCTGGCGGTGCTGACAGGGGCCGCAATCGCCCCGGCCTTGCCTTTGATCCAGCAGCATTTTGCGGATCAACCAAATATCGGATTCTGGGTACGGCTGATACTGACGATGCCTGCGCTGTTCATCGCCGGAACCGCCCCCTTCGCCGGCTATATGGTGGATCGGGTCGGCCGCAAGCGTGTACTGGCCATTTCAACTCTCCTTTATGGGATGGCGGGCCTATTCGCATATCTCGCTCCCACGCTGACAGCCTTGCTCGTCAGCCGCGCTTTGCTCGGCATCGCGGTGGCAGGTGTGATGACGAGTGTCACCACTCTCATCGCCGATTATTACACGGGGGTGGATAGGGCGCAGTTCATGGGTTTGCAAGCCGGCTTCATGGGCCTCGCCGCATCGGTTGTGCTGGTCATCGCAGGG
This sequence comes from uncultured Anaerolineaceae bacterium, assembly GCA_964388955.1. Taxonomy (GTDB): domain Bacteria; phylum Chloroflexota; class Anaerolineae; order Anaerolineales; family E44-bin32; genus CAYMCO01. Next base: position 26,009 of record CAYMCO010000002.1, on the reverse strand, counting down.
GCCGTGGGGGAAATCGGATGGCGAGCACCTTTCCTGATCTATCTGGCCGCCTTCGTTCTATTGCCGCTTGTGATTCTCGCCTTGTACGAGCCCGAATTGGTCGAGCGCTGCGTGGAGACTCCCAACCCAGCCTCCGATTCAGCGACCTGTATCGCCGAATCCATGCGCCCGACCGGCGGCCTCATCCCGGGGGAGCCCTCCTCGTCCCCCTTCCCAGTTCGGTTGGTGCTGTTTGCCTACACGGCCATGCTGGTCACCGAGATCATATTCTATCTGCTTCCCGTCCAGCTCCCCTTCTACTTGCGGTCGCTGACGGACGCAACCCCCTCCCAGACCGGCATGGCGCTTTCGGCGGTGACATTCTTCTATGCCCTCGCGTCCATCTCCTACGGGCGCGCAGCCGCTCGCTGGGATCGCATCAGTATTATGCTGATGGCCTTCGCCCTGATCTGCGCCGGGTACCTCGGGCTCTCCCTCGCGACCGGCTGGGGGATGATTATCCCGGGACTGCTGCTGGGCGGGGTCGGCCTCGGTCTGTTGATCCCCAACTTGATTGTCTGGGTGGCGAATGAGTCGCCGCCGGACCTGCGCGGCCGCCTTCTGGGTGGGATCAACACCGCGCTCTTCCTGGGGCAGTTCCTATCCCCACTGATCTGCCAGCCGGTGATCCGCGCGCTGGGGATGAGCGGGCTGTTCATGTCCACGACGGCGTTGACGGCCGTGATCATCATGGGCGCGTTCATCACTCGTCGGGAGCTTCGTGCGATCGCATCTTGACCCGAGAAGAGCGAGGCTCTGCGCGGATGGTTGGATCAAAATGGGCTTGTGGCCGAGGTGCGGGAGATGTCGATCAGAAGATGAGCGGCGGAAGACTTCCGGGTGGCCCGGGAACGGGGCCCACGGCCGGGGCCTGATCGTGTTGTGGGGAGCAACTCTGATGGGAATGGCTTGACGTGGGGGGGAGAATCGAATAGGGGATGAAGGCCGTGACCGTTGAGCGATCACGTGCTTTGCATCAGGGGACAATCTTGACCCTTCAGACCCGCCACCCACGGCCCCCGGACAGCCAAGTTGTAGCTGGATGCTGCGTCGGGTCCTGGTGGAGCGCAGGGGGTCGCACGCCGATCCCAATCCGGTCTCATCCCCCGTCCCCTTTTTCGGGCTATTTCCCGGCGACCACTCCGAAGGCGCGCGGCGCGGGGGCAACTTCGGCGAAGCCCGCGGCCGCAAGGCGCTCGACTACCCCGCGGGTGATCCCCCTCCCTGAGGGTGAGTCCGGGTTCCCCACATAATGGAACAGCCGGCCACCATCCTTGAGGACCCGGCACAAGCCCCGATTAAAGGTCCCTGAATACAGTTCTCCTGCCAGACTGAATGTGGGGGGATCATGCAGGATGCGATCAAAGCAGTCAGGCGGGAAGCACTCCACCAGCCGGGCGATGTCGCCAATCACCTGCCCGATCCGAGCATGGGCGAATAGTTCGCGGGACCAGGGGTTCTCGCCGGCGATTTCGAGCACCGTCGGATCGAACTCAATGGTGACGACATAGTCCGCATACCTCGCGGCTGCGATGGCCGTGTACCCCAAACCTGTGGCCGTGTCCAGGAGGCGCCCCTTCAAGGGGCGGAGCGCGACGATCTTCTCCTGCGTGTCGGCGTAGGGGTCGGTGCCTTTGACGCGGTGCATGGGGATTCCCGAGACCAGCAATGTGGGCGCCCGCGGGGTCGGCATCAGGCTGTAGGCGCGGTCTGTGGCCTCCGAATATCCCTGGATTCGCCACGCGCCCTCCGCATCTATCACGTAGCAGCCATTCGGGTCTGCGGCAGTCTCGCCAAGATCCCCCCATGTGATCTCGATCCCATTGAGGAACCGGACCCCCCGCTTTTCCACGGTCGCCCTCTCATGCGAGCGCCCGAGGTCCGGCGAGACCTCCACTTTGCCGACATTGCCCCTACGAGCCAAGAGTCGACCGGCCTGATAATGAGATAACACGACCTCAACTTCCCCCAACCGCCTCCCCTCCTACGGGCAGCCCCGCCCGATGCGGAGTATCCTAAATAAAGGCAACGAAATCCCTCATTCCTGGCGATCATACGCCACCTGGGCAGGCGGCCGGAAGGGACTATACGACGGCCAGGGATGAGGCGGCAGAACAGGGGAAGAACAAGCTCGAACCCAGGGAACCGAGACGCGCTAGGCCGCCATGGACAGATCGCCGCGGGAGGTCTGGCGGACGGCAACCGCAGCCCGCAGTCTTCGAACCATCTCCAGCGCCTCCCGATCTTCCAGCGGCCTCATTGGGCGACGAATGTCCGCATACCAGGCGCGGCGCTCGCGCGCCATCCGTATACGGCCCCGCACCTCAATTCTTGGCGCACCCCGGATCACGATCAATTTTCGTCTCACTTCGACCCCCGCGATTCAAAGTGGATTGCCGCCTGGTATCTGATATTTGACCACAGCGCGGCCGCTTCTTGATCGCCCATGGAACCAGTGTTTTCCCTGGCCGCCCGGATAGTCTCCTGGATCAGGCGCCGACCAACCATCTTGGGGTATGGGAGGAAGAAAGCGGACCGCTTGGCATAGACCCGCTTGTGGCTATGCGATGACGGCTGACGGACCGGTGGCCCCTTGATGGGTCTGTGGTGTCAATCCTCAGCGCCGACAACCTCGCTGCGGCGTTCATACAACAGGACGTCCCGCCAGCGGTCCAGGTGATAGGCGATTCGCTCTCGCCATCCCACTCGCCGGAAGCCATGCGCCTCATGCAATCGGAGGCTGGCCACGTTCTCGGGGAAGATAATGGCCTGGAGGGTCCAAATGCCTTCTCGCTCTGAGCGGCGAATCAATTCCCCCAGCAGAGCCTGGCCAAGCCCGACCCCGCGATTCCCCTCGGCGACGTACACGCTCACCTCCGCAACCCCTCGATAGGCATTCCGCTGGGAAACCGGGCTGAGCGCGGCCCAACCGAGAATCCCACCAACATCCGATGCCACCAGGCGGGGTCTAGGCAGATGCGCCCGATTCCACTCCGCAAACTCCGGCACCTCAGTTTCAAAGGTCGCTTGTCCGGTGGCGATCCCTTGTGCGTAGATCTCGGCCACGGAAGGCCAGTCGGAGGCGCGCATATCCCGAATCACCAAGCCGGAGCCAATCACTGCACCTTCATGCGCCGCAGAAGCGGCTCTCTCCATGGGGTGAGAGACGACGGCGTCTCGCGGCCAGATCGCCTTCGGAAGGCGGGTTCCTTCGGGCCGGCGGTCCACCGCGACAGGCAGGGGTGCTGCGTGCCATTGACCGCCGAGAATGCGCCAATCCATGAGTCCCGGGCCGGGCGCTAGGAATTCCAGAAGCCCACATGCACCTCCGCTCCCACATCCTCCAGCGCGGGGCCAATCACCTCGACAGCGCGGCTGCCCCTGTCCAGCACCTCCCGGCAGCTCAACTCCAGCCTTCCATGGGTTCCAGCGCCACCAAACTCATCGTAGAAGCGCGCCTGGCTCAACGCATACGCAACTCGTCCGATATGGCTCCAATAGATCGCACCGGCGCACATGGGGCACGGTTCGGTGCTGGCATACAAGGTGGTTTGGGCCAGCACCTCTGGGCTGAATTTGCGGCTCGCCTCTCGCACGAGGTTGATCTCAGCGTGGCCGGTGACATCGCGGCTCGTGATCACCGTGTTCCCCGCTTCGAGAAGGACGTTTCCTCGGGCGTCCGCCAGCACCGCGCCAAAGGGATGATTCCCCGCCTCGCGCGCCGCCTGGGCGACCTGTATCGACCTCCGGAGCAGTTTCTCGTCCCAGGGTTCCATTCCACTTTCCCTTTCCCATAAACCGTGCTGTCGCTTGAGACCTCCGCGGTCCCCTCCCGGGGCCTCATCGGGATTTGGCCGGACGCCCAGGGGGTTTCCGCGCAGCCGCCTCCCAGTTCCCGTCTCACTCCGGTCGATCCCCAAGAATCGACAGAATCTCCCCCAGGCTGTGGGGTTCGCACGTCATCGCAAAGAGCGGCTGTCCGGTCCGCTCCAACCACTGCCGCTCCACCACACTCAGTCGATAATGGCAGGTTTCGGGCTGTACCTGGTTCCAGTAGATGAAGGCCATGTTCGGGATCCCCTCCCGACCCTCCACCTCCGCCCGTGCATTTTGGCCCGGTGGATCGAAGGGTGGGAAGAGGACCCCAAAGGACCCACCCCCAAAGCCGGAAAACACAAGAAGCCCAATTGTCATCCCGGTCAACCCACGTCGAAGCAGTCCCCCGCCGTGGGCCAGCACCAATCCAACTCCCAACGCCACAAAGATCATCATCCCGAAGAAATCAGGAAAACTGTCAAAATCCAGCAACAACACCTGGACGGCGAACCACGCCCCCCCCAGCGCGGCCCAAGACCAGCGCCAAGGCCGCCGCAGGCCGTATCGCAGCAAACCGTACAATCCAAAGGGAACGAGCAATGACACAAACCGGATGTTTTCGAGAACTCGGGCCAAGGTGCTGGATATGGGGAGACGCTCCGGAGTAGATAGAGGAACGACCAGCACTTCCGTCAGCATGGGAATAATCGCTCCCCACGCCAGAATGGGCAGGAGCGCGACGGCGGTGGCAATCGACATCCCGCCCAGGAGCCGCCAGAACGATCCGGGCCGCGTCCGCCACCAGATCAACAGGACAATCAGCGGGAAAACAGCCCCCATAAGGAAATAGCCCGTGGCGGCAGCACCGCACACGCCCGCCCAAAATGGGCGATTCCGAAGGACAAGCTCTATCGCGAGCAGCCCAAGGGCCATCATGAAATACCGGGGGCGGAATCCCATGCTCGGAAGGCTGTAGAAGCCCGGCAGGGTGAGCATGACCAGCCCGCTGAACAGACCTGCCCACCGCGAGCCTGTCAGCCTGTGGACCAAATCACCGACCAGCATTACGGTTCCAACGCAAGCAGCGGTCGTTACAAGCACGCTGAGCAGATGGAGAATGTACACATTCCCAAAGGAGATCAGCGCCAACAAAGCGGTGCTTTCCACACCCAAGGGGGGTTTGATATCCCAGATATCGACGTACGGCGCGGCCCCCAATCGTATGTACCAACCGGCGTGCTCGAAGAGCGCTGCGTCGATGTTGATGGGAGGTTGGGGATCCACCGCGATGGAGAAGCCGTCAACATCCAGCAGCGACCGTCCGATGGCCATCCCGGACAGCCCAATCGATACCGCCATCAGAATGACCCACCATCGCTTCTCAATCAGGCCGCTGAGCCGGGGGATCACGCGGCCCAACCTTTGGGGATGTTCGAGTTCCGACAAATCGGCCAATCCTACATCGTCGTTGAAATGAGCGTCATACTGCTGACAAACGCCTCACCACCGTCACTGAAGCTGGCCTAGCCGTGGGGCTGGGCTCGGACCTCCGCATACACGCCGAAGTGATCCGAAGGCCACACCCCCTCATGCGGGACATTATATGTCACACGGCAATTCAGGATATCCCCCACGCCTTCATGGGTCGGGGGGCCCAAGAAAATGTAATCTATGCGGCGGTCGGGAGCCAACCACGGTGGAAGATAAGGGTTTCGCCTGTTCCAGGTCAGGCCGCGGCCATCGTCTCCCGCCTCCGCCCAAGCATCGCGGTAATATGCGCTTCTACCATTCAAGGCATGCAGGCCCTTCAGGAAGCGGATCTCCGTCGACTCGGGGACAGCGTTGAAGTCGCCGACGAGGATCGGCGGGAATCCCCCTTCACCCATCTTGCCAGCCAGCGCCTCCGCGATCGCCTGCACCTGCCGTTCTCGGATGTGCCCGTTCTCCAACTCCCAGGTCAAGTGAGTCGTCGAGAACCACAGCTGGGCCGCCGGCGAGCGAATTCGAGCGGCGAGCAATATCCGATCTTCGACCTGCCCCAGGGTCGGCAGTAGATGCACTTCCGTGGCTGCAATTTCCCACCGCGAGGCGATGGCGTTGCCGTATTCGCGCTTTCCCGCTACCCCTGTCGCAAGCGTCTTCCCGAAAGCGGTGTGATAGGGAGCCCCATCCAGGATGTCCTCCAGCAAGTCCACCCCGTCGCCCCGCAGCACCTCCTGAAAGCCGATCAGGTCCGGCTCCAGTTTGTCGATGCCCTCACGGATCAAACGCGCTCGCTGGAGCCAGGGGCCCTCGTTGTTCCAGATGTTGAGGGACATCACCCGGATTCGTTCCATACACCCTCCGCTTGCTTGACTCGGCTCCAACTACCATTGTGCCGGCGACTTCGGTCCCCCGGCGTGGGGGGAGGCCGGTGACCAGTCCAACTCTCCACAACCCTTCTGGACCCAATGCGGTTCCGGCCAGCCCGCACCCCCAATTCGGAACCCCAAGAGGCCGCAAATGTTGAACGAGCCGAGATCACCAATCCATTTCTGATCGCCGCCAGTCTTGCCGGTCTTTGAGCCTGGCAGGCTATTCCTCAACCTTCTCCACAACAATCGTGCATCTGGCCACCAATGCGGCGATTGCCCCCACTGCCGCCTGGACCGGGAGCAGCAACGAGCCCACGACGCCAATCGTCAAAGGAATTTCGATCAAGCGGTCCCCCGCCTCGTTCTTGATGATTATGCGGCGGATGTTGCCCTCGTGGATCAGCTCCCGCAGCTTGGAGACCAGCATTTCCCCGCTGACTTCGTACTCTTCGGTACGTGTCTTGTCCGTTTCCATTCACGCCTCCCTGCGTCGAGAAGTTCACCTGAAAGGCAACCAAGCGGCTGCGCCCGCATCCCGGCCGGTCCTCAGCCGCCATAGAATACGTCCCCGCTCAGATCCGATGGTTTCAGGATCGCCTCATCGGGTCGGCCCGCAGGAGGCCGGCGAACTCCAGCGCCGATCGCTTCTCCCAGAAAGACAGAGTGATCGCCCTCCTTCAGGGACCCCTTTATGTCACACTCGACGTATGCCGGCGCAATGTCCAGTATCGGGCAGCCGCCCTCCCCAAAATGAAAGCGGTATCCGCCGATACTCATACCCTCGGGCTCATTCGGCTTGAAGAACTGAACGGCGATCTCCGATTGGTCTCTTCCCAGCATATTGAGCGCGAAGGCTCCCGATTCATCCACCACATCATGCACGAATGAGTCCGCTCTCACGCACGCGACCACCAGCGGCGGTTCGAAAGAAGCCTGGGTCACCCAGGTCACCGCAGCAGCAGCGACCTTCTCCTCCTCTGTCGCGGAGGTCAACACATAGAGGCCGTAAGGGATCATCCGCAACGAGGTGCGCTTCGCATCGACGTCCATTCCATCTCCTCCCATTGACGTTCTCGTTCTCGAGCCGAACTGGCCCAAGTTCCATCCTCATCAATTCTACCGGAACAAGGTGGCAGAGGCACGCACGGTTTCCGCCCAGGTGTGTTCCAACTTGGGCGGCGACGCCCTCCGCGCTCAAGGCAGCCTTCAACGACTCCGGACGCACTAGAGTGCGCGCTACAAATCATTTAGGCCCAACCCGCACGCAGTGGGCGCATGGACAACCCCCTCTGCTCCCCCCACGCTTGGTGTCTATTTCGGCCCTCATAGAAAAGTCATTGCGAGGCGCGGAGCACCGTGGCAATCTTTCCATCGAAAAGGATTCGCTCTCCAGGAGGTTGCCACGTCCCCCTTCGGGCTCCTCGCAATGACGGATAGGGGGGAGAGGTTCTGGGTGGGGGGCGAAAAGGCGCCCCCGGCAGGCAAAGCGAAAGCCGCGGCCCCGGGTCTGCGCATTCGGGAAGTGCGGAGATGCGATGATCCGAACGGCCGGTGAAACTTCCATACCCAAATGCATTTGCCCCTTGAAATGGAACGCACACTTCCGCCCTGGGAGATCTGGTCCAAGGAACAGCGCGAGCCACACACCCCCGACGTTTGCCTTTCCGACCCACGACAGGTCCTCCAAGGGGGCACATGCAAAGGATCGGTTGCGCCGACATCCCGATCCGCTTCACTTTCTCCCACCCATCCGCAGCGACCGGCGGGCTTTCATCCCTGTCTCCCGCTTTCCAGAGGCACACCGCAGCTCCAAAGCCATCCGGAGACTCGCCGGTCTTAATAGTATCTACGATTTTGCTACACTCTTTCTTCAAAGAAGGAACCAGACGCGCTGGGTGGTGCGGTGGCGGATTATTCAGCAGGGGGGTATTCCGGCTGCCGGCCCGGTGGACCCGGCGTCCTCGCTCGAGATCCCCAGCATCGAGCGCGCCTCTTCCGGAGTCGCGACCACCCTCCCCAGCTCACGAGCCAGCGCGACAGCACGTTCCACGAATTGCGCGTTGCCCTTTGCCATCCTTCCCCGCTCCAGGTACAGATTGTCCTCGAAGCCCACTCTCACATGGCCTCCGTGACGCATCGCCAGGGTGATCATGGGAAGTTGCGCCCTGCCGACTCCAAGAGCGGACCAGATTGCCCCCTGCGGCAGCAGATCCCTCATCAGGTGGAAGCCAGCGCTGGTCGGGGGCATCCCCCACCGTACCCCCATGCAGAGCTGGAAAAAGGGCGGCGGGGCGATCCACCCTTCTCCGATCAAGTGCTTCGCCTGTTCAACATGGCCGGCTTCGAACACCTCGATCTCCGGCTTGACCCCAATCGCCTTCATCCTCGCTGCGGCGGCGGTCCCCCAATCGGGAGGGTTGTAGAACACCCTTTCAGGAAAATTCAGGCTGCCGATATCCAGCGAGCACAGTTCAGGGCGCAGGCCGACAGGCGCCAGGCGCCGCTCAAGCCAATCGGGACCCTCGATGTGCAGGCCGCTCGTGGTGAGGTTGATGAGCAAGTCCGTCTCGGCGCGAATACGCCCCGTCGCCTCCTGGAACAAATGGATATCATCCGACGGCGCGCCTGTCTTGGGATCCCGCACATGGACATGGACCACGGCCGCGCCCGATCGCCAGCACTCCAGTGCGGAACGAGCGATCTCCTCCGGCGAGTAGGGCACGGCAGGGTTCATCTCTTTGGTGGGCCGAGAGCCGCTGAGAGCTGCGGTGATGATCACTTTGTCCATAAGATTGGCTGAGCCTGACACCGGAATGGGAACACGCCCGCCCATATCAGATCAGTCCAGGATGATGTCTTTCAGGGCCCTTTTTGGCACGTGGTGGACGCCTTCGTCGTCCCGCCAGTAGCGGGTGCTGCCGGAAGGATCCAGCGGATCAAGGACCACCTCTTCTCGGGGTTTGCCCAACGCGATAGCAGCCAGGATTTCGTACCTATCCGGTATCTCCAAGGCCCCCCGCAGATCAAAGCGATGGATCGAGCTCAGGATGCATCCACCCAACCCGATAGCGGTCGCGCCCAATTTGATCGTCTGCGCCGCGATCCCGTAGTCGGCACCAAAGGATTCGCTGACCGATTTGTCTCCAAGCATCAGGATATAGGCGGAGGGTCGTTCGCCTTCCCCTGGCCCCTCCCAGCCGGTCAAATACGCGGCCCACCCCAGATGGGAAAAGATCAGATCATTCGTGTCCGGGTCACAGGAGAGCTTGTACTTCAGCGGTTGTTTGTTCATCGCCGATGCGCTCATCCGCGCCAGATCCACCAACCCCATGAGCGTCTCGCGGTCGATCTCGAAATCGCCCTGGAAGCGCCGGTAGCTGCGATTCTGCAGGACCAACTCCCGAAAATCCATCATCCACGCCCTCCTTGCGCGCGCCACCCCCTCGCCATCGTCGCGTTCCGCAGCGGGCTCAATATCCGCCGGAAACTACCGGAGGTTGCCCTGTGGCAAGGCCACTTGCCTTTCAAGACCAGACAACCATCTACCCCCTGCCGTTGTGCAGCCTTGAGCCGGCTCGCTTTGCTCCACCAGGGCGCCCGCCGGATCATATCGACGCTTCGGGCCAACTCGCCGCTCTTCGGGTCTCCCGGCAAAGGCGTCGCCAGGAATTCCCCTTGCCTGGCCCGCTGTCATCACGGCCCGCCGCCCATTAACTCCTTCAACGCCTCCGGCAGCTCCGCCAGACTGGAGATTGTGCGCAGTCGATCCCCCTCGTGCCGGGGGCCGCCTTTCGAGTTCAGCCACACGGCCCGGATGCCCACCCCGATCGCTCCCAGCGCGTCGGCCTCATAGTCGTCCCCCACCATGACCACCCCGGAGGCCGGTACCCCGAGATCCGCGAGGATATGCTCGAAGAAGGCCTTCGACGGCTTGCGAACCCCCGTTGAGCGAAAGCAGTAAATGCGCTCAAGCAGGTCCGCCAACCCCACTCTGGCCAAGGCCGCCTCAATCTGACCTGCATCGGAATCGGCGGCGTTGGTGGCCAGGGCCAGGCGCCAGCTTCCGCGCAGACCCGTCAGAACCCGGACGGCATCAGGCATGGCGGCGACCCGCGGCCAATCGCACATGGGGCCGTCGTACTCCGGGTATACCCGCATCAGTGTATCGCCCCAATCGAACAGCAGCGCCCTATCCGTGCGTGATCTACCTTCCACGGGAACCTGCCCGCCCAATCTCTCGCGTGCCCCATCCACCATCGATGCCACCTTTCGCCGCATCACCCGCCGTCGATCCGGGCCATGGGCGGCCGGCGGCGGTAGTTTCCGGTCGCCCCCTCAAAGGCATGTGCCAACTGCAGCACACCGAGATCCCTCTGATGGCCGCCCACAATCTGGATGCCGACGGGCAGGCCGTTCGCCGTGAAGCCGCAGGGCACCGAGACGGCAGGAAAACCGGTCAGCGTAATGGCATAGCATGTGGCCATCCAATCCACATAAGTCTCCATCCGCTGGCCCTCAATCTCCCGCACCCATTGCTGCTCGACGGGGAACGGCGCAACCTGAGACACCGGGAGGATCAGAAAGGAATGGCCCTCCAGGAACCTCAGCGCCCGTTGGTAGATCTCCATGCGCGTCGCTTCTGCTTCAGCCACTTCCAGCGCGCTCAGCTTCAAGCCCTTCTCAATATTCCAGACCACCGTCTCCTTGATCTGATCCCGGTGCGCCGCTAGATCATCCTTGTGCGCCCAGGCGAACCCCCACGCCCGCAGGACCTGGAAGGCCTCGTCAGCGCCGCTGAAGTCGGGGGCCGCCAGTTCCAGCCGGCAGCCCAGGCTTTCGAAGGCAGGCAGAGATGCTTCACAGATCTCTCGGACCTGCTTCTCCACCGGATACCGCCCCAGATCCGGGCTCCAAGCCACCACCGTATCCCGAAAATCGCGCGCCAGTGGCTCAAGGAACACCTCGCCAGGTTCATCGATGGAGATCGGCGCGCGCGGATCCGGGCCGGCCAAAACGGACAGCAGGAATGCGACGTCCTCCACCGTTCGCGCCATCGGGCCCTCGACGGCCAGCGTGAAGCGGCCGAAGGGATTGGGCCATGTGGGGACCCGGCCGATGGAAGGTCGGAACCCGACAACGTTGCAGAAGCTGGCCGGGTTGCGGAGCGAGCCACCCAGGTCGCTGCCGTCCGCCAGCGGCAGCATTCCCGCCGCCAGCGCGACCGCCGCGCCGCCGCTGCTTCCACCACAGGTCATATCGGGGTCATACGGATTCCGGGTGACGCCGAACACCTCATTATAGGTCTGCGAACCGGCGCCAAACTCGGGAGTATTGGTTTTGCCAATGATGATCGCCCCGGCCCGGCGGATCCGCTCCACGAGCAAAGCGTCCACTGCTGGGATATGGTCCCGATAGATTGGAGAGCCATAAGTAGTGCGTATCCCTTGCGTGTCCACCAGATCCTTGATGGCGAAGGGGAAACCATGCAGCGGTCCGAGCGGTTCACCGGCGGCCTGGCGCTCATCCGCGATGCGCGCCTCGGCGTGGCCCTTCTCGGGGAGAAGTGTGGGGATGGCGTTCAACCGAGGGTTGAGGCGCTCGATCCGACGCAGACTGGCCGCCATCAACTCGCGCGCCGACAGCTCCCCGGAGTGGATCATCCGAGATAATTCGACCGCGGAGGTCTCGTTCAAGTCCATATGACCCTCGTCACCTATCCACTTTGATCGTATCAGCTGCCGGGAGTGGAAACACGCCGCTCACCGTCCCTCCGTGGTTAGATCTGATGCGGATTCTCTCCGTCGGCCCGAATTCACGCAAGCCAGCCAGGGATAGGGCGTGGGAATCCCTGGAGGGCGGACTTCAATGGGGATGCGCGGCGCAGAAGGCCGCAGCAAGCCCCGCCACCCGGAGCGCCTCCCCCTGATGGCAGGTGCGTCATTTTGGCGGCAGGCTCCTTGCATAACCGACTCCGCGCAGGATCCAAGATTCCAGATCCTCATCACTTTCGTAGCCCCCCGGCTGCACGACAATCCAACCCCTCATCGGTCTTCCGGTCATGTCGAACACCTTTGTATGGGGCTCCGACAAGGCATGATCGTATCCCTCGGGCCCCACACGCACTATCAAATCGGACTGGTTCACCCCGCACGCCATGTTGCCCCCCAGCAGAAAGCCGACGCCGCCGAACATGGCCTTTTCCTCCAGCCCGGGGATATCGGCGAGGGCATCCCGCATCCGTTGAGCCAGACCCTTGTCATAAGCCATTCTCGATCGCTCCTTCCGTCTCGATGTCCGGCCCGCGCTGCCGCACGCATCTAGTGCTGCGTCAACGCTCAATCGACCCGTGATTTCGGGGCCACTTGGGAGATGGAGCCACATTGTGAACTCCTCACATTATGGTTGACGCAGTACTAGAGCCGAACCCGTACCAAAGCCAGTGATTCGTGTGCGAGAGCATCCGCGAAGCCCGCCGTCAGTTCATCTGGGTTCGCTTTGACCCCGAAGTCGCAAACATGGCCCACGCCGCAGGCGCGAGCGAGGCCTGGAATGGAGAGGGCCGGCGCCCGCCCCCCAGAGGCGTCTCGAGCGGCCGACGGACTGGGCTGCCCTCCCGTCGAGCGGGTGCCACCATTGTCGAGTACGACGACCATCGCGCGGCTGCCAGCGCGAGCGGCGTTGCACAGCCCGGCCAAGCCGGAATGGAAGAAGGCGGAATCCCCGATCACCGCGACCGGACGCTCCTCCAGGCCGGTCCTGCTCAAACCGTCCGCAACGCCCACCGCCGAGCCAATGGCATACTTCGCGGTCAACCGCTCCCGGAGCGCCACCATGCATCCCGGGTCAGCAACCAGCAGCAGCTTCTCCCCCCTTTGCGCGGCGGCACGTTCCAGGCAGTCGATGATCCCCTCGTAGCCCGAGCCGGCGCAGTGGTCCTCCTTGTGGGGCCGCTCCCCCGCTTCCTGATCGCGGGCATGGGTTTGGCTTGGTCGAAATCCGGGCAGAAAACGCCCGAGCGCATCCTGGATCATCCAGCGGTAGAGTTCCCCCTCCCGTCCTTGAACGTGTCCGCTCAGGCGCCCGAGCACGTGAGCGGCAACGCCGCTGCGATGATACAGGGCGGCGATGCGTTCCTCCAGGAAGGGTTCCTGTTCCTCGAGCACGAGCACCCGGCGGCACCCCTCGCCAAAGCGGCACAGCAGTGTTTCCGGGCTCGGGAAGAGCGTCGCCAGTTTGAGCACGCGGCATCCGATCCCCGCGTCGACGTGGACCACATCTTGCAGTTTCCGAAAGGCGGCGCCTGCGGCGATCACCCCCAGTTCCCCAACGCCCGAGGCCTGATTTCCGGGAGCCCGATCTGCCCATTCCGACAGACGGAGCATCCGGGAGTGCAGTTCCCGATGCCGGGGGACCACATCGCTGGGCACCGGCACAAAACGCCCAGGATCCCCGCAAAGCCCGAGGGGAATCGACTCGCCTTCTCGCTCCAGGCGCACTACTGGCCCCTTGAACTGCGACGAACTGCGGGTAATGCGGATCAGGAAGGCTGTCTCATAGCGCTCCGACCACCCGAAGGCAGACCGCATCAGCCGGTACGCCTCTCCTGGGCTTGCCGGCTCGAGCAGCGGCATCTCCAGCATCGGGGCGAGCAGCCGGGTGTCCTGATCATTCTGCGATCCATATCCCCCCGGATCGTCCCCGATCAGGATTACAAGTCCGCCGTGCACCGGGGTGAGGTTCAAGCACACTAGGGGGTCCAGCATCGCATTCACACCCACGCTCTTGACGCACACCAACGCGCGCCAGCCGCCGATGGACGCGCCGATGGCGGTCTCGAGGGCCAGCCGCTCGTTGGTCGACCACTCCACCAGCGGGCCGCCACCCTTCGCACTGGCGATGACCGCATCCACCATCCCGGAGGCGGGCGATCCTGGGTAGCTGGTGATCAAACCGACCCGCGCGTCCTCGGCCGCGCACGCCAACGCCTGGTGGGTGTCCATGTCCATCAGATCCGTCCCCTCCGATCCTATCCTCTGCCCCGGGGCGCCACGGTTCATGCCGGGATCTTCTGGGAGAGCGGGCACATTCTCACCTGCCGGTCATCGGCTCGCGCCTCCCAGCCCAATGTGCGCCATAGCTTATTGTACTTCGCCGCCGGAACCGGCTGCAGAAAGTGGGTGCGGGCCTTCCAATAGCGCCGAGGAATTTCAATCTGAAGGAAGCCGGGGATGCCTTTCAGCGGCGACGATATCCGATCCCAATCGACCCGGGGAACTCGAAGCCAAAGGGGCGGAGGGTTGAAAGCCCAGCTCTGAAGCTGCGCTTCAGCGCCAAGCAGAGCTTGGCGACTCCACAAGATTCCCCCTTCGCCGCTGCGTTCTGGAGTCACGAAGCTCCCCTCCGTGCACATGCGAAGCATGTGTCAATCATTCCCCCTGCCGGCTTCGTACCGCCGCCGGCCGGAGTTCGTCCCGAGTAGCCCGCAGGCCGTATCGAGGGGGCCTCCTCGCATTGACGATGAGGGGTGAGGGCTCTCCCGCCAAGAGATCATGATCCGTCGCATTCCATCAGGACCGCCCAAGGTCCTTTGGACCGCGATGCCGGCTGCCACCCGGATTATTCCTGAATGAGGCGCGAACGGACGATGAGGAGCGAGAGATAGGACTCACCCGGCCGGTGGACCGGCCGGGCGATTGGAAAGCGATGAGTTGGGCGGCGTTACGCCGTCTCTGCCCCCCGGCCCTGAAACAGGGCCTCGGTCTCATTGTGGGTGAGCACCCAGATCGAGTATGCGCCCAGCGTGGTGCCGATGGGGATGTTGATCAGGTCCACGGCGGACACGATCAGCACCAGGATTCGGGCCCACGGGCGATGGCTCAACAAGCCGATCCCGCCCACAAGCCCCGGCAGCCCCAAGAAGAGAAAGAAGAATCCAAGCGCACTGCCCACCACGGTCAGGATGCCCATGGCGGTCCGATCGCCGCTCATGATCCCGATCCCGGACAACAGCGCAAAAAGGAAGATTGCCAGCAAGATCATCACCGCGCTGAATCCGATGCGCAGTGCAGCCACGATGGTCACATGCTTGTCCATTCAGAGCGCCTCCAGTCCATTCGCGTTCTTCCGCACCTTCGGAGTACGGTTCGCCGCCCCCGTCGGTCCCACTGGCTCTGGAAGCATTGTATCTCTTGTTGAACCCCGATTCCCCACCCGGCTGGCCAGTCTCCCCCATCGCCATCGGGCTAGAAATCTCCGAAGCGGTCGGCCAGGTTCCAGCATATATGGCGCATTTCCGGCGAGACGGCGAGCTAGCGGCTTGAGCGCTTGGCCTTCCACAACGCCCGGCGATGTTCCACCATCAAGCAGCGATCCTGGACGACTTTGATCCCCGCCTTCGCCAGCTTTTCCGCCGCCTCCTGATTGCGAATCCCGGACTGGAGCCAGACCGCTTTTGGCATCTTCGCCAGCATGTCGGACAGATGAGGCGGGATGTCCTCCGGCCGCCGGAAGACGTCCACGATGTCGATCTCCCCGGGGATGTCCACCAGCCGCCGGTACACAGGTTGACCCAGCATGACATCGACACCGGGCTCATACACAGGGACCGGAATGATCTCCACGCCGGCCCCCGCCAGGTAAGCGGGGACATAGTGAGCCGCCCTGTGGGCCACGGCCTTGCTGCGCATGCCCAACACTGCCACGCGGTGGGCGGAAGCGGCCAGCGCCTCGATCCCATCATCATCGGTCACCAGGTTGTCTCGCCAATCCTTCTCCGGCACATCTCCTCCAGTCGGCGGCCCGATTCAACGTGGAGCGGGAATTCGCCACGGGCCCGTCACACCTTCCCTCGGCCGCGATGGCCCTACCGGCGCAGCAGATGAAAGCCGAAATTCCGCCCCAGCCCGGTCTGATGCGCCAGATTGATCCACACGCGGGCCAAGCCCTCCAGCGCCCACGAGCTGCGCAGATCCCCGACGTCGAGCGCCTCGAAGCCCAGCTCGCGCGCCAGGCCCCCGACGACCCGCTTGGCTTCCAAATCGTCGCCGCAGAGAAACATGGTCAGCGGCCGCCCATCATAGAGCGGGTCCGCCATATTCTGCCACCCGGTGGTGTTGAAGGCCTTCACAACCCTGCCGCCGGGCGCCCACTGCGCCACCCATTCTCCGGCTGCGCGCCCCTCCCGGAGAAGGGCGAAGGCGTCCTCTTGCGATGGATTCATGGGATCCACCAGGATCTTGCCTTCTACCGAGCCGATTTCCTTCAGGGTCGGTTCGGCCGCCTTCCAGGGGATTGCCAACACCACCACATCCGCCCGGCGGGTCGCCTCCGCGATATGGCATGCGCGGGCGTTCTCCCCCGCTGCACGCACCACCTCCCGTACACGGTCCGATTCGGGATGCCGGGAGCCGAATGCGATCCGGTGGCCGCCCTGCGCCCAGCGGGATCCCAATACGCGCCCGACGTTCCCGGTGCCGATCAGCGCAATCTCCATCTCGCCTCCTTGAGTTGAGTGCGCGTCAACTGTGCCGGCCGCCGCACAAGCTCTCGTGATCCGGCGGGCCAGGCCATGCCTACCTGCGGCGCGCCAATACGACCCGTTCACGATTTCGGCGGTGCTCCGGCCTCAAAGCTCGCGGCCTGTTGCCTCCGGAAACAAGGCATTGAGTTCCCCGAGCGAAGTTGGATATTGAAGTAAGTATAAGGTGGATTATATGGAGCTGTCCGTTCGAGTATCGAATCGCTGGGCTGGGAAGTGGGACGGGGCCTGGCGCCTATGATTTGCTCGCAACACACACAAGCGCCGGCCTTCCAGAATGTCTGGCGCTATGTGACCCATTCTACCCTTTGGAAGTGACCGGCGGTATATTGAATTTCGTCTATCGACGCTGTAATCTGAGAGATGTTGTGGTCCTCTAGGGAACCCATCACCGACACTCAAAGCCGACCGTTTCTTGGGGGGTTACTGTGGATATCTGTAGGTCCACAGTTTTGGAACTTCCTTTCTCAGAGATGGGGCTAGAGTGAACAGCCCTTGCTACATGATCGTTAGACATTGCTCATTAGAATCACTCGTCAGCTGGCCCCGTATTTGCTACACGCATTACCATCTTACAATCTTCGTTGAAAGGATTGTCACATGGCAACATTCGAGAAGATGAGGGATAAGCACAGGAAGGACAGTTTGCTATCCCTCTCCTTCTTTCTATTTCTTCTACTTGTTTTCATATTCCACAAACAATACATGGGTGCTGTTGAACAGCTTCTAAGGCAGCCCGCAGACCTTGCACAGGTGCTGGAAAGATCGTGGCTCGCTCTCATACTCACACTCATCAGCCCTTTCGCCACCTACTTCCTTGGAATAATCACTATGGCCAAGCGCGACTTCTACTATCCCATTGACAATATGCTCTTCAAGCGAAGGATGAAAGTCGATCAATTCATTTGCGAGCAGATGCTAGATTTAAAAATTCAGCTGACAGATGAAGATAATGAGAACCTAGAGGCCCTCACAAGGCAAATCGACCAGCCTAAGAAACGCCAACGAATTATGAGTCTCTTCTATCGCTATATTGAGAAGGACGATGTTGTCAATCCAGAACTGAAGAGCCATGCATTTATCTACTGGGGAGACTATTTCTCCAGCATGATGTTCGTTGTGTGGGGCGTCGTTGCTCTTGTTGGTGCGGTCCTAATCGTGCTTTCTGATGGTTCTCTAACCATCTTACGGGCTGCAATCATCCTAATCATGGTGATCTTTATTGGGCTGAACCTGAGGGAAATCCTTGTAGGCAAGACAGCCCAGAAGCAGTTTGATATTCCCGAAACACAAATACGCGAAATACATAGAAGCGCAGCAAAGGATGTGTTGGCCGATCTTAGAGCAGGAGGTTTTTTCTTGACCAATGGATAACATTGTCAAGTACCACATGAATCGCGAGGATATTGTCATTGATTTGACCAAGTCGGCTCCTAATCAAATCAAGCCATTTCCTCGTATCAAAGATCTTTGCAGGTATTGGCGAGCCAAAGGCTACGAGGAGGTGATAGACGTTGGCTGCGGGCAACTCCGCAACTCGTTAGTCCTTGTAGATCACTTCAAATTATGGATCTGCGACTTTCCTCAACAACTCAGGAGCCCAACGGCAACCGACAGACTAGCTGCTCTTCAAGCGCATCGCAACTTTCTGGGTATCATTCGCCCAAGAGAATTCGAGAAAGGCAGATTGACCGCCGATGCCAGTATATTGGCCTATGTCCTCCACACACTTCCAGAGAGAGGAATGAGAGCGAGACTGGTCCAACTCACCATCAGGAATACTAGAGCTCCTCATGAGGTCTTCATAGCGGCTCCCAACGGGGAATACTATTATCGGCAACGCATGGCTGAGCACAATCAGTTCGGGGACGGCCACCTGTTCGGCGGTGGCAAGCAGTATAAGACATTCTATCGGGAATACACGGCAAAGCAAATCGACGAGTTCATGCGCGATCTATGTTTCGAGCTTGACAGGACCTTTCCGGCTGACAAGAAGAATCAAAGAACCTACTTGAAGAAGAAATCCTAACTGCTTTGGCCGAACCAAGCCGACTAACCACACGCCCCAGCGGGCCGGGGATGCTGCTAAGAACATGAAGGACGAACGGTGCGGGGCGATTTGCACGCCAAGTCATATTATGGGGATGCTTCGAGGGCGAGAGAAGGAGCGAGCCCCGGCCGCTGCCTGCACTGGACGCAGCCTGCCCTAGACGCAGTCCAGGGTCCAGGGAGCCCATAGCTGTTAGATGGAACTCATATAGTGCAATCTCGAAGGGGAGGAGCGATGGCCACCAAGGATGCCAGAATTCGTAAAGCTTATCGCTTCTTCCCCGACGCGGAGAGGCGAGACAAAGAGTTTACTTTGCAGGACGTTGCAGACGCAACAGGGTGGAGTACGAGCACCGTCGAGTCGTATAAGTCCAAGAAGTGGCATTTCATGCTCAAGTCAACCAATAGCGGTTTCAAATGCGAAGGAGCGATGGATCTCTCTGAGGATACCTTCGTTAGACTGCACGCTCAGAAGGTTCCACTTGTGGGTGACTTGCTGAGGCCTCGCTTTGGCCCTGAGGTCGACGCTCTGATCGACAAGGCTCGAGAATCCTCGCTACTCGCCGTACAAACATACAATAATCCCCTAGTCAAATTCCGAGCGCCAGGCTACATCGTCCATATGGTCATTGCATTCACCGCGCTTTTCCATGCCGTATTTAATCGTGAGGGCAAGGAGTACTGGTACAAGGACGAAGCAGGGAATCCGATTGTCATCGATGGTGACTACAAGTACTGGGAACTCAAGTCGTGCCTAAATGAGCACTATCCTGGAGAGACAAATCCTGTTACTGAAAACCTCAGGTTACTCATCGCGCTTCGCAACAAGATCGAGCACCGTTTCGTGCCCGAGATGGATATCCTTGTCTCTGGATTCTGTCAGGCTGCGCTGATGAACTTTGAAGACCTACTCGTTGAAGAATTCGGCGAGTACTTTGCCCTTGGAGAAGGCCTAGCGCTCGCCCTCCAACTCACTGCATTCTCCAAAGAATTGGATGAAGCCCTGCGGGGCATCCAATCAGAGCAGTATGAAGCCGTCAAGACGTATATAGAAGACTTCTCACGGCCTCTCCCCGATGAGATCGTTCAGAGTGCTCGTTTCAGCTTCCGAGCCTTTCTGATTCCAAAGATCGGTAATCACGCGACGTCATCCGATATTGCCATTGAGTTTGTGCCGTACGATGCTGACCGGCAGGAAGACATGGAGAACTATGAACGACAGGTAGCCCTTATCAAGGAGAAGAAGGTCCAAGTTGCCGATCAAGGCAAGCTACGACCTTCAGATGTGATTGAGGAAGTCGAGCGGCGCATTGGCATTTCCCTTCGCATGTACGATCACACGCAGGCGTGGAAGTACTATGGTGTCAGATCCAGAGATGGTGCCCCAGAAGATTGTGATCCCAAGTACTGCCAATACAGTGAACCGTTTCGCCAGATCATTTATACCGAGGAATGGGTCAAGTTCTTGGCCGAGCAAATCCAGGATTCTGAAGAGCTAGAGAGAATTCGCCAGTACCGAGAATAGACGAAATTCCATCTGACAATTCGCTGGAGGCTGAATTCCATTCGGCCATTCGATGCAGCACATTCGCTTCGCTCAGTACAGGCTCACCGGGGATGCGGGGCGATTTGCAGGCAAGGTTGTATTATGTGGATGGTCGGGGAGCAAGAGAAGGAGCGAGCCCCGGCCGCTGAGCTCATGGCCGCCGGATAGCCTAGGAAAACACATTCCACAAATCGACAAAGGGGATTCAAATGGGTCAAGAGACAAATACAGAGATCAAAGATCATCGTTCAGGGGATCATCTGATTAGTTCCCTGTTGATGGTTGGAGGGAGAGTTGAAGATTTCCTGAAGGTTTATCCAGGCTCTCAGATTGCATCAGACGATGATTCGTGGATACATGATTGGTTCGAAGACCGAATAGGCTATTTCCTTGGAGATGATAGTGCCAAACCAGAAGATCTTTCACTGCGGGATGACTTCAATACTGATGCGTTGCGTGTCGAGGAGGAAATAGTTTCCGTTCCTTCCCGGCTATTGTCGGTTCAACCTAACTATTTCCGTGGGTTTCGAAGGCTAGATAGACCGATAGATTTGAGTCCAAATCTTGTGGTTTTGGAAGGGAAAAACAGCTCAGGGAAAACCAGCCTGACCGAGGCTTTAGAGTGGCTCTTCTCTGGAGAATTGGTTAGAAGAAAAATGCAGAGTCAAGGCGATCCAAAGGAGCTTGAGAAGTGCATAACCAATGAACTAATCCCCGATGGTGAGGAATGTTGGGTAAGCGCTCACCTTGAACGCGAAGATGGTACTCACATAGAACTAAAACGAGTTCTCGTAAGCGATTACGGTGCAACTTCAACATCCGTTCCCAAATGGAAACTAATTCTTGATGGAAACGAGATTTCTGAGGATAAGGAGGCATCTCTTCTATCTGATCTGTTTGCAGGAGTGCCGCCGCTATTAATGCAACATTCATTACGATCATTTGTATTGAGTAGTGCATCTCAACGGCGAGGATACTTTGAGAAACTCTTAAGCTTGGATGAGGTTACATATCTAATCGAAAAGGCTGTTGTTGGCAAAACCGAGGCCGCCTCATTCGTGAGTGCAAATGGGAATAGGCCGTTAAACGAGTACCTTGAACTAATCGGAAAATGCACTCAAAAGAAGTCGAAAACAATCCTGAGGCGAGGACCGAGATCGAAGAAAGCTGATCCAACCGATATCCTCCTTGGTGGCCTCATCAAGACTGCCGTATTGGAATTTCCTGATCTAACCGAAGAAGAACAAGACATGGGCGCCATCGTAACCTCACTTCGTGCGAAGCAATCTGAAAAGCGCCAAGAAGTCTTGCCCATTCTAGGCCAACTTCGACCGAATCGAGTTGTTGATGAAGAATTGAAACGAATCCTGACCGAGATCGATTTCGTCGGCCAACTTTCCGTCGCTATCAAAGAAGCTGAGGTATTCGAAACCGCCTCAAGAGCCGCGAAAGACATTGATGATGAAAAGTTGGCTATTGCTCAATCATACTCCCGGCTGATGGATGCAAAACTAATCGATCCAAGTGTTGATTCCCAAACCTGCCCATTATGTGCTTATGAAGAAGTTCCAACGCTCTTGAGTGATCGCCTCAAGGATATCGAGTCCTGGGTCCCACTACAAAAAGCAACAAGCGATGCGTATATCGCCTTATCAAAGGCAATCGATGAACTAAGGAATTCACTGGAGAAGGTTCAATCAATAATGGATTTGTTGGTTCCACCTGCTATAGAAACCGAGGAATGGGATGACATTGTCAAGGGAGCGGATAAAGCATTTGAGGATTCATTAGGGACCTTTAGGGGCAAACACGAAACTCTGGTCCAGTCCCTCATGCCTCTCGACATGTCCATAAGAGCGTCCCTTGAGATTCTTGCACGAGAACCAATAACTAAGGAGGTACTCGAAGCTGGAAATGAAGCAATTGGATATGTTGGCGGTGCTGTCGCTAGGTTGCTTGAGAGTGGCAAGGCCTATGCGCTGGCGTTTGAAGACTTGGAGAATATCGTGGGGGTGGCAACTGCAGAGGATCCTCAATATAGCTTGCGCGCACTTTGGTTATCGAGCGCAGGTGCAATAAAGGCGATTGCAGATGATATTAGATTCGAGCAAGCCAAATCAAAAGCTCGGAAAGAACTGGCTTGTATTCGAGACTATTTGATAGAAGCAAGGCAAGATTATCTCGATTTACGGAGGAGCAGTTTCAGCGACTCAATGGATCATGTTTGGAATGAGCTGCGGTCTGATAGGTATTCAGCTTTCAGAAAGCTCCATATCCCTGAGCCTAGTGGCAAAGGATTTCCAGTAAGTATTGAAGTGAAAGCCATTATTGATGACGGAACTCAGGAACTCGAAGTTGATGCGCTTAAGGTTTTCAGTGAGTCTCAAGTCAATGTAGTTGGTATTGCGGCATTCATAACCCGGTCAAAGATGCTTGGCCATCGAACAATCATTCTCGATGACCCTGTTCAGTCGATGGATGAGGATCACTTCAAGACATTTGCGTCAAGACTTATTCCCTACCTTATGAGTGAAGGGTTTCACGTAATAGTATTAACCCACAATGATCAATTTGCGAAAGACATCAGTCATTATTGTATTGATATCGACGGTTACACCACAATGCGGATCACGCATTCCAGAAGAACTGGTTGTCGCGTCGAAGAAGGAAATCGTCGAGTTGCTGAACGATTAAGACGAGCTGAGAAGGAAGTTGACGACGGTGAATTTGATGAGGCTTGGAAATTCATCCGCTTGGCGATAGAGAGGTTGTATCTTGCAACCTGCCTGACTCATGGGGGCGATGACTTCGATCCTTTGAGTTTTACTGGCCAAGGAGCGGAGTCCATGTGGAATAAGGGTGCCGGAGAGATAATTTCCAAACTCATTCCGGACGCTCCGGCAAGGCTGAAAGATATTCTTGATATGGCAGCCACTGGTGTTCACGATGCATCATCATCTGGCGAAACGGATCTTAGACTCGCAATTTCGGATATTAGGTCCTATCTTAACCCTCTGAGAATTGGAGGATGATTGAGGTGCCTTGCTATATAACCCCCGAGCGAATTGGGCGATAACCGATGCCGCAATTGACTCAATTTGGAATCTTGCCGAGCCGATCATTCGGGAGATGTTTGATTCGCAAATTAGAAGACATGCACTTGTGACTAAATACTTACTTGCCTAGAACCGAAATCGGTGGGATTGGGTTGACTTGGAAGACTTGGTTGTCACTGTCCAATCTGGCCCCATAACCCATTTTTCCGCATCAAGGCGCGCGGCACCAGCTTCGGTAGGGATGCTTGCCTCATGCCACGCGGGTGGCGGGACAAACCAGCAAGAGAAGTCCTGCGTGGCTCTACGCGCCCTTCAGGCTTTCGCCGATACGCCGGCCTTCAATCTCTCGGCATACCTCTTCCGGAATTTCGACAGCTTCGGATTGATGACCACCTGGCAGTAGCCCTGCCCGGGATTCTTACGATAGTATTCCTGGTGATATTCCTCGGCCCTATAAAAGACCTCAAAGGGCTCGACCTCGGTCACAATCGGGCGCTTCCAGACACCCGCATCCGCCAACTCCCGGATGACCCGCTCCGCGGTCTCCTGCTGCTCCGCCGTGTGCGTAAGGATGATCGAGCGGTACTGCGGCCCGACATCCGCCCCCTGGCGGTTCGGGGTCGTCGGATCGTGGACGCTGAAGAACACCTTCAGGATCTCCTCGTAGCTGATCACCTGGGGGTCAAACTGCGTGTGCACCACCTCAGCGTGGCCCGTCGTGCCTGTGCAGACCAAGCGGTATGGGGGGTCCGGCACCTCGCCACCCGAATAGCCCACCACGACGTCTTTCACCCCCTGCAGCTCTTCGAAAACCGGATCCAGGCACCAGAAGCAGCCGCCGCCCAGCGTCGCGGTCTCATAACCACTGCCCTTATCTTGCCCACCATCCCCGTTCATCTTGGATTCCACCTTTCTAGATATAGTCCATCGCCCTCGACGCGCCATCCACCACCTCGGAGATCAATTGGCGCAACTCACGTCTTACCCTGCCTCGGCTTCTATCCCCCTTCTCATCCGCCCTGGCCCAAATGTCCGATTCATTTGAGCGTCTACTCAGATATAAGCATATTTACATCTAAATTGTATTATCAATTCATTACCCCATCCTTACGGCCTCGGAGTGACCGCTACCTGTCATTCCGAGGAGCCGAAGGCGACGAGGAATCTCCTTCCATCCTGTGGCTTCCTCCCCCAGGAGGCATGGGAGCTGCGCAAAGGAGACTCCTCGGCTTTCAGCCTCGGAGTGACATAACGCTCCGAGGCGCCCGCAGGGCGACGAGGAATCTCTTCCCGCCCTTCCACTCGCCCCCGCAGGAGGCAAGTCAATTGCGCCAGGGAGACTCCTCGGCTTTTAGCCTCGGAGTGACATACCCCCCGAGGAGCCGAGGGCGACGAGGAATCTCCTTCCGCTCTTCCACTCGCCTCCCCAGGAGGCAAGTCAATTGCGCCAGGGAGACTCCTCGGCCTAGCGGCCTCGGAGTGACATAACGCTCCGAGGCGCCGAAGGCGATGAGGAATCTCTTCCCGCACTTCCACTCGCCTCCCCAGGAGGCAAGTCAATTGCGCCAGGGAGACTCCTCGGCTTTTAGCCTCGGAGTGACATACCCCCCGAGGAGCCGAGGGCGACGAGGAATCTCCTTCCGCTCTTCCACTCGCCTTCCCAGGAGGCATGTGAACTGCGCAAAGGAGACTCCTCGGCCTAGCGGCCTCGGAGTGACACGGATGATGTCATTCCGAGGAGCCGGAGGCGACGAGGAATCTCCCTCCATCCTGTTACTTGCTCCCCCAGGAGGCAAATCAACTACGTCAGGGAGACTCCTCGGCTTTCAGCCTCGGAGTGACATAACGCTCCGAGGAGCCGGAGGCGATGAGGAATCTCTTTCCGCCGTCCCGTTCGCCCCGCAGGCGGAGACGGGCTGAGGCACCGAGAGCCCTCGGCCTGACGGCCTCGGCGTGATCCGTATGATGTCATTCCGAGGAGCCGAAGGCGACGAGGAATCTCCTTCCAACCCTCCGCTTGCCCCCGCAGATGCGGACCAACTGGGATAGGGAGGCCCCTCGGCCTGACAGCCTCGGCGTGACCCATGATGTCATTCCGAGAAGCCCAAAGGGCGGCGAGGAATCTCCTTCCGCTCTTCCACTCGCCTTCCCAGGAGGCATGTGAACTGCGCAAAGGAGACTCCTCGGCCTAGCGGCCTCGGAGTGACACGGATGATGTCATGCCGGGGAGCCGAAGGCGACGAGGAATCTCCTTCCATCCTGTGGCTTCCTCCCCCAGGAAACATGGGAGCTGCGCAAAGGAGACTCCTCAGCCTGACGGCCTCGGCGTTCCACGTATGATGTCATTCCGAGGAGCCGGAGGCGACGAGGAATCTCCCTCCATCCTGTGGCGTGCTCCCCCAAGAGGCATGGGAACTGCGCAAAGGAGACTCCTCGGCTTCCAGCCTCGGAGTGACATACCCCCCAAGGAGCCGAAGGCGACGAGGAATCTCCTTCCGCTCTTCCACTCGCCTCGCCAGGAGGCAAATCGTTGGCGCCAAGTAGACTCCTCGGCTTCCAGCCTCGGAGTGACATAACGCTCCGAGGAGCCGGAGGCGATGAGGAATCTCTTT
>CAYMCO010000001.1:311837-338538 GCA_964388955.1 uncultured Anaerolineaceae bacterium | reverse complement strand
CGCCGCCTGTCCTGATGCAGTTGTCAGGGTGGCAATCTTTCCATCGAAGGGGAGTCGCTCTCCAGAAGATTGCCACGTCGCCCTTCGGGCTCCTCGCAATGACGGATCGGGGGGAGGGGTTAGGGGAGACGATAAGGCGCCGGCGGCTGGGCAAGCGATGGCCGCTGTCGCGAATCTTCCCGGTCGGGAGGCGCGGAGATGGGAGGATGACAAAGGGCCGGTTGGGGTTCCATTTTCAAATGCGCTTGCCTCCTGAAATGGAACACGCCCGAAAGGAATGAGGTTTTTTGCAGCCCTGCAGGATAGGAAGTACAATTACCAATACGAGCTAGGGGGCGTCTTTCAAGAAAGGTAGCCGTCCCCGATACATATTTGTCTGACAATTGGAGGCGCCTGGACGGTCGGCGGCTGCGATGTCATGGTGATTCGGCTTCGGGTGGCGGAAACCTACACTGGAATTATGGCTGTGGGAATGAGAGACATGGAAAAGACACCTATTGGAATGGCGAAGCAGGATGCCGAGGAAAGAGCGCAGTTCGAGCGCGAACTGGGGCGCATTATCGAAGCAAGCAAAGCCAAAGGGCTGATTCTGCGGGTCCTGGGGTCCTTGGCATTCCAGCTCCATTGCCCCAAGATGGGATACTTGCAGCAGGAGATGGGCAGGGCGTACACAGACATCGATTTCGCGGGCTATGGCAGACAGGCCGAGGAAGTACGCCGGTTCATGCCCGAGATTGGATATGCAGAGAAGAAGGAGATCTTCATACTCACAGAGGGCGATCGAGCGATCTTCGAGAGAAGCGACCCGGAAATGCATGTGGACGTCTTCTTCGACAAGCTTTCCTTCTCACACGTGATTCAGTGGGATTCGCGTTTGGAAGTTGATGCGCCGACCATTCCTCTTGCGGAGCTGTTCCTGGAAAAGATGCAGATCGTGAAAATCAATGAGAAGGACGTGATCGACACGATCATGCTGTTGCTGGAACACCCACTCGGGGCGAGCGACGAGGAGACGACTAATGTCAGCCGCGTGGCGAAGCTGTGCGCCTCCGATTGGGGCTTGTGGCGGACCGTGACGATGAACCTGGGAAAGGTGCAGAGGCTCGCACCCGCCTATGATCAGCTTACGGAAAGCCAGAAAGCTGAGATCGCGGCAAAGACCGCCACCGCACTCGAGCGAATCGAGGCTGAACCCAAGAGTTTGGCTTGGCGAATACGAGCGCGTGTGGGCGATCGGGTCAAGTGGTACACAGACGTGGATGAGGTGGAGTAGGCTCCTCGCAGCCCGGGCGAAGCATGGGCCCGGGAGTCAGAACCGAGTTCGAATCGGACGGATTCGCCCGGTGATCTGATCCGCCCATCACCTCCCAGGTGGAGGGCAATAGGGTGGATGAAGCGAATTCGCCGGCTCCCCGGCACTCGGCACTCAGCGCAGCCGGAATCCCCCATCCACATCGATCGCTTGCCCTGTGATGTATGATGCTCTGTCTGAAGCAAGAAACATGACGAGGTTGGCGATGTCGTCATTCTCGCCATGACGCTGTAGTGGAATGCTGGCCCACAAAGCATCCCGCTCATGCTCAAATGTCGTCCCCCGTTCGTCTGCCCACTGCCTGATCTCCTGCCAATTCTGTTCGGTGGCCATGTGGCCAGGGCAGACCGCGTTGACGCGTACCGTAGGGGCGACTTCCAGGGCGAGTGTCTGGGTCATCAGGATGATGCCCGCCTTGGAAGCGCAGTAGGCACCATTGTTTGGTTCGCCTCGCTTGCCGTATATGCTCGAGATATTCACCACACAGCCGCCTCCGCGCTCCAGCATCAGCGGGACTACGGTCTTGCAGCACAGGAAGTAGCCCCGCAGGTTGGTGGTGATGACCTGATCCCAATCGGCCACGTCTGTATCGATCAGATGCGTCCCAGGCCCGGCGATGCCCGCGTTGTTGACAAGCACGTCGATCTGCCCAAAGTGCTGCATTGCGAACCGCACCATGCCCTCGATATCTGAGGGATTTGTCATATCGGCTTGATACGCGACGGCCTCGCCGCCCGCAGTTTCGATCTCCCGGACGACGTCCTTCGCCGGAGCTTCCTGCATGCGGTAGTTGACCAGGACGCGAGCGCGATCCCTTCCGAAGCCGAGCGCAATGCCGCGTCCGATGCCGCGCGATGCCCCCGTAACGATGACTGCTTTTCCCTCGTGATCCATTGTTCCTCCCCGAATAGTCAGATATACAGGCGATCGCCTGAGCGCCTGAGCCTTCCAAGACGCTCTCGCGCGGCAACACACCTGACAGGTGCACGGCCGAGGAATCCCTCGCACACGCCCGATGGGATCCTCCGATGGGTCCGGAAGGCCAGCGAGGCCCCGCAAGTGGGCGTATCTGCTCCCTCTCAGGGAGCAGTACGGGCCAGAAGGAGGCACATGCTGCCAACCTTCTGGCCCTTACATTGAGACTGGCGGTCCGGATTATTCTGGTGGGATCTCCTTGAAGGCGGCGGTCACATCGAGCCCTCGAGCCTTCTGGACCTGTCGGATGATCAAGTACGCAATCGCCGCCAGGACGGGGACGCCCAGGTGAGGCACCCATCCGGGAATCTGAGTGCCGAATATCGGATAGGTGACATACGCCACGCCCACTGCAGGATCAGGGACGAACCACAGCAGGTATTCGATATAGGCGAGGCACGCGAAGCCCACCGCGCCAAGAATCGAAAGCACGGGGATTCCCCCGATGCGCCAGTTGACGCCCGAAGCCTCGAACAGATCCCTCAGCTTGTAAGGAAGGACGACCGCAGCAAGGCATGTCAGGCAGAAGCTCAGCACCCACCCAAAAATGCCGACGATCGAATCGATCACGTGGAAGGCATACAGCAGCAGTGAGATTTCCCCCAGGATGGCGATGATGATGATCGCTCTGGTGGGCGTGTGGGTGCGCGGATTCACATCGGCGACGGACGCGGGCAGCAGGCGGTCGAAAGACCAGGCGAGGAGGGCTCGCGAGGAGGCCAGGAAGTTGATCGGCAGCCACACGTATGTCCAAAACATGAAGGACACCACGGCCAGGATCCCGAGAAGAGCGCTTCCCGTCATCACCGCTGCCAGCTCGGCGAAGGTTGGCGTGAAAGTCAGCCCGATTGCCCCGGGATCCAACTCCCCCACCCAGCCGAGCGAGCCGAGCCATGCATAGCCAATCTTGCTGAGAAAGGCGAAGACGAGCAGGCCCATCATGATCGTCGTGAAGATCACAGATACCGGCATGCCGAGTATCTGGGCCTGACGGACGTTCTTGATCTCTCCACTCAGGAAGCTGGAGGTGATGCTGTATCCGATGATGTAGAACACCTGCACCATCGCCCATGCGGTCCATGTCCAGTTATAGCCCCCAAAGCTGTAAGCAACTCCCGGCTCCACGTCGGTTTGGGCGGCCACTTGAGTCACCACGTTATACGCATCGGGAGGCCCGCCCGCCTTGAGTATATAGTCGTCGAACCGGCTCTTGAAGGATCCACCGGTGGCGAAGACGATACCCAATATCAGGACCAGGCATCCCAGGCCGATGAGGAAGTTGAAGAACTGGAAGCGCATATAGAACTTCATGCCACGCACGAACACAAATGTGAACCAACCGATAAGCAGCGTCCCTACCACCAGGATGCCCCATTCCGTGGCCATGAAATTGCTCAGCCCTTCCAGGAAGGGGTTCCCGGTGGTAATCGCCAGGAACCGGGACAGCGGTCGTACGCCGTACACTCCCAAGTACCCGGCGGGAACGCCGATATAGATGATCATCCAGAACACCCAGTTGACGCCGCTCACGAATCCCCACAGCGGCCCAAAAACCCGGCTGTTGTAGACATAGTCACCCCCCGAGCGCGGCATGATGATCGCCATCAGCGCATAGACGGTGGCAAATGGGAGCGTGAGAAGCATACAAATGAACAACGACCAACCCAGATTCGCGCCAACGTAGAAGGATGGCACGAACATCAGCAAGAACATGATTCCGATGCCGATATTCTGATTGTTGGTGTTGTATATGAAGATGTCGAGCGGCGAGGCTGCCTTTACCAGTCCCGAGGCTTTGCGAACAAACACGCTTGCGGACCGATCTTCTGCGACGGCCATGGCACTCCTCCTTTCGATTGCGGTTGGCACCGCGAATGCGCAAGCCATTGAGCCTTGTTCATCGTGGAAGGGCTCTATGAAGCGTGAGTCCTCCGGGACGAAGGTGCCGGGGGAAGGGGGTCTCCTCCGGCCTATCCCTGAATCAGTTGGTAATTTATCACTCCTTTCTTCTCATCGAGAATCACGATCGCAGCCTGCAGAACACCGGTGGCATAATTGCTGCCCGGATTTATCGCCAATGTCTTCCCAATCCGGATCACGCCGCGCGATTCATGGATGTGCCCATGGAGGCTAAGCACAGGCTGTTCTTGTTCAATTACCTGGCGCACCGCTGAGCTGCCCGCCGCGATCATAATCTGCGATCCTCCCTCGGTGATCGGTCGCAGCTCTGAATCGAGCTTGGGTGCGATGTCGAGCGTGCTGTCTATGGGAGGCACGTGCAGGTTGAAGATGGTCTTGCGGTCGGGATCCAGTTGCGCCACCAGCCGCTCCAGCTCGGCCAGCAGCTCATCCTCCGGAAGTTCGCGGTGCGTGTTCCATGGTGTGATGTTGCTGTAACTCGAGCTCAGTATCTGATATCCATCCCCGATGGGGACCACGGCGTCATCGACATTCATCACGTGCTTGCTGTTGTGGATCACGTCGTTCACGGCCGGGATATCGTCGTTACCGCCCGTGGCCATGGCCAGGATGCCCGTACCGTCCAACCGCTCATCCGCGAGGGCCATCCAGTCCTCCAGACGCTTCTCCATAGCTGCATCGAACACCTGCTCGCGATATTCATGGTCGTTCTGCAATCGCTCATATTCCGGCGGGTCGCATGGATACGGATACATGCCGTTGAAGCGGATGTTGTCGATCATCTGGGAGACTTCGTCTCCGTCTTGGAGCACCTGGGATTCCCCGAGGAACTCCACATACGTTCCCTCCGTTCGGCGGACCAGGGGGACCAGGACTTTGCCCGTCACATCTCCCCCCATGATGAGCACATCGCAATCATAAAACTTGCCTGCGTTCACCCACTTCCGGAAGCATTTCTCGGAGCCGTGGAAATCAGTTGCAAAGAACAGCTTGAATCGCCTTTTCATTTAGGGGGCTTCTTCCTCAATAAACATCAGGAGCGGATCGGGCACGCAGTAGAATGAGTATAGCACCCTCCGATTTGGATGCCAAACGGTAATGCGGGAAAGGGTGCGTTGCATCCCAGGGGGCAAGCGCATTCTTGATGTTTTCTTCTGCGCAGATGCGGGACGCTCCGACGGCAGGGACGCTCATCAAAATGCCAAATCCGTCGCAGGGAACCGGAGGAATTCGCTGGCCAGAGGCCCCGCGAAGGCTCGAGCACGGGGCCCCCTAGCAGGCGGCTGGATAGAGATTGCTGGTTGAACGATCGAACGTTCAACCGCCGTACTCTTTGACCATGCGCCTTCCGCCGATCGCAGAGCGCCCTGCGCACAGCGCATATCGCATCGCGCACACCGCAGCGCGCATACCTCATTCCGCTTGACCACCGCTCTCGCTCCATGGTAGACTTTCCGTCGTTCGGGGGTGTAGTGTAGCGGACTAACACGCTGCCCTGTCAAGGCAGAGATCGCGGGTTCGAATCCCGTCATCCCCGCCAGAACAAATAAGATCGTAGCGCAATGCCCGGCAATGGCCGGGCGTTTTTCCTCCCCCATGCTCCGTCGGCGGAGCCATCCCCCGGCTCGACCCGGTACGGCGGCCAAGCGACATGATGACCTGCGGCATGCCGCCGGGCTGTGACGCGGGACACTTTGAACCCAACCCCTGACCGTTGTATCTTGGTTGGGAAGAGTGTCGGAGCCATTTCTTTGTCGTGCGAGGCCTCGGGCTGCCAATGTCATATAAGATAGATTGCAGGACACGAGCTCTCGGAGCCCGTGTCTTGTGCCTTCTGGCGAAAATTGGCTGCTCCGAGAGCGTCCGATATGATAGTATCGAAACGTCTGTTGCGGCGCCAGGGGCCTCCGAATTTGAGCGCCGCGCAGGGGCAATCGGAGGGGAATTCCCAACCGCCGGAGTTGTTTCACATGAACCACTCGCTTCGGGCATGGCTGCTTGGCAGCCCGCTGGCCACCTACGAGGAGGTCAAGCAGCGGCTGTCCAGGATCCAGGCCCTGGCCGTCTTTTCCTCGGATGCGCTCTCCTCCGTCGCCTATGCGCCGGAGGAGATCATGCTGGCGCTGGCAGCCGCCGGGGCGATGGCGTTGGGCGCCTCCTTCCCCATCGCATTGGGGATCTCCGTGCTGCTGCTCATCGTGGCGAGCTCCTATTACCAGACGATCCACGCCTATCCATCGGGCGGCGGCGCCTATATCGTGGCGCACGACAATCTCGGCGAATGGCCCGGCCTGCTCGCCGCCGCCGCGCTCCTGATCGATTACGTATTGACTGTTGCGGTAAGCGCCTCGGCGGGGGTGGTGGCCATCACCTCGGCCTTCCCCGGTGCCGCCCCATGGCGCATCGTCATCGCGGTGCTGGCGATCGCGATCATCGCCTGGGCCAATCTGCGAGGCGTCAGGGAATCGGGAACCCTCTTCTCGCTCCCCACCTATGGCTTCATCGCAGTGGTGTTTCTGCTGATCGCCTTCGGCCTGGCCAGGATGGCCACCGGCGATATCATCTCGTACGTCCATAAGGTCAAGGGTGATCTGTTTGAGCCTGCCCAGGCGCTTGCCATGGTCGTGCTGCTGCGGGCCTTCGCCTCGGGTACCACCGCGCTCACCGGGATCGAAGCGATCAGCAACGGAATCCCCGCGTTTCGTAGGCCCGAATCGGAGAACGCGGGCTGGACTCTCGTGGCCATGGTTATCCTGCTCGGGGCGATGTTCCTGGGAATCACCTTTCTGGCCGTGGCCATGGGCCTGGCGCCTGTCGAGGGCCAGACTTTGGTCTCTCAGATCGGCCGGCGGGCCTTTGGGGGCGGTGTTCTCTATCTGGGGCTGCAGATCGCGACCGCGGCGATCCTTTTCCTGGCGGCCAACACCTCCTTTGCGGATTTCCCCCGCCTGGCGGCGATTCTCGCGCGCGACCGATACCTCCCCAGGCAGCTCGCCAACCTCGGAGACCGCCTGGTTTTCAGCAACGGCATCTTAGCTCTTACCGGGCTGGCCTCCGCCCTGGCGGCGATATTCGGTGCCCTGCCCCACCGGTTGATCCCGCTGTATGCCGTGGGCGTGTTCCTGTCTTTCACCCTTTCCCAAACCGGTATGGTGCGCCATTGGTGGCATGAGCGCGATGGGGCCTGGGTCTGGAAAGCCGCCGCAAACGGGCTTGGGGCGGTGGCGACCGCCGGGGTCCTGCTCGTGATCGCGGCCAGCAAATTCGTGCATGGCGCCTGGATCGTGATTCTGCTCATGCCCCTGTTCATGCTCGGATTCCGTGCCGTGCGCCGCCATTATCGCTCCGTCGCAGAGCAGCTCTCCTTGGCGTCCATGCAGCCTGCCGAGTGGGTTGGATTGGCCTCGGAGCGCCGTCATAAGGTGGTGGTCCCTGTATCCGGAATGCATCGCGGCACCCTGGGTGCCCTGAAATTCGCCCGCTCCCTGTCCGCCGACGTGGTCGCTGTTTGCGTGAACGTGGAACCTGATGTCACCCGCCGTGTGCAGGAGTTGTGGGGGAAGTGGGGGGGCGACATTCCCCTGGCAGTGCTTGAATCTCCCTATCGCTCGACAGTGGGCCCACTGCTGAGCTTCCTCACAGAGGTGGACCAACGCGATCCCGAGCGCGGTCTGGCCGTGGTCGTGCTGCCGCAGTTCATCCCGGCCAAGTGGTGGCACAATCTGCTACATAACCAAACCGCTCGCCTGATCAAACGCGTTCTGCTGTACCGGCGTGGCATGGTGGGGGGCGATCGTATCATGATCGATGTTCCCTATCATTTCGCCCGCTGACCGCGCCTGGGAGGCTTGGTCCGGACCGGAGCGAAGGGTTGGCCGGGGGAGATAGGAACCATTGCCGGGCGCAGTGGGAATGGGTTGCGCGGCAACATGGGATTGCCTTGGTCAGCCCAGCAGGGCCCTGGAGGAGCGCGGATCCTCGTTCAACGCCCTTACAAAGCCATCGATCAGTCTCTGGGCGATACCGGACGCCTCGGCGCCGCCAAGAGGCACCTGGCCACCGGCGACCACGCCATGGCCGCCCGAGTGCCCGAAGCCGTGAATCACCCGCTCCAACAGCCGGCCGGCGGGTATGTCCGGGGGTAGGGTCCGCATGGATAGGTAGAGCTTGTCCTGGAACCGCCCCATGCACAGTGCCGCGCGGGCGCCTTCGAGGCGGATCAACTCCTCCGCCATGTCAGCGGTGAAATCCGGTCGGTGCAGCTCCCCAAGAAAGAGCACCACTGCCGATCCGTACACCGACGTCCCTTCGATCCCTCGGACCAGTTCCTGGTAGTAGACAGGGGGTCGCTGTGCGTTTTCCACCTGAGCCAACGCGGCCCGGTCGATCAGTCTGACCAGATGCAGATACGCGTATTCATCCTCCATTGAACTGCCGCGCGTAAGCCCATTGGTGTCCGTCTTGATGCCGTAGAACAGCGCGGTAGCCAGACGGGGTGGGATATCCAGCCCTGCGGCCTCAAGATATTGGTGGACCATCGTAGCTGTAGAGCCGACTTCCGTCCGCAGCTCGACAAATGGAACCGGAGCAAGAGCTGAAGGGGAGGGGTCATGATGATCGAAGACGGCCGCAGGAACGCGCTCCGCGGGAAGTATGTTGTTTGTCGCTCCCGGTTGGGTATCCACCAATATGATTCGCGCCGTTGGTTCCAGCTCGGCGAAGGAGGGGAGCGACGTCCAGCCCGGGGTGAGGATGGACAGCATGGCGAGATTCTCCGAGCGTGATACCAGACCGGAGTAGATCTTCTCCAGCGGAAACCCCCAGCGTTGCCGGATGAGCCATTCCAGCCCATCCCCTGCTGCCAGCGCATCGGGATCCGGATTGTGATGCGTCAGAATGAGGACCGGGCCGGGCGCGAGGGCGCGCCTGAGCCCTTCGACATGTCGATGCCGGATCGGATTGGGGCTCTGTGCCAGAGCGCTCATGGTGCTGCCTTCGACCTTTCAGTGGGGACCCATACGCGCACTGCGCCAGGCGCCCCAGAATGAGCGAATACCGGTGAGAACTCAGTAGGGATCGCTTGCGAGTTTATGTAATGATGCGTGGGAGGCGTCCGGTTGTCAACCGCAGCGCAACCCGGCCGGCCGATTCGGCTTCGAGGGGCGCCTGCCCCTCGAGGCCGGAGGCGGCTCTTGAAAGAGGGAATAAACGGCGTTGTCTTGCCCCGAATCGCCGATACGATTCTCCGGGATCAGCGCTCGGTATTGACTGGAAGCGCGGCCACGGCGGGGGTCGAAGCGGCGTGTGATGCGACGATGTCTTCGCCCCATTCGATTGGCGGAAACGGTGTGCCCGCCGGATTCCCACCGCCGTTGACGGAAGCGGGTCGAGAGGTGTTAGTCTCCATCACCTGTGGGGCACACAGCCCGATCCGCCGGCTTGCAGTGAAATCGCCGGTCGTGGCGGGTTTGCTGGCCATGGCAGCCCTGACCTCGCTCGTCGCCCTCTTGCCGGCGGCGGGCCGGGGCGCTCCCCTAGGCACGGCGTATTTCCTGCAGGCGGGGCCTGGCGACGAAGGGTTTCGAAGAGTGACGGAGCCGCGGGTGTTGTCCTTCCCGGACGGATCCTTAATGCGCATAGCCATCCCTATTTGGCACGCACAGGGCGATACGCCGAGGAATCTCCATAGCGCAGGCCAATTGCCTCCTGGGGGAGCGAGAGCGGTGGTCAAGCGGAATGCGGTATGCGCAGTGCGGGATGCGCCACGCGCGCTGCGGTATGCGCGGGGCGCAGGGCGCGACAAAGGGCCATGGACCCAGCCACGCGCCGTCCGTCGGTTGCAGGCGAACGCGACAAAGGGGGAGCGCAGCGCAGGCCATGAGATCCCCCGCGCATCGATCTTCCGCATCGCCGGAGCGGAGCGACTTGCGTGAGGGCGAGCCTGTCCTGAGCGAAGCGAAGGATCTCGGGACGACGCAGGCGGCCGCCACAACCGCCCTATCCTGGGGGACGGACGGGGGGTGACCGCAGATCGGCAGGCATCCAACGAAGGCAGATGAGGGAATTGAGTGCGCAAGTTGCGAGAGCGTGCGCCAAAGAGAAACCAGAGCCTCGTCGCCGACAGTGGATGCAGGATTGCAGGATCCTGCGTGCAGGACAGCAGGGGCGAAGAGCCCTCCGGGGCCGGGGGCGTGCATCCGCCTGCGCCCACCATTCGCTCCGCTCGCTTCGCTCGCGGCCATCAGCAAGCTGATGGCCTCCGTGATGTAGCCCGGTCTCGATAGGCTCATCGGGACATCGCCCTAGCGTGGGAGATCGGGATGCAAGTGGATGACGAGGCCGCACGGCGCCGTTCCCCCGGATTCTCACAGCCTTCTGGTTCTGCATCATCGGCACAGAGGGCCACCTGGAACATGGAACATGTAGTGAACCGCCCGCATCCGGTGTTCAAGGACGGCGGATGCCTTCGGCTTATTGCCCCGCGTCCCCACAACTTGACAGTGTCACCGGTGCGAACATCCATGCTTGACACTACTGGGCTCGGGTGTTTTAATTACTCTCGCGCGTGCCAATAGCCAGCCGGTGAGGGGCATGGCGGGACGCGTGACACGGAATGAGGGCGCTGAGATAGCGGGGGTTTCGTCCAGCACCACCCCTTCCTTCCTCGAGGACCTGCTCGAAGTGCCGGGCAGGCGCAGAACGCGCCAGAGGACGCTAGAAGCGCCTAAGCAGCTCGAATACTACATGAGTACCTCTGAAAAGCATCTGGCGATCAGCCAGGGCGGGATCCTGTCTAATGCTGGACGACAGTTTACAGTTTGCGCGTACGGGGATG
The DNA here is from genome assembly GCA_964388955.1 of uncultured Anaerolineaceae bacterium. GTDB lineage: Bacteria > Chloroflexota > Anaerolineae > Anaerolineales > E44-bin32 > CAYMCO01. Next base: position 327,496 of record CAYMCO010000001.1, on the reverse strand, counting down.
GCTCGCTGCGGAGACTCCTGGCCGGCGCATCCCACATGGAAGCGTCAACCTCATCAGCGATCCACTTCGCATCGGCTCCCTTAGTGAATAGCGGGGCAAGCCGGTGCGAGTTTTCTTTAACGTGCAGGCGGTAGGCGGATCATGGGCATGGGGCCAACCGGCCGGTCCGGCGCGAGCGTAACGCAAAACGAACCCTCGCGCCGGCAATTTCGTAACATAGCCTACCAACCATAGTCCCCACCCCTTTGGCTACGCATCGGCGCGCGCCGTTGAAGACGGGAAGGTAGAAGACCAATGGGGTAGAGAGCCATAGCTCCTTCGCCCCTGGCAACTTGAACACAACACGCCGAAAGGAGGAAGAGAAGATAACCACCCGACAATCTCCACTAATCCAAGGAACTCGACGAACAACCCACCAACTCTCAGAATGGAGGAGAGCATGAAGAGCAAGATCATCAAGTCACTGCCGTTGTTGGTGATCGTCTCGCTGCTGGCCGTGAGCTGTGGCCCTGCGGCGACACCTGCGCCGACGTCGGCTCCCACCCAGCCCCCTCAGCCCACCAGCCCACCGGCCACGGAGGTGATGGGGCCCCAGATCGACTGTATGGGCGCTTCATCGGGTGATACCCTTTCGGTCATGTATCAGTGGTCCGGCGCGGAAGAGGAGAGCTTCAACACGATCATCCAGCCCTTTGTGGATGCCTGCGGCGTGGAGATCACGGCCGAATCCACCCGCGATGAGGCCGTGCTGGACACCAAGGCCAAGAGCACGCCGCCCGACCTGCTGTTCTGGCCCACCACCGCGCCTGCATTGCTGTACACTGACCAATTGCAGGACATGGGTGCCTTGGGCGTCCAGGCGACCAACTACGCCGGCTTCTGGGTGGACCTGGGCAGCGTGGCGGGCAAGTGGTTGGCCGTGCCGGTGAAAGCGGACGTCAAGTCCATCATCTGGTACAGCCCAGCTCAGTTCGACGCCTTTGGCTACACGGTACCGACCACCTTCGACGAGCTGAACGCGCTCGTCGAGCAGATGGTCTCAGATGGCAACATCCCCTGGAGCATGGGCTTCGAGAGCGGAGCAGCGACCGGCTGGACCGGCTCCGACTTCATCCAGGACCTGCTGCTCACCTTCCAGGGCCCGGACTATGTCCTGGGCATCATCGACGGCAGCGTGTCCTACGGTGACGCGGGCGTGAAGCAGGCGTACGAGCAGTACGTCAAGTGGGCCTCCAGCGACAAGTACACCGTGGGCGGCGCCACCGGGACGGTGAACACCCCCTTCCTGAACGCCATCTACGATGTGTTCTCAGATCCGCCCAAGGCGATGATGGTCAAGCAGTCCGGCTTCGCTGGGTCGGAGATCGTGAAGCAGTATCCGGACCTGCAGTACGGGACGGATTTCGACTTCTTCGGCTTCCCCGGCGCGCAGGGCCTGCAGGGCGGCGCGGACTACATGATGGCTTTCAGCGACTCACCGGCGACGCAGGCGATGATCGCATACCTGACGGGTGAGGCGGGCGCCCAGAAATGGGCCGAGACGGGCTTCGCTTTGTCCCCGAACAAGCTGGCCGCCGGTCATTACATGGATCCGCAGCTGTCCAAGATGGCGGACATCCTGGCCAACACCTCGGGCTTCACCCCCGACCTCGGCGACACCATCCCGGCTCCCTTCGGGACGACGGAATGGCAGGCGATTGTCGACGTCGTGCAGGGTGGAAACATCGATTCGGCGCTGCAGGCGGTTGCTGCGGCGCAGCGGCAAGGCCTTGCGCTCCAGCCGCAAATCGACTGCACCGGAGTGACCCAGGGGGACACGCTCTCTCTGATGTATCAATGGTCGGGCGCCGAGGAGGAGAGTTTCAACACCATCCTCCAACCGTTCGTGGAAGCTTGTGGAGTGGACATCACGGCTGAGACCACCCGCGATGCGGCGGTGCTGGACACCAAGGCGAAGAGCACCCCGCCGGATGTCTTGTTCTGGCCGAGCACTTCGCCCATGAATCTCTACACCAGCCAGCTCACACCCATGGACACCATGGGAGCCGATTCCGGCAACTACGCCAGCTTCTGGGTCGATCTCGGCACCAAGGACGGCCAATGGCTGGCCGTTCCTGTCAAGGCCGACGACAAGACCATCATCTGGTACAGCCCGGCTCAGTTCGACGCCTTCGGCTACACCGTGCCCACCACCTTCGATGAGCTCAACGCGCTGGTGGAGCAGATGGTCTCAGATGGCAATGTCCCATGGAGCATGGGCTTCGAGAGCGGTGCGGCGACCGGCTGGACTGGCTCCGACTTCATCCAGGACCTGCTGTTGACCTTCCAGGGTCCGCAGTATGTGATGGATCTGCTCAACGGCACCACGTCATACGACGACGCTGGGGTGAAGCAAGCCTACGAGCAATACGTGAAGTGGGCCTCCAGCGACACCTACACCGTGGGTGGCGCCACCGGAACGGTGAATACCCCCTTCCTGAATGCCATCTATGACGTGTTCTCCGATCCGCCGAAGGCCATGATGGTCAAGCAGTCCGGCTTCGCCGGAGGGGAAATCGTGAAGCAATATCCGGACCTGCAGTATGGGACGGACTTCGACTTCTTCAGCTTCCCCGGCGCGCAGGGTCTGCAGGGCGGCTCGGACTACATGTTCGCCTTCAGTGACTCGGCAGCGGCGAAGGCTCTGGTCACCTATCTGACCAGCCCCTATGGCGCGTCCGTATGGGCAAAGACCGGCTTCTCGCTCTCCCCCAACAAGTGGGCGAGAGGGAAGTACACCGACCCGCAGCTGTCCAAGATGGCGGAGGCGCTGGCGACAACGTCGGGCTTCACGCCGGATCTTGGCGACACCCTGGGTGATCCCTTCCAGTCGGCTGAGTGGACGGCGATCATCGGCGTCGTGCAGGGAGGCGACATCGACACCGCACTCGCACAAGCGGCTGCGGCGCAGGCCCAAACGCTGGGTCAATAGTCGCAAACGCTGGGCGAACGATGGTGCTGGGGCGAAAGCCCCAGCACCATCTCGAATGGCTATCGGAAGGAGGGATGCGTCTCATGGCTGCGCCCAAGATCATGCAGCAGGGCAGGGTGGTGCCCTGGCTATACGTATTGCCAGCCCTGTTGGTAATCATCATTTTCATTGTCTATCCGGTGATCAACACCGCGCAGCTCAGCCTGCGAAATCGGACAAGCGACAAGCCGGCGAGCGTGGACTGCCTTGCGGGTCAGCCCTGTTGGGGAGTCTTCGAGAACTATCGCTACGCCCTGACCAACCCGGAGATGCTCGGCGCGCTGCGCAACAATGCGCTCTGGCTGCTGGTCATGGTGCCCGTCACCGTGGGCATCGGTCTGCTTTTCGCCGTTCTCGCCGACCGGGTGCGCTACGAGACGCTGGCCAAAGCGCTGATCTTCATGCCGATGGCGATTTCTTTCGTGGGCGCCAGCGTGATCTTTCGCTTCATCTATGACATACAGGCCGGCGGCGGGCCGCAGATCGGCTTGCTCAACGCCATCCTGGTGGGATTGGGCGCCAAGCCTGTCGCCTGGCTGAGCACGTTCCCCATCAACGATTTCGCGCTGATGGTGGTGGGAATATGGCTGTGGGCGGGGTTCTGCATGACCATCCTCTCCGCGGCCTTGAAGGGCCTGCCGACTGAGGTGCTCGAGGCGGCGCGCGTCGATGGCGCCACCGAGTGGCAGGTCTTCTGGCGGGTCATGATCCCCATGATTCTGCCCACGGTCACCGTCGTGTTCACCACCCTGATCATCATCATCCTGAAGATCTTCGATATCGTCTTCGTCATGACGGGGGGCAATTTTGGTACCGAGGTGATCGCCAACCGGATGTTCAAGCTCATCGTGACGGACACCGGCCGCTCCACCGCGATCGCGGTGCTTCTATTGGTTCTCACCATCCCCATCATGATTATCAACGTGCGGCGCTTCCGGGAGCAGGAGGCAATGCGATGAAGCCCTTCTCGGGACTTAATCGTTTGTTCAACAGGCTGCCGCTGCACTTCGCCGTGATTGTGCTCTGTCTCTTGTGGATCATCCCTACGCTGGGAGTATTCGTGACCTCCTTCCGCACTCGGGAGGCGGTTCGCACCTCTGGCTGGTGGACGGTGTTTGACGTCTTCAAAGGGCGGACCATCGAGGGCCAGGCACAATATGATCAGTACTGCGCCTCCTGTCACGGTGCGAACGGCGATCAAATCTCCTCAGCGAACCTGACGGATCCAAACCTGATCGCGCAGTATCCACGCTCGAATCGCTTGCTTGCCATGCTGCGGAAAGACATCAACGGCCAGCCCCACCTCAAGGATCCGCAACTGCCGCAGAACGCGAACCAGGCGCTGGATACGCTCGCGCCCATCCTGAAATACCTGCAAACGATTTCGGGCACGGGGGCGGCCAGCCAGTCGGGATTCACACTGAACAACTACGCAGACGCGCTCGTGGGGTATAAGGGCACGACGAACTACTTGTCCGATTGTCAGAAACAGGTGGCCAGCGCGCTGGCGCAGTTCAAGTGCAACGCCAGCGACTTCCTCAATCCGGAGGGCATGGGTAGGGCGTACCTGAACACCTTTATCGTCACCATCCCCGCCACCTTGCTGCCGATCCTGTTTGCGGCCTTTGCCGCCTATGCTTTCGCCTGGATGGACTTCCCTGGGCGCTTCTGGCTCTTTTCTCTGCTCGTGGGATTGCAGGTCATTCCGCTGCAGATGGCGCTGGTGCCCATCGCCCGGCTTTACTCGAACCTCGGCATCATGGATTCCTTCCTGGGAATCTGGTTGTTCCATACCGGATTTGGCCTGCCATACGCCATCTACCTGATGCGCAATTTCCTTGGCGGCCTGCCCCGGGAGGTTTTTGAATCCGTCTATATAGACGGGGCGTCTCATTGGACCGCCTTCTGGAACCTGGCGATCCCGCTGTCTGTGCCCGCCATCGCCTCACTGGGGATCTTCCAGTTCATCTGGATCTGGAACGACTTTCTTGTGGCCAAGATCTTCCTGACCAGCCATCCGGTGTTGACGGTGCAGATCGTGAACCTGATCGATCCCCGGGGTGGGAACTGGAGCATTCTGACGGGCGCGGCCTTCCTGTCGTTTATCGTCCCCATGGCGGTCTTCTTTGGCCTGCAGCGCTTCTTCGTGCGAGGGCTGCTCGCCGGCTCGGTGAAAGGATAAGGAGAGAATCCATCATGTCAAGCGTCACCTATGACCATGTGACCAAGCTGTTTGGCGATGTCACCGCGATCAGCGACCTGAACATCGAGGTGCAGGACAAAGAGTTTCTGGTTCTGGTCGGCCCTTCGGGATGCGGGAAGTCGACCGCCCTGCGCATGCTCGCCGGCCTGGAGGAGATCACTGACGGGGAGATCCGCATCGGGGATCGTGTGGTCAACGATGTTGCACCCAAGGATCGCGATATCGCCATGGTCTTTCAAAGCTACGCCCTCTATCCGCATATGTCCGTCTTCGACAACATGGGGTTTGGGCTCAAACTGCGCGGCAAGTCCAAGGAGGAGATCCGATCCAGGGTAGAGGAAGCCGCCAAGACGTTGGGGATCGAGGCCCTGCTGGATCGACGTCCGCGACAGCTCTCCGGCGGCCAGCGGCAGCGTGTGGCGGTGGGCCGCGCTATTGTGCGGGACCCCGCCGTTTTCCTGATGGATGAGCCCTTGTCCAACCTGGATGCCAAGCTGCGGGTGCAGGCCCGGTCGGAAATCGTCAAGATCCACCGGCACCTGGAGACCACGTTCATCTACGTCACCCACGACCAGACGGAGGCGATGACAATGGGCTCCCGCATTGCGGTGCTCCGCGATGGGGTGCTGCAGCAGATCGACACGCCGCAAAACCTGTACGACTACCCGGACAACGTCTTTGTCGGCGGGTTTATCGGCAGCCCGGCCATGAATTTCTTCGAGGGCACCCTGGTGGAATCGGACGGGGATCTGCAGGTAGATGTGGGGCCGTTCAAGGTGACCCTCCCTGACGCCAAGAAGGATGCCGCCATGCCCCATAAGCAGAATCCGGTCATCCTTGGGATCCGCCCGGAGGACATTCACGATCCCGACTACGTGCCCGCCCGGGTGGAGGCCCAGCTTGTCCCGGCCCACGTGGAGGTCACGGAGCTGATGGGCAATGAGGTGTTCCTCAACTTGCGGACGGACGATCTGGAATATGTGGCCAGGGTCGACCCGCGCACCTCCGCCAAAATGGGGGAGGACATGCAGGTGGTGTTGAGCACCGACAATCTGCACCTCTTCGATGCCAAGAGCGAGCAGGCGATTCGCTAAATCCCACAGCGGCTGCGGATTGAGGCCTGCCGAGCGCGGTGCGCTTTGAGGGGTGTCGCTTGGAATTGCCGGTGTCGATCCCCGGCATGCCAATGCGGCCCTCTCCCCAAGATGGGTCGATGGATTCTTCGGCATGGGTAGCGCAGCGTGGGATGCTGCCCCCGCAAAGAGGGGACGGCCCGAGACGATGTTGAAGCGCTGGCCGTCGGCTGAGTCTTGGTCCGGCCAAGTCTCCGACCGAAGACCAGGGCTCCGCCTCGATAGGAAGGGAAGGCTTTGCCCAGGCGCGCCCCTGGGCAATTTCGCGCTGTGGGGCGCGACCGGCGCCCACAAATCCCAAGCAGGGGCCGATGGTTCGAGATGAAGGAGGGAGGCGGGGGGCGCTCCCATGTCGTCGAAGCCGGGCGGGAACGAGGCCTGGCATGATCAGGGGTATGGACTATGGTTAAGATCGTCTGTCTGGGCGAGGCGCTGATCGATTTCGTCTCTACGCAGCCCGGCGTCTCACTCGTGGAAGCCGTGGAATTTGAGAAGAATCCGGGAGGAGCACCCGCCAATGTCGCAGTGGGTCTGGCGCGCCTAGGGGCCAGCAGCGCCTTTATGGGAAAGGTTGGAGCGGATGAGTTTGGGATTTTTCTGGGCCAGGTATTCGAGGCGGAGGGGGTCGAGACGACAGGCTTGGTTTCGACGACTGAGGCGCGCACCGGCTTGGCCTTTGTCTCCGTCGCGCATTCGGGAGAGAGGGAGTTTCTCTTCTACCGGCACCCCAGCGCCGACATGCTATACGCACCGGCGGATGTGGATGCCAGCGCGGACGTGGTCCGAAGCGCGGCCTGCTTCCACTTCGGTTCGAACTCATTGACCAACGAGCCGGCGCGTTCGGCAACGATGCGGGCCCTGGCGATCGCCCGCCAGTCGGGGGTGCGCATTTCCTATGACCCCAACATCCGAGTACACATGTGGCCCAATGAGAGAGCCGCGCGTGCCGAAGCGATGAAGGCGTGGTCCTTCGCGAATTGGATCAAACTGAGCGAAGCGGAGCTGCTCTTTCTCTCGGGCGAGGGATCGCTCGAGACGGCGGCGGAGAGCCTGTGGCACGAGGAACTCCGGCTGCTGGTGGTCACCCAAGGCGCTCGAGGGTGCCGGTATTTCACCGAGGCCACCCAAGGCGAAGTCCAAGGATTCGCGGTGCGGGTAGCAGACACAACGGGTGCCGGCGATGGGTTCATGGCTGGTATGCTGCTGCGTTTGAATCAGAATCCCGATTTGATATCTGACGAATCTCGCCTGCGAACCTGCCTGCGATATGCGAACGCGGCGGGGGCGTTGACGGTCACCGGCCGGGGCGCCATGCGCAGCCTTCCTGATCCTGCGGCCGTGGATGCGCTCTTGAGGGAGGATCGCGACTCGGGGGGCGGCCCGACCGCTGAGGGATCATGAGGGAAAGGTTGTTGGAGATCCGCTCGCGGATCGAGGAATACTTCCGGGAGCGGGCGGAGCGGGAAGGAGATGTCTTCCTTTCCCGATATGATGCCGGCGCCCTGGATGTCGCGCGGCAGCTCTATCCCCTGTATCAGAGCCACCCGGATTGGCCTGAATGCCTGGCGTCCATCCTCATGTCCGCGGCGGAGGCCTTCCACGATCGTGATGCCCGGGGGCGCGCCCGAGATCTGCGGCGGAAAGCGGACAAAGGGTGGTACCTTCGCCCGGAGGTTGTGTTCGGGGTCCATGACCTCGGATTGTGGGGAGATCGCCTGGACGACCTGGGGCGGCGTGCGGAATACCTGCGGGATCTCGGGATTACGCATTTGAGGGTTGTGCCGGTATTCTGCGCCTATGATCAGGCGGGCGGGTTTTGGCGAGGCGCGCAGGGGTTCCGCGATCGGGGGGGAGAGCCCTCTATCATCATGCCGCTGCGCGCCGCAGCGAAGCAGCTTGACGCCCGGGGGATCGGCATGGGGTTGGATTTTGTCCTGAATCACATTGCCGAGGCGCACCCGTGGGCTTCCAAAGCCAGGCATGGGGATCCGTATTATCGCCGCTTCTTCCTCACCTACCCCGGTCGCGCCGTGCCGGATGAAGTGGAGGGAGCCCTTCGCGGGTTGGGGCCGGATCCGGCCCCGGGGCGTTTCAGCTTTGATCCGGCGCTCGAGGCTTGGGTGTGGACGACTTTCTCGCCGGGATCGTGGGATCTGAACTACGCCAACCCGTGGGTATTTCGACAAATCCTGGAGGAGCTTCTGGTGCTGGGCAACGCTGGGGTGGATTTCCTTACCCTTCGGGAGCTGCGTTTCATCTGGAAGCGGCCCGGTACTTCGTGTCAGGACCTACCCGAGGTGCTTTCCATTCTGGGCGCTTTGGCGGGCTGTGTGTGCATGGCCGCCCCGGGGATGGCCCTGGTCGCCGGGGATGGTCCCGGGGAAAGGGAAACGGGCAGCTACTTGGGCGGAAGCGGGTTGCGCATAGCCAACAGCGAACGGCTCGCCCCCGCGCTATGGGCTGGCTTGGGCATGGGGGACGGGCGCTGGGTGCGGGCCGCCATGGAGAAGGATGCGGACCCGGGGGGAGGCGCTGTCATGGCATCTTTGGCGGATGGGGAGGGCCTGCGCTGGCCGTTCTCGTCTGGTGTGGGCGCCAGATTTGGGCTGGGCGCAAATGAGGCGCGACGCTGGATGGTGGAGCTCTATTCGGGGCGGGCCGAGGGGAGCTTTGCGCGGGGGCGGCTTCTCGTGGAGAGCGAACGGGTGCCCATGGAGGCCAGGGTAGCTGGCAGGGCCGCCGCGCTCGTGGGGCTATCGGGTGGTCCAGAGTATCACCCAGGCGACGAGATGGCCCTGCGCCGGCTGCTCCTCCTGTACAGCATCCTGTTGTCCATCGGGGCATTGCCGCAAGTGGTCGTCGGAGACGAGATCGGTTTGATCGGTGAAGAAGGCCCGGCGGTCGAGGCGGTTCGGCCGGAAGGCGCCGGGCGAGCGCCAAGGTCGCTGAACTTGGAGCAGATTGTGGAGCGCCGGCACGATCCATCGACTGTGGAAGGAAGAATCTACTCCCGGCTGAGACATCTCATATGGCTCCGAAAGCGGGTGGCCGCCTTCTCTGCGGGAAAGGCGGTGTTCGTTCATGCTGGAGGCAAGGCTGTCCTCGGATACCTGCGAAATGGGAGCGCCAGGCGCGTCCTTTGCCTGAGCAATCTCTCCGATCGGGAGCAGCGGGTGGCGGCGGACATTCTCGAGATGGCCTCCCTGGGCGGCGCCGCCAAGGATTTGGTGACCGGCGAGCCCGTGCGCGATAACGTCGATTTGCTCTTGGCTCCCTATCAGTTTGTGTGGATCTCGGACGAGGGGGTGGATGGCGAGCGGGGCTCCGGGGGCGAATGACCGAATCGGGCCCCGTGTCACAGACCGACGCCTTCCGTCGCCCGGATGTGAACCGCAAGGCGACCCCTGAACCACCGTGATTGCGCATAGACATGATGGGATATATCCCGTCACCTCTTCATCGGCCCTCCCGGTCTCCAGCACCCCGCTTTCGGCGGCGTAGAGACGCCCCGCCGGGGCGTCTTCCCGCAGGCGCCCGCCGGATGGAAGCCCGGTCCGTCCGGCAATTGAACCGTCCAATCGCGCTCCGCGGCTATCTGCGGCGGCCGTGGAAGAGGGGGATGCGCGCAATGCAGCGGTGTCTTCGAATGTCGGGGAATGCTGTAGAATGGAAAAGGGTCGCTCACGAGAATCAGATCAAGTGGGAAGTTGCACATGCGGATACGATTGTATGCCAACCTGAGGGATGCGGCTGGGAAGCGGGCCGTGCAGATCCCATTGAGTGAGGCAGCGCCCGTTTCCGAGGTGATCATCGCGTTGATTGCCCGCGTGCCCGAGCTAGCGCCGCTGATTCTCGACGAGCGAGGGGAGTTGGCCACCCATATTGCTGTCGTCGTTGACGGCAGAGATGTGCGTCACTTGCAGGGGCGTGAGACGGTCGTGCGGGACGATGATCAACTGGATATCTTCCCTCCCGTAGGTGGCGGGGCGTCTTCTCAAAAGGTCGTCTCTGTTCGTTTTGCGGGTGACCTGCATTCGAGGGCAGGTGCAGGCGTTCATCGGATTCGATTTGGAGGGCGAACCCTGCGTGATCTGATGGCGGCAATCCTGAGGGATTATGAAATTGGGGATCTCGTAAGGGATGACGATGGGATCAAGCCCTCCGTGCAGGTTTCAGTCAATGGTCGACTGGCTTACACCGTCGGCGGTTGGGATGCGCAAATCGACAACGGCGCGACGATATGCATCTTCTCATTTGGCGGCGCGCTGCTGCCTGTGGACCTCCCCGAGGGTACGAGGATGAGAGAGCTCGGCCACAAGAGGCCAGACGCAACCGCCCAGGCAAGTGGATGGCAAGAGCACGAATCATGGGCGAAGGGCAGATCGGCGCCATGACGGACGCAGGGGCGGGTCTGAGGCCGACCCCTACCTTCGACCCTCATGGCCATCATGGATAGGTTGCTGTGCGTGGGATGGTTTGTGTCCGCAGTTGGGTGCCTCGACGACCGTCCGCACCGCTAGATGATCTCCAGCTCCTTCAATTTGCTCTCTGGAACGACACCATCCTTCCAACCGCGCTCTCGGTAATACTCTTCCAACATCGTGTTCAGATCGCACACTTGCCCTCTTGATCCGGGGCCGTCTGAGGGCTCCTCGAGAAACCGCTTGGGCAGAGTATCCGAACCTTCCCGGAAGCCAATCTGGTTGTTGTAGTAGCGTTCCAGGTTGTATACTCGCTCGCCTACCTTTAGCAGTCCGTCGGCGTCCATCGGGTTGCCGGTTATTGCCGCATACTGCTCGGCAAAGGCATCTAAATTCTCCGCAAAGGTAGCGAATTTGCACACATCCAGACAGTCCGTCAGCGTGTGCACGTTTTGGAATATCATCGTGAGTTTGCCTTTGCCCTCCACCTCCAATGGATCGGTTACGTCCGTGGGGCCGAGAACGTTGCCGATCACCTCAGCCGCGGGAGTATAGCCACGCAGATGACAAGCCCCCCGGTTCGATGTCGCATAGGCGAGGCCCATACCTTTGATGCCGCGCGGGTCGTAGGCTGGGATGGACATGCCCTTAACGGACATTGAGATCTCCGGCGCGCCCCATTTTGCCGCCGCGCTGGCCGGCGACTCGGCCAGGTCCGCTCCCAGTCCGGTGCGATTGGCGATTTCGTCCAACAATTGGAGCATGCCCTGCGAGTCGCCCCATTCCAGCCCGCCACCGTCGAGCAGGCCCCGCTGGTGAGCCTCCATGGTGACTGACAGCGCGTTGCCGGCTTCGATGGTGTCCAGGCCATAGTCGTTGCAGCGATCGATCAGCGCGGCCAGGGCGGCGGCGTCGTCCATCCCGCAGTTTGCACCCAGCGCCCACGCCGATTCGTACTCGACGCTCTCCATGTGCAACCCGGCGTGCGGGCCTTCGACGATCTCGACCTCTTTCTTGCACGCGACGAAGCAGGCGTGGCAGGTCGGGTCGCCGACCAGGATGGTCTCCCGGATCGTCTCCCCGCTGATATTCTCGTGCGGTTCGAAATACGTCGATTGTGCGTTGCGAGTGGGCATGCCGCCGATGGCGTTCACCATGTTCATCAGCACATTGGTGCCATAGAGGGAGAGCCCGCCTTTTTTCGGCGCAGTTACCACACGCTCATCCATGAGCTGATCTCGCCCCCGTGCTTGGACCTCCTTGAAGGCCTCCCGATCAAACGGCATGGGGCGGTTCGCGTGTTCGCCCTTAACCACCACAGCCTTCAGATTCTTCGATCCCATCACCGCGCCGGTCCCTCCGCGACCCGAAGCGCGATCGTCCTCGTTCAGGATGGCAGCCCATTTGACCAGGTTTTCCCCGGCCTGGCCAATGGCCATCACGGAGACATCGCTATCCCCATGCTGCTCCACGAGGGCATCCACCGTGTCGTGAACCCCCTTGCCCCATAGGCTGGAGGCGTCAAGCAGGGAGAGCTCCCCATCCTCTATTAGGGCGTACACTGGGTCCTCACTCCGGCCCTGAAACACGACCCCATCCAAGCCCGCCCATTTCAGCCGCGCCCCGGACCAACCCCCGTGATGCGAATCGACGATCGTGCCGGTCAGTGGGGATTTTGTGCAGACGGCGATGCGCCCGCTGAGGTTGACGTCCGTGCCTGAGAGCGGGCCGGTCATCAGCACGAGCATGTTCTCGGGGCCTAATGGGTCCACTTCCGGGCCGTTGTCGAAAACGTATTTCGCCCCCAGGCCTCGACCACCGATGTATAGACGGGCGTCCTCCTCGTCAATGGGTTTGTAGTCGCTCTCTCCAGTATCCAAATCCACCCAAGCCACGCGATTGCGATATCCTCCGAAATTCATCTCCCTGCCTCCCTTTCCTGTTCGTAGAAAAAGCCAATGCCCCCCCGAGCGGAATTCAACCATGGGTCGAGGTGGCGCATCGATTGTGCGGAGTATGTGCGTGGTTGCTGCGGAAGTGAACGACGTTGCTTGCTCGATGGATGTGCCCTATCCATATTCTAGGGAAGAATGCGGGTAAATGTCAAATTCCTTTTGGCTGCGGGGTGCATAGACAGCGTATCCGAAGTGGTCCCCTTCGCCGACCGTCGACCTGCGAAGGAGCCGATCACACAGATTCACAGGGGCGCTCTTCCGTCCGCCGCCGCGGGTAGGCCGCATGCCCGCCTCCCACACATGGCGTTGACCTCGACTTCCACACGAGATGCATTGCGAGGCCCGAAAGGTCGTGGCAATCTCTCCATCGGAGACGGCCCTCTGATGGAGAGCATCGGTATCCAACAGCAGCTTGTGATGACCGCCCCCCGGACCTAGGCGGACCCGGTACTCTCGTCCGGTTGCTGGCTTGAGATGCGCATGTTATGCTGATCAAAAGCTTGCAAGGAGCTAACGAAGAGCGCGAGAAACGCGCTGATCGTCTATAGAACAAGGAATCTCGTCGAAAAGGCAAGGTCCCTGTAAGGTGGCCTCGCAAAGCTACAGGGTCTGCGACTGGGGCTCCGGTCAAGACAGCCAGCTGCCGAAACGAGGTGGGTCGGATTTGACACTCTATCGCCCGTGGCCTGGCGGCCGTGTCCGCGCTCCACGGGCTTCTTGCGTGTGCTCTTGCGTCGATGAGGGTGGTCGGGGCAGCCATATTGAGGTGTCTTCCATCATGCTGGCTGGCGATTGACCCGCATGTGGGGCGCGCGAGTATCGGCTGTATGTTTGGATTGTAGATGAGGAGACAAGCGACGAAGATTGGGCGCGGTTTCCGAGGCGTCGCCAGGTTGGCGAACGTCATCTCTGTCCTGCTGGCATCCCTGTCTTTGCTCTCGCCGCTTGGCGCCTCTGCTGCGAAAGGGGCTGCCCCCGAGACCCCGGTGGTGCAGATTGGCTGGTTGACCATCACGTGGGGCGATGGACCCCCGGGCTCAGGGCTGAAGAGGACGGATTTCCAGCTAACGACGGACGATGGCACCTCGCTTCCGCTCCAGATCGGTGCACCTGCCCTTCGTGCAATTGGCGGAATCTGGGGGTTGAATCGCAGGAGGGTCGCCCTTGAGGGTCGCTGGGCGATCGGGGGGCAAGTCTATCGCTTCAGCGTCGACCGCTTCACCTCCACCGGACAGATGTCGCCCCAGGGGCTCTCCTCTCCCACCGGGGATTCCGCCTCCGCCATCAGTGGGCCCCAACCCTGGATCAACATCCTGTGCAAATACAGCGGGGACACCTCTGAACCCAAGCCGCTCACTTACTTCGATGGATTGTTCAGCAGTTCCTATCCTGGGCTCGATCATTATTGGCGAGAGGTCTCTTACGATAACGTAAATATCACCGGCACATCCCGCGTGGGATGGTTCATGCTTCCCAAGACGCGGATCCAATACTTGTCCGATCCTCGAGGTTTGTTGAACGCGCTCTTCGAAGACTGCACATCGCTGGCCGATCCGACGGCGGATTTCACGAGCTACCTGGGCATTAACATGATGTTCAACGATGAGCTGGATGGCTATGCCTGGGGCGGGAGCCATTGGGCGACGCTCGACGGCGAATCGCGTATCTGGTATTCGACCTGGGAGCCTCCCTGGGGATACGGCAATCAAACCGCCATCGCGCACGAGATGGGCCACGGCTTCGGTCTGCCCCATTCCACGGATGACTGGGGGGCCGCCAACGGCAATCCGTACACCAATGACTGGGATGTGATGAGCGACAGTTGGGCAAACTGCGTAGATTCAACCAGCCCCACCTACGGATGCCTCGGGCAGCACACGATTTCCTATCACAAAGACGAGCTCAACTGGATCCCTGCGGCCCGCAAATACACGGCCACCGCCGGTTCGCACAGCATCACTCTGGAAGAGCTAGCCCAGCCGGGCGCGTCGGACTATTGGATGGCGCAGATTCCCATCGACGGTTCCTCGACCCATTTCTACACCGTCGAAGCGCGGCAGAAGGCGGCCTCGAGCTACGACGTGAAGCTGTGGGAGAGCGCGGTGATCATCCACGAGGTCGATACCGGCAGGAGCGAGCCCGCACATGTTGTGGACGAAACTGCAGATGGGGATACCTCCGACGCCGGCTATCTGGTGGGGGATTCCTTCTCGGACCCGGCCAACGGAATCACCGTTTCGGTGGATTCCGCCACCGCCAACGGGTTTGTGGTCACCATCAGCCTGGGCGGCGCGACGGAGACTCCCACCGCGACGTCCAGCGCGACGGCTACCGCCACCGCTACGAGGACTTCCACCAGCACAGCCACGACCACCGCGACGGCCACCTCCAGCCCCACTCCTACAAGCACATCAACCGGGACCAGCACGCAGACCCCGACGCCCACTCAGACCCATACCCATACGCCGACCTGGACTTACACGCCAACCGCAACCTTTACGGCCACCGGCTCGCCGACGCCGAGTTCGACGGCGACGTTCACGGCAACCGCGACCGACACACGGACCCGGACGCCCACAGACGCATACACGCCTGCACCGACGGCGACGCACACGGCCACCGGCTCGCCGACGCCAGAGCCCACTGCGACATATACCTTCACGCTGACACAGACCTCAACCGCAACAGCCACCGCCACCCAAACACCCACCGCCACTGATACGCGTGCGCCCAGCGCGACTGCCACCGCCACAGCGACACCCACTCATACGCCCACCGCGACGTCGACCAGCGCCGCCACCAGCACCGCCACCTTCACGGCGACCGTCACTGAGACAAGCTCACCAACGGGCACGGCCACGCAAACCGCTACGGAGACAAATGCGCCGACGAGCACCGCCACGCAAACGGCCACCGTCTCGCCGACGCCGACGCCCA
>CAYMCO010000001.1:204160-311737 GCA_964388955.1 uncultured Anaerolineaceae bacterium | reverse complement strand
AGACCAACGTGCCGACGGGCACCGCCACCCATACGGCGACCGTCTCGCCGACGCCCAGCCCCACCGGGACGGCCACGGCGACAATCACGGAGACGAACGCGCCGACGAGCACCGCCACGCAAACGGCCACCGTCTCGCCGACGCCGACGCCCAGCCCCACCGGGACGGCCACGGCGACAATCACCGAGACCAACGTGCCGACGGGCACCGCCACCCATACGGCGACCGTCTCGCCGACGCCTACACCTACGGAAATGCACACCATAACGGCAACGGGCACGCCCAGCAGCACCGCCACCCATACGCCCACAGCGTCTCAGACGAGCGCACCCACCGGCACGTCCACGCAAACCGCCACCGTGACGGAGACCAACGCACCCACAAGGACCGCGACCCCGACGGAGACGATCTCACCAACCCCGTCTTCCAGCAGCACGCCGAGCGTCACCTCCACAAGGACTTCGACGCCGACGGTCACCCCGACAGCGAGCGTCACGGCGACGGCGACGAGCACCAGCGCCGCGACCGGCACGCCGGCTCCCACGCGTACTCTGACCACAACCCCCTCTCCGTCTCATACCTCCACGCCGACATCGGCCGCGGGGTCGACTGCGACCACCACCTCAACTGGTACGGCGACACACACCCCCTTTGCGACGGTTTCCGCAACCAGCACGGCCACCACCACCACGGCCACTTCGACGGCTACCGCCACCCATGAGGCGGGGGCCACGAACACACCCAAGCCGACGAAGACCAGCACGCCCAAGCCGACGAGAACCAGCACGAGTGCTGCGACGGAAGCCGGAGATGCATGGATCGCCATCGAGGAGCTTCCCGCCTATGCGGTCGACTTCCTGGGGCGTGAATACCTGGTGGCCCGCTCCGGGCAGCACGGCAACGTGGCAATATCGCCGCTGGAGATCATGGATCCCGTTTTCGCAGATGGTGCCTTCCCGGTGCTGGACGGTTGGATGTTCTACGACGGCGGAGCGCTCGTCGACACCGGCGGCATCGCCCAACTCGCGAGCGAGGGCAATGCGTGGCGGTTGGCGTTGGAGGGAGATGAAGAGCTTCGCACGGTGCGGGTTTATGTGGGTGCGAACCACAACACCGGGGGGTCAACAACCTTTGAGTTCACCGCAGACGGCAGCAGCCGTCAAATCACCAAGTCCACCTTGGGTCAGACGGCTTACCGCATCAGCGTGATCTTCACCGGAGACGTGACGCTGGAAATGCGGGTGGTGGATGCCAACGCAGGGGCAGGGACCTTCTGGCTCGCCGGTGCGGCGGACTTCTCAGTGCTCCCCACGCCGACCGGAACGGTGATTGGGGCACCGACCCTGCCGCTCGCGACGGCGGCCGGAGGCACGGCAAGCCCTACCCCTGAACCCACGGAGGATCCCGGGACCGCCGAGGCGACCGCGACAGCGCCGTCGGTCGAGAATCCCGAATCGAGCGGGGATCCCTTCCCTGCGGTCCTGGATTGGCTGATCGAACGGCCATTCCTGATTCTGGCCATGATCGGCATTCTCATGCTTGGAATGATGGTCCTGCTCATCGCCTCGCGAGCGATGTAGCCAGGCAGCCAAAGCCCCCTGGTGCGGTGAATTGCCAGCTACGTCCCGCTGGGAGATAGCGCCGGGGTCTGAGGTGCGCTCTCGCGGATAAGCCTTTTGACGCGCTCAAGGAATTCTCTCGCTCCAAAAGGCTTGTGCAGAAAATCGACCGCTCCCAATTCCCTGCCGCGCTCGCGGCTGGCATCATCGGAAAGCACCGTCAGGAACATGATCGGCGCATTGCTGACATCCTTGATGTGCCGATAAGCCTCCCATCCGTCCATACCGGGCATCATGACATCCAGGACGATCAAATCGGGTTTGCGCTGCTGCGCCTTCTCGATCCCTTGGTAGCCGTCCAAGGCTGTTTCCACCTGGATGTCCGATGGATGCAAGATCGTGGAGACGAGGCGGCACATTTCCGGGTCGTCATCGACAACTAGCACGTTAGCTGTGGTCATGATCTCTTTTCCATTCCGCCGGCGCCGATTGGGAAGGCACCTGCAAACCGCTGATCCGATAACCGCTTGGCGGTCGGGCGAGATACGGATCGTTTTCCTGGGGGGATGCAGGTTCTATGCCAAACTCGGGGGAAGCCATCAACGATCGGCGTTTCGAGGAGCGGCGGCGGGATAGGGGGGTTGCGGAGCGACTCAGAACGGGGAAGGAGCGGGTTCCTGCGGGATGCCCGATGCGGCTGGCATTTGAGCACCGTCGGGGCAGGAGATCCGGTACCCCGGTACTATCGCTATATAAGTGGTAAGGTAGTTGTAAGGTTGCAAGCCATTAGTGTATAATTAGCGCAATTGAGGGAAGGGAGGATTTGGTACCCAGCGTTGATGCATGACTAAACGGAAGCCAAACGCTCGAAAACGGCAAAACCGGCGAAAGCCGGCGGCGCAAAGCTAGAGGGTCTACAGCCGGAGTGGTCGGCCAGGACAGCCAGCTGCCGAAAGCGGGATTCGTTTTGCCTTTCGAGCTACTCAGGCGGGAGGCATTTTGCTTTCTGGGGGATTCAGGCGCGGGGCGAAAGGGGTGTTGGGAGGGTCGCGAAGGAGTATGGGCGTCATCGCAGATGCAATGGGGAGGATCCCAGGACAGGCTGGGATGCCCTCTGCGTGACGAGCCCGGGGAGGTTCATGAGTATGTCCAGAAGCGTGCGTAATGCATATATAGCTATGGCAATGATGCTCGGCCTGCTGCTGGCATTGGTTCCCGGAGCGGGATCGGGGACACAAGCGGCGGGAAACGCCTATTACGTGTCCCTGGATGGGAGGGATTCCAATCCGGGGACGGAGTCGGCGCCGTGGCGGACGATTCAGAAGGCCGCCAACAGCGTCGGCCCAGGGGACACAGTCTACGTGCGTTCAGGGATATATCGAGAGCTTGTCACACTGAGCGAGTCCGGGCAGGAACGCGTAGCCGTACGGCCAGTTCAGTTGACGAATGGGAATCGGGCGTCGCTTGATGGCCTTGGTGGTGTTAGCGTTGGAGACTACTTGTATGTGTATCGCAGCAGGGAGTCCAACAATGGGGCCTTCAGGATTGTCAAAGTCGGGGATGGGTTCGTGAAGGTCGAAGGGACGCCATTCACAGACGAGACGGGCGGGGTGCAGGCCTCCATTGGAACCCCGATCATATTCCGGAATGATGGAGGCGGTCTGGTTACCGTCGACATCAACCACGCGGATTGCAGAAACCCTGTGGTCGATTTCGATCATGTGAGCTATGTCATCGTGGATCACTTCCAGGTGACGGGCAGCTGCCACGCGGGCGTGGCCATGGTAAGGGGAAGTCACCACAACGTGTTCCGCAATGGCAAGGTATACGGCAACGATCGACCCGGGATCTATATCGCCTCGGAGAACTACAGTGAGGGGAACACGTACAATATCATCGAAGGCAACGCAATATACGACAACGGCCAAAACGGCCCCGGAGAGGGCGTCTACATTGGGGAAGCATATGGCGATGACGACAGTGACTACAATCACATCATTGACAATGTGATCTATCAACCCCAGGGCGGGAACGAGGGCGCGGACATCAAGCCCCATACGAAAGGTACCGTTATTGAGGGGAATGTCTTCCGGGACAGCAATTCGACCTGGGGAGTCGTCATTCTGGGCGAGGAATCGACCGAAGCGCTGGTATACGGGAATGTGTTCAGGAATTGCAGCGGCTCGAAGGAGTGGGCGGGTGCGATCAGCATCTTCGGACCGCACAACCTTGTGTTCAATAACCTGATATTCGATTTGGCTGGGCTGGACGGAATCTACTTGATGCGCTATCCGGGAAATGAAATCTACAACAACACGATCTCGGGCGCGGATACCGGGATCGGGGTCGCGGGCGGGGGGCCCGGAGTCACGAACGCAAGAGTGATAAACAACCTCCTCAGTGATAACGGAAATCAACTTGCGGGGAACGTGGCCGGACTCGAAATCACCAACAACCTGTTCAATGGAGCCAGCAGCGCAACAGGACAGAATGCCGTTGAGGGAAATCCGGAGTTCATAGACAGATCGGCCGGAAATTTCCAGCTCAAGCTTTCGAGCCCGGCCATTGATGCCGGCCTCGAGGTGGGTTTGACCACGGATCTGGACGGCGGGACGCGACCCATGGGATTGAAGACGGATATCGGCGCCTTTGAGAGTGAGGCGGCGGCGCCCACCTCTACGCCCGCCCCGAGTGCGACTGAGACGCCGCACATAATCCCCTCCCAAACGCCGACCCCAGAGATCGGTCCGCCAGAGCCCCCATCGGCGGTCACCCCTTTCATTGAGGTGCATGCGTTCCCGACCCCGGGCGTGCTGAGAGCAGTGCAGGCGGAGGCACCCGCTTTGGCCTCCGCAGATTCCGGAGCCCCTGCGATGGCAGAGGGCCTCGAGGGGCAGAGTCGTATGCCTGAGCCGCAAGAGGCATCGTCGGCAGGATCCTTGGAAGAGGATCTCCCCGCGGGAGAGGAGGCCCTCCCGTCTGACAGCGGCGAAGCACAGGCTCCGGCACCGGCGCCAATGCCGGCCAGCGTCCCGGAGGGTGGGGTCTCGGGTAAGCCGCCACAGGCGAGGCCCGAGGATCCGTTCATCGTGGGCCTGAGGCGCCTCAAGTTCGAAATCGCAAGGTACGTCGCGAGCCATCCGCTGCCCGATGACTCTGATATTTGGCAATGGATGCGCGCGTGGACGGCGAAGGCACAAATCGCAGTCCAATTCTGGTTGCAGGACCTATTATCAGGGCTCTAGCGCGAGCTCTCACTCGCAGATAGAGATGGGCTGCAGAGTTTTGCGTGCCCGGATCTGCCTGTCTTCGGTTCGACTGCAAACCGCCAGGGCGGAAATACCTCGGACACGTGGCGCTGGTGGAACAATCCACGCCCTGCTGGCAAGAAGAACCCCATGCTCGAATCGTCGAATTCGGAAGATCTTGACAACGGAATGGCGGCGAAATACCATTCCGTTGTCTCTCCGTCTCGGTAGAGACATCCCACTGCGAAGGTTCACTCTTAGTTGCTGGCGGCTGCCCGTCGCAACACCGGGGTGCAGGTTAGTCCATGTTCAGCATGACGATCGCGTATGGCATCATGATATTGTCTCTGGCCTGTTCATCCGTATGGGCCTCGCTGCCGCCACCCATCAGCACTTTGAGTCACGCAGGGGAAAGCACAATCGGCGCGCAGTCGTTCGGTGGGCGCATCTATTATGTCGGTCCCACAGGGGATGATTCGTCGCCCGGCACGTTCACCCAACCCCTACGCTCAATCGGCGCCGCGATTGCCAGGGCAGGGGCCGGGGACACGGTCTTGGTGAGGGGAGGTGTGTATCAGGAGCGGCTCTCGCTCACGCAGTCGGGGATCGAACGACAAGCTTTGGCGGATGTGGTGCTGACCGGGCGCAACCGTGTAGTATTCGCGCCCGGGCTGTCTGATGTGCGCGCCGGTGATTATCTATATGTCTATGATAGCTGGAAGTCGAACAACGGTGTCTATCGGATCGAGGCTGTAGACGGGAGCTCTGCAACGGTGGAAGGTGGCCCATTCGTTGATGAAGCGCAGCATGTCAAGGCCAGCATTGCGACCCCGCTAAAGATCATGAATTATGGCACTGAACGCGTCATGCTGGATGTTGGTCAAAGCGACTGCGAATCCGCGGCCGTCAACTTCAGCAATGTGCACTATGTCATCGTGGATGGTTTTATCGTCACCGGCAGTTGCCATGCAGGAGTGGCGATGGTCAAGGGCAGCACCCATGATGTGTTCCGGAATGGGGTGATATTCGGCAACGATCGACCGGGCGTCTACATCTCATCAGAGGGCTCCGGGCAAGGGAGTAGATTCAACATAATCCAGGGCAACGACATCTATCAGAATGGACGCCGGGGACCGGGGGAGGGCGTCTATATTGGAACTGCCTATATGGCTGATGGCAGCGACCACAACCACATCATACATAATCAAATCCATGACACTCCCGGAGGGAATGAAGGGACGGATATCAAAGATGGAATAGTCGGGACGGTGGTGGAGGGGAATGTCTACTCGGACAACAACTCGACATGGGGTGTGGTGATTCTTGGAGAGGGGGCTAGAGCATCACTGGTCTATGGGAACATCTTGGCCTGGAGTGACGGCTCCGAGGATTGGGCGGGGGCGATTTCAATATACGGTCCGGACAATCACGTATTCAACAATCTCGTCTTTCGGACCAATGGTCTCGATGGGATATACCTTGCGGGCTACCCCGGAAATGAGATCAACGGCAACATTATCTTTGGCGCGGATACCGGCATAAGGGCGAATGGGATGGGAATGGGAGGCGACAGCACTCTAATCACCGAGAATCTACTGATCTTGAACCGAACCCAGCTCGGCGGAGATGGGATGAACTATGTGATCAAAGGCAATGTGTTCGGGGGGGGCAGCCAGAGATTCGGTGAAGACTCGGTCCGGATTCATCCTCTATTGTGGTTAAAGCTGACGCAATCCGCATCCTGGCTTGAGCTTTATACGGTGCTTGTTCACCTCTGGAAGAGTATCTCAACACCCTTATTCTGACTGCCAACTCTGGATCGCGCTTCTCACCAGCTCGCACCTGACCGCAATGGGAGTGCGGCGTCGGTGGGAAGACATGGGCAGTGTGCGACCGCACAGGGAATGCTGGTGTTTGCGTTGAAGCATCATGCCTCTATTCGAACTTGATCCTCGTCAAGAACCAGATTGCTCTCATACAGGGAAGTCCGCCCAAGGGTGGATTGTGAGGCGCGAAGGCGCCACCACCGTGCAGCATTCCGCGGGAGCGCATGCCAATGCCCTCCCCTCTCGACCATCGCGGAAAGGAAATCTCGATAGATCCGCAAATGCCGCGGGTTCCTAAGGTAGTCTGGATGGGTGTTGATGAGGGCCATGCCATGGTGGCTTCGAATGAATTCGGCCTTGTACAGCCAGATAGCTGGGGAGGTCTCCCCAAGAACTTCTACCAGCGTATAGTCCTGTGGGAGTGTGTAGGGGAGTTCAACGAAGTCGCCGATAAAGAATGGCCAGATGCTCATTGTTCCACCAGGGATCGGCTCAAAGGGATCGGTATCGAAGAAGGATAGATCGTAGTCGATGTGAAGCGCCTGGAGCAGATGCGGATCACGGTGTGTCAGGGGGGATCTGAATCCGAAAGACTTGAGCTGGGCTAGGTGCTCGTTGATCTCGTGCGCGCGGCGCAAGAAGGTTTCCTCTGAGGAGAAGAGCTTCCCATCGTGGCGGAGACCATGGACCCCGATTTCAAAACCCCGGTGCCTCAACTCACTCAGCAATCCGGTGTCGATGGGGTAACGATCTGCAACAAAGTTGAATGACGAACGGAGGCCGAACTCGGATTCCAGGTCGGCGATCTGCATGATGGATCGCAAGCCGCTCGTGGTCTCGATATCGTGTGTCAGCACCAAAGCAAACTGATGGCCGTCAGGCCAGAGACTTCGAAATGGGATCGTTTGACGGCCCAGGATGAGCATCAGTTGGCGCATGGTTTCCCAGAGGAACCTGACATATCGATCTTCAATGGGCCAACCAAGCTGAAAGCTTGCCTTCTGTCGATGAGATATCAGCGAGCGCAACCGCCTGGAAATGGACCGTGGGATCCCAGGTTTGAGGAGATAATAGACACGAGTTAGGTTCGAAAGCCTCCAGTGGTCGGGGCCGAATTGCCCTTCCCCCAAGGTGAGATAGGGAATCAGCCCAGGATCTTGAACATCCATCTGAAGTGTGGGCAGCGCGTGGCGTACGGCGGTGCTCCAAGCTTCGTTGGAGATGTCGGTCTGACACTGCCAAAACAGCATTGGGCTGTTCTCACCCCATAGGTCCCGTTGGATGTCTTGCAAGTTTCCGCTTCTCTCGATCTAGCACTTCGCGCCATCGGCCAGATTCAACCTAGTGGAGGATCAAAGCTGCGAGCGCGGGCACGGAGCCGCGACTGGGCGCAGGACTCGGCCCAAACAGACGAATCCGCTCGCGCTGTGTCCGGGCGCGGGCGGGATAGCCTTCGGAGATTAATTGTGTGCCAAGGATCCGCATGCGGGGACGAAACCCCCCCGCATAGGGAATTGATGGGGAGCGTTGTGGTGGCACTTGTCTCCGGTATCCAGATGTGCTCCACGAGACGTCCAGCTCATGCCGCGGGGAGGATTCTCCGCTTCAGACTCTCCCACGGGCGTTGAAATGCCTTGAGTAGTGCCACAATTGCCGGCTTCCAGTCATCCCGAGAGAAATAGGCCCAGTCTTTCTCACCGAGTAGGGAACGCAGCCACCTCCCCAGGCTCAGTTGCCCATCTCTCCTATATATCAAGAAGGCTCGGACGTCACGCTGGAAGTCAATCCAGATGACATCGTCTCGGTATTCGTACTTGGGCTCGACGGGCCAGTCCAGCGCGTCGCAATATGCGATATATGGGATATCGATCCCGCATCTGATACTCAGGCAGTCCCACATTCCCAATCTGGCGTTGAACTCGATCAGCTTGTAGGCATCATCTCGGGGATCCAACTTGAACTCAATGCCTCCCAATCCCTGATATCCGGTCCCGTCAAGAAGCTTGAGGCTGACTTCTTCCAACTTCGGGTCATGAAAGCTGCGCACATACGTGGCGGAGCCGAAGCCCACAGGCAATACGCGCAGTTTTCTTCCTGCGAATATCGCGAGTGGTTTCGAACTGCGATCGAGGTAGAAGCAGAAATAGGCCAGCCGTTCGTCCTCCCCAGGGATTACCTCCTGGATGATCATACGACTATCAAAATCAGCAATTCTCCTGTATGTATCCACCAGGTTCTCGGAGCAACGGCACAAAGCTACCTTCGGCGTGCCTCTCAGCGGTCCCTCCCGCAGCATGGAGCTGATTTCCGGCCTCAGCCAAGAAGGGCTGAAGGTGGGTTTGATGATCACCGGATAGGGTAGCTGATCGGCAATTCGCTCCACGTCATCTTGGTTGGTCACCCGGAACATCCGAGGGCTGGGAATGTTGTACCTGCTTGCCACTTCGTGAAGGCCATCTTTGGTCAAGAGGTTCTTCACCGTCGCGTGATCTGGCATCACATATCTATAGTATTCCTGCAATTCGCCTCGATAGCGGGAGCAAAGCAAGACATCGTCATCCCGAACTGGGAATAGGACGGCCTCTCCATCAAGCCTCCTGCCGAGATCCAGCAGATGAAGAAGCCGGTCTTCCTCCGAATCCCAGGAGCCCGGCAACGGAGACGGAATCAGATAGTTGGAGAGCATGCCAATCTCATCCGGGTCTGCGTCGACGGCATATACCCGGACACCGCGGCGTCCAAGCGATCGGGCGATCCCCAATGACGCTGGCCGGTCAGCCGGCATCACAACCGCTGGCGGATATCGCATCGTTGATCCGTCCTCACTCAGAAACGACGGGCTCGAGCTGCGGCCCCGCACGCAGCCTCTCCACCCAGCCCGATTGCGGCTCAAAATGGTACCATTCCATCTCGCTGAATTCTGAGAAGGAGAGCACCCTCCCGTTGTGTATGACCTGGTTACCAAACAGGGATCTCTGCAAGAGTGGGTACTCATTCAATTGCAGGGCCTCGCATATCAGAGGTATTCGGTGCGGGTCAAATCCCATCACCGTGGCACATGCGAAGTCGACGGCAGCCAGATCATCGCCGAAGAGCAGCACGCCGGCTTCCGTTGCCGTAGAGTGTGCCGGCCCCTGCTTTTCCCCTCCAACGATCCCATCGACAAGCACGAGATGCTGCCTTGAAGCGCTGTTCTGCATCTCGCCTTCTCCATTTGCGTAGACTGCAATCCGGGCCAGATCCAGCGCCATTCTCCATGCAGTATCGTTCCCCCACCAAGCGCCATCGAGCACCGGAGACCACCGCCGGATAGCCCGACGATACGCTTTGTAGGAAACACGCAGGAAACTGCCGAGTGGTGTATCAGGTCTGGTGCGTTGGCTGATTTCATGGAACTTGGATGCCACCTGCAATAGGCCCATTGAATCGACGGGATACTCATCCCCTCCCATCGCTGGGGGGCCATAGCGATGATGGGGCAGGGAATCCTTGTGGCCCACTGTTCCAACCATTCCCTTTAGCGCGCAGGTGATCCCCACTTTCTCATGGGTCTTCAACTTCGGTACGCTGATAACGACATCGGACTCAAGAATCTGACGATTGATTACGTATTCGTGATGGCCGTGGGAGTGGAAAGCCTCCGTTCGCCTCGGGTTGTAGTTCATCACCCGGTATCGATTTGTTTGCCTGCGGTCAAGCTCAGCGAACAGGCTCTGGTCCCCGAGGTCAACATGCGTACCACACGCTTCGTCTCGCCTTTCCATGCTCCTGATCGCCCCAATTCGGGTCGCATCTGTGACAAGCAAGCGCAAATCCCTCGCTTCCACTGAAACTCCGATGGAGCGATAGAAGTCCAGGACAACCTGAGCGCCCGTGTCCCTCATTACGGAAGTCCAGTGACAGACCTGGGTCGGAGCGTTCCCGAAGCATACGCTGCCCTCGTCTCCAACAGCAAGCAGGACGTAATCTATTAGGGCCCGGAGAACCGAACCATGGGTACATCTCGACCGATAGTTCTGCAGCAACTCGTCGCGTCGGCGCTCGTTCGCGAAATTGCACAATATGAACACTCGGGATCCAGCCGGGATAAATTCGCCGAGAGGATTCCACTGCGCAGTGCCAAAGTGATCGCGATCGTAGCCAGCCTGTGTGAAGCAGTCACGGACGGAGCGATACACTGCATTCTTGGAAGCTGAAATGTGGTCATATGGATATTCAGGAAAGTGCTCGTCTGGTGAGTACAGAGTGTCTGCGCTTGGATATTCCAACGAGGGGTCTACGATCAGCGATAACATATCTTCTCCTGTGGCCGTTACCAGGTGAATGCTTTGTCGCCCTGAAGCGACATGTCCATCCAACGGGCAACCCGTTCCAGAACTTCCCCGTTGACAAATCTGTTCGTGATGAATCTGTAGGGGATTGAAGCATACACAAGGTCATACGCTCCCACGTAGTTCACGATGTTCTTCGTGAAGCCACTCTTGAACCTGTATACCCCCCACAATCCATCCGTCCTGTGAAATACCGGATCTTCCTCGCCGTTCATCGCAAGATCGGCGGCTTCAGCGGGGATGCCCCATAGGTCATAGGTCTGGCAGTCATGTCTTTGTGCCCATTTGATGGCCTCCCACACGAGGAGATAGTTGGGGTGCAAGCCACCGAAGTCATCCACTGATCCGGCATGAAATTCAGCAGCGTGCTCGCCGAATCGACAAGCGATGCGCGCCGCGAGCAATCGATCCCCCAGATAGGCCAACAATAGGATGTACCGGTCATCTCCAGCGAATTCCTGCCATTCTCTCCTGTAGTAGTCCCAGGATCTTATGGGAAAGCTGGCTCTACGGCTGGTCAGGCGCAACAGCCTGTAGAAGTCTGGAAGATCCTCATATTCGCCAACTCGGATTTGGATGCCCTCTCGCGTCGCAGAACGGATATATTGCCTTGTCTTCTTGCGCATCCGCCGCAGGAGCTCATCCTGGCTGGGGCTCAAATCGAGGATCAAGGTGGCAGGCGGCTGAATGGTACTGGAACTGGGGCGAAAATGGTGCCGCCGCAGCAAACGCTCCGTGCTTGGATCGACTATCAGCGGGGGTTCGATCTTCAGAAAAAGAGTTCTGTGTTGATGGGCAACTCGATTCAACGCAGAGAGGAGCTCGGGCCCGACCTCCTCATCCAGCCAATCGCCTACCGGGCCACGAGGGACATATGCCACGCTGAAAACCTCGAATGGCAATGCCTTGATCAGCATTTGTGCTCCCGCGCGAATACCTTTCCGATCTTCTACGGCAATCCGGAACACATTCCAGCCCAGTTTCTTCTTGAACTCCCCCCATTCCCAGGATTGCAGCAGACTGAAGCTCGGCTCACGGGAGACGAATGCATCCCACCTGTGACAATCCTTCGCATCGAGTTGTGTGACCCGCATGGACACCCCTTCCGTTCATGTTCTTGGCGTTCATCGCCAGCATCGGCGATATCCCCGTCGCCGGCGGCTGGGACTCGTCTCTATCTGCCGTACAGATATCCCCGTGAAAGACGATACCCAAAATCCGCAATCAAGTAGCGCAGTCGGGAATGTATGCGCTTGTAGCGGCCGAAGCTGACCAGCTCACCGCCGAATTTTGCTTTGAAACCGCGTACGCCATAGTCCTCGGCGGGATCGCCCGCACCGCCAAAGTCATAGGTGTGGAACCTCTCGCTGGCTGCTCCCCACTCAAGGATGTGCCACGTGATGAGTTCTCCGGGCAGTGCTGAGGTGTACCGCCGATCAACGCCTCCGTACCATCCGTACATGACACCCTTGTAGAGAAGGTCCACCGATGTCGCGATAGGTATGCCATCCAGGCGCGCCAGGCTGAAGCGGACCATTTCCCTGGGCAAGAGCAACTTGAATGCCGCTTCAAAAAGAGAGTAATCCGGGACAGGCACACTGGCATATTCGTAGCTGAGGCAGATGAGTTCGTAGCAGGCGGCCAGCCCTTCGAGGCTGGTCACATCACTGATATCGACATCATCCTTGCGGAGGCCCCGACGGATGTTCTTCCGGGTTCGACTCCCAATCCCTCCCATCAGATCTTCCGGCGATTGGCCCAGGTTGATCAGAAAGTTGACGTGCTCCTCATAGTCGAACCCGAAATTCTGCAGAACCGGCCGGAAGGCCGATGTGTCCCCCAAGTTGCGCAGCTCGGTGAACAGCGCTCGCCCGTCCGGGGCATTTGTGTATTCCTGCAGGAGCAACTCGAGCGCCCGGATGCCGGCGCTGCTCTCCTCGCAAAGCAGGCTGCCATAGACAACGGCGCGCGTGGTCAAGGCAGATAGCATTGGGTTGAGCGTGACGCGGACAGGCAATAGGAGCGTGAGCACCCGGCCGGAAGAATCAGCAACGGCCCAGAGGTCCGGCGAGAAGCCCTTGGACTGTGCAAAGACCTCAAACATCTCCGGGGAATGGAAGATGTTCGAGCCAGGGAGGTTGCACAGAGCACGTTGCCATTCAACCAAAGGGAGTCTGCGTAGGAGCATCATTGGAGGGGTACCATCTTCGCATCCGCTGGATGGATAGGCGATTCTCCCTTGAACTGAAGCTTTGTCCTTTGGAGGCGTGAATCGGCTGTTCCCGACCGGGGCGTCACTTCTGGCCCCGGATCATCTGGATGTATTCTCGGGCATGCTCCGACCACGTGTGTCTGGTGTGGAAGTCATAGATTCCTCTCGAAAGCTGCGCCCGCCGCTCTTTGCTCTCGTATAGGTGCCGAATTGCCCCTTCGAGTGCTTGCACACTGCCCGGCGAAAAGAACTCCACCATCTCGTCGTCGAAGTAGTATTGAATGGCGGTGGTTCTCGCGACGATGCACGGCATTCCCAGGGCAGCGTATTCAAGCAGCTTTGTAGGAACGAGCTGATCCGTGAATCGATCGTTGCGATAGGGAACCACGCCGACATCGTGGCCGAGGATAATGGCGGGAAGCTCTTCCACCGGTCGGAAGGTTGTGAGAAATGTGACGCAGTCGTCGACTTGCTGCTCTTCCGCGATGGCTTGAAGGTTGGCGAGATACGGCCCATTTCCCAGCACCGTGAAATGGATACCAGGGGCCTTCTCCCTCAGGCCGCGCAGGGCGGTCAGCACAAGGTCCAGGCCATATCGCTCAACGATCATCCCATGGTAGATCAATCTCAATCCGCATGAGTGGGCCGGGGGATCATCCGGCTTCCCAACGCGGGCGAAGATGCGATCGTCGGCAAGATTCATCACCACACCGATCTTGCCCGGGGGAACGCCTCGGTTGGCTAGGGTCTCTCTCCATATATGACTGACGGTGATCACACGGTCGGCGAAGCCACAGGCGAGCCTTTCTTGCAGAAGCACTAGGCGCACGTCAAGCGAAGCCTCATGGGCCGCACTGCGCCGATACATGAAGAACTCCGGCATCAAGTCGTGAATGTCGAGAATGATCCTGGCCCCGAGCAGTTTCGGAATGATCGCGCAGAAGACCAGGAAGTCTGGAGGATTGTGCGCCTGAATACTGTGATAGGGGTGCGATAGATGTCGGAGACTGACGAGCACGGTTGCGGCGAGAAAGAAGGCGATGTATTCGATCAATTGCACGGCGAACCCCGCATTGCGGTGTCTCGCAAGAGGCACCCGTAGGACATTGATGCCTTTCGCCTGGGATCGATAGGGCTCTCGCTTGTAGCGCAGGCAAATCACATCCACCGAATACCCTCCGCCGATCAGGGCCTCTGCCTCGCGCTGGACCCTTGTTTCTCCCATTGGGAAGTAGGCGTGGACGACCATGCAGTGGCGGCTGGTTCGGGTCTCCGCTTGGTCCGAATTCATATCTCTGGCCATCGTACGGAGCGACACTGGTCGGGCCATTTGGCCGTCAGTGCTGTCTCCGTGCGAGCAGTGCGCTCCTGCGTTGTTGCGGGAGGTCCTGACCGCCAGGAGCTCAGCCCCCCGTCAGCATTCATCCCTAGGGCATGAGTGATGTCGCCTTGCGCAAGCCCACGAGCGGGCGGCACGGATGCAGCAAGCGGCAGCATCAGATATATCCTTTCAAGCGCATCGCGGGTTCCATGATCTCGATGAGGTGTCTCCATTTCCCGTTCTTCTCGAAGTCACCGACCTTGTAATTCATATTCTCGATGCGGGACAAGGGAAACTTGAACAAGTCCTCGACATGTATGAATTCAGAGAGGGTTCTTAGGGTTTCAGAAGGCCGGTCGCACAATGCCTCGTAGCTCAGCTCCAAGAAGGCGGCCCGTTCACGGAGCGATGTGGCCTTGACCGATCGGTCGATCTCGAGCAGGCAGTCATTCCAATATCTGGCGCAGTGTTCATAGTATTGCTGCGGTGAATAATCATACCGCGAGTACTTCCCGAAGTTCTTCTTGAAATAGGACTCAACCACAGCAGGCCCAAAGCGGTACATGTGGAGGATCTTGACATCGGGGAAGATCTCACAAATCTTGGGGATCATGAAGGAAATCATGGCGCTCTTGCAGAAGAACCTGCGGCCCAATCCAAGCGTCCTGCTGAATCCTGAGAAGGCATCATGGATCTTGTTCTCCTGCCCATCTGGCCACGTGGAGAGCGAAACCCGTGTGAAATGCTCCGGGTCGATCTCGATAGGGGGAATGTCGATCGGCGTCGTCTCGAAAGGCTCCAGCAGCGGATGCCAGAGGCGGTTGGCCTCCCCTGGATACCCTCGAATCCCGGGATGTGAATTCAGGATATCTTCCACAAGGTTCGTGCCAGCGCGGCCGGTGCCAAGAATGATCAGAGGCTCATTAAGGCGTCGCCCCAGGGCTCTGAAGGCCCTGCCCACTTTGATCCAACCTGTTTCAAGCGATCTGCGGGCGAGTCTGTCCAGCATTCCATCCTCATTATGGGACCGGTCGCGAGGCCGGGCGCGATGGCCCGTCTTTTCCAGTCTTGAGTCAGTCGTTCTCACCTCACCGCCAGCTCTTGCAGAATGGACGCCGTCTGGCGGGCATTTTCCGGGGAGAAGAGCCTCTCGGCGATAGCTCTGTTTTGCATTCCCAGTTTCCTGCGAAGCTCTTTCGACTCATATAGGCTTCTGATAGCAGCAGCGAGCGCCCGGTAGTCGTTCTCCTCAACGACAATCTCCGTAATGATTCGAGGTATCTCCACATGTCGGGTGGAGATCACCGGTTTGCCGAATGCCATGGCCTCCATGAGCACCGTTGGGAACCCTTCGGCGATTCCATCATGGCTGAATCGGGATGGAAGGCAGAAGACATCGCAGGACCGGTACATCGCCTTGAGTGCATTCCCTCCCAGTTCCCCGAAGAACGCGACCCGATCAGCGATATCCAAATCCTCAGCCAGTTTGACGACATCTACATCTCTCGCCTTCCCACGCCCGCTGCCAACAACCCACACCTCAATATCATGCAATCCGAGCTCTCGGACGGCCCGAAGAAGGGTGTCATGCCCCTTCTTGTCTTCGAAATAGGCAACGATAAGGATCACGAACTTGCTTTCGGGGTGATATGCATCTATGTCCACGCTGCACCGGACGACCTTGATAGCTTCAGGATCGACCCCGTACCGGTCGCTGAGAAGCTCCTTGTTATAGTCTGTGACAGTGATGATCTGATCGCATGCTGCAAGGGCTTTGACAAAGAGGTCAGGATTGGGATTGCGATAGAGCTCATAGGCATGGATCGTTACAACCAGGGGCAGGCCGGTGATGCGTTTGCAGAAGTAGCCAACGAAGAACTTGTGGTCGCCGAAGATGGAGTAGATCACATCGATCCCTGCCATTCTTCTGGAGAACAGCCAGGCCAGAGCGAAATCCACCCATGCGTGGTATTTGGATGCCTCCCAGAGCAGGCGCGCGTATTTGAGCGGGTGGGTCAAGAAATAGAGTGGTTGGAGCAGGGCCGCCGATAATGCATGCCATCTGTGAAGGATCCACTCAGGTTCAGGGTTGTACAGGCCCCGTTGATACTTGGTCGGGAATATGTGGAGCGAAATCCCTTGAGAAGCGATGATCTGCAGCTCTCGAAACACGAAGTGTTCGAACCCTCTGCGCAGGCTTGTGATGACGGCAACATTCATGGTTTGTGCGGTCCTGATTCGGTGCTTCCGGTTCAATCAGGGCTAGCCCGATTGAACCACAGCTTGAGAGAGAAACCGATCTGCGAAGTCTGCCA
The DNA here is from genome assembly GCA_964388955.1 of uncultured Anaerolineaceae bacterium. Lineage (GTDB taxonomy): Bacteria > Chloroflexota > Anaerolineae > Anaerolineales > E44-bin32 > CAYMCO01. The sequence goes on along the minus strand of CAYMCO010000001.1, from coordinate 294,925 downwards.
GAGTGGTGGAAACCAAATGCCCCTCACCGATGTGCCCACTCGCAGCTCTCAGCACTCTTTCCAGATGGTCAAAATGCGCTTCGGATGTGAATTCATACGGATGGCAATAGAGGTGCACGATCCCTCTCTCGGCGGCGGCCCTCTCGATGCCCCGTTCGATTCGCCCCAACCCCATGTGCTCGAGCCCAAGACGCTTCAACACCTTGGCGGTCCCTGGGCGGAACGGGAACAGCTTCGAAGATACAGGGATGCGAACCAACCCTGAGGAATCGGCCGTCGCCGGGAGCAGTCTCACCTCCCGAAGTGGATAGATCATATCGATGCGGTTGATCAGCTTTGAGATCAAGGGGGGTGTTCCCTCCCCAGGGGGGACCGGCTTCGCCCTATAGGAGGTGAAGCCGAATTGACGCAGAATGTCGAGATGACCGATGCGGCCGCGGGGAAAGATCACTGTCTTCGGGCTCAGGCCTCTCCTTGCGCCCAACCTGGACCACTCTTGGATTTCTTCGATGGCCTGCGCTGCAGTCAGTTCGCTGAAGGGCCGATGCGTGTATCCGTGAAAAGCGAGCTCGTTCGTCGACCCTCTTTCCAGCAGTTGGTCAATAATGTCAGATCCGTACCATAAGGGGTGGCTGGTCTCATAAATCTGCTGGAAACACTGGTAGCGATCCTTCCACTCCAATATCGGGCACAGGTCGCATCCCTCGCACTCTCGAAAGAAGAGATGGCCGACCACAGCCCAGGTCGCCGCTATCCCGTACTCCTCGAGCAACCCAAGAATCCGGTCAATCGATCGCCGCTCCCGCGATCCGTCGCTGGAAATGAGCTTACGGCGGGTCGCATCCTGGTCAAAATGACCCCAACCGATTTCCGTATCAAGAGAAATCAGGAAGAAGCCGTTTGCGCGGCCATCGAGGCTCATGTTGATGGATCCACCCACCGGTGATCGCCCGCGGTCTGCCGCGTCATTGAAATGTGCGGGGGGGAAGTCAGCGCTGCGTGCATATAGTTGTGAGAGCTTCCGCCGCGTTCTAAGGACATCTTCCGCCCCCTTCACACTCAGCCGGCAGCCCCCGGCGAAGCGCTTGATCCAACTTCTGGGCAGACCGTTGCCAAGACCAGGCCGAGGCGGCGTCACTTGCGTGATTTCCCAGCTCAGCGAGCGTGCCCCTCCCTTGCCAGATGTGACGAAGCGCGGAAAGGAGATCCGCCTCACCGCCCCCTCTCGCCCAAAACACGTAATCGCCTGCTCCGACTGCATCCGTATGACACACCACCTCCGTGGCAAGTATCGGGAGCCCAGAGGCCATATACTCAAAGAGTTTGATGGGGCTGCTGACCCGGAACTTCAGCTCGTCCCGGAATGGCAGTACACCGATGTGCCATTCAGACAGCAGGACCGGTATTTGACGATGCGATACGCGAGGCATCACTTCGATCTTGCCTCCCGAAGATTCCGCACGCTGCCGCAGTTCCTCCCAGAGGGTCCCGTCTCCCACCATGCCAAAGACAAAGTCCATCCCCTCGGAATTTGCCTGCTCAACTGCAGCGCACATAGCGAGTAGGTTGCGCTCATGATTCAGGGTGCCAATATAGATCAGCCGGATGGGTTCCCCATCGGAAGGCCACCGCCGTTTCCGGGCGGGCTCAGAGAATTCATCGACATCGACGCCGGATGGCCATGTCCCCCACAAAGTAGCGGGGGGGATGCCAATCGCTCCCGCCATACGCTGGGTGATGGCCAGGCGTCCATCCGCCCACCGATTCCCCGCCCTTGTCATCAGGTCCAGATACCACTTGCGCAAACGGTCTCTCCCGCTGGCCCTCTCTCGATCGGTCATGAATAGGGTCCTTGTATCCATTGCCAGTGCGGGGCGGGCGCGCCCTGTGATCCATCTCAATGCGCGCAAAGGCAGGACCCAGGCGCCAGACATTTCATGAAAGAGGATGATGTCTATCGTCGACCACGCCTTGAGGACCATGGCCAGAACTTGCGCATGGAAAACCAACTGGCGCAGAATGTAGATCCTCGGCGTAGGGATGCAGAGCACCTGCACGCCGTTGACTTCTCGGTCGCCCTTGGGGCCGGAACCGATCAGGGTCACCCTCCATCCCATTTTTCTCAAGTGCGCCGTAGTCTCCAGCCAGGTGGCGGCATCGAGTTTGAATGGCGAATCGCCGAAAATCCAAAAGAGATTTGTGGAAATTGCCCTATCCTATGACACGTGTGAGCGAAAAGGCTCCGACTTCTCCAGTCGAAGTTCTTCATAACACCGGCACAATTTGCCCGCAATCGAGCCCCAGCTATATCGAGCCACCGCTAGTGCTCTCGCGTTGGCCGTGATTCGCCTCCGGAGTGAAGCGTCGGAGAGTAAGGAAATCGTCCGGCGCGCAAACTCTGCTGGATCGTCGGCCACCAACAGGTGTTCACCATCTCTGACGCTCAGGCCTTCACAGCCGATAGCGGTGGAAACGACAGGGCGTCCCACGGCCATGGATTCCAGGATCTTGAGGCGCGTCCCACCCCCCGCACGCAACGGAACCACAGACACGGTGGCCCGCCGATAGTAGGGCCGGACGTCGTCCACTTTGCCCGTCACATGGATCACGTCGGAGCTCAAGCTTCTGACCTCCGCCGCGGGGTTGACACCCACAACCCATAGCTCGACATCCGGGAAATGCTGGCGGACGATCGGCAAGGAATCGTGGCAGAATGAGCTGATCGCATCCACATTGGGAGGATAGTTCATATTGCCCACAAAAATCAGACTTGGGGTTGAATTGGTGATCGGAGACTGGGCGAATTCGTGGACATCGATGCCGTTTGGGATGACTTCAATGGCCAGGCGCGGCCTCGCCCTGGTCAGGATCTGCTTGTCAGATTCTGAAACCGTGAAAACGCGATCGAAGTGCTGCGCGTACTCCGGTTCCCAGCGACGCATCATGCGCGCGTAGACCCACAATCTAAGCTTGCGTGCCAGCCGCCGCTCTATCCTGCTGATCCGATCAAACTTCAGGTAATTTACGTCATGGAGCATAAGCGTGGTCTTGGCCCGCGCTTGTGTCGGAAGCGATTCCAGATACCTGGCCATGAAGGAATGCTCTATCTGCACAATGTCAAAGTCCACCTGAGAGGCCAGCAGGTTGATTTTTTTCGACAGAGAGTCCGAATGATAGAGCCTTAGATCGAGAGGGATCCCTCTCAGACCGAAGCGGACTAGCTCAAGGGGACGGGCCAATGCGCCCAACTTCTGCGAAGGCTCGAGGAGCACGTCTGCACAGAGTTCTTTCAACCTGGAGACATCCTCAATGCGGGTCGTGTCGTTGATGAATGTGACCAGCCAGACTTCGTGTTCTGCCGAAACCCGCTTGAGCAGATTGAAGGAGCGCAGCGGCGCGCCGGTGATGGGTGGATATGGCAGCTGGTGGGTGATATTCAGGATACGCATGCTCTAGATGCAGTTCGTTCTTCCTGTTTCCATTAGCGCATTCTCCAACAAGCCCTCCAACTGATCCACGACGTGCGTGATGGAGTACTTCGTCTGAATCATCCTGCGGGACCGCGTCCGAATTCTCTTGGCGAGCGCTGCGTCGGAAAGCAACCGGGCAGTCGCCTCGGCAAGCGCAACGGGATCGTCGACAGGGACCAACAACCCTGTCTCTCCTTGGGTGATGATTTCGGCGGGGCCGCCGGTCTCGGCGGCGATGACAGGAACCCCTTTCGCCATTGCCTCGAGAATGGCTAGCCCGAAGGGCTCCTGCCATCGGGAGGGAAACAGAAAGACATCATACTGCGGGTAGGCCTGCAGCATGTCGGTGTGGCTCAACGAGCCAAGGAATCGGATCCGGCGCCCCAGCCCAGATTTGATGGCCCTGGCTTTTAGCTCTTGGGCATATTGAAGCGGGCCCTGGCCGATGATGTCTAGTTTGATTTCATTCTCCTGGAGTCGGTTGGCCAAGATAGACAGAGCATCTATGGCGATATCCGGGCCTTTGTCCGGGATTAGACGGCCTGCGAACAAGATCATTCGCGCCGCTTCCGCCTCGGTCACCATGGGCCGGGGATCCTGGGCCGATGCGACCTGCTCTTGTGGCAGCCCCAAGGGAACAACCGAGATGCAATCGCTCCTGAAGCCACACGCCAAATGGGCAGATTTCATAGAGTGGCTGCAGGCAATCAGGCGTTCATATCTGATTTGGTCGAAGTCTCCGATCCCGTGATAGAAGGATCGGCGCAAGCGTCTGATCACGCCGCCGCGAGCGTGATCGAGATCCCGGCGGATATTCCTCAGCCAGTAGTCGTAGAGGATGATAACAAGTGGCACTCCTGAGGCACCGAGCGCGAGCAAGGGGTGGATTCCGATCGAATTCATGTTCCACGCCAGAGCGATATCCGGGCGGAGCGCCGCTATCAGGTTCTTCGTGCGGCCATAGTTGAGTCGGGATTGGATGCCCCAACGCAAGCTCAGTAGTTCTCCCCTCCATCGACTTGGCCCCGGAACATGTCCCTCGGATTTCGGGCCTTTTGCGAGGTGGGCGGGATGGAACTCTAGGGTGCGAGTGACGTTTGCTTCCTCGCCCCGCTGCCCATTCCTCCACTTGCTGGTGAGGACGTGCACATGGTGACCTCTGGCCAGCAGCTCGTCCATTTGATACTTGCATTGGATCTCATACCCGCCGCGGTGGTATGGAGGGTAAACGTCGCTGATAGACAATATTCTCATGGCGGGCTGATTCTGGGAAAAGCCTTGGCAATCGATCTACCCGCCAGCTTTCTCGCCTCGACGTACAGAAGCCTGATCTCCTCCAGTTTCACGCAGGACAAGAGGAAGCAGAAAATGAGGGAGAGCCCCATCAGGGACAGCTTATATAGCAGTGCATCAGGAGAGAGAAGCAGGTAGATGCCCGCTGTACTGGAGAAGGCCAAGATCGGCTTCACATAGCTCATGACGTCAACATGAATGCCATTCCTGACCAGGAAGAAGACGTTCAACGGATTTGTGGCGAGCGGCCCCACGACGGCGGAGAGCCCCGCGCCCGCGATGCCTGCGGCCGGGATCAAGAGCAGATTGGCCCCCAGGCTGGCGGCGATATGCACGACATTGATGATTGGGGGTTTGCTGGTATCGCCGATTGCGACCAAGGATGTGCCCAAGGTATAGCCAATCAAGGAGATGCTTAGTGCGGTCATAAGCAGAACGAATGCGGGGAGGCTGGGAAGGTATTTCTCGGAGAAGAGCAGAGGGATGAGTTGGCGGCCGAAAACCAGGGCTGCCAGGGCGAGTGCGGCCGTCCCCACCGAGATCAAGCGTGTAGAGGCGTTGAGTAGATTGGAGACCCTCTCCCGGTCACCCCGGCTGAAGAAGCGCACGATCAAAGGGAAGTAGACCGCCCGAAACGATTCATAGAACAAACTGATGTTGTCGGGTATCTTCCTGGCGACTTCGTAGTAGGCAGTGGCCGCCGAGCCAAGCAACCCGGCGATGAGCACAGTGTCTATGCGGTTGAAGATAAAAGTGAAGATGGTATTGATCTGCAGTGGAAAGCCGAAGCGGATCATGCTCTTGAGCTCGGCCGGATGGAATTCGATCCTCTTTGCGAGCGGCGTATATGCGTAGAGGAAGACGTCTGCCACCAGATTGGAGATGGCCTTTGCATATATTACGCCCAGGACCCCGGTTTGCAGGACGGGGACCAGCACAATCAGCAGGACGAAATTGAGCGAACTGTATATGATCGTGGCTGCACCTATTCTGCCAAACAGGAAGAGGCCTTGCAGCACAGACTTCTGCAGTCGATTCCAGCCATCAAGGAAATAGAGCACCAAGATGAAGACGCTAAGCTCGCGGATCGAGCCCCCTCCAAAGAGGCGGAAGAGTAGGCCCTCCGCAGATGTCGCCACCAACCCGACCAAGATCATCACCCCGAGCCGGAAGAACAGTGCGGTATTGGCCAGGCGGCGCATCTGGTCTCGGTCGTCAATGGCGGAAATGTGGTTTGCGAGCGCGGGCTCCAGGCCGAAGTTGCTGATCTGGGTCAGGAAAGTAGCGATCACAGTGACAAGCACATATGATCCGAGGTCGGCTTGTCCGATTTGACGGGCGATGATCATGAAGCCGAGCAAACTCAGAACTGCGTTAACGAAGGTTCCCGCGCCGATCGAGAACGTGCCGCTTATGAACCTGGCGACCAGGGTTTGTTCACCCTTATCTTCCGTACTCACACTACCTCCGGAGCAAGGCGGCCCCGGGAACTCGAGGCTCGTTTCCCCTGCGCATAATGTCTTGGGGTCTCCGCCTGAATAGCCACTAGGTTGCGTCTACGCGCCGGTCGGAAGAGCGCCGGATGGCGACGAGTCTGACCCGGGAGCATTGAGCCTAAAGATAACCTCATTGAGACCGAGAATAACACCAATCACGGGCGTCCAGTATCTCTGCATGAGCATTGGATTGACAATAGAACCGACCAATACGCAGATATAGGCGAGCGATACTCCCAAGACAACCCCCTGCATCGTTCTATCCCCAAGTGTATTCCACAATCGAAGGCCACGTGCGACCGCGACACCCGACAGGAGCAGGAAGCACAGATATCCCAGAAGACCGATCTTTACGAGAAGCCACAGGTGGGCGTTGTGAATATACCCGCGACCATCGAAGCCGGTATTCGGGCCCTGACCTAGCCAGTCTATTCTGGAATCCCACGGACGATAGAACGCACCCAATCCGATTCCGAGCAGAGGGGGAGGCGTGATCTGGGGAAGAGCGTACTGCATCTCACGATATCTGTCCTGGAGGCTTTCTTCTTGGATGGTACCGGGGTGCAGCAGTGTGCTGAAACGATCCGAAGCTGCCTGGAAATAGTGCCCGATTTTGCTCTCTGGTTCAAGCAAGGTGGGGGCGAGCAACAACGAACCCGTGAGGACTACGACGATGGCACCCAGGGCAATCCGTTTTCGTTCCGTATGGCCCACCAGTATCAGCATCAGAGCGAGTGCGAGAGCAGCGCCAAGCCAGAAGCTCCGATTGTAGGTCAGCAAGACGCCAAATCCCAAGATGCATGCCTGCAGGAATTGGATCGCATGTATCGACTGTCTTCCTTCTCCGGCCCATATGGCAGAGAGGATGATGAAGCCGGCCAGAATCAATGATTGTCCCGGGGGCAGGGCCCGGGTGATCCCAGCATATACCTCTCGGCCCGTTGCCAGTGTCTCAATTCGCCCGGCGAACAGGCGGGTGGAGACACCGAATATTGTCTGAGCCGCCATCAGGGCCGCCACCACGGTGGCCATGAGGAGCAGCCCCTTGAGCAGATTGCGAACTTGGCGCATATTGCGAATCGAATTCGTTACCAGGAAGAAGCCGAGGTAGCCGGCAAAAATCCTGACTTCACCCAGGCTCTGGCGAATTGTCAAGGAAGACCGCAAGATGGCCAGGCCAGTGGCGGCGAGACCGGCACCCACGAAGCCAATATAGGGTAAATCGAGAGGCGTGCGCACGAGACGGAAGCTGGGATCCGCGAGCGCCTTCACCAGGATCAAGCCGAAGAGCGAGAGAAGGAGCAGATCGCTGAGGTACACGTTCCCTGGTCCGGCAGATATGTGTGGGTCGTTGCCGGCGGAGAGGACCGTGCTGTAGAGGGCAAGTATTCCAAGAATGCCGATCTCGGGGTGTTGGATTCCTGCCACCAGGAAGAGCATGCCGAGAATAGCGATGACTACGATAGAGCTGCCGCTCCAGAAGATGCCGATGCCCAGGGCAACCCCGGTTGCGACTCCGATGACGACCGGTGATATTTGTCTTACGGCCCGGTGTAATCCAGCAATGGAATTCATCCTCATTTCGGCTTGGATCCCCCGCGCAAGCGTCCAGACTCGGATCGGCCGGTTCCGCGAGCGCAGCTACATCCTTTTCTCAGCCGCACCGAAGGGAGGCCTTTGCGCGCTCGCGGTGCACGGCGAGCGCACAGGGACGGATGCGGCACGGGCCTGGCCCGTGAGGTGGTGTTCGAATCGCTCGTCAAGGCGCGAAACGCTGGATCGTCCATTCTTCCATCGCATCGGCCGCCACATTGGGCGAAGGACAGCTGGCAGTCATCCATCGACGCAGTTGGTGATCGCCTCTGCGACCAGCCGAACGGACTCCTCTTGCATTTCCGGATACATGGGCAGCGAGAGGATATCACGCGCGGTCCGTTCCGCAAGGGGAAATTCGCCTTCGGATAGGCCAAGTTCATGGTAGGCGGGCTGCAAGTGAATAGGGGTAGGGTAGTGAATGCCGGTGGAAATGCCTTGTGCTGCCAGACAATCCCGCACGGCATCCCGCTGGCCAATTCTGATGACATACAAGTGGAATACCGGCTGAGCGTAGTCTCTCGTCTCCGGCACGGTGGCCACAGACCTGAGGAGCGATGTGTACATGTTCGCCACCCTTCTCCTGGCCTCGTTCCAACCGTCCAAGTAGGGGAGTTTCACGCGCAGAACGGCGGCCTGGATAGAATCCAGTCGATGGTTGTGCGCCTGGATGGGATGCACGTTCTTGCGCTCTTGACCCTGATTCCGGTACACGCGCACGGATTCGGCGATATGTTCCAGGTTGGTGACCACCATTCCACCATCACCATAAGCACCGAGGTTTTTCGCAGGATAGAAGCTGAAGGCGGCCGCGTGACCGATGGATCCCACACGCTGACCCCGGTATCTTGCCCCATGTGCCTGGCAGGCATCCTCAATGACAGCCAGATCATATTCCTCCGCCAGGGACATTATGGGGTCCATATCAGCTGGATGACCGTATAGGTGCACGGGAATGATGGCCCTCGTTTTCTCCGAAATGACAGCTGCGATTTGGGAGACATCTATCCCAAAAGTGTCCTGATCCATATCTACCAGGACCGGAGCCGCGCCAGTGGCGGAAATGGCGAACGCCGTTGCGATGTACGAATTCGCCGCAGTGATCACCTCATCCCCCGGACCAATCCCGAATGCCCGCAGGGCCAATTCGATAGCGGCAGTTCCATTGTCGACCCCCACAGCGTATTCCGCACCACAGTATGAAGCGAATTCCTGTTCGAAGAGACTGACATCTTCGCCAAGGATGAAACTGGTGTTTTCCATCACCCCTAGAATCGCCTCGTGGATCTGTGGTGAGATGGCTTGGTATTGTGCCTTGAGATCAACGAAGGGAATCCCTCTACTGTTCATGATCCAATCTCCAGCTTTCGCCTCTGTCGCGGCTCACGATGCCAGGGCGCCATGTTTTCGAAACAAAGCGGCTGATCCCGCCGCAACCCCAACAGTGTTTCCGAAGAGGAATCTGACGGGGGTGAGGATCAGCCCATATGTCGACATATGCTGCTCAGTGCGCGGTTACCGGGCTTGAAATGGCCGAGCGTCCATCCGGCCGATCCGATCACGGGAGGGGCTGATGCTTTTCCCAATCGTCGGTCGGCGAAGGAATGGCAGAATCGGGCACCTATTCATCGGAGCGATACCGATAGTAATAGGCGGACCTTCTGTCTGTGGCTCCGTTCATCACAATTGCCGTTTTCGCACTACCAATTCCATCCAATTGAGACACTGCCGCGCTCAAGTCCTTCAATTCCGTCTGCCCTTCGCGCACGATCACAAGGACTAAGTCGGCCATTCCGGCCAGGATCCTCGCGTCGACGGCCCCGAGCAGTGGGGGGCTGTCGAGGAGAATGATACTGGTTTCTTCGCCGAGCTCCTGCAGGATCTCCTTCGTCCGCAACTCCTTCATGAGTTGCGCTGGATCTTTCGCGGAGTGGCCGCACGCGAGCACCTTCAAATACGGATTATTTGATAGCTGGAGGCTATTTCTGATCAGGGCGGGTTCCGCTATCAGGTCGGCGAGCCCGGGGCTGCTGGATAAATCGAAAACTCTATGCATTGCCGGACGTCTGAGGTCGCTGTCCACCAGAAGGACCGGGCTGTCATGGTCGGCCAACGCGGTGGACAGATTGGCGAGGACGGTGGATTTCCCCGCTCCCGGCTCGGCGCTTGTGACCAGAATCGTGCACGGAGAGGAATCGCACTGGAGATTCCGCACGCTGATGCCGAGGGACTCGAAAGCCAGTTGGCCTGGATCGTGGTTCTTGGGGTCGAGCAGAAAGGCCTCGTTCCGAAACAAACGTGGTCCCCTCAACTTGGGTATGCACCCTATGAGTGGCGCATCTGTCGCATCTTGGATCGCGGAGGGCGAATCGATGGTCTGATTCAGGTGCTGATAGAGGAAGGCAAGCCCGATACCTCCGATCAGACCGCCCAAGAATCCGACCATCACGTTCTGGCGAAGATCGGGTTTGATTGGGCGATCGGGAAGCTCTGCAGGTTGGACGATGCTTACACTGTTCGCTCTCGCGATGTCTACCACTCTGGCTTGGTCATAGTCACTCAGCAGTGAAGTGAGGGTCTGCTCTGACACGCGAATTCGTGTGTTGAGTTCTTGGATCGTTGTGACATTGGCGGCAGAGGAACGGCGACTGAGAAGCGACTGCAGGAGCGAGCGGTCCTCGGCGATCTTCTGTTCGGTGCTCTGAATCTGCCCATCAAGGATTTCGAGCGAACTCTTCCCCGGACCTGTATAGAATTCCTCCCTCTCATCAATCAGCAGCTGGCCGAGAGTGTTGGCGATTTCCATTGCCAGGTTGGGATTGACGTTTTCCACAGTGATCCGGAGGAGTTCGGTGGATGGGAGCACTGCGACTTCGATGGCCTGCTCGAGTTGATCCGGCGATGTGTTCAGGTCGAGCTGCTCGATCGTCTTCTGCATGTACGGGGTGCTTTTCAGCAGATAGACATATGTATTCATCAGGCGTTCGGAGTAGCTTAGGGAACCGGAGTTGACCGGCTCATCTTCGATTTGTGCAACGCGGACCAGCGTAGAGGATGAATAGATCGGTACGGCCATGTTACTCAGCAAGAGGACGACCGCCAGTGTCGCGGCAAGGGTGGAGATGACAATCCACTTCCTTTTGAAGAGTATTTCCAGATAGTCTTTGAGTTCCATTTGTCACCTCATCCTGCGGCTCAACGCGCGGAGACGTGGCCGTGAGTCGGATATGATCCCTTAGGAATCGTCGAACTGCCCATCGTTGGCAGACGGTCGCATTGCCTTTCCGAGGGCCAACCCAAGCCACAGTGGTACCAGTACTGGCTGGAGCATAAGGAGAATGGAAGCTGGGCCGCCGATCGGACTTCTCACATCCAAGAATAGTAGATCCACCAAAGCCAATCGATACCGGAAGGCAACATATGCGGAGGCGACCATGACGAACAGGGCCGGGAGCGAGTGGACGAGAAACACGTCGCGTGAGAACTGGACATCGAGGTCAAATCCATGCCCGAACATTGAGGTTCCGTAGGAAAAGCCGGAGAGAAGGGCAAATAAAGAGCTCATAGCCAGCCAGTGATAGGGAGGTACCTCATAGAAGAGCAGCGTACTCCGAAAGCGATAGAAGAATGCCGCCGCGAGGAATAGGGCAAGCACACCTCCGCTCATTATGAGGCCTTCAGCGATCAGCTCGCGATTCTTCACGCGCACCTCGTACGGGATGGTCGGCTCCCCACAGAACCCCCCTCGAGCCCCTATTCCAGAATACGGCTGTAGAAGTTGATCACAGCCCACGATAGATCGGTGCCTTCCTGCTCAGGATTGCGGATGCCAAAAGGAAGCAGATAGTGACTAGCATCATCGATGAGATAGACTTCATTGATGCGGCCGATCGCGTTTAGTTCTTGCGCGAAGCGATATGCCTGATCCACAGGCACGAGGTAGTCGTTTGTGGCATGCACAATCAGACTCGGCGGAACGTTCTCGGCGTTGAAAAACATCGAATACCGCAGATAGTCTTCAGGGGTGATCTGTGGGTCACCGAGGATTCTGAATTGCACCCCCGCTCCGTGATCCAGCGCCTGCGCGTACCCGCCTGTCATCAGGTCAAATCGATAGGAGAACAAGTCGGTAATAGCCCCGCTCAATACGAGTGCTTTGAGGTCCGGCTGCTGCTGTATGACCAAGTTGGCGGTAATCGATCCGGAACTTGCGGCGTATATGCCAATCCTTTCCAGGTCTGGCTCCACGTCGAATCTCCCATCTGCCATAAGGGAGAGCGTGGTCAAGATCCTCTGCGCTTCTCTATCAACGTTGAGGGAATGTTGGAACACGGCCACCAAATAGCCCGCTTCAGCCATCGCCTCCCATAGCCGGCCTCCGTTCTCAATTTCATTTGGCCAGATAGCGATGATCAAGGGGCGGGGGTCCGAAACCACATGCGGGGAATAGAAGGCCACCTGGAACCGATTATCGACGGCCTGCAGCTCGTAGGTCTCCGATTGCACGAGAGAAGACTCTTGTTTGGAGCGCAGTTGTATGGATTGGATGCCGGCGGCTGCAGCTGTTCGGTCAAAACCCTGGCTCCTGGACAATATGAAGTCGACGTGTGATCGTACCTGGCCTGGGTCCACTGAGATATTCTGCAAGGAAGCCAGCTGGTAATCAGGCTTGGCACAAACTACGGTATACATACCGGCGGGCACCCCTGCGATTTCATACTGCCCTTCAGCGGTGCTGTGGGCATAGTGTGTCGCACCTGAGGACAGCGACAACAGCGCCAGAGCGCCAGGGATGGGTTTCCCGCTTTGATCCAGGATCATCCCGGAGACTCTCCCCCCTCCACTGGTTTCGAGTGAGACCATTGAAGTCGGCTCCGGTGTGGGGGCACCTGGATCAAGGTCTATCGGGGTTGAGGTCCGGCCGGCTGTCGCAGCCGTCATGCTTCGGCTGATCCTCGCAGACATTGATGGTTGGATCAGGATCAGCAGGCCGACAAGCACCAAACCCCAGACGACGGCGATGAAGATGCCAAGCTTCAATTTTCTAGGCATGCCGCTCACCGCTCAATCTGCACGAAATGATGGCTGCCAGATCGGGGAGTCGGGCCGACAGGATAAGTTCTCCAAACGCCCGAACGATCGCAGATGATTGTTGCGGCGTTTCATCCATTGGGCTGACATTGCACAGAAAAGACATAGCGGATTCCCGAATCCGAAAGACGCCTTTCTCGGACCGGATCAGGATCGCGTGCGCACTCCTGTTTCTGGGGAATCACTTGCGCCGGCAGTCTCAGCTTCTTCCATATCTCTACGGATCTGCTTCTGCGAAGCGCGTCAAGTTCCCTGCGTCCTCGAAGCGGATGGTTGGAATACGGCTGGAATCGCCCCTGGCAGATCCCTACATCGCATAACCAGTATGGCGAAATGAAAGCGAATCCGGTCCTCGGTGCACAGAGTTTACCTCGATTCCGCTTTCCCGGGCGATCTCCCAACTCGTCAGGGCTGCATTCGCGAGTGCGGAATGGTCCGCGATTCGCAGGGACCTGGTTGGGAGAAGATGCGGGCACAATTCCCGTCACCTCTAGCGTGGAAGGCTTCCCCTGCTGACTGCGAAACAGAGGCCGCTCCCCCTTCCGGGTCGCCTCCAATCAGATGGATCCATATGTCGTCGTCTAGAGGATTCATCGCCGGACGACAAGCCGGCCATCGCCCCGCGACCGATTGCTTGCCAGTGGCGAGCTCACCCCGCCATTGCGAAGCGACTTGGCGGCGGCTTCCGTAGCCCTCACGACGCGCAACCCAGATTCCCCCGAACTCTGCGGCTGCTCATTTGTCTGAATGCAGTTGATGAAGTGTTCACATTCGATGCGGAGGGGCTCGGTGAACGGAATGTGGGGGATCACCACATCGCCGTACCGGTAGCTGAATTGGAAATCTGCATAGGTATCTGTGTAAGGGAGCGTGTTCACACCCTTGTCATAGATGCGGATCTTCTCCAGGGGCTCCACGTCATCATACACAGCCATCTTCTTGCTGCCGACTACAGTCGTCCGGCGAACCTTGCAGGGATCAAGCCAACTCACGTGGATGTGTGCGGTAATCCCGCTGGGGAAGTTGAGATTAATGTAAGCGATGTCATGGATGCCTTCGAAAACACAGGCCGCGCCGGTGGCGGAGATGGAAATAGGGTCCTCGTCGATGAGGTAGAGAAGTATCGAGATGTCGTGAGGGGCGAGATCCCAGACGACGTTGAGTTGTTGCTGGAACAGGCCCAGGTTGGCGCGGACAGAGTTGAAATAATAGATATCTCCCAATTCGCCTGAACGTATGATCTCCCTGAGCTTGCGGACCGCCGGGTTGTATTCAAAGGTATGTCCCACCATCAGGATGCGGTCCTCCGACTCGGCCAGATCAAGCAGAGATTGTGCATCTCCGGAGCTCAGCGTGAGCGGCTTTTCAACGAGGACGTGAAACCCATTATGCAGGAAGTCTGAGGCAATGCGGTGATGCGTTGGTGGGGGAGTCGCGATCACCACGCCGTCCAGCGGCATGCTCAGAAGATCCCGATAGTCTTGGGTGGTCTCAACATCCGTGAAGCGATTCGCGATATGGTTCAACCTGTCGGCCCGCAGGTCCGCGACAGCAAGAACCCTGGCGTTCGGAAGTTCAACAAAGTTGCGGATGAGGTTGGGACCCCAGTATCCGCATCCAATTACCCCGATTGTCGTCTTTTGCATTGTAGTATCTCCTTGTTAGTATGCCCCCTTCATGGAGAGCACCGCGATCGGTGTCTTAAGCAGGATGATCGTGTCCAGCCATATGGATTTCCGTTCCGTGTATTCAATGTCCAGGGCCACCATCTCATCGAATTCCATCATGCTCCGACCCTCCACTTGCCAAAGGCCAGTCAACCCTGGAACGGCGCGCAATCGTCTATGATGCCAGGGCTTGTACAGCTCAACTTCATAGCGCAGTGCCGGTCTCGGGCCGACGAGGGTCATGTCCCCCATCAACACATTCCAGAGCTGCGGCAGCTCGTCTATGCTCGTCTTGCGCAGTAACTTGCCAAGCTTCGTGATGCGATGATCGTTGACCAGTTTGCGCACTCCCGACTCCGAAGGCTGAGCGGCATCCATTTCGGTGGCATTGTGATTGATAAAAGCCTCAACATAAGCTTGGTGGACGGATGGATCGATATCCTTATACATGCTTCGGAACTTATAGAACTTGAATCTGGTTGGTTCCCAGGTCACACCCATGGCGGTTCGCCTCCGCTTGGAGCCGATCCTTTCTTGAGAGAAAATGGCAGGTCCCGGTGAATCCAATCGGATGAGCAGGCCGATGAACAGCATTAGCGGGGAAAGGACGACGAGTAGAAGAGAAGCCACCAAGATATCTAGCATGCGTTTGACCAGGTAGTAGGTTTCCCTGCGGGCATTCTCGACGATCGTTGCCGGAATCCGACTTGGCTTTATGTCTGCCAGAGGGAGGGAAGCGTATCTTCCCGCATGGTTGTTTTCAAGCGCCTGGACGACGCGATTCTTCAGATCGAGCACTCCAAATGGCTTCGAGATGAAGTCGACGGCTCCCAGATCGAATCCCCGGTTGATGTTCTGCCTGTCTGAAAGGACAGTCAGGAACATCACTGGGATTTCGGAGACGTGGCGGATGCCTTCGTATGTCTCCCAACCGTCCATTTCGGGCATCATCAGGTCCAAAATGACCAGATCGTGCTCGTCACATTTCACCATTTCCACACCCTGGCGGCCGTTGTATGCGGCCTCCACTTGGATGCCGCTCGAATTCAGAGCGGCCGCGATCAAATTCCCTGTATCGGGATCATCATCGACTACAAGGATCTTGGGGTTCTTCTCTTCAGTCATGTGTGGGCCGGATCTGGGATGCGTTCTGATCATTCTTTGGAGTTGCCTCGCTCAGTTGTGTTCAATTGACGAAGGGCCGGGGTCTTCTTCTCAGCCTGTCTTCAAGGAGGATGTGTCGCCACTCCCAGGGTCAATCATCCAGGAGGGCGAAGACAGACCCTGTTTGTCACGTGTCAGGGAGTCGATAATGCAGGGCGGATAGGGTCGATCCTGGATGCACGCATATAGTTCCTAGCTCTTGAGGTTGGCATCCAATCGTTCCCTCAGGAGCGTACCCAAGACTCTCATGTGGGCCTCTTCAATGGCCGTGTAGTCGCCGGTGATGCTGCGGTGCGTTCCAGGGATCTGATTGATTTCCGCGCCCCCCGCGGCGTAGTCACCCCATCTCGGTCTCGGGCTCGAATCGATGGACTCTTGAGTCAGGAAGATGTACATGTGCCCGGGCAACTTCTGGGGCAAGTATCGCTTCATTTCCCACAGATTCGCGATCAGCTTGAGCCTCAATCGCATGAACATCACCTTCTCGCCAAGATTGAGGCCTCTCACTGTGCGCGAGTGATCGCCAAGGTGTCGAGAGAACCGGTACCATATCTCTGCAAGGAGATCGAAGTAGGAACGCGCATCAGGGAGCGGCAATGAGGCCGGTTCCACAAGGGCAAGAAAAGCGACTTCTTTGCCCTGGTGCGCCAATTGCTGCGCCATTTCAAAGGCCACCACCGAACCAGAACAGATGCCCGTCAAGTAGTAGGGAGGGCGCAGGCCGGAAGAATGAATATCCGCTACGAAGTGCGCTGCCAGTTTCCCAATGTCGGAGGGGTGTCCAATGCCGTCCTGAAATCCATACACAGGTTGGTCTGGGCCGAGATGCCGGCTGAGATACCGCAGGTCATGATAAACGTTGCCCAGATTTCCGGGAATGCAGAGGAGAGGCGGTCGTGATCCTCCAGGCTGAACCTTCACCATGGATGATTTGGATAAGGAAGTTGTCTGCTGGCCCAGCAACAAGGCCAGTTGTTTGATCGTCGGCGCCTCGAAGATGGTGGCCAGCGGCAGTCGCTTCCCGAATTCCCCCGCAACCTGAGTGAACATCCTTGTGGCCAGTAGGGAGGTCCCGCCAAGCTCGAAGAAGTTATCTTGGATGCCGAAATCCTCTATGCCCAGTAGGCCCTGCCAGATGGACATCAGCATGCGTTCCGCGTCGTTCCGAGGTCCTCCAGGTCGGCTTGCCTCTGGAGGCGTGGGAGGCTCTGAGTGCCCGACACCGGCTGGCATCGCGCGAATAGAGAGGGTGGAATCCCGGGCCTGAATCGCGGGATCCGATGCAATTCCGGGCTCGAGCCAGTACCGCTGTCTTTCGAATGGATAGGTGGGCAGGGAAAGACGGCGCCGACTGAAGTCGGCGTGGAACAGATGCCAGTCCACTTTGAGACCCACCTGCCACAGGCGGCCCAGAGCCTGAAGCAGAAACGCCATGTCTGCTTCCGATTCTTTCGGGTGACGGATAGTGGCGACGGCGGTGGCTGTCGCCGGGCGCGCGGGGTGCCGCCTGGCGAATGTGGTCAACGTTCGCCCCGGCCCGATTTCGACCATGATCTTGCTGCCACCTTTATACAGGGTCTCCAGGCAGTCGGAGAACCGGACCGTGCGCCGGATATGGGATGCCCAATAGGCTGGATCAGTCGCCTGATCCGGGGTGATCCAATTGCCGGTGACATTCGACGCGAATGGGATCTGCGGCGCTCGGAGCTTGACGCCGTCTATAGCGTTCGCGAACGGTTCGAGAATTGGCTCCATCATCGACGAATGGAAGGCATGCGACGTGTGGAGCGTGCGGCTTTCCACGCCGTCCTTTGACAATCGATTCGCCAGTTGGCCGATGGGCTCTGTCTCACCCGACACGACACACATGGCGGGCGCATTAATGACGGCGAGGCCCACACCATCGCTCAGGTAATGGGCGATCTGCGCCTCTTCAAGCGGAACGGCCAGCATGGATCCCGGGGGGAGCGACTGCATCAGCCGGCCGCGCTCGCAAACGAGGTGCAATGCATCCTCGGGTGGAAACACATGCGCGAGGCAAGCGGCCACATATTCCCCGATACTGTGTCCAACCAGCGCCTTCGGCCGAATCCCCCAGGCATCCCATTGCCTCGCCAAGGAATATTCAAGCGCAAATAGCGCCGGTTGCGTGAGGGATGTCTGGGTCAGTAGCTGCGTCGCACCCTCCTCGGCGCCTTCCGCGGGATATAGAATGGCCTTCAAATCCAATCCCCGGCTGGACCGGAGGATTCGAAAACAGCGATCCATTTCGGAACGGAAGACGCTCTCACTTTCATAAAGACCACGGCCCATGTTCACATACTGCGAACCTTGCCCGGAAAACATAAAGGCGACCGAGTCCGAGATGGAATCTTCTGCGAGGCTTGCCCTCGCACCTTGGTTCAGCGCCTCCAACGATCCAATCGCCTGCTCGGAGCTCTCGCACACGACGCTGAGCCGGCGCTGGAAGGCATGGCGCCCGGTCTGAAGGGTGAAGGCCACATCGGCGAGCTTCTGATCCGGGTGCTGGCGCAGGTGGGCCGCCAGATTCCGGGCGGCCTTGGAAAGCGCTCCTTCCGACTTGGCGGAGAGCACGATCAGTTCATGCGACCTGGCATTTCCTGACTTGGGAAGGGGCGGGGCTTCCTCGAGTATGATGTGGGCGTTCGTCCCGCCTAGCCCAAATGAACTGACCCCGGCTCTCTTGGGACCGCCCCGGTCCGGCCATTCCGAAGCGGTAGCATTCACGTAGAATGGGCTGCCGGCGAAGTCGATCTCCGGATTGGGGGCGGAATAGTTGAGACTGGCCGGGATGAGGCCGTGCTTCATCGCCATAATTGTCTTGATGATTCCGGCCACACCCGCTCCCGCATCCAGATGGCCGATGTTGCTCTTCACGGATCCGACCGGACAGAATTGGCGCTTCTGAGTCCACTTCCGAAACGCCCTTGTCAATGCGGATATCTCGATCGGATCGCCGAGGGTGGTTCCGGTGCCGTGAGCCTCGACATATCCAATGCTTTCCGGCGATACATCTGCGAGCAGCAACGCCTCCTCGATCACGGCGGCTTGCCCTTGAATGCTCGGGGCGGTGAAACCGATCTTCTGTGAGCCATCGTTATTGACGGCGGTGCCCTTGATCACACCGTGGACGACGTCTCCATCCTGGAGGGCGTCGCCCAGGCGCCGGAGAACGATCATGGCTATTCCGCTGCCCGCCACCGTGCCACGCGCCCCGGCGTCGAAAGCGCGGCAGTGTCCATCGGGTGACATGATGCCGCCCTCTTCGTATAGATATCCGCCAGAGAGCGGAACGAGAATGCGCCCTCCACCGACCAGCGCCATGTCGCACTCACCGCTGAGCAAACTCTGACAGGCGAGATGAATGGCAACGGCGCTGCTGGAGCAGGCCGTGTTGACGCTGATGGATGGGCCTTTCAGATTCAGCTTGTAGGCGATTCTGGTGATGGCGTATTCCTTCTCGTTGCCGAGCATAACTGCGTAGCGCCCGAGCAAGTCAAGCAGGTCCTTCCGAGTGGCCAGGTTGTTCTGGAAATAGGTGTTCGGCGCGACACCCCCGTAAACTCCAATCCGTCCGGCGAAGCGGTCAGGGTCGTGCCCGGCGTCTTCCAGGGCCTGCCAGGCGACTTCCAGCAAGATGCGGTGCTGCGGGTCCATGATCTCGGCTTCCCGCGCGTTGATGCCGAAAAATGAGGCGTCAAACCGATCGGGGTCGGGCATCACCGCTCCCGCATTCACAAAACGAGGATTCGCGAGCGTGACCTCGTCCACACCCGAGGCCGCCAGTTCTTCTTGGGAAAAGGGCCGGATGGACTCAACCCCGTCGGCCAGATTCCTCCAGAATCCCTCGACGTCATGCGCTCCCGGGAACCGTCCCGCCATACCGATAATCGCTACTTCTTCGTGCATCTGCTCATTCCCTATTCCCGCTCGGCGATACGACGGCACCGCGCCTCACCCCCGGTATTCGCGTCTTTTCGTCCTGCGAGATTCGAGGTATTCCCGTCTCCTGTTCGCCCTTGAAATCAGATCGCGATCTAGTGCGCCGGAATGCCGCTTGTCAATCTGCTCAGGTCTCTCATATCCGAACCCGGATGCCAAGTCCCAGGTGATATCGCTGAGGGAATCGTCCTCCAGCACTCCCTTCCACGCATTTGCCATCTCGGGTCTGATTCTGCCGTACTCAAGGAAATGGGTATCCCCCATGGGTTTCGACTCAGGATGCAGACCATCGGTCATCTTCGACCCAAGGTGAGAATAAGGATCAAGCATCCCGGGATGGAATTCAAGTGAGAGAGAACGGCAGAGGTTCTTGATCGAGCGCTCCGGGTTCGTGACCAGATCTTCAAATCGCAGTTGGAATTGCCGCCTGTCCGGGATCCCATGCAGGAAGTCGATCACGTTCTGATGGCTGATAATCCATACCAGTTCCGCAAGCAAGCGGGGCGGGAAGGGATGGGGCCTAAGGAAGAGAACCTGATCCATGTGATAGGCCTCAAATGAATGGATCACGGAGTATGGATGGCGGACGAGGTGGATGTATAGCGGATCCTTGAAGTCCCTTTCGGCCTTTTCCAACGCAGCGAAGTCAAGCGCATAGGAAGGCGATTTGTCGACCAGAAGCCTGTCCCCGATCCAGTCTTGCAGGAGACGGTAGAACTCTTGGGTGGACAAACCCTGCTGTGCGTATTCCTGCATCCGTTTGGTCGCATCGGCTGCGTCATAGCCTCCTGTCTCCATCAATGCCCGGATGCTTCCCTCCAACCAGAGGCTGTACTTGCCCCTGTATGCGCGCTGCCTCTCTCGTAGCGTATTGAAGCCCAGCAGTTGAAGTTCGCTGGCGGCGAACAACCCTGGGTGGCCCGCAAGCATCACCCGCAGCAGCGTGGTCCCGGACCGCGG
This sequence comes from uncultured Anaerolineaceae bacterium, assembly GCA_964388955.1. Classification (GTDB taxonomy): domain Bacteria; phylum Chloroflexota; class Anaerolineae; order Anaerolineales; family E44-bin32; genus CAYMCO01. Next base: position 274,228 of record CAYMCO010000001.1, on the reverse strand, counting down.
CGGCGCGAGGATGAACATGGCGCGGGGATTAGGGGTATTGGATCTCGAATCGGCGGCCCGAGGCAGGGTGACAATGCATTCGCGCATGCGCTGGAGCGTGTCCTCGGTGATCTCTGCAGGGGCTTCTTTCTGGCTCCCAGGCATGGCTTCGACGTCTTCATAGGTCTCCTTCAGTCCGACGATACGGCTCAGTGATTCTGCATACTGCTCCCGCAAGAATGCGGCGTATTCCGAGATGGTGGGCGCCTCGAAGATCGAGACGATGTAGATGTTCTCTCCCAACTTCCCCTGCAGTTGGTTGATGAAACGCGCGGCCTGGAGGGAAGTGCCGCCCAATTCGAAGAAGCGGTCGTGAACCCCTACACGGTCGAGCCTGAGTATCTGCTGCCAGACCCTCACAAGATAGCCCTCAAGCGAATCCCTCGGCGCGATGTAGGCCTGATCAAGCTGGGGCCGCCGGACTGAGGGGAGAGGCAGGGCCTTCCGATCGATCTTTCCATTGGGAGAAAGCGGGAGGCTCTCCAGGAAGACGAATGCCGAGGGGATCATGAAATCCGGGAGCTTCTGGCCGAGGAAAGCCTGCAGCTCGTTGGTCGCCGGCGGGGTCGTGTCTCGGGGCACGAGATATGCCACCAACCGTTTTTCTCCCGGTTCATCCTCGCGCGCAATAACGACGCATCGCCGTATGTCCTCGTGCTGGTCGAGGGTGGCCTCGATTTCGCCCAATTCAATGCGATTCCCCATGATCTTGACCTGATTGTCGACGCGCCCGATGAACTTGATGTCGCCGCTGGGCATGAAGGCGGCCAAGTCGCCCGTCTTGTAAAGCCGAGCGTCGGGGTCGGCGCTGAAGGGATCTGGGATGAATCGCTCTTTCGTCAATTCGGGCCGATTGACATACCCTCTCGCGACCTGCACTCCGCCGATATGGAGTTCCCCCGGCTCACCGATCGGGGCGGGCCGCATCTGTTTGTCCAAGATGTAGATCTGTGTGTTGGCGACCGGGCGCCCAATCGGAACGAAACCGAGGTCACTTCCGGGCTGGCATTCCCAATGGGTGACGTCAACGGCGGCTTCGGTTGGGCCATACAGATTGTGAAGCTCTGCGTCCAGTAGCGAAAAAAACCGCTCCTGCATGGCGAAGGGGAGGCTCTCCCCACTGCAGATCACCCGACGAAGGCTTCGGCAGGTTGCAGCCCGGTCGTTCTCAAGGAATATCCCAAGCATGGAGGGCACAAAATGAATGGTTGTTATCCCGTGAGCGTTTATGGCGTCTACCAGATAGGTGCTGTCCTTGTGCCCACCGGGCTTCGCGACGAACAGCCGGGCGCCGTACAACAGAGGCCAGAAGAACTCCCACACCGAGACATCAAAAGAGAACGGTGTCTTCTGAAGGATGTGATCGCTCTCGTCGAGGCGATAGGTGTCCTGCATCCAGATCAATCGGTTGCATATGCCCCGATGCGTATTCATCACCCCCTTCGGCCGGCCCGTCGTTCCTGACGTGAATATGATGTATGCGAGGTTCTCCGGTCCCACGTACGGGATGGGGTTATTAGCGCTGGACTGCGCAATCCTCCCCCACTCCGAATCGACCTCCACCAGCGTAAGGTCGTCGGCCGGAAGCTCGGACGAGAGTTCCGCCTGCGTGAGCATGACGCGGACCTCCGCATCCTCAAGCATGAACTTCAATCGCTCCTGAGGATATTCCGGATCCAATGGAACGTATGCGCCGCCGGCCTTGAGGATCGCGTAAAGTGAGATCACCATCTCGAGCGATCTGTGCATGAACACGCCGACCCGTGATTCCAATCCGACACCGAGTTCACCAAGGTAGCTCGCCAATTGGTTCGCGCGCTGATTCAACTGAGAATAGGAGAGGTTGCATCCCTCGTAGACCAACGCTGTGCGGTCCGGCGTTTGGAGGGCCTGGGCTTCAAAAAGCTGATGGAGGGGGGTATCCAAATCGTAGCCCTTCGCAGTGGCGTTGAAATCCCGCAGCACTTTTCTATGCTCATTCGTCGGCGGTGCTGGACTCAACGGTCTCCTCCCATCCTCAACCTGCACTTCCGGCTAGATCCCCTATCCGCTCCAAAGTGAAACCATTCTCCGAACCCGTCAGATGATAGCTACGCGCTTGAGATCCGCTCTCTGAAGAAGCAACTGCCGCAACGTAGCCTGGAAGCGGCCGGATCTCAACGATCGTCCACCGCCCGGCCTCTCGTGCGTCGAAGTCCTGAGACCTGTTGAAGGGCATCTGTGCCGGTTCGGGGGCGGGCCAAGTCCCCCGCTGGAAACGAGACAGCCCCATTCCGGAAGCTTTCGCTACTGCTTCCATCCGCGTCCAGTATCGATAGAAGCATTCCAGCGCTTCATTCGCAGGAACGGCGGCCAGCGAAGAATAGGCCTCAGCGGAGAAGTAGCGCGCCATGAGATCCCGATAACCGGGAAAGAAGCGGATTCCCTCCACGTCGATTCCTACTGCCCCGCGTCTCATGAATGCATACATCACGATTCCTGGGGAGTGCGATAGACTGAAGATGATTTGATCTTGGGGTCGTTGATTTGCCAGAGCTGGTTTGCCATACTCATTGTAGGTGAACCGCAGCAGGAAAGGGTCGAGATGAAGATAGGCCCCCAGAAGGATACGGAGCATACCTCGCCGGAGGACAAATCGGATCCGGTCGGATTGATGGTGATAGCGATTCGCCCGTTCGATTTCGGTGTGGGACAAGTATCTGGTGAGCGAGGGCAAATTGGAAGCGGTTTCGCCCGAGGAAACAATCCAGATATGGATCTCATCCGCCCCAAGCGGCTGGCTTCTTTGGGCGACCTTCTCCGGTTCATTCGAGGCCATCTTGTAGTGTCGCGTCATCTCGGTTTCAGCATCGAGAGATATCGGTCGATCGAACGAAGGACGTGCTCAATACCCCACCATTCCCAGGCGCGCTCCGCCATTCCGACATACCCATCGCTGTCGGCATAGGGCAGGAATATGTCGCGATCGCTCCGCCCGGATTGGATGGGCGGGTCTCTTGATCGCTCTTTGTGGCTAGGCGCCCATTCCCTTCCGGGATGGACCAGAAGCTGCTTGCCGAAACCTGCGAATCCCAGTACCCGCCTGGTCCATCCCCCTGTCGTTGGCCCTCACATCATATTGCCAGTGAAGTCCACTCTTGGCGCTCTGAGAAAGTGGTGAGGGGAATTGCGATTCCTCATCAGTCCCCCGCCTTGGATCCAGTCCACTCACCTGCGAAGCGCAGCGGTCCGACGAGGAATTGGAATACGGAGCATCCGAGAGGATGCGGTCTATTTTGGAGTTGAGCGCAAACAGAGATCGGCGGCCGGCCACGCACCCTTCCAGCCGAAACAAAGAAACCTGCCGGCCGCCGCCCGATCCGAGCGCTCGTCCAAGCGGCCTCAAGGGCGCACACGGGAGAATGGTTCGGTCAATTGCCAGTGTATTGAACAATCGATTGGCTGGGAGACGAACCCCGGGTTGTTGGCGAAACGGACCTACCGGCATCACTTCTACCCCCGCACCCATGGCTCCGTTTGATCGCAAATAGACACAAACCGGCCATCTTGTGGCCGGTTTCGCTACTGGCTCCCCGCAGCCTCGGCTCGCTCAATCGCAAGCCAGCGACCATATCAAGTCAGCGGATCGTCGCCTCCACGCACAATCACGTCAGAGAAAACTGTTTTTCCGGACACCCCAGCTCAGTGCCCTGATACCACCAAAGTCGGACTAGCTCCTAAACGGTCTTCCCTTCGACGTCGGGGCTTGATGATCGTATGCTTTCCGCACAAGGCCTTCAATCGCGAGCTCGAACTGGTATCCTCGCTCTAAACCCCGTGGACTATCATCCGGTCCTGGTGTTGCCCAAATCTCATAACCCAATCGAGTCTACCCCGTCAAAGAGCCGAACCATATGGCGCCGGAGTACTATATGGATAACGGATTCGTGTGCGATTCGTTTCACTTGAGGGAGAGTAGGACAGGGATAGGCATATCCCGTCTACCCCGTGAACGCACTTCGGTGTTTGACTACAGAGCTTGGGGCTCTTTGAGGGCGACTCTGACTTGTGATGCATGCTCAAGTCGCGCAAAGCGTTCGTCGGATTCCCTTTGTTTGCCTGAGGCCCAATGCGATTCTCCGAGAGCACAATGAGGGGGCCAATGGCCATCCGGGGTCGGCCGCCCCGGAATGGCTGCCGTCTTTTCCCTCGGCTATTCGGCCTCAACAACCCCTGCCCCGAGTTCGAAGAATGCCTTATCGGTCGTCGAGCTGTAGGTTGCCTGCATCTCCACGTCCACCTCTCCGGCAAAGGTGACGTCGACCGCGTATATGCGCCGGGCGGAGGTCGATGTTATCACCTCCAGCGTCTCGCTGGCGTCGCCGGCGTGGATCTCATACCGGGAACCTTGCGCCCGGAAATCGGTGTGCATGACCACGATATAGAAGGTGACTGTCCGGCAGGCGCTCATGCCCGTCAGCGGGATGCTCCATTGGTTGCCGGGTGAAGTGAGCATATACCGCCCCCCGTCGTCCACCGGCACACCATTCTCCTGGAACTCGAGCGCATAGCGCCCGTCGTAGCCTACTCCGGTGTAGGCGAAGTCACCCAGAACGAGCGGCGAGGCGCCCTCGTTTCCGCGCACTTCGTGCCGGGCGGTGTAGTATTCTCGGCCATCGAGTTCAATCACATAGCCAGACGAGACGCTTGCGAGATAATCGATTGTGATGCTGGTCTCGCAGGCTGGCGCCACGGTGACGGTGACCGTCGCGCTGTCCGAGCTGCCGTGGCCATCCGTTGCCACATAGCCGAAGATCTCATCACCCACGAAGGCGTCATCCGGTGTGTAAGTGATCGTGCCATCGCCATGGTTTGACAGGCTGCCATTGGAGGGGATGTCGATGCTCTGGATGTCCAGCGGGTCTCCGTCGACATCGCTGTCGTTTGCCAGCAAATCGATCGTGACGGCCTCTCCTTCGTTGGTGCTGGCCGCATCGTCGCCAGCGGACGGCGGGTCATTTATGGGATTCACGGTGATGCTGACGTGCGCACTGTCCTCGCCGCCCTGCCCGTCGGAGACCGTGTATTCAAAGCCGTCGGCTCCGTAGTAGTCTGGGCCGGGGGTGTAAGCAATGGCGCCGTCACCATTGAGGGCAAGATCGCCGTGACCGGGTGAGGTACTCGAGGACACGCTCAGGCTGTCGCCGTCCAAGTCTGAGTCGTTGCCCAGCACGTCGATGATCACCTGGTGATCCTCGTCTGTGCTCGCGGCATCGTCAGCGGCATCCGGCGGCCGGTTGACCGCGCTGACCACGATGGTCACGGTCGCCAGATTGCTGCCGTCGGAACCGTCGCGCGCCTTGTAGGTGAATCCGTCCTCCCCCGAGAACCCGGGCGCCGCCCCATAGCTGAAGGACCCATCTGAGTTCAGGGTGAGCTTTCCGGATGCGGCATCGTCCACCAGGACAGCCGTCAGAACGCTGGTCTCGACATCGCTGTCGTTCCCCAGGACGCCCGGGGCGCCGACCTCCAGGGTGGTCTCCCAGGGCATTTCGTAGCTGTCGTCGGCCGCCAGTGGCAGGTCGTTGACCGGATTGACCTTGATATCCACCGTCGCCACGTTGCTATCCGACACTCCATCGTTTACCAGGTAGGTGAAGCGATCCATGCCGGAAAAGTCGGGATCCGGCACATAGGTGAAGGATCCGTTGCTGAACATGCTCAGGGTCCCGTGCGCCGGCGTGCTAACCGGGTTGGCGGAGAGCGTGCCGCCCTCCGGGTCGTCATCGTTCACGAGCACGCCGGGAGCAGCAGCGGACAGGATCTCATCCTCGAAGATGGTATAAGAGTCGTCCTGGGCGGACGGTGGATCGTCCACGGGCTGGACGGCGATGGTCACCGTCGCCAGATTGCTATCCACCGTTCCGTCATTGGCCAGGTATTGGAAGGTGTCGACTCCGCTGAACTCCTCAGCGGCCGTATACGTGAAGGTTCCATTGGCGTTCAGCGCCAAGGTACCATGTGTCGGCCCCGTGCCCAGGATCGCCGACAGGGAGTCGCCGTCGAGGTCCTCGTCGTTCACCAGAATGCCTGGGGGCCCGACCTCCAGCGCCATATCCTCATCGGTGCTGTAGGCATCGTCATGGGCAAGGGGTGCATCATTGAGGGGGTTCACGGTGATGGTGACAGTAACAGGATGGCTGTAACTGAAGCCATCGTGTGCTCGATAGGTAAAGCTGTCCTCACCCTCAAAATCCGCCACGGGCTCGTAGCTGAACGACCCGTCGGGGTTCAAGCCGAGGACGCCGTTTGCGGGACCTGTATCCAGGGTCGCGGTCAGGGGATCTTCGTCCGCGTCATTGTCATTGGCCAGCACGCCAGGCGCAGGAACCTCCAGCATCCCGTCCTCATCCACGCTGTAGGCTTCTGGATCTCCCGCCGGGGATTGATTGATGGGCAGGCCACCTGGATCAACGACCGCCCCGCCCAGCAGGAAGTAGGAGCTGGAGGTGGAGCGCGTCGGGGCCATCTCGAGTTCGATGTCTCCGCTGAAGGTGACCGTGATCTCATATGAGTAGCGGGAACTGCGGTATGTCCTGACCTCCAAGCCCTGCGTCAGATCTCCCACGCTGATGTCGAAGCTCGAGTACTGCGAGTAGTAGCCGGTATGCAGCACAGCTACGTACACCGAGACGGTGCGGCAGCTCGCGTCGCTGCTCAGCGGGAGACGCCATCTGTCGCCCAGATAGGAATACAGGAACCGGCCGCCCTCGTCGACCTGGACGCCCTCATCCAGGAAATCGAAGGGTACCGTGGTGCTGTAGTTCCCGCCAATATAGATGGGATCCCCGATCACAACGGGGGATGCCGAGTCGTTGCTTCTCAACCCGGAGTGGGCCGTGTAATACTTCTGCCCATCGAACTCCACGTCGACGTTTGAGGCCGCGCTGCTGATTTGCGTGATGGATAGCGACGTGTCACATGTCGTAGGTTCTACGATATCGATCACGTGATCATCGCTGTCTTCGGCCAGTGTCGAGCCGTGCATCCCCGTCGCTGTTGCCACGTTCACCAGCGGATCCGGGCTGTCCTCCGGGACGGTTGCGTTGACGTGATATTCAGCGCTCTGGTCCGGGGCGAGCAACGCAGGCAGAGTCTGGACGACCAGGTTGTCGTAATCGAACCGGACGCCGGCAAGATTCTCAGCCCGACCGGGCTCCAGGGCAAAGGTGCCAGCGCTATAGGTGCTGTCCGTCGTGGATATGAGCCGGGCGCCGTCCCAGTACACCCGGATCTGATCACCTTCCAGGTCCAATCGCAGGTGATGCCAGCCGGGAGCGACGCTCTGGTCCACAGCGGCCAATTCGGTCCGGCCTGCCGGGGAGATCTGCCAATCCGTTGACTTCCACAGACGGATCTTCCCGTCGACGGGATAGATCCACACCGAGTACCCCGCGCCCGTGCTGATATTCGCACGGGCCCGCGCTCCACCGGGGAAGCGATTGGAGGTGTCCAGGCGCAAATCCAATGCGGCGGAGTAGTTGGTCCATCCGCCGCCGCTCGAGACGTAAATCGCGTCCGGGAAGGTCGAGGGATCCACGGTCGTGTGCCGGCCGATGAAGTTGCCGTTCTCGACCTCGACGATGGACCAGGTTCCGGTCGCCCCGATCGGCGACCAGGCAGGATCCTGTGTTCCAGAGAAGAGGTGATTCTCAAACATCAGGTCACTGACCGCCGCGCTGAAGCCGATGCTCGGATCGGTAACCGTCCCGCCCTCCAGAGGCAGGTAGCCCCGGTTGGTCACCGTCATATCGTATTCAACGGTGTCCCGGATCACAGCCAGGTCGGGCCCCGACTTTTCGATGGATATCGGCGGGACCAGATCTAGCGAGTGGCTGGCGATGCCCTCCGTCCTCACCCCCTGGTAGCTCGCACTCGCAGTAACTTGGTTCACCAAGGGATCTGTATCCGTCTCCTGGACCGTGTAGTCCAACGTGAAGTTCACCGGGCCACCGCCGACGGGCAATTCGTCCCAGCCACCGTTGGCCTCTTCGAACAAGCTGGTGAGGTCTCCGAGTTCGCTGTCGATCACATGGATGTCAAAGAGCGGCGTGTCGCCGGGATTGTCCACGGAGAACGCATAGCTGATCGCTTCACCAACGACCGCTTCCCCAGGGGCTTCCTTGGTCACTTCGATGGCGGGCATGCAGGGCGGGAGCTTGGGCCCCTTGTTCCAGTAGTTCAGGCTGACTAGGAACAACCGCCCGCCGATCCACTCGAGACCCTGTGGATTGGCCCAGTTCAGGTAGCCAGAGGTGACACCATTCGGCCAGGTGATGGGGTGTTTAAGGATGCGACCCGAGTCCGGGGACCGAACCACGCGGATCGCGTTCCCGGTCTGGTAGTCGATGATCGCCACCAGATCCCAAGGCTCGATGCTGCCGTCGTCCTTGCTGACGAAGATCACCTCGCGCGCGCCGCCGTCTGTAGGAATGTACCCATGGGCGATGCCCGTATAGCTGTAGGAGTACAGAGCAGGCGAGCTGGCGGCGTTGATCGAGAGCAGGTGGCTGTAGCCGCCCTCGAAGGCCCCGGTGCTCTCATCGAGCGGGACCCGCCAAACCTGCTGGTGCCCGGGCACGCCGCTGATGGCGAGCAGGAACAACTCGCCTTCTCTCGAGACCAGATCGATCCCGCCGATGGTCTCAGGCAGGCCGACGCTGCCGCCACCCTGGAAGTGGATGGTGGCGCCGCTCACCGTGTAGAATTGCTCCCCGAACTGGGCGAGTCCCGGCGACAGATAGCCGACGCTCTGCACCTGAGAGGCGTAGCCGGTGCTCAGATCCATGGCGTAGACCCCGCACTGGGCGCTCGAGTCCGGATAGCGGGTGGAGGAGAGCGAGAAGTACAGGTGGGGATCCGAAGCGGAGCCGACCCCGCTCAAACCCCAGGCGTAGTCACCGTAGGGATTGGCGGTGGCTTTGTTAATGGGCCAGAAGCTGTCCTCGTCCTTGAGCCGCAGCGTGAGCGGATCGATCTCCACCAGCGCGGGCCAGATGCTCTTGATGTACAGGTTTCCGGGCTCGCACACGAGTGGCTCGCCGAAGTAGTGCGCGTCGTCGCTGTCAGTGTGGTTGGTGGCGCCGTGCTCGCCGGAAGCGGTGGCCGTGTTTTCATGCTGGCCGCTCTGCGCCAGCAGCGGCCCGATTACGCAGTCGTCGAAGGTCTCACCGGGGGCGAGCGAGCTGGGGATCGTGCATTGCTCCGCGATCTCGGCGTCGAAGTCGCTGTCGCTCAGGCTGATGTTATCGAGCGTGGCGGGCGCGTTGTTGGTGATGGTGAAGCGGAACCAGACCAGGCTCCCCTCCGGCACCGAGGGGCCGGTGGGGAAGTCCGCATCCAGCCAGGTCTCGCCGTGATCGACGGTGACGTACTTCTCGACGTCGATCTTCGGCTGGACGCCCTTGTAGTTCACCCGGTCGAAGTCGCTCTCTGTAAGTCCATGGTAGTCTCCCGACGCGGTGGCGTTGTTTTGGTGCTGCCCCGTCACGGCTGGGATCGGCCCGATGATGCATGCGAAGGCCTCGCCCTCGGTCAGCGTGGCCGGGAGGGAGCACTGACTGGCGATCTGGGCGTCGAAGTCGGTGTCCTCGAGTGCCAGGTTGGAGAGCGGCACGTTGCCCGTGTTGCGCACCTGGAGACGGAAGTAGAGCGGCGTGCCCGCGTTGACCGTGGGCCCGGGCCCGAAGTCCGCGTCGATCCAGCTCACGCCGCCATCGGTGGAGACGTTCTTCTCCAAGTCGATGCCCGGGTTCGGCTCGATGACCAGAGTGGTCCAGGTGTCGAACACCTCAGGCGTCTCGTTGCTGTCGGCGGTGGCGGTATTCTCGACGTAGGGAACGTCGCCGGAGGTAGTGGGCCCGTACGTGGCGGTGACCGTCACGCTTTGGCCCGGATCGAGCGAGCCGTCGCCCACCGGCATATTGCTGAGGCCCAGGGTGATGTCGGAAAGCGTGACTCCGGTCAGCTCGATGGCGCCGCGGTTGGTGACCTTGATCTGGTAGTGGATCTCGTCACCCACTGCCACGACCTCGTCGCCAGTCTTCTGGATATCCAGGATGCAGGCGGATTGGTTGATGGCGTTCACCAGTCCGGTCTGCATCTCGGCGTACTGGTCCGCGAAGAACGTATCGCCGTTGCCGACATGCGCCACGTACTCCAGGATCCGGGCGTTGAAGAAATGGCCTTCGACGGCGATGGTGTAGATCTGCGCGTTGGGGATGGCCGCCATGAAGTCCTGAGCGGCGACCATCACGTCGGCGAGCGTCTCGCCGGAGTATTCGCCGTAGGAGCTGTAGAACACGCCGTCGTTTCGCACGTCGTCGACGCTTCGCCAACTGCCATCCACCTTGATGGGAACGATCTCAACGTCCGCGTCCAAGAAGCCGTGCAGATCCTGGTCGACCGTGGGAACCCCATCCGAGATGAGGAAGACAACGGGCAGGTGGCCGGAAGCCAGCGTCGCCAGCATCTCCTGGCGGGCTAAGTTAATGGCGTGGGAGGTGGGTGTGCTGCCGTCGGCGGCCAGCCCGTCCACGATGGCTTCCACCGCGCTCAGGTCTGTGGTCAGCGGGCTGTCCACCTCCACATCGATGTATGAGATGGGCAGCGAGCCGTCGCCGCGGAAGGTGATCAAGCCCACCCGGCTGTCGCTGTCCAGCGGGCCGAGCTGGCCGTTCAAGAAGGTGATGGCGTCCTTGGCGGCCTGCAGTTTGCTCACTTCTCCGCTATCGCCTGTGAAGGGATAACGCATGCTGCCGCTGATATCGAGCACATAGAACAGATCGATGGGCACGATCTCGGGGCAGATGGGGGTCAAGTCATCGTTGGTGATGGTGCAGGTTTTGGTGTCGCCGATGCTGATCTCGCCGGAGCAGTCGGCGGAGTATGAGGCACCATAACTATCGGGGCCCGTCTCATCAAGGCCAAAGCTGCCCGCGTTCAGAGAGACAACCGTACCTGGAGCTTCTTCTCCGGGGAACGTCGCCGGGGAGGGGCTCGAACCATCGACGATGATCGTGAAGTCGGAGGCTGATGCCTCACCTCGGTCGTTATTGATCACATGCTTGATGACTATGAGCTGCGGCTGGATGTCGTCATTCTTGATAGTGCAGGTGATGTGCTCGCCCTCACCGAGGGTGACCTCGTCGCCGAGTGCGTCGGGGCACTTGGCGGAGTCGCCGGCAGCCTGCCCGATGGAGACGAAGCCGTAGCCGGTGAGGCCGGCTTCGTCTAGGGCATAGGGGGTGTTGGCGTCCACGGCCAGGGACTGGCCGGAATTGACGGCTGTCCCGCCGATGGTGAGCCCGAAACCGTTGGGCCCTGCGGTTCCGCCGTTGTCATTGATCGCCACTTTGATCAGGGTGATGGAGGGGGCGACGTCATCGTTGGTGATGGTGCAGGTGACGTTGCCGCCTGGCGACAAGGAGACTTGGTCCCCGCCTGTGACCGGAAACGGGCTGCCTTCTAAATCGACGCATGTCCAATCGCTTGCTGCATACCCAAAGAGGGTGCTCTCCGAGAGCGTATAGGTTCCCTCCGAAAGCGTCTGGGCCACGTCCCAATCGTATGGGGATCCGTCGATGTAGGCCCGGAAGTCGGACTGAGTGGCAGTGCCGCCATCGTCGGTGATCACGGTCTTCTCAAGTGTGAGCTGGATCGGCTTGAGGGAATCCATAAAGGAGCAGGTGGTCTCGCGGCCGATCTCAATGCTGAAGCCAGCGACGGTGCTGTCGCTCCAATTGCCGGTCAGTGTTCCATCGGGGAGGCGGCATTCAGCGCCGTCGAGATCCCAATCTAAGGGCACGACCTCTGATAGATCGTATGTCCCGGCGAGAAATGAAATCAAATCGATAGAACCGCTGCCGGTGACGGTGAAGCTCGTCCGGGCGTCATTGGACGCTTGGCCTGAGCCTAGATCAAAGGTGAAATCGGTCGATACGTCGTCGCCCGCGTCCTTGACGATCGTCAGGAAGCCGCTTTGAGGGACCACGACGCAATCGGAGGGATCGGAGTTGGGCTCTTGTGAGGGATAAGAGCACACATTCAGCAAAAACGCATTGATGCTGCCAAAGTCGGATATCTCGATCGTGCACGTCGCGACTGTGTCATCGTCGGCGCCTGGGGTTCCTTCCGTCTTCTGGTGGTCGGGGTCGCCGCTGAAGGGATCTGAGCCGGTGACGACCTCTGCATAGCATGATGATTCGAAGGTCGGAATTAGCGCCACAGGTTGGGAGCAACGATCGGCTTTATCATCGCCGCAAGAGTAAAGGCGCGTCGAACTGTAGGTCGCGGGCGTGCCAGCGACCACCACACAAAGAGAATAATCCGCAAACCCGTTATCGTCTGTGTCAAACAGGCTGCAGGCGTCTCCGGTATTGCTCCCGCTCCAGCCGATTTCGTCCCAATTCCATGACACATCGATGCTCGTCGGAAGGGAGTCGAAATCGACCGTCATCTGATTGAGGTCCTTCTGCCCTGGCTCATCATCCGGACCGCCATCATCGACGACTGTAATCGGCCCGCTGGTGGCCAGGAAGGCGGTCTGGTGCGCGGCCAGCCCAAGCGCGGTGAGTTGACCGAGAATCATCGCGGCACGAAGGAGGACCCCCCGGTGGTTCCGTGACCAACTGCAGCCTCGCCGCGATTCAGTGGCAACCGTACTCTGGATGACTGTGAAATCACACATGGATACCCCCTGACTGGTTCGTGTGGCATTTCGATGACCGATTATGTCTCCTTGCTTGTGGCGGCACCTGATTCGGGGCCGCCGATCCGAAATCGGTGTGTGTCTGAGGTGATCCTTCCTGCCCATCCCATAAACGAGCGAAACCGGCCCATCGTGGCCGGTTTCGCTACTGGCTCCCTGTACGCTTGAGCTGACTATGAAACAGCTCAGCGACCATTTGCATGGCGTACAGATCAGCGCCTCCACATCAACATGGTCCCTATGGGATATTCAATTTGTGAACGCCTGAAGGACCTCCGCTAGTCCGATCGCTCGATCGTCTATCCCCCTGTAATCGGGTTGTGCTTGGCTCATAAGTGGCGGCAAACTGATTCGCTCAGGTTATTTCAGCAGGGCCTCTGCGCTGTCCTCGCATCTTCTCCCCTCAGTTAAGCAAGCAAACCGGCCAATGCATGTGGCCGGTTTCGCTGTTGGCTCCCCACGGGCTCCGCCTACCGCTTGGAGTAGGCTAGCGACCATGCTGGCTCCCGTGGTTCCTCGCCTCCACCCAGAAGGTTCGATCAATTGTTGATAGATATGAACCGCGCCGGTCGCCTCCTTAAGGCTTGTCTCCGGCGTCGACGTCCCTCTTTGCCCCGCTCCCTCCGGCATGGTTCTGGAAGATCGGGTCTATAAGATAGCATAGGCTACCGGGGGATGTCAACAACCGTTTTGCGACTCGGAAAGGGCTGGGAGCAATGAGTAGGGGCGAGTGATCAGTGAGCTGTGAGCATTGGACTGGGGGTTAGGGATCAGTGATTGAGTGCCAATTGTGGGGCGGTCTTGCCGGCCGCCACTCGATATGCCCATTGGCAGGATGCGGGGCAGCAAGCCCGGCCCAAATGGCGCGCACTTCCGCATTGTGTAGGGCGGCTTGGCTAGCCGCCATTCGATATGCCCATTGACAGGATGCGGGGCAGCAAGCCCGGCCCAAATGGCGCGCACTTCCGCATTGTGTAGGGCGGCTTTGCCGGCCGCCATGCGGTATGCCCATTGGCAGGTTGCCGGGTGGCAAGCCCGGCCTACATGGAGACCGCCTCATGCACCTCGCCAAAGGCGTGATCCAGAATTTCCAGCGCCTGGTCGACGTCATCTTTGGACGCGGCTAGGGGCGGGGCGACCCGCAGCACGTTGCCGTAGAGCCCGCCCTTGCCGATGATCAGGCCCCGGCGCCGGGTGGCCTCGAAGAGCAAGTTCACCGCCTCCTTGGCCGGCTCTTTCGTCTCCCGGTCCGTCACCATCTCGATGCCCTGCATCAGTCCTTTCCCGCGCACGTCCCCGATGAGCGGATACTTCTCAGCCAGCGCGTCGAGCCCCCGCCGCATGTGATCTCCCACCTCTTCCACATGGGCCGGCGAGAACTGCGTTTCCATGACCTCGATTGTCGCCAGCGCCGCAGCACAGGAGACGGGGTTGCCGCCGAAGGTGGATATGGTCAGGCCCGAGACCTGATCGGCGATCTCCGGCTTGGCGATGGTCACGGACAGCGGTGACCCGTTGGCGATGCCCTTCGCCGTGGTGAGGATATCTGGCTCCACGCCGTAGTGCTCGATCCCGAACCAGTACTTCCCCGTGCGTCCGAATCCGGTCTGCACCTCATCGCAGATGAACAGCCCACCATACTTGTGCACGATATCCACAGCGATTTCAAAATACTCGTCCGGAGGGGTGATGAATCCGCCCACGCCTAAGATCGGCTCCGCCAGGAAGCCGGCGACCTGCCCTGAGGTCGTGGTTTTGATCAGTTCCTCGATGTCTTGGGCGCAGGCGACGCCGCATCCGGGGTAGGTGAGCTTCATGGGGCAGCGGTAGCAATATGGCGCCATAGCGTGCTTGACGCCAGCTACGTGGGTGCCGCCGATCCGCCAGCCGCTGATGCCCGTGAGCGTCATGGCAAGCGCGGATCGTCCGCTGTAGCCATGCCGCAGGGCGATGATCTCCTGCGCCCCGGTGGCCTGCTTGGCGAGCATGACCGCGGCCTCGTCGGCTTCGGTTCCGCTGTTCAGAAAATAGGATTTCTGCAGGCCGCCCGGCGTGATTTCGGCCATTTTCTCCGCAAGACGCACGGTGACCTCATTCGGGTACAAAGTCGAAGTGTGCACCAGGGTCTCCGCCTGGCGCTGGATGGCCTCGGTGACCTTGGGGTGGCAGTGACCCACGCTGACCGTCAGGATGCCGCCGAAGAAGTCCAGATACTCGGTGCCTGCCACGTCATACAGATGCATGCCTTCCCCGCGGGCGAAGGGGAGTGGCTCTTTGTAGTATGTCAAGTAGCTGGGCCACATGTATTTGCCCTGTTTCTCGTTGATGGTTTTCTTGTCCACGTGTCTACCTCCCGAAGCACGAAGGGCTAGGATACATCCCGGGCGGGAGAAAGGCAAATGGGGCGTCGATGAGCGAGTGTCCTGTGAGCGGCGCCCGGTGGGAGCGATGCCCAATTCCATCCGCAGGCAGAGCCTGGGTGAGGCGGCGCACGAATGCCAGCGACCGACAGTTTGCCCGGTCAGCCGCCGGAGGGCTCCGCCAGCCAAGAAGATGCTTTGTGCAGGCAGGGTCAGAGATTGTAGATGGGGGAAGAAAGGATTGGGCGGGGGCTCAAACGAAGAGGCCCCGCCCAAGTTACGGCGTCGGCAATCCGGACCTCGTTCAAGCCCCCTGTCAGGGACGGCACCAGGTCAGCTGGGCGGCGATTGCACTGTGTAGGTGAAGTAGGTCGCCCAGTTCTTCCCTGGGAACTCCAGACCGTCTGCCCAGGCGGTCTCCGCCTTCTTGAAGTAGTCGTAGCAGCCGCAGACCTTGAAAACCAGTCCCGCCGGGTTGCTCGTATAGCTTCCAGAGCGGAAGTAGTTCAAAGCATGTATGGTCAAGGTATTGGCTCCAGGGCCCAGCAGGCTTGAGATATCATAGCTTTCCACAGAACTCCAGGAATGCGCGTCTGGGCCGTCCTTATCCATCGAGCCGTCCTGGCCGACGAAGCTGCCGTTCACCGCCGCGCTGTAGGAATTATCAGCAGTGACATACAGGCTCGCGTTGATATTGAAGGATGTCGCTGGTAGATCGTACATCTGTCGAAATTCCCAGCCGCCATCCGGCACAGTATCGTATTCATCAACCGGATCCGTCTGGCCGGTCCGCCAGATCCAAGTGGCCCCGGCCACGGTTGGCCAGGAGGGATGAACCCACGTCGGAACCGCGGGAGACCAGACGCTCGCGTCCGGATCGTACCATTGCGTCTCCGCGCCGCTGTAGATGCAGCCGCTCTCGCTGCGATACTTCTTGACGACCGCGTGCGCAGCGATGTAGAGGTCATCCGGCAGCCCATCCAACGGGATTGTGTATTGAACTTCCGTCTCGCAGGCGTGGTACCCGCTGAACTCAAATTGACCGGGAATGGGGTTCCCCTTCTTCGTCTGCGGAATGCCCTCGAGCGAGCCAGCCACGCCCAAATGGGTCTCGGTCAGGCACCAGTTGGATTCGGTGACGGCATACTTGACGTAAAGATTTGTCTCGTCGTTCCATACGAGCACATCGCCGACGTCCTTGTCCTGCCCGGCCAGTAGGTCGGTCGAGAATGGATCGCCCTCGGTATGCGCGGAGGCGGCGGCTGGCATCAGCGCCAATAGGAAGGCCATTATCATGCCGACGTGCAGAATCGTCTTCATCGCCTCTTTCCCCTTTCAGAATGGCAACAGGATTGCCAGGTGATTCTCAATCGAGCCGCCAGCATTTAATGCTTATCGAAGATCTCTTGGCGCCACCTCCTTTGCGCTAGCCCTTCCCTCGGCCACAATAGAATACCGGCCACTTCTGTGGCCGGTTTCGCTACTGGCTCAATCCAAGCCCCGCCCTCACTTCCCCCGGCGAGCGACCATTCTGGGCCCGGGCTTCATCGCCTCCACAAATGATTGACATGCGAACGCGCGGGCCGCCGGACTGCTTGCGGCCTGGCCGCGCCATCCTGCTATCCCCGCTGGCTTGCGCTTGGCTGCTTATTGAAACGGTTTGGCACGTAAAACGTTACGGTCATGGCGCCCCATTCAATGAGCAGGCGTACACAGGCGTGGAATTGCTGATGCCTTGCCAGCTTTGTGCTGTGCATGTTGAGGGGCAAATGAAGTCCAGGGCAGGCGAATGGGGGCGCCTCTGGCGATCGGGGTCGCAGGATTCAGAGCCCAAATACCCCTCGGAGTTCCGCATAGGGCATCCGACCGGTCGGGAGGACGTTGTGCGCCCCTATCGTCGAGGGGGTCGGAATGTGGGCCATAGCCGGCTCATATGGAATCTCTCCTTCCAGGCTCGGCCTCGCCTACGGCTCGAGGACCACCGCTCCGAGCTGGTAAAACGAATCCGTCGAGCTCCTCCGCGGCGCCATGATGATGTCGAGATTCCGGCTGAAGGTGAGGAGGATGGCGTAGGAGTGGCGGCCGTAGCCGCTGTCGGTGAGGTCGGCATGCAGGTCGCCTGCCTGGATATCGAAGCGCGAGACCGTCGACCGATTGTGCATCACCGTCACATACATGACAGCGGAATGACAGCCCTCGACTCCCGAGAGCGGGACGCGCCAGCCACTTCCCACCGCGGTAGTCATGAAGCGGCCGCCCTCGTCGACGAGCATCTCCCCGTCAATGAACTCGAACACGTAGCGCCCGCTGTAATTGCTGCCGGTGTATTCCGGAACGCCGATCTCGACGGGGGAGACATCCGGGTTACCGCGCTCCAGCAGCCGCGCCGTGAGGTATTCACGCCCTGTGAGATCGACCGCGTAGTTCGCGGTCAGATTGGTCAGGTGCTTGACTGTCAGGCTCTCGGCGCAGTTCGCCTCCACCGTGACCGAGACCACAGCTTGCGCCTCTGCGCCCTCGCCGTCGCGCACGGTGTAGATGAACTCATCCATCCCGGCGAACCCATCTTCGGGCGTGTAGATGACTCGCTCCGCCCCTTCGACCTCGGCGCCTCCGTGCGCCGGACTGGAGATCGCGATGACGCCCATGTTCTGCCCCTCGACATCCGTATCGTTATTCAAGACCGGGATGATCACGGGAGTATCCTGTCGCGTTGTGGTCGCATCGTCGACGGCCTGCGGCGGGTCGTTCACCGCCACCACCTCAATCACGACCTGGGCCTCGTCCCTGGCGCCCTGGTCATCCAGCACTGTGTAACTGAATCGATCGATCCCGAAGAAATCCTGATCCGGCATGTAGCCAATCAGGCCCGCGCCCGGCAGGCTGATGGAGCCGTGCGCAGGCGCAGTCCCTGAAGCGACCCGCAGCGTGTCCCCATCGGGGTCGCTGTCGTTGGTCAGCACGTCGATCACGAGTGCGGTGTCCTCCTGTGTGGAACCGGAATCCGGCTCCGCCTCGGGATCGCGGTTCCCAGCCACCACGTCGATGCTGACGGTGGAGAGGCTGCTCTCGGCGAGGCCATCCTTCGCCCGATAGGTGAATTGCACCACCCCCGAGAATTCGGCCGGCGGCGTGAACTCGAATGACCCGTCGGTCGCCAGGTCAAGGCTGCCCTGAGAGGGGGGATCGGCCAGGGAGGCGCTCAGGGCGTCGCCGTCGCTATCGACGTCGTTGGCGAGCACACCGGGGGCGGGCGCCTCGAGGGTCTCGCCCCACAGCATGCTGTATTCGTCGCTGGACGCTTCTGGCGGGTCGTTGACGGGGCATACTGTGATGCGCACAGGGACGGCATGGCTGCGGCTGCGGCCGTCGTCTGCCCGGTAGGAGAAGCTGAATGCGCCATTGGAGTCCTCCGGCGGGGTGTAGGTGAAGGACCCATCATCGCCAAGGGAGAAGGTGCCGCCGGGCGGGGCGCCCTCCAGGACGGCGCGCAGGTCGTCGCCGTCCGCGTCGCTGTCATTGCTGAGCAGACCGACGTCGGCGGTTACGACCAGCCGCTGGTCCTCGTCGACTGCATAATGATCCTCCACGGCCATGGGGGGCGCATTCGCCCTCTCCACGACGATGGTGACCGTCGCGGCGGCGCTGTCGGCCTCCCCGTCGGTTGCTGCATAGGTGAACACATCCTCGCCGACAAAGCCCTCACCGGGCATATAGTGGAAGGAGCCGTCCGCCATAAGGGTGACTGAGCCGTGGATGGTGCTGGAGCGCAGCAGCGCGCCTAGGACACCGCCCTCAGGATCCGAGTCGTTGGCCAGCACTCCTGGCGGTTTGGCGCCGAGCAACTCGTCCTGCCGGGCGTGGAAGAGGTCGTCCGACGCCACGGGAGGTTGGTTCGGTTCGGTGACCCGGATGACGAGTTCGTCGGTGCCCTGGGCCTCTCCGTCGTCGGCCGTGAGGCGCAGCGTGTACGTGCCTGGGCTGGTGATTCGGATGGTGGTCACCACCTTTCCAGCGTCTTCGAAGGCAAGGCCAGCGGGGCCCGCAACATGGCTCCAAGCGACTGTGACCGCCCCTGGGGGGTCGGGCAGGCCGTCGTCGCTCACCTCGCCGTTGAGCTCGATGGACAGCGGAGAGCCATCCGTGGGCAGTCCGGCCGCTTGATCGACGCCGGCGAGAACGATGGGCGGCGCGTTCGGCTGGGGCGCGTCGTATGTCAGATTAAGGCGAGCCGCAGAAGCCCCCTGGTCCGCCTCCCATTGGTCGAAGACGAGCCGATCGGCGGCCGCCCCTCTGAGCAGGATCGCGAGGGCGTTGCCCCGGGTCCAACCCTGGCGGTCGACCACCTCCTGGATCGGTGCCGACAGATCGGGGGTTTGGACCCAGCCGCCCCCCAACCCTCGCTGCGCCCAGAGGACGGAGCCAGCGGTGCGCGGCCGGGAGGGGACCAGATCGGCGCTGAAATCCGAGGGGTTATCCTCGGCTTGCGCGTAGATATACATGCCCGCATCGTCGTATATGGGCCACACGCGCAGTTCGAGATATGCGGAGGTGATGGTCGCGCCCTGCGGCACGTCGAGATGGTCGAAGCGCAGACCCGCCCATTGATTCGCGGTGATCAAGACGTAATCGCCATCCAAATTGGTATACCATCGGCCGTATCGCTGGTAGACATGTGTGTCGTCGGCTCCGGCCTGGATTGCGGGATCGATGTAGCGAGGCCGCCCGAAATAGTATGTAGAGTCCGTGTCCTGGACGGTGGTGCCGTGATATTGGCCGGCGGCGGTCGCGGTGTCGGAGTTCTGGCCGGCCTCGGCCGGGAACGGCCCGAGAATGCATTCGAAGGACGCGCCGGGTTCGAGGGGATCGGTCAGCGGGCATGTGCTCGCAACATAGTCAGAGTCGGACAAGCTGATGTTGGTAAGTGTGGCTGTGCCCGTGTTCGCCACATGCAGCTTGAAGAACAGATCCGTCCCCACCGGCACTTCGGGGCCAGGGGCCTCATCCGCATCCTGCCACAGGGTCCCTCGATCCAGCGACATGGACTTCTCGATCTCGATCCCAGGGGCCAGATTCACATCCAGTTGGTAGTCATCCTCAGCGACGATCGGGAATTCGCCAGCATAGGCCACTGCTTTGGCGCTGTTTTCGTATGGCCCTTCCGCATCTTCCGGGAGCGTGTGATTCACCCGATATGTGTTCACTTGGCCGGGCTGGGTCACCGCAGGCAGGCGGTGGATGGAGATATTGTCGAAGCCGAAAGTGACGCCGGCCAACATCTCGGCTCTTCCCGGTTCCAGGGCGAATGTGCCCGTCAGGTAGCGGCCGTCCTCGCGTTCGATGACCTTCTCTCCATCCCAGACAACGGCGATCTCATCGCCCATCAGGTCCACACGCAAGTGGTGCCATCCGGGCCCTATCTCTGCCTCGGCGGAGGCCAGTTCGACCCGGTCGGCCGATGACAACTGCCAGTTGGAGGACTTCCACAATCGGATTCGGCCATCAACAGGATACAACCACACGGAATAACCGGCCCCGGTACCGCGATCCACGCGCACGCGCACACCGCCAGGAAAGCGATTGGCGGTGTCGACGCGAAGGTCGAGGCTGACTGAGTAGTCCGCCCATCCATCTCCGATGCCGACCATTTGGGCCTCTGGGAGAGTGGGTGGATCCCCCGTGGTGTGCCGGCGCGCGTAGTTCCCCGGGCCGACCAGGGTGAAGGACCAGGTCGCCCCCTCCCCCGCCGATTCCCATTCCGCCGCCAGGGCTCCGCTGTTGAAGTCATCCTGAAAGAGCGTTTCTCCGAGAACGGCCTCGAAGGCGGCTTTCTCATCGCTCAGCAGACCGTCCATCAAGGGGGAGGCGGCCCTGTTTTCCGCTTCGATGACATATTCAACGGTGTCCCCGGGCTCGGCGCCGTCCGGTCCCGACTTCTCAATGACCAGCGGGGGAACGAGGTCCATAGAATGCGAATCGCTGTCCTCGACTATGGAATCCTGAAATCGACCCGAAGCGGTGACGGTGTTCTCCAGCGGGTCCGGCGCATCCCAGGGAATGGTGTATTGCCCGGCGAAGGTCACGGATGCCCCCAAATCGAGATGGGGGCTATCCTCGTTCGCGGCTGAGAAGGCGCCGGTCAGATCGCCGAGCACATCATCAAGCACCGTGATGTCGTACAAGGACACCTGACCGACGTTTGTGACGTGGAATTCGTAGGCGAGGGTCTCGCCGTATCTGGCTTCCGATGCCGCGTTTTTCTCGATCTGGATCGCAGGCTCGCACTTCGCCCCTTTGTTCCAGTAGAAGCGGCTGAGCACGAACAGGCGCCCATCAATGTATTCCAAGCCCTGGGGGTTGGCCCAATTCAGGTAGTATGAGGTGACCCCGTTTTCCCACGTGACCGGGCTGCCCAGCAGCCGACCCGACTCTGCCGAGCCCATGGAGTGCAGGATCTCTCCGGTGTCAAAATCGACGATCGCCACCCGATCGAGCGGTTCCATCGTCCCGTCATCCTTGCTTACGAATAGCACCTCGCGGTCTGGGTTTGAGCCCCAAGGAATGCGAGCGTATGCGATGCCCGTGTACGCGTAGGGCTGGAGCGGCGACCCGGGGGGCGCCTGTATCTCCAACAGGGAGGGGCTGCCGGCTGGGTCGCCGCCCGGGGTCAGGTCGATCTGCCAGATCTTGTGCGAGCCGGGCTCGCGGGTGATGGCCAGCAGGAAGGGCAGCTCCCCGCCCACATAGTCAAGGCCGCCGATAGGCTCGGGAAGGGAGATGCTTCCGCCAGCTCTTCGGGCCACGGTGCTTCCGAATGCGAAGTAGAACTCGCCGTCATGCTCTGCCAGACCGAATGCGCTGACCTCGGTCCCAACGACATGGCTGACAGCACCTGAGGGGATCTGCATATTGTAGATACTGGCCCAGGGGTAGGCGCTCCCCACGCAATCGCCGTTGTTGAGATTGCAGATAGTGTGCAGGAAGTGAAGCGAGGCCGCCGATTGCCCGCCAAGACCCCATGTGTAATTCCCATACGTATTGGCATTGCCTTTGGTGAGCTCCCACCAACTCTGGCCGTCCTTTATACGGAGCGTTTCGGGATCCAGTTCGACAACGGCGGGCCAGATGCTCTTGACGACGACAGGCTCCGGCTCGCATGCGAGGGGTGGGCGCTGTGGGCCCCAGCTCTCGGCGGCTTTGAAGACCGCCTCTCCATAGACCTGGTCGGAGAACAGCCCATAGGCGTTGACCAGGGAGATAACCACCAGCAGCCCGGACAGCAATAGAGGGAGGGCGAGGGCGTTCGCAAGCAGTGATCGCTGCCTCATGGGAACGCCTCCCCTGTTTTCGAGAGAGGTGCACTCAGGGGCACGATCCTCCATCCGGGAAGCCTGGTATTTCGTGGTTTCCCGCGCATTCCTACGGCCCGAGCCGCTAGCGGATCTCCCAGCACTCGTATTCCCCGGCAGTCTCAAGCGGGCGGCAGGCATATACGCCGCCCTTTTCATGTTTGTCCAGGAATTGGCGCTTGATCTCAACCCAGCCTGGGAGGCCCTGGCAAAGGTTGCCTGCGGACAAAGGGAGCGACAAAGCAGTAAACGCGGTCTCCGACTCTCCGGGGCCGAGTTTCTGGTTGGCGCCGCTGCTCCATTCCAGTGCGAATCCCAGATCCGCGCCCCCCGGGTCACAATCCCACAGCGCGCCCTGCTCCACCAGCAGGAATCGATAGTTCACACGCTCCGCTCCCATATTCGTGACGGTGAAGGAATCCGCGAGCGAGTCGCCAGGGGCCATGTCCACCGTTCCCAGCCTCCCGATCATCTCGGCACCCTCCACCATGCCCTCCGCCGCCGGCATGCCCATCGCCTGCCGGGCGCCGTTGGAGAGGGCGAGCATGAGCAGGGCGGCAGCCAGAGCTAGGAACCCGAACTGGCGTGCCGACCGCTCAGCCAGTTCCCTCCCGCCAGGTCGAATTCCCATCAGCCAACCCCTCTTGCTGCAGGGATGGGCCCCGCGGTGCTGCCTGACCGGTGGTGCCGGCCGGCTGGCTCCACCGGCACGGGGGACGCTTCGAGCGGCGTGTGGAGCTGGGGCGGGACGCCGCGATGGTGCGCGAACGCAGGTGCGGAAACCGCCCCGGTTCCGCCATCCGGGATCCATGTGGCTCGCGGCAGCAGATCCTCGCGCGCCTCGCACCATCCTGTGCTATGCGCGGCGGGGGCGCAGGCCGCCGCCGGCTTTTCCACTGCGATTGAATTGCGGGCCCCGCCCCGCCAAATGAGCTGCAGCAGGCCGACCAGTTCAAGGAGCCCCAACGCCGCCGCGGGCAGCGCAACCAGCAGGAGCCAGCCGCGGGGGGTCTTGACAAACTGCGCGACCAGCCCAAGGTACGGGATATGGAGAATCTCTCTACCGGTGACCCAGGAGGCGGGGACGGGGTCTCGGTCCGGAGCGTTATTGGCGTCCCCCTTGGTGCGAAAGGCGCGCTCGGGCCCCAGGACGGTCACCTCCATTACGCGATGGGTGACCACCAGCCGCATATCCTCGGGAGAGGGGAAGCTGATCACGTCGCCGGGCAGTATGTGGGTCGGATCCACCGGCCGTGTGACCACGATCGTTCCCACAGGGAGGGTGGGTTCCATACTGCCGCTGACCACGGTCCGGAAATCCACGTCCCAGCGGAGCGGGGCAAGGAACACCAGGGCCAGCGCCAGGAGCAGTACGAGCATCCCGACATTCAAGACCCAGCGAACCATGGAATGCGCCGTTCTCCAGGTTGACAAGCGCAAGGACTCCTTCATCGGACAGGTCCGATTCTCCGTCGGCGATTTCACGGAGGCGCATGCTCCGCAGCGGTCAGAAAGGTGGCCGATGGATCAGCAATGGGATGGAGTTATCCTGCCCGTCCGGCGGGTCGACCTAAATTGACCCGCCCGACGGGTCAGGTTCGCTATTCAGGTGGACAGCCGAAATCGATATGCTGCGTATCCAGCTCATCCAGCTCCTCCAGCCAGGGAGAAGCGTCCTGCTTGACCAAGAACTTGGTTGTCAGCTCGGAGACTCCCACGGTGCACGGATCGCCGAAGTTCGCCGTCCATTGCCCGCTGAAGTTGCCCGCACCGTCTGTCTTCGCCGTCGGATCGGGGCTGGAGCCGTAGGAACCGCCGTAGGCGATGGCGTATACCCCCTCGCCGGTCCCGGAGCACGTAGTGGACATCGCGCTGCCCGTCCAGAAGCCGCGGTAGTAGGCGTCGAAATCCTCGCTGGTCCCGTCCAGGTTAAAGTCGCCCGCGATGAGCATATCGTCATGGGTGCAGCCGCCGGGGCCGTTGAGCATAATCTGCAGCGGCATGTTGGGTGTCAAGTTGTAGCCGTTGATGACGAACTCCGCTGACCCATCCGACGGGCTGCCCTGATAGCACTTGTTCCCATGCGCCGGTAGGGTGAGCGGGTCATTGGTGTGCGTGGGATCCGGGATCCAAAGGGGGCCCTCTTTGTAGAGCAGTTTGACGCACTCCCAACCTTCGAGATTGCTTTCCTGCACCGCGTGGAAGAACATGCGCATGGTGCCGGTCTTCCCCTGGCAGAGATTTCCCGCAGCCAGCGGAAGGCGGGCGGTGAGTGTATATACCTCCGTGCCTCCGGGCTCCAGATACTCTGGATTCGAGTCGCTATCGTTTTTCAGTGCCTTTTCGACGAGCATATTGGCCGCCGGATTGGGGTCGCAGTTAAAGAGGTCACCCCAGGTATAGATCCAATTCCACAGGTTGACCGAGAGCGAGCCGGCATTTGTCACGGAGACATCCTGGCTCTTATTGTCGCCAGGCTCCATGTCCTCCATATCTAGACTTGTGTCGAAGAAATCATCCTCACCGTCGACCTTGAGATCGACGGTGCCGGCCGAGAACACCTGATCGTCCGAGGCAACGTTGTCGCTGAATATGGCATAGGTGATGGCGCCGAAGGCCAGCAGCACGGCGCCAATGATCAGCAGACTGTACAGGATCTTTCTGAACATGGTTCGTCCTCCCTGGACCGAAAGTCCTCCATTCTGTGGCTCAGAACGCGCAGAATCGAGAAAGCGGTATTTGTCTATGACCTCCTTTCTTGCACAGGGAGGGATGAACCATCGCCGATGTGATATACTGAAACCGTGCGCAGTGGATGCATCCCCATCCCTGTGTGCCCGCCCTCGGTCGGTGGCAGCCGGCCGGGGGCATGTCTATTAATGAATCAAACCGGCCATAAGTGGCCGGTTTCGCTACTGGCTCCCCGAAGATCTCCCCCAGATCGGGCAAGCGACCAGACCTGATCCTCGGCTCTACGCCTCCACAGATGTCAAGCTTGATTGTGCCACCAATCTAGCACAGAAGTTGGGGCTTTGTCAAATCTGTCATCGCTCCCGCGTCAACCTGCTCACGTAGTCCAGCGCGGATTCGCACCCCTCCGGCAGACGCTGGGAGACGTGCTCCCAGTCGACGGGTTCGCGCCAGCGGCGAGTGTCCCGGATGGCATCGTACAAGCAGTTCGCCCCGGCGTTGTAATTGGCCAGAGTGAAGTACCATAAGTCCTTGAAGCCGGCCACCTCCATCGGCTGCTGGAAAGTGGCGTTGTATACCGTCTGCCCCGTCTGCCCGCAACTGGCGACAAGCGCGTCCGCGAAGGTGCCCACGCTGTCCTCAGCTCGCGTGACCATGTATCCGATGGTGCAGTCCTCGCACTCCATGTTCACTTCTTTTAGCACTTGAGCCCGCAGCATCTCCTGGTGCTCTTCCTCGAGATGTGGGTAGCCCAGACTGCAGACGTCTGATCGCAACACGGTGGGACAAAGCCTGGAGTAGAAACCCGGATTCCAGAAGAGCAAGAAATCGGCGCCCAAATCTGTGAATTGTCCCAATCCATACTCGCTGTACTCCTCGTGATATCCAGGCCAGAACTGGGTTTCCTGGGCGAAGAGGTTCTTCAGCAGTTGGGCGGGAATCTTGCGCTCTTCGGCCACTTGCAGGATTCGCGCATCAAACTGGTTCTGCCACCGGTTGGCCTCATGGCGGGCGATCTGCAGGCCGCAGGAATCCGCATAGCCGTTCTCCAGCAGGCCGCCCCCGGGGCAGGCGGATGCGTCCACCAGGGCCCAATCGATCAGCCGCCCGGCCAGATAGGCGTAGGGTTCCTCTGTAGCGAGCGAAGCCGGATCCTCGGGTGTATCCATCCAACCTGCAGGCGGGTAGGCAGGGGGAAAAACCTCCCAACTTTGGGCGCAGGCGGATTGAAACTCCCCTCGCCACTGTGGGCTCAGCACCTCCGCCTGCCAGGCAGGGCCG
Source organism: uncultured Anaerolineaceae bacterium (assembly GCA_964388955.1). Lineage (GTDB taxonomy): Bacteria > Chloroflexota > Anaerolineae > Anaerolineales > E44-bin32 > CAYMCO01. The sequence goes on along the minus strand of CAYMCO010000001.1, from coordinate 247,760 downwards.
CGCTGCCCGTAAACCAGGCGCAGCCGAGCGGTGTATTCGGGGGATCGATCGCCGAAGCTGGAGAGGGCCCAGAACTCGACCTCGGTGCCTTCCAGCGTGGTGGGCTGCAGCGGCAGCAGGCATTCCGCGCCGGGGCAATCGAAACCCTGGCCCAGATAGGTGCCCTCGATGGACTCGATGCGCTCTCCCTCGACTGGCTCATGGCCCCTGAACAGAAGGTAGGGCAAGTCGCTGCATAAATACGCCTCCTGCTCGTATGTGCAGCCATAGAGTTCAAGCTCGATGTATGGCTCGGGGAGGCGCACAGTGACCTCGCGGCTGCGGGGTTGCGTGCCGGCAAGGTACAGGTAAACGCCCCGGCAGTGATCGATCGCCCCGGAGTTGGGCTTCGGCTCGCAGGCAGGCGTGTTTTCCCAGCGCTCGTAGAACCGCTGCTCGCACCCGTAGTAGATCTCGTTCGCTGTAGGGGTTCCGGCATGGTCGGTGTAGAGCTCGCACAGGGTGCGGTTTGTGGAGAAGGAGACCATAAGCCATGTGTACTCGGTGTAATCCTCCCAGACGGTCTGCTCGCGCTTTGGCGGCTCCTCCTGGGCCGCGGCGCTCGAAGGCAGGGCGAAATCGATGACGATGGCGATCAGGAGGAACAGGCTGGCCTTATTCATATTAGGGTCGTTCAGCTTAACGGATGAGGTTGCATTATCGTTTCAGGCGAAGTATATCGCAAGGGAGTTGCGCTTTGCGCAGTGCGCCATGGGCAATGTGCCGTCCGGTGCGTGCTGTGCACGATGCGAAAGACGAAATGTGGGATTGGCAGCGCGGCATGCGGCAGGGGCTCCGGGCGTCCCGGCATGGAAGGCCCGGCCGGGATCCGGTTGAGACGAGGTATGGGCATACACAATACATTTCACATGCCTTGGGCCTCTTACAACCCGCCCCCCTGGGCGCCGGGAAGGGGGAAGGACTGGGGCGGCGGAGATCAGGTTCCGGGATTTGGGCGGTCCCTCGCTGATGTCAGATGGCGAATCTCGATATTCATCTCCCGAGGCGCCAGGGCGCGCAGGTCGCCGGGGGAAAGGCGGGCGGACGTTGATTGACAGACCCACCTTACCCGGACCACCGAATCTGGGGCCAACCTTCGCAGTTGGCCCGCTGCCTCCTGCAGTAGGGAGCGGCGGTCAGTGTGACCGGAGCCGAGAGTGATCTCGGCCATGGGGCGAGTGGGGAGGGGATGAAAACGCAGATCTGCCAAGATGCCGGGACCGTTGGAGCGAGGTTCGAAGTGCAGCAGAAAGTAACCCTTGTCCTCCCGGCGTTCGGCGAAGGAGGTGCGCTCGACGGAGCCGGGATAGACGACTGGCGCGCTCAAGGGCGCGCCGCGCAGATCCTCTCGCAACACTTGGGCCCGGTGGATGTGCCCCGAAAGCACGGCGGCGAAATCGGGCGGGATATCCCGGCCCCGGACCACCTCCGGGCCACCCCGGAAGGTGAAGTTCTGCGGGCCCACCTTGGCACCCTCGAAGGCCAGGTGGGTGCACAGCAGTTTGAGCTCGGCGGCTGCGGCGGCGGGGCCCGTGGCCGACAATTGCTGCGGAAATCGGTCGCGGATTGCCCGCATGAAGGGGAAACCGCAGAGTGCGACGATGTGCCCCCGCACACGGCTGGAGAAGGTGGTGGGTCTTTCGAAGATATGCAGGTTGGGATGGGCGGTCCACAGGTGGCGCGGGATGCGAGCGCGCTCATGGTTCCCTGGCACCAGAAACACAGGGATGCCTTGTTGCGCCACCCGGAACAGCGGCCCCAACCCCAGCTCGACGATCTTGGGGGGCAGGCGCGACCGGAAGAACAGGTCACCGCCGTGGACCACCAGGTCCACCTGCCCGTGCAGGGCGGGCTCCAGGGCGCGCTCGAAATTGGCCTGGAAATCGTGCCCCCGCCGGCGACGTTCGAGGCGCGGGTTCTGCGGGAGGTCGAAGCCGCAATGGGTGTCGGCGAGCAGCAAGACGCGGATCACGAGATTTCATCCCTGTCGGCATTGGGTGCTGGTGCCCGATCTTTGTGAATTCTGTGGAATGTCGCTTGGGACGTCAATCCCACGCGGGGGGGATTGGGCGGGGCCCGGGGGGAAACCTCCGGGAACAGACGCACGCCGGCGGGGTAGGGGAATACTGCGTATAGCCATACAAGAAGAGGCTTCTTCCCCGCACCCAACCCGCTGGAGGCGGGAGATCGGTGCCGGGGGGAAGAGGGCTCAGCCGTGTCTAGCTGCCGGAGACCGCAGCGACGAATATTCGACAGGCGCTTGCCCAGAACTGGCGGGGTAGGGAGGCCCCCGATTGGACAAAGATGCCGTTAAGCACGGGTGGGACGAGTGAAAGATCGCGTCTCAAGCCCCACCCGGGAGGTGCAGGGGCAATCCTCGTGGTTGCCCGGTTGTCGTCCGCACTTTTGCCGGCTCAGCCCAATCACGCCCCGGATAAGGCGTGGCTCGCACGCGCGGGCCTGTCTCATGGGCGCCACGCTCAGCAGGCTACTTGGAATGCGGCGGACGCGGGCGCGTTGGATCCGCTGCTCAGCAGGAGATGCGTTGGGCAGGCGCGTCGTTCATGAGTCCATCAGGTTGCAGAGGGATGCGAGCGAAGCGAATAGGACCGCACACAACGCGTGTCACGGCGATGCAGGTTCTGGTGGAGAAGCGAGAGATTAATGCGCATAGCCATATGCAGCTCAATCCCACCCCCCAAACTCCAATCGGCACCGGAGGCGCGGGGGCGCGTTGCGTGAGGTGCTGCTGTCGGGCAGGGGGATCTCAGCCAGCTTGCGAGCAGACCTTACGGACTCGGCGTGGGCGTTTCGGGGAGCTGCAGGAAGTCTTCGCGCGAATGCGTGATGAAATCCTCCACCGTGAAATCGGCCATCTTCACGACGTAGTCCGACTCCGAGCACTGCACGTAGTAGTTGCCGTCCTCGCCCTGCGCCCCGATCCACACGGTGATCGCCTGGCTGGCGTTGTCATCCGTCGCCACCGTGAGATCCACCGTCGCTTGCGGCTCGGACAGCCCGTATTCGGGAAGAACGTCGGTTCCCACCGGGGTGACGAGGCGCAGGGCGGCGATGCGGCTGAGAAGGGTGGAGAGCGGGCTGAAGTTGAAGGTCTCGTCGGGAGCCAGACCCTCCATCGTCCATTCGCCCGCTGCATCTTTCTGGAACAGCAGCTGGCCCTGCGAGTTGTCCATGACCATAGAGTCGATATTGTCGCGTTCCAGGCTCAGATAGATGGGGTCCACCCAGTTGATGGCGCTGGCCTGCACGTCATATGACGTGACCTCGTTGGTGAGGAAGACTTCGTCCTCCCCCGCCAGCCGCACATGCGTCGCCAATGGGCCGCCGGAGACACCCAGATATAGCGTCTTCGTCTCGCCATTTGCCAAAGTGAGGGTGATCTCGCGCACAAAGTTGTCCCCCGCCACCTGCAGGCGATCGTGGCTCGCCGCGGTGCGGGTGACCAGAGGGGAGCGCTGTATCGCCAGGAGCTGATCGACTGCAGCATCGACGTCATCCCCCTGAGCCGGGTAGTCGCCGCCGCTGGCGAGCACCCAACCGTCCCCCTGGCGGGCCAGTGCCACTTGCTCTCCCTGATCATCGGTGATCGTCAGGCTGGAGATGGCATCGGCGCTGATCTCCGCCAACAACGGACCGGCAGGCTCCGAAGCGGCGCCGCGCGGCCAGAAGATGGCCGCCGCCAAGACGATTTGTGCCGCAAGGGCTCCCGCCAGAACGCGCTGCAGTTTGGTCACGCCGCACCTCCCGTCCCGGCTGTGTGGTCTTGGAGCTGATCCATGGGGATCAGGTCAATGGGCCGCTGACTCCGCTTCCTCTCCCGCCACAAGAAGTAGACGCCAAGCAGCGCGAGCAGTGCGACGACGTAGTTGCCGACCTCCCATGCGGTCTGCTCGCTGTCCGTCAGCGGGGCCAGCACCCGTACGTTGGACCCTCGGGCCCGGATGCCCAGCAGATCCGGATCCTCGACGGACCAATCGACCGCATTTTGCATCAGCAGCAGATTGTTGAGATACCGGTCCCGAGACAGGCGGGCGGAAAGTTGAATGACAAAATCGTCGACGAAGGTCGAACTGCCGAAGACCACCAAGCGAGCGCCAGGTTGGGAGCGTTCAATGGTGGCCCGACTGGGAGGGGTCTCACCCCCCTGGGGGGCCTCCGTAGGTTGGGCCGTGGCCTCCGCCTCAGGCGCCGATTCGAAGGGGTTGGCCCGGTCCTTGAAGTAGCTGTCGAATACGCCCTGGACCGAAACGGCGAGCGGATAGCTCTGCATGTCCTCGCCAGCCGGGAATCCGGTATCCGGATACAGATCGAAATCCGGGATGATGTCCCGCCCTTCATGCAGCCAGGAGTTGGCGCTGGAACTCAGCAGCACCGTCCCCTGTCGTGAATCGTCGTCCCCTAGGTTCAGTCGGACCGGAGACGGCCAATTCATGGTCACCGCCGGCAGACCGGAGACTATCAGACTGTCGCTGGCCATCCCCTCCGGCCGCACATCCACGAAGAACGGGTAGTCCAGAGCCTGTATCTGCTGCATCTGAACGCCCCCGACGTTGCGATTGACGGTGATGGGGAAGGCATCGTTCTGCGTGTCCATAACCAAGGAGGATGAGATCTCAACTCCGTAGCTCTTCAACATCTCGATGACGGGATCTTCGATGGGCTGCATCCCCAACGAACCCGTCATGGGATCGGCCATCGGTTTATAGGAGCTCAATGCCACCACCACAGAGCCGCCCCGCATCAGGAACTGGTCAATGGCAAAAAGCTCAGGATCGCCGATGTTCTGGGGGGCGATGACGACCAGCACATCCACGTTCTCCGGCACTCGCCCCGTCGACAGATCGACGCGCTGCACTTGATACTCCTGGCTGAGTTGATCTTGGATGAAACGGTATGTCGACAGCGGTGGCTGCTGCTGGCCGAACATGTCCTGGGTCGGCGTCTCCGGCGGGGTCCACAGGCCGACGGTGCGGAGGAAGCCAGGGGAAGTGCGCTCGAGGGCGGACTCGATCATTGAGCGCACGTCCGCTTCGGTCATATCTCCCGCGGGGAAAAGCACTTGAGATTGATCCTGATTCTGCAGCAGAAGATGGAAATAGTAGGTATCCTGGGAGAAGAAGGAAACCGGGATGGGTTGAATGCCGAAGTTGTCGTTCAAGGTCTGGGGGTCAACCGGGCTGTCGGGGGAGCGTGGATCGATCACCTGGAAGAGCAGCTGCCCCTGCGCATCGTTCTGCAGCGACTGGCCCACCTGGCGCACCAGCGCATCCGCCGCCGCAAGGTCCTGCGGAAGCGCATCGGGGGTCACGAAGTAGGTCAACTGCACGGGCTGATCCAGTGTGCGCAGGATGGCATCCACACTTTGGAAGCCGAAGACGACACGCTTGATGGCGCGGGTGAGGTCATATTCCAGGTTTCGCAGCCGCACGTCCACCCCTTCGGCGGTCGGCTCCACCTCGATCAGATCCGCGTAGTTCAGGAGTTCGGTCTGGTCCCCATAGCGTACCAGAATGTCGAAATATGCGTTTATCACCGAGGATTCATGCCGGCCCGAGATCTGGAAGGGCGACGGGCGGATGCCGTATGTCTGGTAAGCCTCCGCTTCGATCTCAGGATCCCGAATAGGGTCCACAACCTCGGCGGTGAGCATGCCCCCGGCGGCGATCTCGTACTCGCGCAGCATGTCGCGGATTTCCGGTATGAGAGGCGTGAGCAATGGATGGTTCTGTTCGCTGATATATGCGCGGATCAACAGCGGCTCCTGCAGGTTCGCCAGCAGATCGCGCGTGGTCTGCGAGATGGTGAATTCATGCTGCGAGGTCAGATCGAGGCGCAGACCGTGGAGTGGGTAGAGCCAAACATTGACGAAGACCAGGTTTGCCACCAGCAGGGCGGAGGTCAGCGTTACGCGGCGGCGATACCTCTCCTGGGCATGGCTCCAGCGGATGCGATCCAGCGAAACCGTGTTGAGTAGCAGGAAGATGGCCGTCAGCGAGGCATAGTAGATCAGATCCCGGAGATCAATCACGCCGCGCTCGATGCTTTCGAAACGGCTGCCCGTGCCCAGGGCCCAGAGAATCTCGCTCGCCGAGCCGCCGACCAGATCGGTAACGCCGCGCGTACCGATCAAATAGAACAGCCCGCCCAGCAATGTCGTCGAGAGCAAAGCCACGATCTGGTTGTCCGTGCGGGAGGAAACGAAGAGCCCGATGGCTGCGTACGCAGCAGCCATGAGCAAGGCCGCAAAATAGCCGCCAATTACCGGACCCCAATCCAGGTTGCCCAGGATGGAAACGGTGACAGGCAGCGGTGTGGTGAGCAGCAGGGCCAGGGCAACGATGGCCATCACCGCCAGGAACTTGCCCAGAACCAATTGGCGGTGCTTCACGGGCAGGGTGAGCAGGACCTCGAGCGTCCCGGATCGCTGCTCCTCGCTCCACTGGCGCATGGTCAATGCCGCGATCAGGAAGATGAGCAGCACCGGCATCCAGCGAAACATGGGGCGTACGTCGGCGATGCCCCGGCCGAAGAAACGTTCAATGGTGAAGAAGATGAACAGTTCCACCGCCAGGAACGCGCCCAGGAAGATCATCGCCAGAGGGGAATCGAAATAGCCCTCGAGTTCCTTGCGGGTGAGCGACAGACTCTCTTTCATACCTGCTCCTCAGGCTGCCAAAGCCAGTTCGTTGAAGACCGATTCCAGCGTGCGGACGTCTCGATGCAGCTCGCGCACCGGCCACCCTTCGCGGCTGGCGAGCTGGAACAATGCTGCGTTGATGTCTTCGCCTCGCCCGACCTTGAGCCTGTAGGCGGGATAGCCGTCATCGGTCTCGAAGCTGGAGGCCGACTGTACGCCCTCCAAATTGGCGAGGGCCGGTCTCGCCTCCGGCACTTCACGCTCGAGCACGAGCACGGTCGCAGTCGCTTTCGCCAGCTCAGAGAGCTTGGCGTCCGCTTTGATTTCGCCATTCATCAGGATAATGACCCGGTTGCACAGCGCCTCCACCTCGGGCAGGATGTGCGTCGAGAAGAGGATCGTGCTCTCCTTCGCCAGCCTGCGAATGAGCGCGCGCATCTCCACGATCTGGGTTGGATCCAGACCCAGCGTCGGCTCGTCCAGAATCAGGAGCCGGGGGTGGTGCAGCATCGCTTGTGCCAATCCGACGCGCTGCCGGTACCCCTTACTCAGCTCACCGATTGGGCGAGTCATCTGTGCCTCCAGGCCCACCGATTGGATGGCGTTGGATAGCCGCGCTCGTTGATCGGATTCCGGGATGTGGCGCAAGTCGGCCATCATCTCCAGGTAGGATTGCACCGTCAGTTCGGGGTATAGCGGGGCGTTCTCCGGCAGGTATCCGATGTGCGACTGAACCTCCAGCGCGTGCTCCACCACATCCAGGCCGCCGACTTTCGCCACTCCCCCGTCCGGCTGCAGATAACCCGTGAGTATCTTCATTATGGTGGTCTTTCCCGCGCCGTTCGGGCCAAGCAGGCCGACGATCTCATTGGCAGAGATCGAGAAACTGACTCCAGAAAGGGCCACGATGGGGCCATAGGATTTCTGTAAATCGGAGACTTCGATCACTTCATTCCGCTCCTAAACTCTCGTTCTCAAGCCGGCAGGTTTGGTGTCATCAGGAGGGAGCCGGGGCCTCGTCCAGGGTAATCATCATATCCATGTGTTTGGAGCCGCGCACGATCTCAATGGGAACCGTATCCCCGGGCTGGTATTCGAACAACGCGTTCACGAAGGATGTATCTTCATCGATGGCGTAGTCGCCGATGCGCACAATGATATCGCCGGCCATCATGCCGGCCCGGTCCGCCGGCCCACCCGCCATGACTTCGGCGGCGTAGGCACCCCAATCGACCGGCAGGGAGTATCGGGCTGCCAGGTTGGGGGAAATGGCCTGCCAGCGGACGCCCAGCATGGGGCGGGCGAAGTGACCGTCCTCGATGATCTGTTGGCCGATGACGCGGGCGGTGTTCACGGGAAGAGCGAAGCCCAGTCCCTCAGCGATGGCGGATCCCACGCCGCTGCCGCGAATCACGAAGGTGTTGATCCCCACCACCTCTCCCGCCAAATTCACCAGCGGCCCGCCGGAGTTCCCCGGGTTGATAGCCGCGTCGGTCTGGATAAGGTCCTCCATGCTGTAGCCGCGGCCGGTGTCCACGGTGCGGCCGGTTGCGCTAACCACCCCAACGGTCACCGAATTCTTGAAATCGCCGAGCGGGGACCCGATGGCGATGACCGTCTCGCCGGGCTTGAGTAGGTCAGAATTCCCCAGCCTGGCCACAGCCGGCACACCCTCTTCCACTTTGAGGACCGCCAGGTCGGCATAGAGATCCGTGCTCACGACTTGGGCGGGCAGCTCGTTTCCATCCGAAAGGATGATCGAGACATCTTGTGTATCCTGCACGACGTGGTTGTTGGTCAATACGAAGCCGTCCTCGGTGATGATCACCCCGCTGCCGCTGACCTGCTGCTCTGGAGTGCGGCCGAAGAGCGTGTTCTGGCCGGGTATTGTGCCGACCACGGTCACCACGGCTGGGGCAACACCTTCCACTGTCCTGGTGATCGCGGTCTCAATTTCCGTGCTGGAAACCTCCAGCATGGCGGAGGGCGCGGCCGCCGCCGGGGCGCCCACCGCGGTGGCCGTGGGCGACAAGGCTGTGGGCTGGCGCATGAAGAAGAAGACGACGATCAACCCGCCGGCGAGGGCGCCGATGAGTCCGCTGATAGCAGCGGTCAGAAGAAGGAAAATCGGGTTCTGGCGGTTTCTCGGCTTGGAAACCGGAGCTGGCTCCGGGAATGGCTCATCCACCAATTGGCTGCTGCTCCAAATACGTCGCTTGATTCTGATCCAGCGGCTGATTTGTGCAGCCGCCAACCATAAATGCTAAGACGATGATCGCGGATCGTCAAGGCTCAGTTGCAGCGCGACTTGTGCGATACGCTTGGAGGTATGCGCTGTGCGCCGGATGCAGAGAAGGGCCGCCCGCGGAGCGGTGATGCAATTCCTGATTGGCCTCATATGGGTTAGGATACTTACAGGGGACGGAACTTCCGCGGCCCCGGGGTCGTCAAAGAGGTGAGGAGCCAAGGATCGGTCGGGAGGAGGCGCGCGCATGCGGCGGAAGCGGGGAATGCTCGAGCGGGGCATGGCGTTGTGGGGGATAGCATTTGTCGTGGCTGGCTGCGAGGCGGTGGCCACAGTGGGCGTGGAAAGCGGAGCCTCAGCTTTGGGGACAGCGACGGCAGCACAGGTCATACCATCGGCCACAGGGAGCACAACGGCGGTCGTTCCTCCAGCGTCTCAGGTGGAGGAGCCGCTGGCGCCGCTGCTGGCGGGTGCATCGGCCACATTGGCCGGACGTCGGATCAGCATCGGAGAAATCCTGGGATCCCCTCAGGACTTCGTCAATATGGGTGTCCAGATTCTGGGCGGATATGTCGCCGTGTCCGCAGAGGAAGCTGGCGAGGTGCCGAAGGACGAAAGGGCGACCGTGTGGGGGATCAGAGACAGCAGCGGCGAGATCTTGGTCACCGGACTGCGTCCTTCGCTCTCGGACATGGGTGAGGTTCCGGGCGCACAGGTGGTTGTGGTGGGTGAGGTGATGAGGATGGCGGACGGGACGCCCTATCTGGCCGCACAGGCCGCAGAGGTGCTGACGGGGCTGGGAGGGAGCTTCGATGCCAGCCAGTTGATGGAGGCAGAGGCGCTGGCGGACCAACTCGCCGGGAAGGGGATCGATGTACGTCTGGCGCAAGTGTACATCGGCACCGCCCAATGGCTCAATCTGGCGGAGCGCCCGGGGGAGGCGAACCGCTACTTGGATTTGGCGATGGAGATGCTGGAGAACCCCGAGCGGTTCGAGCGATTGGCGGGCCAACTGCCGCCGCGCACGCCGGTGCACGCCTTTCCAACGCCCCCAGGGACGTTCATCCCGCAGCCCGAGGGTGGGGATCGAGAGAAGTAGAATCCCACGCGCCGCGCAAAGGGTCATCTGCTTGCCGCTGGGCGGCTTTCGGATGCGGATCAGGGATCATCGCGGCGCACGCAGCAGGCGGGGCGGGATGCCCCGCCTGCTGCGTGGGAGTGCCGGTTTCAACGAACGGTGACAATCACATCCAGAGATGCAGCTCCCGGCGCATCTTGCGGGCCAAAGAGCACCACCCCCTGATATTCACCCGCGGGCAGTCCCAGGGTGTCCCATTCAACCAGGAGATGGGTCGAGCGGCCGGCTCGAATATCATATCTCCTGCGGCGCGGGTAGACTTTCAAGTCATAGCCTTGGACCGCGTTGATGGTGAGATCGAAGCTGGCCGGCCCGGCCGGGACGGACCAGCCGTGAACGGCGATCATGTAGTCACCATCCTCCGGGAACTTCACGCTCACTGATTCTTCATCGGTCGGAGTTGTGGATGACCCGATGACCTCGCTGTCCCAGTCGAAGGTTCCGTCCCGGTTTGCATCGAAGAGCAGATACAGATCCAGGTCGTTGCCACTCGAGTTCCCCGTGGATACCTGCAACAAGGCGCCGTGCTGTATCGTCAGCGTGCGCGTATAGCTGGCAGTCGCGGGGTCGTCAGGATCATCCTGATTCACCATCTGGTCGGGGAATGTTTCCGGCTTGCCGAGCCCGTAGGCCTCCGCAACCAAGCCGTGGAGCGGGATCGAGGTCCATACCAGTGCTGTAGTGCGGTTGTGGTAGCGATAGGGCCAGCGGCTGACAACATCGAGTTCGTCGGGCCAAACGGCCAAGGATCCCACGTTGCCAGAGATGGGGGCGTCGAACCCCCGCCCGTTGAAGACCACATTGTGCAAGGCGACCAGGTTCAGGCCGGGCCCCCAGTCGGCGGTGATCGTCTCGCTGGATAGTCCGGAACCTGTATTGAAGCGCCACACCCCGGCGCCGATGTTCGTGTTCTGGCTGCCGCCCACCGGGACAAGTGGATATGGGCCATATCGATCTGGATCGATGAAGCTGTAGTCATCCTCTCCGGGGCCGAAGACCAGGGCGTCGATATCCGTGTTCATCTGCCGGTATGGATTCGGCGGCTCCGGCCATTCGAGATCTACAAGGATGTTCTTCTTGTAGTTCCATTTCTTAAGGCCTTCGGGGAGATTGGGCTCATCTACGAAGAAGAAGCGCCAATCCCCGGATTCGGCTCGCCAAGTCCAGTCCTGATAGCCCGACACGCTGCCGTTGTCGTATGGCGTCCCGGACGCGCCACCGCCAAAGGAGAAGTTGATCGCCTCGATGCGGTTGTTTTCCGGATGGGGGACATCGGCACCCTGGAAAACGCCGCCGGCCACATTGATGGTCACGGGGATCGCCGAGCGATGGGAACTGCCTCCGTCCCCGCCGGGATCATCCACCATGATGAATCCTTGGTAGAAGCCCGGGGCTTGGTCGTCCGGAATCGTTGCTGTGGCTTCGAAAGTGGCGCTGCCTCCCGCGGGCACTGTGACGCTACCGGTGTCGAGGGAGACCAACGGCCAGTCCGAGTGGGCGTAGAAGTCGACCTGGAATCTCAGATCCGTTCTGGGGACCGCCTCGGTGCCATCGCGGTGCCGCAAGCCGAGGAACAGGCCGTCGTGGGTGCGATCCATGGCATCATGGATTCTGGCCTGAATGGATGTGCCCGTGCTATAGCCGTAGGTGAAGCGGATGTACTCGCCGGCGTCGATCTCTCCAGCTTCCACCACTCCATTCCCATTGGCATCGGCCCAAAGATCCCCGTCGGCGTTCTGATCCTTCCAGTCATACAGCATCACCCGCCAGCGGCTGTCATACATATAGTCCCCGTTGTAGTCGAACTGCTCGAAGGGGAATATGACTTTGACCTCGACCAGATCCGTGCCGGCGGGGATCATATCGCTGATATTCCACAAGTAATCCGGCTTGGCAAAGGACTTCTCCTCGAGCGACTGGTTCTTGCTCTTGAAATCGAACTCCTCACTACCGATTCGGGTGAGATAGGCATCGCTCAGGTTGAGGGTCACGCTCGTCGGACCAGGATTCGTGACGGTAAACGTCTGAACATCGCTGGCCCCCGGATACATGATATGAGCAAAAGCTGCATAGTCTCGACCGCGGTAGTCCCCTGCGCGCCACTCATCGGGCAGGATGTAGGCGCCGCCCAGAGCGCCTGCGAGATCGGTCGCTCGATCGGCGTTGAGCAGCCCGGCGCCCTGCGTAGAGGGATCATTGTCGACGTCGGTGGCGCCGGATTTAATCAGGGCTCTCGCCGTGTCATAGCTGGGCCACACGCCGTGGGTATCGAAGTAGGCCTGATAGACGAGGGCAAGGTTGCCCGCAGCGATGGGGGCTGACCGGCTCGTCCCACCCCATGATTCCCATGCCACCAAGCCATCGCCGATTTCATTTAGGCTGAGGTCCCCGGCTCCCCAGGCGCCGTTGGCGACGATGTCGACGCCTGGTCCTCCGATTGCGCTGGGCCCGCGGTTGGACCAGGTCATCACATCGCCGTAGTTGATCTGGTCAAGATCCTGGATGGAATCAAAGGTCCCTGTGGATCCATACTGAGTGGAAGCCCCGACGCTGATACCAGCTTGCGGCGAGGGTGGGGTGATGGTGCCGTACCCAGGCGCCCCATTGCCGGTTGAGTAAAGCACACTCATGGTGGGGTTGACATTCCCCTGTATGAAATCGATCAGCCGGGAATCTATATCCCAGCCATCGTTGTCCACTGCGGAGAAGCCGTAGGAGTTGCTCACGATTTGGATGTCGTCCGCCGTGCCGGAAACGCCATCGTATCCATAGGCCGAGAATAGGAACGCGTCCTCGATGTATGGGGTAAGGTAGAAATTGCCATTCGCGACGAGCTTGACATCTTTCCCGCCGCCCTGGACCAGGCCAACGCCGGCGGGCTTCCAGGTCGGATATTCGCCGGTTGCCCCTGGATGATCGACAACACCCTGTCCGGCGACGGCTGATGCGACCAGTTGGCCGTGATCGCCAGCGGGCTCCGTGGGATCATTCAGGATGAAGGCCACCAAATCGCCGTTACTTGGCGCTGGGCAGAGCAAACCCCACAGCCAGTCACAGGCGGGGATGCTGTTTGTGCCATCGGCGATGAAGTAGACCAGGCCGCCGGAGATGTCGGCATAGCCGTCAGAGCCCGGCCCGTCGGCATCCGAATCCCACTCGTCCAGCCAGGCGATGGGATCGTCCTTGGTGACCGGTTTGTCGTCGGTGAAATCGTGGTTCGCGTTTAGGTCGACATATACGGTGTCGTAAATGCCGGACGTATGCTCGTCAACGACAAGCACGGCCACACGCTCCCCGTACCACCAATTCTCCAACGCGTTGTCCGGGTGGTTCCCGATATGGTACGTGCCGCTCACGCTCGTCGCCGGGAGGAGATATGCGTATTGCCCAGACGCGCCGAGGGGTCGGAAGGTGCAATCCGCTAAATCGCAGGTGGCGCTGGTGTCTGCATAATCCGCAAGCCCATCGGCGAGGTAGGAGCTGCCGAAGAAATTGTCGAGCACGTACAGATACATGGAGTAGGAGTCAAACATCATCGGCCATCCGAAATAGGGACTGGCGGGATCGGTGACTTCCGCCCACGTCCCCTGCAGGTCCGGATGGGCAAAATCGATGCCGGAGTCATTGGCCATGACTTTGACACCTGCCCCCGTGTACCCTTTTGCCCATGCGGCGGCCGACTTATGCCCCTCCGCTACGTCGTACCACCCGGTGGGATCAGCGCCGCTCCCCGGGGATTCGGGGATTGGAGTCTCCTCTTCAGCGATGCGTTCCCCCGAAGGGGCGATGGGAGATAGCGGATTGGATGGGGCAAATGTGTTTCGGATGGCGGCGGCCCGTGCGCGCAATTCGCGGCGCGATGGCCGGAACGCCAGATCCGGCTCGGGGGGAGTTGGCGGCTCAACGATGCTCTCCGCCTTCTGCATGAAGACCACTCCCGGGAGGGATGCGAGCTTGTACACGTTCGCGGCGCGCACTTGCCCAACTGCGACCTGAAGGCCGAGTGGGTCGACGAAGGGCCGGATAAGGACGGGGCCAGCGAAGTACTGCTGAATATCAGCGCCGGGCAAGATGCGAAGCACGACGAATAGCTCGTCCCGCGGATCGACAAGCCGGACAGCTTCCTGCAGCTCGCTGTGAACTTTCGAGACATCCGGCGTCGTTAGGCTCTGAACTTCTGGCGGCAGAGGTGGATCTGCCTCTTGGGAAAGAGCTGGGGAAGGGGACAGGCTCACCATCAGCGCGAGGCTAAGCACGACGGTGAGCAATCGCCACAATCTGGACTTCATGAGGACCTCCCTCCTCGAGTGTTTGTATTCGGACCGGTTACCCGTCGAATGGATTCATTGCCCTCCTTTCGCTTCACTTTGCCGGGATCGATTTCGTGAATTGGCAGCAGGTTGCCTTGTGCAAAGACCGACTTGACCGAGGGGCTAATACCCGATGGCCATCAGAGTGTAATGATCGAGAGGCTCGAAGTGCTCTTCGATGCGTATGTCGAATTGGGTCTTGGCTCCGGCGCCAAGCTTCTCCGGCTGGATCAATTCCATACCCATGGCGATGACGCGATCTTGTGCGTCATAGAGCGTGACGAGAACTTGGGCATACTCGGTCAGGGCGCTACCCGGATTGTGAATCTGGCCGGTGACCACGAACCGCGCACCGACCTGGTCCTGTGGCTGCAAGATCTCCAGATCTGTCCGGGGTTCTCTGTCCGTTGGGATGCCCTCGATGATGACGCTGAAGTCCGCATATCCCGCGGGCCGCGCGGCGAAAATCTCGAAGGGCGATATGCCGTCGGCTGGCACAACTTCGACGGCGGTAAGCCCGGAGACTTGATCAAGGATTCGCCCCGCTTGATCGTACAAGACAGCCCCAACGACGACGGTCTGATTCTCATCCCCGTTGTTCTCGATATCACCGAGAATCTGGAGCATCTGATCCTCATCGATATAGGTATTTACGCCTTCCAGCGCGAGGTCGGACTGCACCTGCAACGTGGGCATGGAGGGGGGAATTGGCGTGGGCTCGGACGTGCGCGTTGGAGCGAAACGGGCGGTCGGGACGCCGGCCAGGGTTGGGTCGATAGTGCTCGATGGGGCGATTGGCTGAATGGTCGATGTGCTCGTCGTTGTCGTGCTCGGGGTTGTCGAAATGGAGCCCGTGTTGGGAGTTGGTGAGCGCGCTTCGAGGGTGATTCCAGATGGTTGAGCTGCGCATGCGGCAAGCGAGAAGATCCCGAGGCCGAGGACGGCCCAAAACCCGATCGAATGGTTCGCGGAAATCCGACGACCGCGCGCACGCTGATTGCTGGATGCATCCAGGAAGCAGCTCGGGTCCATCCCTCGGTTCCCCCTCATCGCTTGGCACCCTAGTGCCCCATATGATATTTGCACTCCGCCAAGGAGTCAATTCTTTCTAGAGCAAAGGGTGTGTTCCATTTCAGGGGACGCGGCTGCTTGAGAGTGAAATACGGCGCTCCTCTCGAAACACCTCGTGGTTTCACCACTCGGCACTCGAGATGCGCCTCCCCACAATGGGAACGTGCGAAGCGGGCCGCATCTCGAGTAGCGGCGAGCGGAGCGAGGCGTGTATAGAGTGGCCTGCCCTGTGTCGTTGACAGGGTGCGGCTTCCATCTTGAAATGCGTTGGATCCCTGAGATGGAACGCGCACCGGTGCGGAGCTCCCAAGTCAGCGCACAGCGCATGCGCCCAAGGTTGATGTGATGTACTATGTCTGGGCGAGAGTGGTCCGTGAAGGAGGCGGTAAGCGCAGGTATGACAGCGATAATGATGGTGACTTCGGCCTACATCGCCGCCCAGATGCTATCGGATGTGATGAGCCTAAAGATCGTCGCGTTGGCGGGGCTGAGTATGGACGCGGGCACTCTGATCTACCCGCTGACTTTCACGCTCCGGGACCTTGTTCACAAGGTGGCGGGCCGCGGCGGGGCACGGGTGGTGATTTTGAGCGCAGGCGTGATCAACCTGGCTATGGCGGGCCTTTTCTGGGTGGTGAGCCGGCTGCCGTATGATCCCGCCGCCGGCCCGCAGCCGAATTGGGACGCGGTCCTGGCGCCCGTATGGCGCATTGTGTTGGCGTCCATCATCGCCGAGTTGGCCGCGGAGTTGACGGACACCGAGATATACCATCTATGGGTAACGCGGGTCACTGAGCGCTATCAATGGCTGCGGGTCTTGTCGAGCAACGCCGTGAGCGTCCCGCTTGACAGCTTGATCTTCGTGTGGGGGGCTTTCGGGGGCGTATACACGAACGCGGTGGTCTGGTCGATCTTCACCGCAAACGTGCTGCTGAAGGGAGCGGTGACAATCCTGAGCCTTCCGTCGATCTATTTGGTCCGGGAAGGAGAGCGGGATGCAAATGAGGACATAGCTGGTCAATAATATCGATCCGAAGATGGCCACACCTGCTGGTAATAGTATGGCTTCGTAGGGGGCGATTTGCCCGGGGCTCTTTCCCGGTTGTCATATCCCAACCTGGGACGGGATATCAAGCTCCCTCTTCTCTTGAGCGGGTGCAAGGGAGGCACAGCGATCCGAAATCCCGGCAACCTTTTCCGCCGCGCAGCCGCCTGATCGTGGGAGCGCGAGCTGATCTGAGCCAGGGGGATTGCGGCTACCCGCTTGTGACTTATCGCTCCCTCATCGTTGCGCCTAACGCGCATACTCCCGGGTGTACAGATCGGGATCGTAGGGCGCTTGCCTGCCGCGGCAGTTCTTGCGCGGGCAAAGCAGGCAACTGGCGAAAGGGGTTTCGGAGGCGAATTTGATCCCGGAAACTGTCTTTGTCGGGGACATGAGGAGGTTTTCCTTGAGTTGAATACCGATACTGGCCGGAGCTCCTCCGAGCAGTCGGAAGAGTGGGCGCTGCTCCTCGATGGGCCAATCATCCAGAGACCCGGGGTTCATCTCGGACAAATCGCCGGGATGGAATCGGTCTCCGATTTGGGCCTCCATTGCGCCAATCGCGGAATCCAGCGCCTCTTCCATGATCATGTCCGCCATATATCGCCGCAGGAGCCCGTCGAAGCCTTCTGCCCAGCGCGCAAGCTCGGTGCCGCAGGTCGCCGCGTATGGGAAGGCGCGGTCCAGCCCTGAAAGGTTCACGCTGAGCACGCGGCTGGTCAGGCGGACGCCGCCCAACACCACGGAACGTTCATCCCGGTCATCGACATATTTCACGTGATACGCGGCTTTGGGGACGGCGATGCCCTCGGCCTCCCGACAGAGAGCACGCAGATCCGCCATCTGGCCGCGATTGGGCGGAAGGTGCATTTCGTCACCCAGCCGCTCGGCATCGGGCACGAAAGAGATGGAGTTCAACACTGCGGGCTTTTTCATGCAAATCGATCCACCACGCGGAACCACAGCGTCAGCAACGGCAGATACTGGTCAGACAGGCCGGACAGCGGGATGCGAGGATGCGGGATGGCATCAAAAGGGCTGGCCTGCAGATCGCCATTCATCAGTCTGGCCACCTCCCGGCCCATATAACTGGAGGCTGCCAGACCATGACCGTTGTATCCGTAGGCGTAGTATATGCCCCCGACCTGACCGATGTGCGGCGTGCGGTCGTAGGTGAAGGCGACGTTGCCCGTCCAACTGTGCGTGATCGGGACATCTTTGAGCTGGGGGAATACCTCAAGAAGACGGTGATGCAGTTCGGGCGCGCTGCGAACCGGATCCAGGTCGGGGGACAGCTTCCGGCGACCGCCAAACATCATCCTCCCGTCGGCCGTTAGATGAAAGTAGTTCAAGAAGTTCTTGCTGTCATAAAAGGTGCGCCCTTTGGGGCTGAGCTGCGTCTGCATCGACCGGCTTAAGGGCTCGGTGATGATGATAGCGCTCCCAATCGGAAGAATCCCGCGCCGGATCTCGGGAACCAGCTTGGAGGTATAGCCGTTGGTGGCGATAAGGATCTGGGATGCCTCCGTTGTCCCGGCCGCGGTGTGGAGTCGGAACCTGCCACCATCGCGGGAAATCTCCTGCACTTCCGCCGATTCGACCAGCTTGACGCCCACGCGGGCGGCGACGCGCGCCAGCCCGTAGACATATTTCGCCGGATCAACGGAGCCGGCGTTCTCATTGACCATCCCGCCGAAATAAGCGGGGGATCCGATCTCCTCCTGAAGCTGCTCCTTCTGCACGATGTGCAGGTCCGTGACGCCGAACCTGGACTGCATATAGCGAATGAACCGGCGATCTTCTTCCAGATGGCTTGGATGCCATGCCAGGTGCACTCCGCCGTTGAAAACCAAGTCGCACTCGATATTCTCCTCCCGGATTAGATGCTTCACGTATTCCGTCGCTTCCAGTGTCCACTGCCACATACGCTCTGCTGTCTCAGGTCCGTGCCTCTGTTCGAGCTTCTGAATGCCTGCCGAGATCCCGGGAGAGAACATGCCCCCGTTGCGGCTGCTGCCGCCGAAGGCGATATATCCAGCTTCGAGGACGGCCACGTCGGCGCCCGCCTGCGCCAAAGTCATGGCGGCGTTCAGCCCCGTGTAACCGCTGCCGATGATTGCGATGTCGACGCTGGGTGGCAAGTCGGAGAGCGGCAGATCGTCGGGGCGCGGGGTCAAGTCGGTCCAATAGGGTACGGTCTTCATTGAGGACTCCTTTGTCGCAATGTGAGCGGAAGGGGGTTATTGTGAGGCCCCGCCCTTCCGCGCGAAGATCGATAATGACTGAAGAAAGCGAGACCCTCCTTGGGCGGCGTCCATTGTCATCGCGGGGCTGGCAGTTGGCAAGTGGGGGTCAGTCTGCGGGCGCTTCCACCCAGCGCGCGTCGCTCATTCGAGCCTTGGCATTTGTGGCGCGGGACCGCCCTCACTCCAGCGGTTCAAACCGTGCCTGGAAGAAGCGCAGGTATTCCGGCTCATACACTATCTTGAGGCCCTTGGCGCGCCCGCGCGCGTCGTAGGCTGCCTTGACCCCCTCCGCCACCACGTCCATGTGGGCCTGCGTGTATACGCGGCGCGGGACCGCCAGGCGGGTGAGTTCCAGCGCAGGATGTCGATGATCACCCGTTTCGGGATCCCTGCCTGCGCTGACAATGCCTCTCTCCATGCTCCGCACGCCGGATTCCAGATAGAGCTGAGCGGCAAGCGTCTGGGCCGGGAACTCCTCTTGAGGGATATGAGGGTAGAAGGCGCGCGCATCCAGGAAGATGGCGTGTCCTCCGATCGGCTTGACGATTGGGATATCCCAATCGTCAAGCAGCTCGCCAAGGTAGTTGACCTGGCCGACTCGCGCCGCCACTTGATCGTCCTGGATGCCCTCCTCGATGCCGATCGCAAGCGCCTCCATGTCCCGCCCGGCCATCCCGCCGTAAGTGTGCAACCCCTCATAGATGACAACCATATTGCGCAACGCGTCGAACAGCGAGGCGTCGTTGACGGCCAGCCAGCCGCCGATGTTGACCAGGTTGTCTTTCTTGGCACTCATCCAGGCCCCATCGGTAAGTGCGCAGAACTCCTTCAAGATCTCGGCGATGGATTTGTCTTGATACCCAGGTTCCCGCTGCTGGATGAAGAAGGCGTTCTCGTACATGCGCGTGGCATCCAGATAGATCTTGATCCCATGCTGGTCGCACAGATCCCTGAGCTCCCTGACATTTCTCATGCTAACAGGCTGACCGCCAGCCATGTTCACTGTGCCGGCGAGGCTGATGTAGGCGATACCTTCCGCTCCGACGTCCCCGATGATCCCCGCCAGCTTCCCCAGATCGACATTCCCTTTGAAGGGGTGCGGATCGGCGGGATCGTGGGCTTGGTGAATGATCACATCGACGAATCTGCCTCCCGCGAGTTCCTGGTGCAAGCGTGTTGTGGTGAAGTACATATTGCCAGGTACAAGTTGGCCGGGCTGAATCTCGACTTGGCTGATGAGGTGTTCGGCGCCGCGCCCTTGGTGAACCGGAACCACATATTTGTAGCCGTAGTAGGTTCGGACGGAATTCTCCAGATGGTAGAAGTTGCGGCTGCCGGCATAGGCCTCGTCGCCCAGCATGATGCCCGCCCATTGGCGATCGCTCATCGCGCTTGTGCCGCTGTCGGTGAGCAGGTCAATGTAGACTTGATCGGAGCGGAGCAGGAAGGTGTTCTGCCCGGCCGCGTCGACCGCATCCTGGCGTTCCGCGCGGTCGAGCCGACGAATCGGCTCCACCATCTTGATCTTCCAGGGCTCTGCCCACGATCTGCGCCCCGCTTGCTGCCCCATTGTTCTCAGTTTCGAACCGGGCATTCAAATCCTCCTGTATTCCTCCGGCCGCCTGGGCCGGCTGGGCCGGGCTCCGCCTTCAGTGCTCCCATCCGGGTCGACGTTCGCCATGCATGTGGCCGATGATCAGGTCAGCAGCGGGATGGTGCGCCCTTTCCACCGCGGCGACAACTGCTTCCCGATCGTATTCGACGTGTTTGCGGTCAAGCTGATATCCAGACCGATCGGCTTGGAGAAGAAGATATCCGGCGCGCAGATCCGGGGCAAAGGGGTTGCTGACGCTGTTGGGATTGAGGACGCGGGAGCCGCGCACATGAATATCCAGATCAACGTGCGTGTGTCCGACGAGTATCAAATCGGCGGAATCCTCGGGGACCAAGGCAGCCACCTCGGATTCACTCATCGATGGTCGAAAGCCGGTGCCGTCCTCCTTCCCTGGGGAGGCATGTACGCACAAGACGCGCGCGCCGTCAGGGAGGTTGAAGCGAGCCTCGACGGGCAACTCCGACAGCCAATCGAGCCAGCCGGCTGCGGCCACAGCGCCAAGAGTCCAGGTGAAGTTGCGGTCGATCTCGAGGAAATCCGACACCAATCCAGGATTCTCCTGGACATCGGCAAGTGAGGGTCCTGGGCGCTCGCCTCTCACCACATAGGCATCCGTGTTGCCCAAGACGAAATGCGCATCATGCAAACGGGTCAACCTGCGCAGCACGCCCAAGGGATCAAAGCCGATTGCCACGAGGTCGCCGAGCACCCAATACTGGTCCACGCCCCCCTGGCTGCGTATGTCATCGAGGACCGCGTCGAGCGCGATGCTGTTGCCATGGATGTCGGAGAAGATCGCCACGCGCATAGGGTCCGCCTCCAGAAAGGGGGATGCGATCCGGATCATGCCCTGGCCCTCGCGGAAGGGCGCAGCCGGTTCGCGTTGAGTCTATGCCATCCCTGGCAAGAGATCAAATGGGGCCCCGGCCCGGGTGCATCCGGTCATTTGTTGCAAGGGCGTTGGCCCCGTGTCTCGGAGGCTGTGCCCTGGGGCGGAAAGAGGAAGTTGAGTATGCATCCGTGCGGCCTGGCAGTGGTCGACTTGAACGGAGGAATCGGCATCCGATTCGCGGCCCCACGAGATGGGCGGGATTTCGCCCCCCACCCCAATCCCATCCCCCCACAGTTGGCGTTGATTCCTCCACACCGAGGTCACTGTGGGGGAGGGGTTAGTTGATACCAGGGGCGGGGGAGCGGCGCTCCCCGCTTGGGAAGAAGCCGGATTTGAGAGACCAACCGCCGGGGTTAGATGCCGAAATCGATGAATAAGCCGAAGCGCGCCAGACGCTCCAGGGTTCCAGTGAAGAGCAGAATACCGATGATGACCAGGACGGCCCCGGTGAATTGGGAAATGCGATGGATGAGCCTGCCGTGGCGGCGAAAAAGCTGGGTGACGTATCCGAGGCCGGCGGCAGCCAGCAGGAACGGCACCGCAAGGCCGACAGAATAGGCGGAGAGCAGCAACACCCCCTGTGAAAGCTGGGCGCCATTCAACGCCAGGGTGAGCACGGCGCCGAGCACCGGCCCAACACACGGGGCCCAGCCCGCAGAGAAGAATACGCCCATCAGCGCGGAGGAGAGATACCCAAAACCTGGGTCGGGGCGGTTCTTGGGGCGGGTGTCGTAGTCCAAGACAGGTATTCGGATCACGCCCATGGTATGCAGCCCAAACAGAATAACGATTATGCCCCCGATGCGGGCGATCCACTGGCGCAGGTCGAACAGCAGTGCGCCGACGGCGGAGGCCGCCGCACCCAGAGCGATGAAGATGACGCTGAACCCCACGACGAAGGCAAGACCGTGGCTGAGCGTATGCCAACGGGAATCCGCCACCATGCCATTGGAGGTCACGGACCGGCCGCCGAGATAGCTGATATAGGCCGGCACAAGGGCCAGCACGCAGGGAGACAGGAATGACGCCAGGCCAGCCAACGCAGCCAGGCCGATTGTGATGTTCTTTGGATTCATCCCGATTGAATTCCCATTCGCCTGCCTTTTCGCCCAGTGGGAGGCTGATCGCGACTCCTGCGACGAATCCTACGGCCCGAATCTTACCAGAGATGGGGAGAACGCGACCAAGGGAGCAGGGGCGTATATATGATATCCCTGTCTCAAGTGAACGCATCCTCATATCCGAAGGGAGAGCATCCTCCGCGACAGAACTTCCCCGGCATCTTCAGCCGGGCGACGCCCATCCGCCATGGAATGCAGCCGAGGACGCGGCGGCGGATGGGTACATTCTCCGCCATACCGCGGTTTGGAAGGCGCATCAGACGGGGAGGAGAGATATAATTCTGGCCAAGGCAAGGGCCGACAGCGTCCGTTCATGGGCGATCGCTGCATGATTGCGAGGCGGTCGGCTGCAGGTCCGAGATCACCATGCCAATGCAGATGGAACACGGAGACAACTCAGAGGGGCTGCTTTTGGTGCCCCCTTCGGTGGATTATCGGGACAGCTTCTTGCGGCTGATGAGGGAGTTTATCGCCGAGGGAAGCCGCCGATATGAGATCATGTATCCCTCTGCGCGCGATGATTTTGGGCGATATGTGGAGCGCTTGAAGGTGGCGGCCATGGGGGATCGCCTGCAGCCTGGCTTCGTCGCGGAGACCACCTATTGGCTGCGCGAGAATGGGAATCGGATCGTCGGCACATCCCGGCTTCGGCACCGGCTGAGCCGCGCCTTGAAGCACGAAGGCGGGCACATTGGCTATGACGTCCGTCCCAGCGAACGGGGGAAAGGATATGGCACCGCACAACTCGCGCTCGTCCTCGAGAAGGCGGCCCAGATGGGGCTGAAGAGGGTGCTGGTGACTTGTGACACAGACAACAGAGCGTCCGCCCTAGTGATCGAGAGGAACGGCGGGATGCTCGAAAACCAGGTCATCTCCTATGTCACCAAGAAGAAGGTCAATCGCTACTGGATCCAACTCTAGCTGGCGGAGTGCGCCTCACTATGACGGGTCGCCGGCAAGTGGGATTGATACAAGGCAGAGACCGGAAAGGAACGGATATGCGAGCATCGAGGCGGATCGACGGAGCGCAGGTTCGGATCTATGATACCAAGGGGGAGCTCACTCACTCCGCCGCGGCGCGAATCCTGCGCATCGCCAATCGATCCGTCGATGAGCGCGATCGCTTCAAGATTGCCCTTTCAGGCGGACATACGCCGCTGCCGGTCTACGAAGCACTCAGCCGCCAGCCCTATTCCTGGGAGATGCCTTGGCGCAAGACGCAGTTCTTCTGGGGCGATGAGCGGCTCGTGCCGCCCGATGACCCCGGGAGCAACTACAAGCAGGCGTGGGATCACATGCTCGAGCATTTGGGGATCGATCCCGCCCAGATCCACCGCATTAAGGGCGAGCTTCCTTCGGAGGAGGCGGTCGATGAGTATCGGAGGGAGCTGATCACCCATGCCGATACAGGGTTGGCCTGGCCCCGGTTTGATTTGGTGGTGCTTGGGTTGGGAGCCAACGGGCATACCGCCTCGTTGTTCCCAGGCGCGATCCGCAAAGAGGAGCATATGTCGCCGGTGATGGCGGCGTTGGCGGACGATCCCGATCGGCCCGCCAAGCGGGTCACATTGACCCCGATGGCCATCAACAGCGCGCTGAATGTTTTGTTCTTGGTCTCCGGCGAGGCGAAGAGCGGGGCCGTGGCGGCGGTTCTGCAGGGGGAGCGGGATCCCCTCCGGTGGCCCGCACAGCGGATCGACCCGACCCGAGGGGAGCTGCTCTGGTATATCGATTCTGCGGCGGGCAGGGATTTGGCGCCGTAGAAGGGCTCGCTCCGGAATGCCTGGTGGTTCGTTGGATGCCGGCCGGCCTACGACGGGTTTGAGTGGGGGCGCGGCCCATGTGGAGCAGAACAAGTCTGCTTGGGCCGGATTTCCCGAGAACAGGCATGCCTTTTCTAACCTTGCGACGGAATAGTGAAGGTGAAAGGCAGGGAACCCATGCCTTGACCCCAGGGCCCCCCGATGGGGTCGAGGTCTTCTCGATGCGATAGGAGGCAGTGTGGCAAGATCGACGACCATCGGCATATTTGGCATCACGGGAGACCTCAGCCGCCGCAAGCTGATCCCCGGACTCTTCAGCCTGTTTCTGAAAGGACGGTTGCCGGAGCCGTTTGTGATCTTGGGATCCGGCTCGCGGCCCTGGTCTACCTCGGAGTTGCGGGCCGCGCTGCGGAATGGGTTGGAGCAGCGCCGGGAATACGACTTTGACCCGTTGGTTTGGGAGACCTTCGCCCAGCGGGTCTTCTACCGACCGGCGGATTTGACCATCGAGAGTTCGTTCGGAGAATACGAAGCGGCGTTGATGGATCTCGAGGAAACCCCCGCGAATCGCCTCTTCTATCTGGCAACACCGCCTCATTTCTTCGAGACCGTTGTACGCGGCCTGGCTGGAGAGGGTCTTCTGAATCAGCAACAGGGGTGGCGCAGGGTTGTGATCGAGAAGCCCTTTGGCCATGATCTGGAATCGGCGAACTGTC
Organism: uncultured Anaerolineaceae bacterium; assembly: GCA_964388955.1. Classification (GTDB taxonomy): domain Bacteria; phylum Chloroflexota; class Anaerolineae; order Anaerolineales; family E44-bin32; genus CAYMCO01. The sequence continues at coordinate 222,901 of CAYMCO010000001.1, read as the reverse complement.
TGAACGACTCCATCCACCGATACTTGTCAGAGGATCAGATCTATCGCATCGACCACTACCTGGGAAAAGAGACTGTACAGAACTTGTTGATCTTTCGCTTTGCCAATCTGATGTTCGAGCCGATATGGAATGCCAACCATATACGCAGCGTGCAGATCACCGTCGCGGAGAAGGTTGGTGTTGAAAACCGGGCGCACTATTATGACGAGGTGGGAGTCCTGCGGGATATGTTCCAGAACCATCTGCTTCAGTTGCTCGCGATGGTTGCAATGGAACCGCCCGCCTCCTTCGGCGCAGACGCAATCCGGAACGAACGCGCGAAGGCGCTCAGCGCAGTGCGGCCGACGGCGCGCCTGGAGTTGGGACAGGATACCGTGCGCGCACAGTATGAAGGCTACCTGCTGGAGGAGGGGGTGGCGCCGGATTCCCAGACGGCGACCTACGCCGCTCTCAAGCTATGGGTCGACAACTGGCGCTGGAAGGGGGTCCCTTTCCTCCTGCGGTCAGGGAAGAAGCTGATGGGAAAGGCCACCGAGATCGTCATCCAATTCAAGGAGCCCCCGCATCTGATGTTCCCGCTGCCCGAAGATTATCCATTTCGTTCGGATCTGGTTGCGCTGTGCCTGCAGCCGGACGAGGGCATTCACCTGCGTTTTGAGGCGAAAGTGCCGGACACAGTTGCCGAGATGCGCCCCGTGGAGATGGATTTCCACTACAACGACGCTTTTGGAGAACGGGCCATACCGGATGCCTACGAGCGGCTGCTGTTGGACGCGCTGAATGGGGACATGTCCTTGTTCCTGCGGGCCGACCAGATCGCGATTTCCTGGGGGATAATCGATCCGGTTCTCCAAGGTTGGCGACAGGCGGGGGAGCCGCCGCTGGCTAAGTATGCTGTAGGAACTTGGGGGCCCCCGGAAGCCGATGATCTGATCGGCCGGACGGGCACGACCTGGCGAATCGTTTGTGATCATTGTTGTTGAATTCGCCCCGAGGGCGCGCTTTTTTCATCCTGGACGACACTGATTCGTCCGTTGAAGGATCATCCAGGGTCCCGAAGCCCCTGCGGGGAGCTGCCGGGGAACCGTTCGATCCTCTTGCGGGCTTCCAGATCCGTCTTAATGGTGGTTGGGAAATCTCTCAGCCCTCTGATGATTCATCCGTCTCATGAGGCGCGGATCGGGCAGGTTCAATTGGCGCGTTCCTGGGTCGTCACCATCCGCCAACCGCCAGTGGGACTGTGGGATGGATCTTGTCGGATTGCGCAGACGGAAAAGACGCAGCCCCCCAGAAGCGAGAGTCTCCACATCAAACCCCGGCTCGCTTTTGCAGTGTCCGGGGTTGACAGGCCGGCCTCAATTCGCCACGAGTTGCGCAATGGAATCTCGGAACACAGCGGTGTGCTGGTCGACGTCCATCGTGCTGGTGGCAGGTGACATGAGCGCCATGTTGTGAAAGGGGGTGATGAGCACGCCGCGGTTGAGGGCCGCCAAGTGCATGTAGTCGTTCAGCTGAGAGTCAAACGCCGCCGCAGCCTGTGCGCCGTTCCGGGGGGGCGTGGGGCAGAACCAATACTCGGCGCGACATCCCAGACGCGTGACATGCCAGGGCAGTTCGAACTCTTCGATGATGGTCTGAACGCCGCGCGCAAAGCGCTCGGCGAGCGGGATCATCCTGGCGTACGCCGCTTCTGTGAGGACATGCTCCAGTGTGGCGCGCGCTGCGGCGAAGCTGAGCGCATTTCCCGCCAGCGTGCCGCCGACTGCGGATATGTCCCGGAAGGCATCCTGCCCCCCTGCAAGGATTTCCTCCCCGATTCTGTCCGAGAATCCATAGGCAGCGCAGGGCACGCCGCTGCCGAGAGGCTTGCCCAGGGTGAGCAAGTCCGGCCGCAGATCGTTGGCCGCTGTATAACCCCCAGCTCCGCTGCTGATGGTATGGGTTTCGTCGATTATCAGAAGCGTGCCGGTGTCGCGAGTGGCCATTCGTAGGGCGGAGTGGAATCCGGGTTCGGGCAGCACAATGCCGATGTTGGTCAGTGCAGGTTCGGCGAGCACGCAGGCGACATCTTCGGTCTCCAAAGCCGCCTCCAGTGCGGGGACGTCGTTGAACTCGACGATGCGGGTGGATAGCCCGGGTTCACGGATCGGTGCAAGGCTTCCGTAGCGAGGGCGCATCTCGCCGTCCTGCATCCGGAAGTAGGCGAGATCCACGGTGCCGTGATAGCAGTAGTTGAAGACCAGGATGGTATTGCGGCCTGTTAGGCGGCGGCAGACATTGATCACAAAACGGTTGGCGTCGGTCGCGGTGAGAGCATATTGCCAATACGGAAGTCCGAAGCGCCGCGCCAGCTCCCTGGACACCCATAGCGCGTCTTCGGATGGGAGCATATGCGTTATCCCATTGCGCATTTGGTCCTGAATATACGGAACTGAGCCTGGCGGCGAGTGGCCCGTCATCGCGCCCGTGTCCCCCAGGCAGAAATCGATATACTCCATGCCATCTACATCGGTGAGCCGCGCCCCTGTCGCGCGTCTTGCATAGATCGGGAAATCTCCCGGCCATTCGACCATCCAGGGCATGGGCACGCCATAGAGCATGTTTTCGCGGGCCTGCTGGTAGAGGTCCTTGGAACGGGGATGGGTCCTGGCGAACCGGCCACGCTCCGCATCCAACTGTTCTTGTAATCTATGTCGATCGACGCCGTGTGTGGGCATTGTCCCTTCCTTCCCGTGGCGCCGCGAGGGCGGCGATTGGGCAAAAGATCTCGCTGAAATCGAACCCGCTTCTTGCCCAGGATGCGATCCGAAGGTCGCCTTCCCGGCGACAACGGGAGCATTCTGCGCAGAGCAGTCATTCTATCGGTCTGCCGCCCCGATCGCAACCGGGGTACAAGATGGGCGCGTTTCTGCTTGGGGGCCATACCTTCCCATCTCTGGTCTGACGCAGCCGCTGCGCACGGGTGCCCTGCAGTTCTGGGCGAGGAATCGATGAACCTCCATCCCCGTGCTCCCTCTCCAACCTGCTCCGGCCGATCTCCCGGTGTGACGAAATTCGGAGGAGATCCTTCGCGATTGAGTATAATCGCGAGGCGATGATAACCTACCTCGTACACTACGCGGAAATCGGATTGAAGGGCCGCAACCGTCCGGAATTCGAACGCCAGTTGATCCACAATATTCGGGCGCAGCACCCTATTCAGCGCTCCCGTCGCCTGCGGGGGCGAATCGTTGTGCACTCCAGGGCAGACCTAGATCTGAGCGATGTGTTTGGCATCGCCTGGTGGACGCGGGCCCTGGAGACCGAGGCGGATGCGGGGCGGATTTCAGATCTGGCAGAACGAGCGGCCAAGGGCGCGCTGTCCGGTCAGCGGACATTTGCCGTGCGGGCCAAAGTGGCCGATAAACGCTTTGCCTTTGGCTCGCAGGAGCTGGCCGCGAAGGTGGGTGACCGCGTGCGCCTGGCCACCGGGCTGCAGGTCGATTTGGACGACCCCGATCTGGTCGTGTATGTCGAGGTGACTATCCCCGAGGCCTTCGTGTATACAAGCCGCAAGCGCGGGCCCGGAGGCTTGCCTGTGGGGACCGCGGGGACCCTGATGGGATTGTTCTCGGGGGGGATCGATTCGGCCTGTGCACCCTATTTGATGGCCAAGCGGGGCGCGAGGGTCGAATTGGTACATTTCTATGCGCTGTCCTCCGCTGAAGCGGCCCACTCACATAAGATCGGGCCACTGGCGAGGAGCCTCAGCCGATATATCCCCCATTTGGCGGTCCATTACGTTCCCTACCACGGATTTGAGCTTGCCACTGCGGGGCTGAAGGGTCGCGATCGACGGCATGAACTGGTGGTCTTTCGGCGATTTATGGCTCGAGTGGCGGAGCGCCTCGGGGGGATGCGCGGCGCGTTGGGAATATTCTCCGGGGACAGCCTTGGGCAGGTGGCGTCTCAGACTCTCGAGAACCTGGCCGCGGTCAACGAAACTGTGGAGGGGGTCCTGTTTCGGCCGTTGATTGCCTACGACAAACTTGAGATCATCCGCCTGGCGAAGCGCATCGGAGTCTTCTCTCTCGCGACTCGAGGCTACAAAGACTGCTGCTCCATCATCGCCCGCAACCCATCCACGCGCGCCCATCTGGATGTGGTCGAGCGCATTGAGGCGCAACTGGATTTGGAAAGGCTGATGCGTGAGGCGCTCGCGGAGACGGTCTCATACAGCTATCCAGATCCGACAGCAGAAGGCGTGCGGTTCGTCCCGTTTGATGCCGTTCCGGAGGGCACGGAGGCGCCTGCATCGGGCTATGAGCAGTGAGTGACGACCATCCAGCGGCGGGCAACCGGTTGCGGGTGAACCATCGGCCGTCGATCGAAGAGAGTCGCGGCGCGCAACCTCCTTCTAGCCTCCTCCATACCCAGGTCGTCGTGGGGGGAGGGGTAGGTTGAGCCAGGGGGCGGGGGAGTGCCACTCCTCCGCCCCCCTCGATCCCAAATCTTCACATGCTGGTGTTTAACCATCATAGTCACGGAGGGCCAGGGATTTCTCCCCCCCCAAGCCTCGGAGGACCAGGGAAAGAGGAGCCGGCATGATGGGGAGGGGGATTGAGGGGATGGGGGTATTCGGATACCCGGCCCTCGATTGCGAGGGCGTTGCCCCCCAATGCGGTAGGCACCCTGTGGCAGCCGGCGCCTTGACGCTCGCAAAAGTCGCATGGTATCCTCGGCCAACTCCGCTTCCGACTCCGACGAGAAGACGACAAAATGGACGAGTCAAGACGGTTTTGGGTGGGATTCAGCCTCGCCAGTGGGATTGGTGCGGCTCGCTTGCGGCGGCTGATCGATGCGTTTGGGGATGTGGAGCGGGCTTGGAACGCCCCCAGCGAGCACTTGTACGCGGTGGGCCTGCCGCGGCCGGTTGTCGATGAATTGGTTAAGACGCGGCGCGAAGCGGATTTGGAGGCAGAGCTGGCGCGTATCGAGGCGGGCGGCTTTCATCTGCTGACTTGGGAGGATCTGGATTACCCCGACCGGCTGCGTGAGTTGGATGCTCCCCCGCCTGTGATCTATGTGTCCGGCGAGTTGGTGGCGGAGGATCGCTTTGCGGTTGCCGTCGTGGGGACCCGGCGCATGTCTTCCTACGGGCGGAGAGTGGCGCAGGAGCTTGGCGAACTGCTTGGCGCGAACGGGATCACCGTGGTGTCTGGGCTGGCGCGGGGCGTGGATGGCATCGCCCATCGTGGGGCGCTGGATGCCGGCGGGCGCACGATCGCGGTGCTGGGATCGGGAGTGGACCGCATCTACCCGCCCGAACACCGCAGATTGGCCGCTGAAATCGTGGAATCGGGCGCTGTGATCAGCGAGTACGCGCTGGGTGTGCGCCCCGAAGCGAAGAACTTTCCCCCTAGGAATCGGATCATTTCCGGCCTGGCCTTGGTCGTGGTTGTGGTCGAAGCGGGGGAAACCAGCGGAGCGCTCATCACCGCGAATTTCGCCGCGGAGCAAGGCCGGGATGTGTTTGCGGTCCCGGGAAGCATCCATAGCCATTCCAGCCGCGGATGCCATAAGCTGATCCAGGCAGGAGCGCAGATCTTGATCTCCCCCCAAGATGTGATCGAGGCGTTGAATATGGATGTGGTTGTGCGCCAGGAGGCGATTCAACTGGAGCTGCCGGAGGACGATGTGGAGCGGGCGATCTTTCAGGAACTCGGAGAGGATCCGGTCCATGTCGATGAATTGGGGGCTCGCTGCGGGCTGCCTATTTCGGCCGTGACCAGCGCGCTGGCGATGCTCGAGCTTAAAGGGCGCGCCCAGCAGGCGGGCGGGATGACCTACGTCATCGCCCGTGAGGCGTCGCCCGGGTATAGAGTGGAATAGTACATGGATAACTACTACATGGTGATCATGGCGGGTGGAGGGGGCACGCGCCTCTGGCCGCTCTCCCGGATTTCCCGGCCGAAGCAGAGCCTTCGCCTCTTCGATGGTCGCACGCTCTTCCAGATGGCGATCGATCGGCTGCTGCCTGTGGTGCCCGCGCAGCGTATTCTGATCGCCACCGTGCCTGCGCAGGTCGATCTGCTGCGTCGGCAGGCGCCGGAGATCCCGCCCGAGAACTACCTGCCCGAGCCGGCCCCCAAGGGAACTGCGGCCGTGATCGGACTCGCGGCGGCTCACTTGGACACCGTCCACCCGGGCGCGGTGATGGCCAACCTGACAGCGGATCACCTGATCACCGAGGAGGGTCGCTTCCGAGATCTGCTCCGGGCGGCCTACGAGGTGGCCGAGGAAGGCAGGTTGGTGACTCTGGGCATCCGCCCCACGTATCCTTCCACGGGCTACGGATACATCCATGTCGGCGAGCCGCTGGGGGAGTACGGCGCGTTTGATGTGTACGAGTCTCTCGGCTTCACGGAGAAGCCGCCGCTTGGGCGCGCCCGGGAGTTCTTGGCCAGCGGGGAATATGCCTGGAACTCGGGCATGTTTATCTGGCGGGTGAGCCGCGCCCTGGAGGAGATCGGACGTTGGATGCCGGATCTGGGGGAGGCGCTTGCGCAGTACGCGCGAGTTCGGGGAGCGCCTGAGGAGCGGGAAGTGCTGGCTCGAGAATGGGCGCGCTTGGAGAGCGAAACCATCGACTTTGGGGTCATGGAGAAGGCTGAGGGTGTCACGGTCATCGAAAGCGGCGAACTTGGCTGGCATGATATCGGTACCTGGGACCGGCTGATCGATCTCGGGCCAAAGGATGATAATGGAAACCTGGTCCGGGCCGGGGAAAGCTTGTTGGTCGACACGCAGGATAGCCTGGTCTTTCAAGAGACGTCCGGCGGGGGCGGAAGGTTGATCGCGGTCCTGGGAATGCGGGATGTCATCATCGTGGATGCTGGAGATGCGTTGTTGGTCTGCCCGCGTGGGGAGGCAGAGCGGGTGAAGGCACTGGTAGAAGAGTTGGAAGGCAGAGATTTGGGGAAGTACCTTTAGGGAGAGACTTGTGGAAGCTTATTGCGTGAGGTGCAAGCAAAAAAGGCCGCTCGTCGAAGCGCAGCCGACATTCACCGCCTCTGGCGCGCCCGCGACGCGTGGAAAATGCGCGGTTTGCGGCACAAATCTGTACCGTATGGGCAGGACGCCCGCGCATGAGGGCTTGCAGCCGCCAGAACCGAAGAGAAGAGCGCGCAGGGGCAGCGGAGCCGATGGCAAAGGGAGGAAACCCATCGATCGTCTGGTTATTGTGGAATCCCCGGCGAAAGCGCGCACGGTCGGCCGTTTCTTGGGAAAAGATTACGACGTGCGCGCATCTGTCGGCCACGTGCGTGACTTGCTGCGCTCCAAGCTTTCCGTTGATGTGGACAACGATTTCGAGCCCCGGTATCGGGTGCCCAATGAGAAGCGAGAGGTTGTGAAGGATCTGAAGGCTGCCGCCTCACGCTCGAAGGAGATCTTCCTGGCCACCGATCCGGATCGAGAGGGGGAGGCGATCGCCTGGCACCTCATCGAGGCCATCGGTGCAGATGATGCAGAATGCGAGCGGGTGGTCTTTCATGAGATCACCGATTCCGCCATCCAGGCCGCCTTCTCTCACCCGCGGTGCATCAATTATGATCTTGTGTATGCGCAGCAGGCGCGCCGCATTTTGGATCGGCTGGTTGGATACAAACTGAGCCCATTGCTTTGGGAGAAGGTAAAGAGCCGGCTGTCAGCCGGCCGGGTGCAATCCGTCGCTCTGCGGTTGATTGTGGATCGTGAGCGTGAGATCGATGCCTTCGTGCCCGAGGAATACTGGTCTATCGAGGGGGAATTCCTGGCGCCGGATAAGCCGCCGAGATTCCGGGCGGAGTTGACAAGACTGGATCACAAGGATCCGGAGTTGGGGGACTGGGAAAGCGTCGAACCTGTATTGGCGGACATGCGGGGGGCGGCTTATCGAGTGGGCAGGGTCAAGCGCGGCACGCGCGCCCGCAGGCCTTCGGCGCCCTTCACAACCAGCACATTGCAGCAGGATGCCAGCCGGAAATTCCGCTTCAGCACTCGGCGGACGATGCGGGTCGCACAGCAGCTATACGAGGGTGTTGAACTCGCCGGCCGCGAGGCGATCGGGTTGATCACCTACATGCGCACGGATTCAACCCAGGTATCGAAACAGGCACAGGGGGAGGCGCGGAAGCTTATCGAGAGGGAATTCGGGCGTGCCTACTTGCCCGCAAGAGCGCCGACCTATCATACGAAGACGAAGCGGGCCCAAGAGGCCCACGAAGCCATTCGGCCGACGTCGGTGTTTCGAACGCCGGAGATGATGAAGAAACACCTGAGCGCGAACCAATTGAAGCTGTACACGCTGATTTGGAACCGGTTTGTGGCCTCCCAGATGAAACCAGCCGTCTATGACACCCTGAGCATCATCGTCGACGGAGAATCCCGCGTTCATACCTACGAATTGCGGGTATCGGCATCGAGCCTGCGCTTCGCGGGTTTTCTGAAGCTGTATGAAGAGAGTCCGGCTGCCGCCGCCGGAGGCAAGCGCAAAGCCGGGCGTGAGGATCTTATGGAGCAACTGCCGGAGGTGCGCGACGGCGACGAGCTGGAGCTCCTTGACCTCTTCCCGGATCAGCACTTCACTCAGCCGCCCGCGCGCTTCTCAGAGGCAAGTCTGGTGAAGGCTCTCGAGGAATATGGCATCGGCCGCCCATCAACCTATGCGCCCATTATCAGCACTCTCCATCAGCGCAACTACGTGCAGCGCGAGGGGAGAAGGATGAAGCCCACGGAAATCGGCATAATAGTGAATGATCTGCTGGTGGAGCATTTCCCGAATATCGTCGACACCGGCTTCACTGCCCGCATGGAGCAAGATCTCGACCGCATCGCCGACGGCGAAATTGGTTGGGTGGAGGTGGTGCGGGAATTCTATGGCCCATTCGCGAAGCAGTTGGAGGAAGCTCGCGAGGAAATGCCGGAAGTGCGAATCGAGCCGGAGAAGCTCGATCGGACCTGTCCTGAGTGCGGAGGTCAGCTCGTGGTTCGGCGCGGCCGCTATGGAAAATTCATCGGATGCTCCAACTTCCCGGAATGCCGCTATACCGAGCCTTGGTTGGAGCGCATCGGGGTCCGCTGCCCGAAGGATGGCGGTGAGCTTGTGGAGCGCAGGACGAGACGAGGCCGCAAGTTCTACGGGTGTGAGAACTACCCGGAGTGCGAATTCAGCACCTGGAAGCGACCGATTCCCACACCATGCCCGAGATGTGGGAGCCTGCTGGTGCAGGATGATTCGGACAGGGCGACCTGCACGGCATGCGGCAGCGAATTCGAAATGTCGGAGATCCCGGGATTACGACGCGATATGGCATGAAAGCTGCAACTCTTTGGATGCCCTGGGCCAAAGGTCATCCACTGCCTCACGCAAGATGATATCTCCGGGGCTATCACGGAGGGCCTGATCATCATCGGGAGGAGTGAAAAGCCATGGAACTGCTGCAGTCGTTGGGAGAGCGGGTGTGGGTCATCGCCGCAGTGGCGCTGGCAGCCGGGATCGGGATCGGATTGCTCTTCGGCTATGTGATCGCGCCAGTTCAGTGGGTGAACGGCACCCCCGAGCAGCTGCGCGAGGACCTGCGTGTGGACTACATGCGGATGGCCATCGCTGCCTATTCGGAAGACCAGGATGTGGACAAGGCCGTTCAGCGCTACGAGGCGCTGGGGGTGCACGCAGCGGATGCGCTGGCCGGGGTGGGGGCGTCGCCCCAGAGTCTCGATCCGACCGCGGTCCAGAATTTCCACGCCATCGTCGAAATATACGAGACTGATGCCGCGCAGACAGCCGCGTCCGGCCCAACGGAAGCCGCGGGATTGCCGGGCTGGGCGCGCGGCTTGATAACCGTTGGTGCCGTGTTGGCCCTCATGGGCGTTGCCGGAGCGGGAGTATTCTTCATACGGTCTCGCGCGGCAGAAGAGACCGGCTTCGACGATTATGCCCCCAGCGCAGCGCATGAGGTCAGCTTTGATCGTCTGGATGCATATGTCGTCGAAGAGCCCACCGGCTTTGACGAGCCTGAGGATGTAGCTGAACCGCTGGGAACATTCCGCACGACCTACACGCTCGGGGACGATTTGTATGATGACTCCTTCAGCATCGAGAGCCCGGCCGGTGATTTCTTGGGGGAGTGCGGAGTGGGCATCGGAGATGTGATCGGCGTGGGGGAACCAAAGAAGGTGTCCGCCTGTGAGATATGGCTTTTCGACAAGAATGACATCCAGACGGTGACGAAGGTGCTGATGAGCCGCTATGCCTTCGAGGACCAAGAGAGCCTTTCCCGATTGTCCGCGAAAGGCGAGCCGGTGCTGGCGGAGAGCGGAAAGACGATCTTGCTTCAGACGGCTTCGTTGGAAGTGGAAGCGAGGGTGGTGGATATCGTTTACGGGCAGGGCGCGCTTCCTGGCGAGAGCTTCTTTGAGCGCGTAACTCTGGAACTGACGGCCTTCAAGCGAGGGCCGGAAATCTAGCCGACGGCCAACCGCTGCCGGGCCGACCGAAAGACGAAGGGACAAACGGGCGGGCGGATGCTCGCCCGTTCGATTCTGGTGGCCCGGGATTCACCGCGTTGGGAACCGGTTTGACAGCTACGAGATTCGGAGGATCTTGAAGCGCAGGTCGCCGCTCGGCGTATGGGCAATCGCCGTATCACCGGCCCGTTTGCCCATGAGAGCCTTCCCGATGGGCGACTCGTGGGAGATCTTGTGGGCCGTCGGGTCGGCTTCCTTCACCCCGACGATGTGGAAAACTTCGGGCTCAAATCCCTCCTCCGACACCGTCACAGAGCGTCCAACCTTCACGACTTCCGGATGCTCCTCGTCCTCGACGATGGTGGCATAGCGGAGTACAGTCTCGATCTCCTGGATCTTTCCCTCGAGGAAGGCCTGGTCCTCCTTTGCGGAGATGTAGTTCGCGTTTTCGGAAAGATCGCCCTGTTGGATTGCATGGCGCAATCGGCGGGCAATCTCGTCCCGGCGTGGGCCTTTGAGTTCCGACAGCTGTTTGCGCAGCGATTCAGCCCCTTCTTTGGTTAGAAGGTATTCGGGTTCTTCCATACCAACTCCAACTCAAGTCTGCATTTTGGGATCGAAGAGCCGACCATGCTCGAGCAAAGCAAACCGATCCGTCATGCCGGCGATATAGTCACACACGGTTCTCTCGAGGCCGGCGGATGTGGCACGCTCCTGAACCTCGAATGGGAGAATCATGGGGCTCTCGACGTAGGCGTTGAACAAATCAGTCAGAATACGTTCTGCTTTGGTTTGCATCCGCAAAACGCGAAAGTGTTTGTACACGTTGTTGAACAGGAAGGTCTTCAGCTCGCTGTTCATCTCGCTGAGGTGGGGAGAGAACCGCACTACGTTTTCAGACAGCATTTGCACCGCCTCGACGGAATCGACTCCGGTGCGCATGAGCGCCTCGTCCGTTGTTTCGATGATGTCGCGCACTTCGATGCCAATCAAACGACGGATCAGGCGGTGGCGTGTCAAATCGTCCAGTTCATATCCATCCCACCGGATGCTGTCACGCAGCATCTCCCAAAGGCCGACACCGTGAAGCTGGAACGGGGTGAGGAATCCCTGGCGCAGCCCGTCATCCAGGTCGTGCGCGGTATAGGCGAGCTCGTCGGCCACATTGGCGATCTGAGCCTCGAGATGGCCGCGTTTCTGCGGCTCGTAATCCGCGGCTTCAGAGATGTCGTACTCGGTCTCGTGCTTCACGATACCTTCGCGCAGCTCCCATGTCAGATTGAGACCGGGAAAATCGGGATAGCGGTTTTCGAGCTCCGTCACGATGCGCAGGGATTGGCGGTTGTGGTCGAATCCGCCGTGGTCGCGCATGAGGTGCCTCAAGGTGCTCTCGCCTGCATGACCGAAGGCCGCGTGCCCGAGATCATGGGCAAGGCAGATCGCCTCTTCCAGATCCTCGTTCCCGCCCAGGGCGCGAGCGATGGTCCGGCCGATCTGAGCCACCTCCAGCGTGTGGGTCAATCGAGTGCGATAATAGTCACCCTCCCCCGTGACGAAGACCTGGGTCTTGTATTCGAGCCGACGAAAGGCGGTAGTGTGCAGGATGCGGTCCCGATCCCGTTGGAAGCAGGTGCGATATTGAGGCTCTTCCTCGGGAAACTCCCGGCCACGGGACATCGCGCTGCGGAACCCGTAGGGGGCGAGGTGCTGGTCTTCGAAGTGCTCGATTTCCTGCCTCGTGTAGCCCATGTTCTCCTCACTGGTCCCTGAGAAGGCAGTTTACCCAGCCGGGGAGCGGCTGTCAATGCGGGTGTGTTCCGACTTGGGGGGCGAGGCCCTGCGGGGTGCGCTTGAACCAGGTGCCCTGCAGGTCGAGGCCCAGGCATGCACATGCCCCCTCCCCCCTTGCTCACCCTCCCGCAACTTGCCTGGACCGCCCTCCGCGGTGGGCTTGTCGTTGGGTGAGGGGGAGAGGTCCCTGGGGGACGGGGCAGTGCCGCTCCCCCGTCCCCTCGTTTGATCAGCCTCTCCCCCCGCGCCGCTTCCAATGATTGAGAAGTCAATTCCATGCGCGGGGGGAGGGGTTGGGGGTGGGGGGGGCCGAAAAGCGCCGGCGGCAGGGAAAGCGTCGCCGCGGCCGAGAGTCTGCGCCATGGGGCCGTGCGGAGATGGTAGGATGACGAAGGGCCGGTGCGGCTTCCATCCTCAAATTCGTCTGCGCCTTGAAATGGAACGCTCCCTCAATGCGCGTGCGTTGACAGGCCCTCCGGGGTAGCGCATAATCAATGCGCCGGGGAGGTGACCCATGGGCTATCCTTTTCCAAGCGCCGAATGGCTGCAAGCCCTGCATGAGAAACTGAACAGCGACGAGCGTTATGCCCGCATCGCCAAGGGTTGGGAGGGGGATTTCCTCTTTGTCGTCCAGCCGGATGAAGCGGACGAGGGGGAGACCCTGTACTACTACATGGATCTGTGGCATGGGAAATGCCGCCGAGTGGCTTCGGTTCAGGGGTCTAAAGAACAGGCGCCAACGGCAAGATTCTCGCTCACGGCCTCGCTCTCGAATTTCACCAAGGTCCTCGAAGGGGGATTGGACCCGATGCAAGCGATGCTCACCAGGAAACTGAAGCTGACCGGCAGGATGGCCTATCTAATGAAGAATGTGCCCGTGGTGCTGGATTTCGTTCGCTGCGCGCGTGAGGTGTCCGGCTTGGAGACATAGCCGGATGGCAGGCGCTGCGATCCTTCGAGGCGGAGATCCCGATCGTGTGCTGGCCCCAAGAGCTAGGGAAGTGGCCCGACCTCGAGATGCCGCTTGGATCGACACCACGACGATGGGATATCAGTTTGGGAAGCATACGGGGGAAGGCGCCCCATGCCCTATCGACAGGTGTATGACTTTGTTATCGTCGGTTCCGGTTTTGGAGGCAGCGTTTCTGCCTTGAGGCTCTCCGAGAAGGGATACAGCGTGCTGGTGATGGAGCGGGGCCGACGCTACCGGGACAGCGACTTCCCGGAGACCAACTGGGACTTGGGCAAGTTTCTCTGGCTTCCGGCACTGGGAGCCTATGGGATTATGCAATTCAGCCCACTCAAAGATGCGCTGGTGTTGGGGTTCTCTGGGGTGGGTGGTGGCAGCCTGGGCTATGCGGGGGTGCTGGTGGAACCGGACCCGCGATTATTCGACGCGCCGGGATGGAGCCAACTGGGGGACTGGCGGTCGATCCTCAAATCGCACTATCGTACGGCTCGGCGCATGCTGGGAGTGGCGGAAAACCCGAGATTCACCCCAGCTGACGATGAGCTGAGAGCGATCGCTCGGGAGCTTGGGCGGGAGGGGACCTTCCGGCCCACGGAGGTGGGCATCTTCTTCGGTGAGCCGGGCGAGATGGTGGAAGATCCCTACTTCGGTGGCCGGGGACCGGCTCGGAGCGGATGTATCTTCTGCGGAGGCTGCATGGTCGGCTGTCGCTACAATGCGAAGAACAGCCTTGAAAAGAACTACCTTTATTTTGCCGAATTGGCGGGCGCCCGAATCCAATCCGAGTCCACGGTCGAGAGCATCTCGCTTGTTGACGCACAGCATGCTTCCGGGGCGCGGTATCGCTTGGACTATAGGGCGACTACCTCGCGGTGGCGGCGGGAACGGGGATCCGTGCTGGCGCGGAGCGTCGTGGTTTCTGCGGGCACATTGGGAACGCTGAAGCTGCTGTTCCACTGCCGTGACGAAGTGGGGAGCCTGCCCAACATATCCGAATGCCTCGGTGAAGGCGTGCGCACGAACAATGAGGAGCTGTTGGGCGTGACCAGCCGGGAGAGCGGCGTGAACTACTCCGAGGGGGTCGCGATCACTTCTATCTTCCGGGGGGATGACGTCACGCACATCGAGCCTGTCCGGTACTCGGATGGATCCTCGCTCATCAGCCTGTTGGCCGCCCCCCTGATCGGGCGCGGCGGCAGCCTTCTGCGCCGTGTGGTGCGCACGATTAGGGGGATATTGCGTCATCCGATCGACTTCCTGCGGACGAAACTCCCCAGTTGGGCGAGGCGTTCCACGATTCTACTCGTCATGCAGAGCGAGAACACACACCTGCGCCTTCGCTGGTCCAGGGGCCTGACGACCTTGTTTCGCCGCGGCTTGGTCTCAGAAGTGGATCAACGGGTTAAGCCCCCCACCGAGGTGGATGTGGGGCACCTTGTTGCCAAGCGCTTTGCACAAAGGGTGAACGGCATCCCGCAGAGCTCGATCAGCGAAGGCATCTTCGGCGTGCCGACAACCGCCCATATCCTGGGGGGCTGCGCGATGGCCGAGACCGATGCGGACGGGGTGGTTGGTCTCGGATGCCAGCTTTTCAACTACCCGGGGCTGTACGTGGTGGATGGATCGATCATGCCGGGCAATCCTGGCCTGAATCCGAGCCTGACGATCACGGCGCTGGCGGAGTATGCGATGAGCCAGATCTCCCCAAAAGCGGAAGGCCAAGAGTGAGCGCAAGTGGGCCAGATCGTAGGCCTTCGATCCGGGAAACGTGCGCATGGGGGATTGCGGCGACGAGTGGGAGGGCACCTGCCATTGGATGAACTGAAGTTGAGAGTCTTGAACGTGGATTTGTCCAATGGTCGCGCGCGGGTCGATGAGGTTCGGTCGGATTGGCTGCGAGGTTTCCTGGGCGGTGCAAGTCTGGCTGCCAGGTGGCTATATGATGAGCTCACAGCCGACGTGGGCCCTTTGTCTGCGAGCGCCCCCTTGATGTTCATGACAGGGCCGCTTACTGGGACAAAGGGGCCGGCGGTGGGTCGTTTCGCGGTTTGCGCTCGTTCGCCGGCCACCGGAATATGGGGGGAGTCCAACTGCGGCGGATTCTTCGGCCCCGCGCTGCGATCCGCCGGCTATGACGGCCTGGTCTTGCGGGGAAAAGCACCGGGACCCTCGACGTTGTTGGTGCGCGATGGAATTGCGGAGATTCATGACGCAGGTGACCTGTGGGGTGTCACCGATACCTACGAGACACAGTTGCGCTTGCGAGATCGGTTTTCGAATCCGGGCTTGCGTATAGCAAGTATCGGGCTCGCCGGAGAGACGCAGATCCCGTTCGCAAGCATCCTCTGCGACCATGGCCGCTTGGCTGGCCGGACGGGGATGGGCGCCGTGATGGGGTCGAAGCACCTGAAGGCGATTGCGGTGGACGGGCACCGTGCGATTCCGGTCGTGCACGACGATCGATTCGGCCGGTTGAGAAGCGAGGTGAATCGCGGTTTGCGCCAGGATAACATCACGCTGGGGCTCCGGGAGACCGGGACCGCAGGGGTGGCGAACTATCTCGATTACTTGGGTATCCTACCGAAGAAGTATTATGCGCAAGGCAGGTTTGACGGAGTAGAGCAGGTCTCGGGCGCAAGGATGGCGGAGACCATCTTGAGCGGGGTAAGCACCTGCCACGGCTGTGTGATCGCCTGCGGCCGAAAAGTGCGGCTCGGGGATGGCCTTGAGCGGAAGGGCCCCGAACATGAGACAATCGCCGGATTCGGCCCCAATTTGCTGATTTCCGATCTGGCGGCGATCACCAGAATGGGGGAATGGTGCGATCGCTACGGGATGGACAGCATCTCGTTGTCGAACACCATCGGCCTCGCCTTCACGCTGTATGAGCGTGGGATCATCGACGGATCGGATAGCGACGGCTTGGCGCTGGAGTGGGGGAATGCCGAGGCCGCAGAGGCGCTGATTCATCAGACCGCTCGGCGCCAGGGATTGGGCGAACTGATCGCAGGCGGTGCGCGAGGGCTGGCGGCGGCGTTTGGCGTTCCGGAGATGGCGGTGCAGGTTCACGGGCTCGAGGTGGCCTACCACGATCCGCGCGGCGCATCAGGCATGGCCTTGGTGTATGCCACTTCGCCGCGTGGTGCCTGCCACAATCAAAGTGATTTCTTCCTTGTCGAGATCGGCGGCACGGTCGAGGAGATCGGTGTGAAATTCCATCGTCGGCAAGCCGGTGCCGAGAAGGCGGCCAGCGTGGCCCTCCATCAGGATTGGCGGACGGTCGGCAGCTCCTTGGTCATGTGCCAGTTCGCGAACTTGGAGCCGGTTGATCTGGTGCGGCTGATCAACGCCTGTACAGGCTTGGACTACGACCTCGATGAGATCATGGAGCTGGGGGAACGCGCTTGGAACATCAAACGCGTGATCAATCATCGCCTCGGTCATAAAGGAGAGGCGGATAAGCTGCCACCTCCGCTCGCCGTTCCCTTGGCGGATGGTGGGTCCGCGGGATATGTGCCGCCGTTCCGGGAGATGCTGGAGGCGTACTACAGGGCGCGTCGGTGGGACCCTGAGTCGGGAAAGCCGACGGAGGAGTGTTTGCGGCGATTAGGGCTGGGCTCATTGGTGGGGGATATTTGGTCAAAGGAGCCCGGCGCGGTATGAGACGGGCGCAAGGGGAGGTATGATTGCTCTATCCTGCATGGATACACGGAGGCAAGTGTGAAGAAGATCGTCACAGTTGAGCAGATGCGCGCCGTTGAGAAGGAAGCCGACGCATCGGGGCTGAGCTTCGACCAAATGATGGAGAACGCCGGGCGCGCGATCGCCGAGCAGGTGTTGGCGCGGTTCACGGATACGACAGGGTTGCGTGTAGCCATCCTTGTCGGCCCAGGCAACAACGGAGGCGATGGCCTGGTCGCCGGTCATTACCTCTCGGAGGGCGGCGCGCAGGTGGGCGCGTACATCTTCGGAGAGCGCGGCGAAGACGACAAGAATCTGGCGCGGTTGCGAACCAAGGGCGGGCTGATCGCGGAGGCGAGTCAGGATCAGCGCTGGAGGGTGTTGACGAACCTGGTGAAAAGTGCGGACATTCTGGTCGACGCCTTGCTGGGTACAGGGACGTCTTTGCCGCTGCGGGGAGAAATCAAGAAGGGATTGCGCAGCTTGACGGCAGCGCTGCAGAAGCTCGGGACGCGGCCCTATGTAGTGGCGGTCGATTGCCCGTCGGGGATCGATTGTGATAGCGGCGATGCCGCAGAGGAGACCTTGCCTGCGGACCTGACGGTGACTCTGGCGGCGGCGAAGATCGGGCTCTTGCGCTTTCCGGGCGCGGATTTCGTGGGGGAGCTGGTGATTGCGGATATCGGGATCCCGGAGGATCAGGAGCCGCTTGGCGCTGTTCAACTCGAGATTCCAACACCGGATGTCCTTCGGGAATGGCTGCCGCCTCGCCCGCGCAGCTCGCACAAGGGGACGTTCGGCCGTATTATCGTGAACGCCGGGTCGGTGAACTATCCGGGAGCGGCTGCCCTGGCTGGGCGGGCCGCGTATCGCGTGGGCGCGGGCTTGGTCACAATGGCGGTGCCGGCCTCGATCCAGAGGTTGATCGTGGGCATCTTGCCTGAGGCGACATGGCTGCTGCTGCCGCACGAGATGGGAGTGGTGGCGGAGGACGCAAGGGAGATAATCGCCGAGGAGTTCGAGAACACGGAAGCGCTGTTGGTGGGTCCAGGGTTTGCTCGCGAGGAGACCACGAAGGCTTATTTGGAGGCGCTCTTCGGCGACGGGGGGCACGCAAGGCGCCACCCAATCGGTTTCGTCACGGAGGAGACGACGGAGGAGATGTGGGATTCAAAGCCGCTGCCCGCATGTATCATCGATGCCGACGCGCTCAACCTGCTCTCGGAGCTCGAACAGTGGCCAAAGCGGCTTCCGAAGTGGTCCATCCTCACCCCACATCCCGGAGAGATGGCGAGGTTGACCGGTGAGGGAATTGGCGAGATCCAAGCCGACAGGGTGGGGGTTGCCACGCGCTTCGCCGCTGAGTGGGGTCAGGTGGTGGTGCTGAAGGGCGCTTTCACGGTTGTGGCCTCCCCAGAAGGCCGCGCGGCGATGATCCCGTTCGCCACCGCGGCCCTGGCGCGCGCCGGAACGGGGGATGTGCTCGCCGGAGCAATTGCCGGGCTGCGGGCCCAGGGAGTGGCCCCATTCGAGGCTGCGGTGCTCGGGGCCTACTTGCATGGGCGCGCGGGGGAGATCGCAGCCGAATATGCCGGCACCTCTGCGGGTGTCTTGGCGGGGGACGTGGAGGGCGCGCTGGCGGAGGCGATCGCCGAGATCAGGCCGGGAGTGTGAAGCTCGACGGTCCCCCTTGGATGAGGGGATCCTCCGTAAGTGTGCGGGCGACCGGAGGGGACGTGAGACGGGCGCGGTGGCCCCTTGGCGCACGCGCCCCCATGTGGGGGTTTTCCTACACCCCCGGCCCCGGGGTG
>CAYMCO010000001.1:0-204150 GCA_964388955.1 uncultured Anaerolineaceae bacterium | reverse complement strand
CGTATGTGTGCGGGCGCCGGGGGGGGCCGTGAGACGGGCGGGTGCTAGAATTCTCGCACGCGCCCGATTGTGGCTTGTTCCATCCAGCAGGGCCCAGGGTGTGTCGGGCGAACCCGCTTGCTATGGGTGTTTAGGCTTCGTCGGCTTCCTCAGCCACGTCCGCGGCGCCTTCTTCGACTTCCTTGGCCGTTCGCCGGGCAGCTTTGCGTCCGGAATCGACGGCCTGTTCGAGTTTGGCGCGCTGCTCCTCTAGGATGACCTGTCCCTGCTTCTGGAGTTCCTCGGCCCGCATGCGCGCCTGCTTGGCCAGTTCCTCGGCTCTCGCCCGGGCCTCTTCTGCGGTTTGCTGGGTTTGATTCCGGATTTCGATCCCCTTCTCTCGCAGCAGGGTGCGGGTCTCTTCACCGGATTGGGGCGCCATCAGCAAGGCCACCGCCGCTCCAACGAGCCCGCCGATCACAAAGCCCGATACGAAGGCTGAAAATTCCGAGCCGCTATTGTCTGCCATCTTTCCTATCTCCTTCCCTTTTCATTGGCTCTGCAAAGGCCGCCCTAGCCTGAGCGGCCAAACCGGATGAGATCAATCGCCCGCCGGACCGCAGCCAACGAGCTGTTGACTTTGATGGCGGGCCTTACCAGGCGCTCTGACAGGAATGTCGTTGTTCCCCGAACGGTGTTGACGGTCTCGCTCGTGGAATCCAAGATGGGCTTGATCTCATTTTGCAGCAGCGCAGTGAGCTGAGCGATTTGGACGATCAGGATGATCAGGGCCGCGCCGATCACGAGGAATTCCACTGCCATGAAGATGATCACGATGTCGCGGATGTTCTCGGTGCGTCCCGGATGGTTCACCATGGTCACGACCGCAAACCCGATGGCGATCAAAACCAGCACTGCCAGCAGACCGCCAGCGATGAGAATTGCACGCGATCTGGCGCTGGAGGGCTCCGTGCTGACCCCCGTGCGCAGCGCCTCTGGCTCTCTAGCGGTGTGATCCGTCATGGCGAGTAGATTATAGCACAGGGGCGTTCAGTCGGAATCGCCTTTGCTCCCGGGGCCGGTCCGCGCAGGCCGGGCGGGGAGGGCAAGGAAGCTGGAGAGAATCAGACCCAGAATGGTCGCCAGTATCGCAGGCAGCAGGTTGATGTCGCCCAGCCGGAGAGAAACGATTCCGATCCATCCACCTACGAAATGTCCGGCCGGGAATGAAATCCATGCGGTGACCAGATACCAGAACATGCGGCTGACCCCGCCTCCTCGAAGTAGGTGAAACGCCAACCCAAGCGCTGTGGATATCAGCAACCCAAAGGCAAGACTGGGTAGGTTCATCCGCGGATAATTCCTCCTCCCAGGCATTGTTCCCCCTGATAGAAGACGCTGCCCTGGCCAGGCGTGACGTTGTCAAGTGGAGAATGGAGTTCAACCCGCACACTGGCGCCGGATTGCGGGATGATGGTGGCAGGAACCTCCTCCCCATTGTAGCGAACTTGGACAGTGGCTTCGATAGGCCCAGTGGGGGCGGATGGGGCAACCCAATTCACGGAGTCAGACTGGAACTCAGACTGGCCCAATGCAGCACGGGGCCCGACAACCAGGCGATTCCCGAGAATCTCCTTCCTGATAACGTACAACGGCTCAGATGCCGACATGCCAAGGCCGCGCCGCTGCCCGATGGTGTAGCGATGAATGCCCTTATGATGGCCGAGAACATTTCCCTGACGGTCGACGATCGGTCCCGCGGGCGGAAGCGGGGCGCCGGTGTCCTGCAGAAACTCGCGGTAATCCAAATCTCCAACGAAGCACAAATCCTGGCTGTCCTGGCGATCCGCCACGGGGAGAGCCAGGCGGTGGGCGTGCTCCCGCACCTCCCGCTTTGACAGATTTCCCAAGGGGAGCACAGTGCTGCGGAGCTGGTCTTGGCCGAGAAAACTGAGCACGTATGACTGGTCCTTTGCCGGATCGGCGCCCCTCAATAGCTGTACGGCCCGGCCATTGCTCCGCAGCCGCGCGTAATGGCCGGTGGCCATGTGCGTCGCGCCAATGGCCAGCGCTCGCCGAAGCAGTAGTGTCCAACGGATCTCCTGGTTGCAGCGTATGCATGGGTTGGGCGTGATTCCGTTCACATAGCCATCAATGAAGTGCTCGACGACAGCCCGCCTAAACGCCGAGCGCGCGTCCACCACATAGAAGGGGATATTCAGGCCGGCCGCCACACGCCGGGCGGCCGCCATCGATTCTGGCGAGCAGCAGCGGTTCCGAATCGTTTTGGAGGGGCTCCACAGGCGGAGCATAATGCCGAATACCTGCTCCCCCTGCTCGACGAGCAGCGCGGCCGCGGTGGAGCTGTCCACACCGCCGCTCATAGCGACCGCGATGTGCCTGCTCATGGAAGAGAACCGGAGGGGGCCGGCGAGCGCAGACGCTCGATTATCCCCGGGGCCGCATCGAGGAAAGCGGTGATATCCTCCTGCCGTGTGTGGCGCCCCACCGTCACCCGCAGAGAGCCCATGGCCCATTCTCTCCCAAGTCCCAGGGCCAGCAGGCATTCCGATGGCTCGGGAAGCCCCGTCTTGCACGCCGAGCCCGAGGAGCAGGCAAATCCAGCCAGATCCAGCGCGGCCAGCAGTTGGTTGCCGTCCACGTCACGGAATACAAAAGAGGCGTGGTTGGGCAAGCGCTGCTGGGGGTGCCCTGTGAGTTGGGATCTGGGGATCAGGCGAGTCAGACCCTGAATGACACGATCGCGCAGCTCGACGAAATGGGCGTTGTACTGCCCCATACCCTGCTTTGTGATCTCCAGCGCGCGGGCCATGCCTACAATCAAGGGGACATTGTGCGTGCCGGGCCGCAGCCCGAACTCCTGCCCTCCACCGGTGATGGGGGGAATCATTGGAGTCCCTTCTCTGACATACAGGGCGCCCACGCCTTTGGGGCCGTAGAACTTGTGCCCTCCGAGGGAGAGCAGGTCAATGTCAAGTTGGCCGAGGTTGATGTCGATTTGACCGGCAGCCTGGACAGCGTCGGTATGGAATAGGACACCTTGCTGGCGGCAAACGGCGGCCAGTTCAGGGATAGGATTGATGGTCCCGACTTCGTTGTTGGCGAAGATGACGGAGACCATTATGGTGTCCGGACGGATGCGGGACCGGAGGTCATCAGGCGAGATGCGGCCGTATTCGTCAACAGGCAGGAATTCCACTTCGAAGCCGTGCAGCGCTTCGAGCTGCTGGACAGTCTTTAGAACGGCGGCGTGCTCCACTGGGCTGGTGAGGATATGGTTGGCGCCGCGCCGCTCTCGCTCGGCAAAAGCCGCGCCGCGTATCGCGATATTGTCGCTTTCTGAGCCGCACGCCGTGAAGATGAGTTCAGAGGAGGAGGCGCCCAGGGAAGCAGCCATGGTGTCACGTGCCTCCTCAACGGCAGCCTCCGCGCGCTGCCCAAAGTAGTGCACCGATGAGGGATTGCCGTAATGCTCTGAGAAAAAGGGAAGCATGGCCTCGAGAGCAGCCTCGTCGAGCGGTGTGGAAGCGGCGTGATCCAGATATATATGAGCCATAGTGGGCATTTTAGCACGGCTGCTGCCCGGTGCGTATCATCGGGACCCGTAGGGGACCCCATGGGTTTGCCCGTGCTGTGGAGGATGGGGCTTTGGGGAGACGGAGCACAGCCCGATGAATGCCCCGTTGCCCGGGCGGCTCCACGAAGTGCTGCAACCCCAAGGGAAGCGCTGAGGCGCTCGCCGCAAACGCGCTCGAAGGGCCCGTTATTTGGCCCTCGAGGAGGCGAAGGCTGGGTCTTAAGCCCCAGTTCCGGCAGGCGATTTCTTTGGCGGGCAGGGCCGGTTGTATAATGCACGGCAGAAACGCGGGAAGCGAGGGTATTGGGATGCACACCATTATCGAATCCATTCATGGGCGCGAGGTGCTTGATTCGCGCGGCAATCCAACCGTCGAGGTGGAAGTTTCCCTTGCCGGCGGCGCGGATGGACGGGCCATTGTTCCATCGGGGGCATCCACTGGCATCCATGAGGCCTTGGAGCTGCGCGACGGGGAGGCGGATCGTTACGGCGGAAAGGGCGTGCTGCGGGCTGTCCGGAATGTGAATGAGGAGATCGCGGAGGCGCTGGTCGGATGGGACGCCCTGGAGCAGCGCGGGATCGATTTGGCGCTCATCGAGCTGGACGGCAGCGAACACAAGACACGCCTCGGTGCGAATGCCATCTTGGGGACGAGCCTGGCCGTGGCAAAGGCTGCGGCCGCGTCGGTGGGGCTTCCGCTGTACCGCTATATCGGCGGCGCAGGAGCGCACCTGCTGCCGGTTCCGATGTTCAATATATTGAACGGTGGTGCGCATACCGGGTGGCAATCGACCGATTTTCAGGAGTTCATGGTGATGCCCTTGGGGGCGCCGAGTTTCCGGGAGGCGTTGCGCTGGGGCGCGGAGATCTACCATGCGCTCAATTCGGTCCTCAAGAAACATGGCTACGTGACGCTTGTGGGGGATGAGGGCGGCTATGCCCCGGCGCTGGGAGCGAATTCCGAGGCGATTGACGTCATCCTCGAGGCGGTGGAGAATGCCGGCTATCGGGTACCCGACGAGGTGAGCATCGCCCTGGATCCGGCGGCTTCGGAGTTCTATGACACCGATGCCAACATCTATCGTCTGCGCAGCGAGGGCAGGGAATTGACCGGGGAAGAGATGGTCTCTTTCTGGTCGGGCTGGGTGGACGAATATCCGATCTTCTCGCTGGAGGACGGGTTGGCCCAGGATGATTGGGAAAACTGGGAAAGGATCGAATCCGAATTGGGCGACCGCATTCAAATCGTCGGGGATGATCTCCTGGTCACGAACCCGGCGCGTGTCTCCAGGGCCATCGAATCGAGAGCCTGCAACGCTCTGCTGGTGAAACTGAATCAGATCGGTACGCTGAGCGAGACGATCGAGGCGGTCCGCCTATGCCAAGGAGCGGGCTGGAATGCCGTCACCTCCCACCGTTCGGGGGAGACCGAGGATACTACAATCGCGGACTTGAGCGTCGCCCTGAACACCGGCCAAATCAAGACCGGAGCGCCCGCGAGGAGCGAACGGGTTGCCAAGTATAACCAACTCCTGCGCATAGAGGAGGAGTTGGGAGATGCGGCGGGCTACGCGGGGGCAGTGTTGCACATCAAGGGATGATGATCGTGGCCGAGCCCTTCGGGCCGGACACGACGGGGATGGGGATCAGAGCGAACAGCTAGTCCTCGCTGAGCGCAATCCGTTGTGCCTCCCGCGGCTGGACCTCCGGCGCCGGCGCGGTGCAGTAGGGGCAGAGTTTCCAGGGCAAGTCCAATAGCTGGCCGCACCGGCTGCAAGGTTTTCGGAGCCGAGTGTGACACTGGGGGCAGATCTGCCAATCAGATCGGGTGTGCGCCCCGCATCCCGGACACAGGGTGGCGTCTGCGACAGTGGCTAGGAGTGCCTCCGTCTCGAGCGTCTGCTGGTATGCATCCTCCAGCGTCGTTCGCGGCCGAAGGATCACATAGATGAGGAGCCCGGCGGGGCCGAGCAAGCCGACCAGCAGCGCAGCGAGAATCGGGGTAAGAGGATCCTGGGTGCGGGAGCGCAGGTCACGGACGGTCCAGACAATCAGGCTAAGCCAGAGGGCGATGAGGAACGCGATGAACGCGGCAGATAGATAGGTGAGCAGTTGTCCCAAGTTGAGATTCTGCAGCAATTGATCCATTTCCCGCTCCTCGATCGCGGATTATAGCACGCCGCCCCAATGCGAAGGATGCAAGCTTCGATCCACAAGGGGCGGGGTTGACACGCGATTCGCGGCGAGGATTCTCGGCGGGCCGGACACGCATGTTGGAAACGATGAGCAAAGGGGGATAGACGATGAAAGGCCTTCCGGAGGGCGGATATCGCATCAAGGATCTCGCCTCACGAGAGCGGCCGCGCGAGCGCCTTCAGCGGCTCGGGGCTCAGGCGCTTGCCGATGCAGAGTTGATCGCCATCTTGCTGAGGACCGGGGTTCGAGGGAGAAGCGCGGTCGAGCTGGCGCGTTCGCTGCTGCAACTCCTGGGGGGTCTGGCGGGGATGCATCGGGCCTCCTTCGGGGAGCTGCGCGCCGTCCCGGGTGTGGGGCCGGCCAAGGCCGCTCAGATCAAGGCGGCGATCGAAGTCGGTCGCCGGCTCGCGGTGGCCGACCAAGGCGAGAAACCGGTCATCCGCTCCCCCCAGGACGCTGCCGATTTGATCCAATACGAGATGGGTGCGCTGGAACAAGAGCATTTCAGGGTGCTGATGCTGGACACCCGCAATCGTGTGCTCCGGCAGAATGACGTGTACCGTGGATCGCTCAACGCCTCCATGATACGGATCGGAGAGGTGTTTCGCGATGCGATCCGGGAAAACGCGGCGGCCATCATCGTCGCCCACAACCATCCCAGTGGAGATCCCAGCCCGAGCCCGGAGGATGCGGCGGTGACGCGCGCCATCGCGGAGGCGGGCAGGATGCTCGACATAGAATTGCTGGATCATATCGTGATCGGGCGGAACCGGTTCGTTTCGTTGAAGGCCAAGGGCCTGGGTTTCGATTCGGACTAGGCGGCAGCGGGATAGCTGGGGCGAATGGATGCCGGCACGTCGATCACGGGGTGAACCGGATTTGGAAGTGGTCGAGATCCTGCCTGGGCTCGCCCCATTCCAGTTCCACGCGCTCAACACGTGCATAGGTCGGTCCCTTGCAGATTTGGTGCAGGAATGCTTCGAGATCCTCGCGAGTGCCTTCCGCCGCAATCTCGACCGTGCCGTCCGCCCGATTGCATATCCAGCCGGTGAGCCCCAGCGATCGGGCCCGCCGAACTGCGAATTGGCGGAAGCCGACCCGCTGCACGAATCCGTGCACAACGGCGTGCAGGCGCTGGATGGTGTGCTGGGCGGCGGACATCGCGCTTATGCTCCCACCTTGCTGCGTGACCTGCGGCGCCGGATCCGGTACGCGATGAAGGCGATGATCGTCAGCGCCAGGAGGGAGCAGATCCCCGGAAGGAGCCAGGCCGGCAGGCCCGCGAGCCACCAGGCCCTGTGAGAGAGGCTCGACCGCCACTCGTAGTCCAGATCCTCCAGGGAGCGGCGCAGCACTCGCTCCGCGCCGCCGCGACAGGTGGCGCCTTCTTGATAGGCGTCCAGCAGGGCAGAGATCGCGCCCACTCCATATACATCTTTGACATACTGGGCCACGGAAGCGCTCTGCGCGTATGCAAGGATTGCGCCCTGGCCTGTCGTTGGAAAGGAGGCGCACAGGGTCGTCAGTGGAAAGAGATCGCCGGAACGGGCCGCATCCTCGAGCGCGATGCGATATTGAGCGTGGGGGGAGGTTTCCTGAAGGATGGCGAGCCCCTCGTCGAGCCAGGTTGGGAGCGCCGGATATGTGGAACCGAGGCGTTTGGAAAGGAGCAGGTGGGTGAGCTCGTGAGGGATGCCCCTTTCGAGCTCATCCATGCCCTCCGCGTCGAGCGGCGCGGCGAGCAGGACGATGCCCTCCTGGATCAAAGCCTGACCGTGGATTGTGTCCCCGGGGATGCGCTGCAGACTGCTCTGCAGATCCTCCGGAGAAGCATACAGATAGATTTCGACCCCGCCTGGATCCGGCAAGGATAGATCCCGCCGGGTATCCACAAGCGCTTGGGCGGCCAGATCCAGCGCTGCCCGGGCGCGCGCCAGGTCGCCTGCATACCAATGCAGGCGAATCCCCTCCCCGGAGATGGTGTCCCACAGGAACCGGTCGTCCGCGTATACGAAAGTCTGCGGCGAAGTGGAGAATTCCCCCCCGTCCGCCAAATCCGCCTGCCACCAGTATTCAATGGACCGGAACGGGGGAAGTGGTTGGTCGCGCAAATCGTGAATCAGGATGATCGATGATGGATCCGGGGGTGAATCTGACACAAGCACATAGGTGTCTTGGGCGCCGACGGGGCGGTAGAAGACGGCGGCGCGCCGGATTCCTTGTTCGGCGGAGATGGAAGCGCTGAATGCGAGAGACTGGCCGAACTGGTACTCGATGCTGTCATCCAGCTCGGCCGTGCCGGTCTGGGCTGCTGCCTTGGTCATCGACGCAAAGGTCATCGTCAGCAGGTAGCAAAGGGCCAAAATCCCGGTGCGTCGGATCGTCAGCCTCCCAAGAGAGAAATGAGTGGGGTTAGGGTGAGTGGGCAAAGCAGAGTGGATGCAAGAACGGTTCCGCTGGCGAATTCGGCGTCCAGGTCAAACTGGCTGGCAAGCACGGTTGTATAGACGGCGGTGGGAGTGGCCGACTCAAGAATGGCTGCCTGGCGTGCGATATCCGGCATCGCAAAGCGGGAGGCGAGGACCCAGAGCATGGCCGGGGATAAGAGCAGGCGCAGTGCGACAGCGAGCATCAGCGGCCCTTTTTGCCTCGGCAAACCTGACCTGCCGATATGCATCCCCAGCAGGAGCAGCATGACCGGTATGGCGGCGGAGCCGAGAAGCCGAACCGGGACCCACACAGGCTGTGGGAGATCGACGCCGCTGAAGCGCACCAAGAGTGCCAGCGGGATCATATAGATCACAGGGACCTTGAGCAATCCCTTCAGCGCTTCCAGCGGACGGGCGCTTCCGGCAGTGGCGATGTACACCCCCAATGAGTTGACGACGGAGGAACTGGTGATGAAGAACAGACTGGCCCAGGCGAGGGCGGCTTCGCCCAGGGCCAGTTCGTTCAGCGGCAAGCCGAAATTGCCGGAATTCATAAAGGTGCTGGTGAGCACGAATACGGATGTCAGACTCAAGGGGAGCCGGAGCAGACGGGCCGCGCCCCAACTGAGCGCAGCCATTATCAGGAGGCCGGCAAGCGCAAGGCCCGCCATCCGCGCCATGTCATCCGCGAGAATTTGGGATGAAACCAAGAGCGAGAATACCAGGCACGGTGTGAATACGTAGAACACCACCTGCGATAGTGGGCGAGGATTGATCTTGAGCGTGCGCTGCAAGATGAACCCGATCGCGGCGGCGACGAGGATGGGAAGGATGTTATCGGCGAAGAGCGCCGCGATATGCGTCAATCGAAGAGATCCTCTGCCTCGTCGAAGTCCAGGCGTAGAATATCCCGTGTGTCTTCCAGAAAGATGAGGTGATCGAAAGCGTCGCGCACGGTATCGGAGATCTCATCCTCCATGTCCGTCTCCATCAGCTCAGAAAGTGCGGACTTGGCCTCCGCGCCTCCCAGTTGGCCGAGGGCCCAGATCGCCTGCCGCCGGACTTCCTGGTGAGCATCCTCCAGCAGATCGATCAGATCAGGGATCGATTCTCGCAATTCGAGCTCACCCGCGGCGCGGGCCGCGGCGGCGCGGATCAGCGGGCCGCTGTGCTGGAGATTGCCGATCACGTCAGGTCCCCACTCATCATCGGCGGAGCGACCCATGGCTGTGATAGCGGTCAGCCGGTCGTCGGATTCGGGGCCGGCGTAAGCCTCCTCGATCAACGGGCGCACCTCCTGGCGGGAGGAGTAGCCGAGGGACTCCACACTCCGTCGCCGAACATGCCTCACCTCGTCGGTCTTGGCGACTGTAATCAGTGTTTCCTCCAAATCTCGGCGAAGGCCCTCTGACAGCTCTTCGAGCTCGGCCAGGTACACGAACTTGCCGAGCGCCCTCGCGGCGGCGGCTCGCACTTCTGATGATGTGTCCGCGCGTACCGCCGCGAGGAGTGGGAGGACCAAATCCGGATCCTCGCTTTCCCACAGGTTGTCGATGGCGCGAGAACGGACCTCAGGATCCGGGTCTTGCATTGCGTGGCGGTTTACGGGCTCAAAAAGAAACTCGAAATGCTCCAGCGCCATGCGGCCCAGTTCGGAAATCACAATCCGCCTGCGCTCTGGGGGAATATTCAGCCAGCCCCGGCGCAGGCAATCCAGTTCCGCCCTCCCCGGGTCGGAGAATTCTGAGAGCCGTTCTGTCGGAATGGGTTGGCCCTCATCCCCAAGGATGGCCAACAGAGTTTCAAAGGGGCCGTTCATTTCCACCTACTCAGAGGACCTATCTTGGAAGGGAGATCGGGTTTATGAAATCCTGCAGATTGATATATACCATGAGCGCGAGCAGGATGATGAAACCCAAGGCGTGGGCGAGGCTCTCGTACTTCGGGTTTATTCGCCTCCCCAGGACAATCTCAATCGCGATGAACATCATACGCCCACCATCGAGCGCCGGGAAGGGCAACAGGTTGGCAAGCGCCAATCCGATGCTGATCACCCCCACCATGTTGAGCGTGACGAAGGGACGTTGGGCAGACCGATCCACACTGGCCGCCCAGGAGATCATGTCGTAGATCCCTTTGAGGCCGCTGATGCGCGCCTCGTTCGGCTGGACGTCGCCGCTGAGGAGCTTGCCTGGAAGATGAATGATCTCATTGAACTGCAAGTAGGTGGTCCGCAGGCCAAATCCCGCTGCTTCGGGCCAGGTGACCTTGCGCAGCGGATAGCCCAGCACTACGCCGATGGGTCCTTGATTCTCGGGAAAGTGCTCTCGGGGGGTGAGTTCAACGGTGACCGTCTGCGTGTCGCGCTGGAGCGTGATTCTCGTCGGTTCGCCGATGTGATCGGAGATGTCGTGCTGCAGGCTCTGAAATCCGGTAACCGGCTGGCCATCCACCGTCAGCACCAGATCTCCCGGTTCGATGCCGGCCGCAGCGGCGGGAGTGCCCGGCTCAACCTGGGAAATGAGCACCCTCTCGGTGTCCGGCATGGCGAAGCGGAAAGCCAGGATGAACGCCAGGATCGCCAACAGCACGTTGGCGACAGGGCCGGCCAGCAGCACGGCGGCGCGGATGCGCTTCTGCGCGCCAGCGAGCCCGCCTTCGACAGACGGATCATCTTCGCCCGCGATGCGGACAAATCCGCCGAAGGGGATGGCGTTCAGTGTGTATTCGGTGCCCTTTGCCTCGTAGACCTTCAACAGACGAGGCGGAAACCCCAGGCCGAATTCTCTCACCCGGATTCCCATCAGCCTAGACATCAAGAAGTGGCCCAGCTCATGCGCAATGATTAGGCCACCAAGTATCACCAGGAAAAGCAGAAGATCCATTTGCCTCTTATGGTCCTACCTTCACGATCAAATCAGCAACAAGATTATATCATCCTCGGGGTGTTTGGCTGCGCTCAGACCAGGCGCGGGGGGGCGCCGGGGGTGGCGCTGATGGTCTCAAGACCGGGGATTATACGCCGTAGTTGGGATTCGACCTCTGCTGCGTCCCCAGCGGAGCACAGGCAGTGGACGTTGGGTCCCGCGTCGATCGTATAGCAGACATCCAGCCCCTGGCGGCGCCAATCACGGATTGAGCGCATGATACGCACGGTGTCGGGGAGCCAATAGATCAGCGGCGGGGAAGAAGTGAGCATCACCGCGTGCATTAGGTTGCTGTCCTGCTCCACGATTTGCGCCAGAGCAGCGAAATCGCGGCGCTTGATGGCGTCCCGACATGAATTGAGCCGCCGCGGAGCATCGGCGACCCGCGCCGGCTGAATCGGGCTGGTATCGGCCAAGCTGTGGCCGGCGGTGGATCCCGTGCGCTTGTGACCCGCTTCCAACAGCGCAATCACATCCACCAAACCCCAGTGACCAGCGGCTGCTAAAGGGATCGCGAAACACTCCTCATCCGTATCGCCTGCGAGCAATTCGACAAATCCGCCATATACCGATCGGGCAGCAGATCCGGATCCCCTGCGGGCCAGCCGGGACGCTGCGTCAGGTGCCGGAGAGAGCCCCGCAGCGGCCAAGGCAGCCACCGTCAGCGCGGCAAACGCAGCTGCGGAGGACGCAATTCCAGCGCCCTCTGGAAAATTGCTGGCACTCACCACACGGGCACGGGTGTCAACGCCGCTCATCTCTCGGATGATGTCGAGGTGGCGGCTGACCCGCCGCAGGGCTTCGCCGTTCCGGTTGAGGCCATCGATGGAGAGCTGATCAAATGCGAGTGATGCGTCGAAACGGACGGAGGTCTTGGTATCAAGACCCCCTAGAGTCATGGAGATTGAACCGTTCGATGGCAGGCGCAGCTGAGCATCGCGGTTCCCCCAATACTTGATCAGGGCGATATTCGGATGGGCGATGCAGGTCGCTTCGGTTTCCATTATCCACCTTGCATCATGGCGGATCCACGGTCGGATTGGTTCCTCCGCGTCGCAGTTGGGGCCATGCTTCGCGCAGGGCTGTATCGGCCGGGGAGAGCGGCGGCGCCGGGTCCCGTGATGATTGCCTCATGAATTGTAAATGCTGAGAAGCCCGGTCACAACCTCTCCAGTTTGGAGGTCAGCGGGAAAAGAGGAGCATCCCGAGGATCCCCACGATGATCGGCATGCTCAGGCTGAGGGATAGCCGCATGGCGGAGAAGCGCCAGCCCAGGAAGGGGATCTCGAAGGACACACTGATCAACGCAAGGGTGGCCCAGCTGGTGATCATGGCAAGCGTGGGGCCGATTCCGGCGCCGGCCTGATAGATCACGGAGATCAGCGGGAAGACGACATAGGGGCCGCCCGGGAGGACTGCGCCAGCGGCTGTGCCGAGAATGATCCCCCAGGTGCCGCTTCCGGGGCCGATCCAGCTGCGGATCAAATCCTGTGGGCTCAGGACGTCGAGGAAACCCACGATGGCGAAGGCCAGCAGCAGCAAAAGCAACGTGCGGTGAAGAGTGCGCCACGAGAGCTCCATTCCCTCGCGCAGTTCACCGCGGCCGCGGTGCCAGGCGAGCAAGATGAGTCCGAGGGCGATAGCGCCCAGAATGGCGGTGGCCAGCGTCATGGAGCGTGCCTCCGTATCAAGTCAGCGTGAGCCCCAAACAGACGTTCCATGGCAAAGCCTATGAGGGGGGGCATGAATAGGGTCAGGGCAAAACGAGTGAGGGTCAGGCGTGGCCCGAGCAATGCGAATTCCAGGGGAAGGCGAGTGGCTGACCACAGATTCTTGGCGGTGATGAAGGCAGCCAGAACACCGAGCCCAGCGCCGGATTTCAGCAGGCCCGCCGAGATGGGGTAGTAGACGTACGGGCCGCCGGGGATGAGCGCGCCGGCGACGCAGGCGATCAGGATGCCGCGCCAGCCGGTTTCCGCGCCCAGCCAGCGCTTTATCAGCGCCTGCGACAAGAGAGTCTGCGCAAAACCGGCGATCAGGAAGGCGGCGACGAGCAGCGGGATAACATTGATCAGGCTTAGCGTACCGCGCTCCAGGCCGGCGAATACCAGGGCCGGGCCTCCGCTGGCCCAGGCGATGATGGCCAGCGCCAGAACGACGAGGAAGAGCGCGATTAGGACCCAATCCGGCTTATTTCCTTTCATCCTGACTCCTTCGTCGTCTTAACGCGCAGGGCCTCTGTGCGTAACGGCTGCGTGAGGTGAGGTGGGGGGATTTATCGCTGCGCCGCGGGCCGGAACGGGCCCCGCTGCTGCCTCGCTCAAAGCGAATCGGCAGGGCAAAAGGAGAGGGGCGCCACTCATGGGGCGCCCCGTGGGGTGGGTGAGGGGATTTGAACCCCCAACGACTGCATCCACAGTGCAGCGCTCTACCATTGAGCTACACCCACCATAGAATCAGCGCTGCGCCGTCCATCAACCCCGGCCCTGTGCAGTTCGCATTGCCCAGGCGCAGCGTCCTGCGGTGTGGAAAGGACCGGAGGGAGAATGACATGTTCGGAGCCGGCCGGATGCGCGCATTGTATCATGGTTCAGATTCGCGCTCAAGCATGCCTCGAATCTGCCCTTGAAGTTCCGCCAGCGGCACTTCCACTTGGGACCTTTGCCGCAGATCCTTCAGGGTGGCCGTGCCCTTTTGGCGCTCCTCTGGCCCGCGGATGAGCGCCAGTGGAATCCCCTCGCGATCGGCGTATTTGAGTTGCCTGCCGAGCCGATCCGCCTCGGGGAACCATTCGGCCCTGATCCCCGCTGCACGCAGCTGGGTGGCGATCTCCATTGCGTCGGGCATGCTTGCATCGTCGAAGGTGGTGATGAGGATCTGGGCGCGGTTCGGGCGAAGGCTGGGTTTGGCGTCATACTCCTCAAGCACGAGCTCGAGGACCATATCCCCCATGGCGAAACCGGTGCCCGGCAGCGGTTCGCCACCCACATCGGCGACGAGATCATCGTAGCGCCCGCCACCCAGGATGGCGCGATACTTGCCGGCCATGTCACGAGCCTCGTATACGATTCCTGTGTAATAATCCAAGCCGCGGATGACGGACGGATTGTAGGTGAGGTATTCGGCACTGCCCATGCGACCGGCGGAATCAAAGAAGACCGACAATTCCTCAGATTCCTTCCAGGCGTCGAAATCGGTCAACATCGTTTCCACCGCGGTGAATTGCTCACTTGAGAGGCCGATTTCTCGCGCCTGCTTTTCCCACTTCGACTTCGTCACCTTGTCCCGTCGGTCTATCAATCTGAAGACCTCCGCCCGGTCGGCTTCGGGCACCCGGATGCGATCCAGCTGCAGCTCTGCCAGACGCCGGTTGTTGACCAGAATGCGGATGACGTCCGGGCCGAGCCCGATTGAGCGGAAGAAGTCGGCAGCGATGGATGCGATTTCCGCGTCGGCGTAGGGGGAATTGACGCCCAGCAGGTCGATGTTCCATTGGAAGAATTCTCGCGAGCGGCCGCGCTGGGGGCGCTCGTAACGCCAAAACGGCCCGAAGGACCACCAACGGATGGGCCGAGGCAGGTCCTGCATGCGGGCAGCCACCATGCGCGCCAGACTGGGGGTGAGCTCCGGTCTTAGGGCGATCATGTCGCCGCTGCGGTCCGGGAAGACGAAGGACTGCTCCCTCACCAACTCTTCGCCGGATTTCGCGGCATACAGCTCGAGGCGTTCCAGGTAGGGAGCTTCGTATTGCTGGTAGCCATAACGAGCCGAAACCGAGCTGATCTTGGCATACAGCCAGGCGTGGAAGGCCATCTCGTCGGGGTAGAAGTCGCGCGTCCCCTTGACGGGGAATATCTCTGGCATGGCTGGCTCCGAGACAGAAACAAAAGCGGCGCGGACAGGCCCACGCCGCACGATTCACAAACCGGTGCGCCCTCTACGGTGCGGGCCTACCCATCCGCAGTTCGGATCTGATGGGCAGGGCGACGGAGAATGCGAGGACTGCCGGCGAGAAACAGCATAATCACGGGGCGATTATAGCACAGGGGAGATCCCTCGACAATTAACATGGTATGCTATCATTCTCGTGCCAAATTGAGATGCATATGCCGCTGATACTCACGATCTCCCCATTTGTGCTCCTGGTGGCAGGCGGGGTGTTTGTTCGATTTCTGTACGCGCGCCCTTATCGGAACGCGTGGGTCATTGCCCTAATCGTCCCACTGCTGGCCTGGGCGATCCTGCTGGTGCTGGGTCTGCTGCCAACCACAGAATTCAGCCTGTCTAATCCCTCTCCTGATTCTCTGCCCCCCTTCTCTCTGAATTTCATCCTGGACGACAACAGCTGGAGAATGGCGCTTGGCGTGCTGACTATTCTGATTTCCGGGCTGCTGCTGGAACTCAGCCGGGCGCAGGAGACGCGTCGCGCCGAGCAGCCGTTCTTGATGGCTTTTGGCGCACTCACCTGCTTGAGCCTGCTTTCCGCCAGCTTGCTGTCGCTTATCCTGACCTGGACGGCGCTTGATGTTGCCTTGCTTGCCCACCGATATGCTCGCCGGCGCTCAGGGACACTTCAAGACCTTCCGGGAAGGGGGATGGGGGTCTTGCTCCTTAGAATCGGGCTGCTGATGGGCGCCTTGGCGATTGACGCTGGGAATCAATTGGCAGGGGATGGATTTGGTCAACTCCGGTCGCGCTTGGCATGGGCGCTGTTCATAGGCGGAGTGTGCTCGCGAGCGGTTTGGCCCGCGAGCGCGGCGGAAGATGATGACCCTGATCAGCGGCGGATCTGGCCGCTGGATTTCGCAGTCGCTTCCTCCAGCGCCCTGGCGCTGATGGCATTTGGCCGCATGCTGGAGGCAAACTCGCTGACGGTGCATGCGGCATGGGTCGGTGCGCTTGGTCTGACCGCAGCGATCGGGGGCGGCGTCGGCGTCGCGCTCAAGAGGCGGATATCGGATGCGGGGGATTGGCTCGCAGTTGGCATCATCGGCTTGGGGATCTACCTTGGAGTGGCATCAAGCGGAGCAGGTGCTGAGGTGTGGGACATGGGTCTGTTGGGAATGCTGGTGAGTGCCGTTTTGATGCATTCGGGGCCATTCGCGCGATGGGAACGTGGGCTGGTATGGCTCTCGGCATTTATCTTCGTTGGGTTCCCGCCTTTTCTGGGGCTTTCGGGAAGCGGTCGGGTCGGGAAAGCCTTATTGTCTGGGCCGGGCAGAAGTCAAGCTGTGATGGCGTTTCTCGGGTATGCATTGGCGACGAGTGCCATGCTGCGGAGCGCGCAGCGTGAAAGACAGGAGTGGTTGAGCCAGGAGGATCTGGGCCGGGTTTTCTACGCAGCCGGACTCGTCTTTCCATTTCTGGCGCTGCTTGGCTTCGGTTTGCAGATTGTCAGAGCGTCTTCCCTGCCGGGAATCCTGGTCAGCTTCGGCGCCACGGTCGTGGGATTGGCCATCGCGGATGTGACCTTGCGGTTTGACATCTTCAGTGCGATTGAACCCTGGGGGTTGCGCGCCCAGAGCTTTGTGGGGAATTTGAAAAGAGCGGTTGAAGCCTTTCGATCGATCGCTGTGCGGATTGTGGGCAGCGCGGTCGGGGCGTTGGAGGGCGAAGGGGCGGTAATCTGGTTGTTCGTGATCGTGCTGTTCTTCGTCCTGGTGTTAGGAATTGGGTAGACATGGTCACTGGGACGGTGACAGGCATGGTTCTGGTCGGCTTGGCAGCGCTGTGCGGGGCCTCGACCATTGTGCTGGAGGAAAGACGATGGATGCTGATCGCCCTGCTCGGCGTCTATGCGAGTTCTGGCGGCCTGCTGATGCTGGATCTGCCACTGCCGATCGCCGCTGTGAAGCTGCTGGCCGGAACGATGGTCTGCTTGATTCTTCTCTTGAGCCAGATCCGAACGCGCTGGGCTTCGCGTTACTCGGCCCTGTATGCGATCCCTTCGGGATGGATCTTCCGATTGGCGGCGACGCTGCTTGTGTTGACCGCCGCATGGGGAATTTGGCGCCGCGGGCTGGCTCTCTTTCCTGGCGTTGATCCGACTCTGCAACTGGGATCCGCTTTGCTGCTGGGCATCGGGCTGGTGAACGCGGGCATATCTGACGACGCGTACCGAGTGGGCGTGGGACTGTTGACCCTGCTCTCGGGCTTTGAGACCGGATACAGCGGATTGGAACCCTCGCTTGCCCTCGGGGCGTTGCTGGCCGGGGTGCACATCGGGATTGCGCTGGTCGTGAGCTATCTGATGATCTCTGTGGAACCTCAGATTGGGCCAGGGGGTGCCGAGCCATGAGCGCAGTGGTGATCTTGATCGGCGCAACGGTCCTCCTGGCGATCATCGCGGCGCGTTTTGGATACCAACCGGTGATCTCGGCCTGGGTTGCCGCGGGCGGCGCAGCGATGATGGGGGTATTCGCTTGGTTCGCGCCGGTTGACGTGGCCGTAAAGGTCCTCGGTTTCTCGATCAAGTTGAGCGGGGAGTGGGTTGTCCTCGGGCGGCGTCTTGTCCTGGATTCGAGCAGCCGCCCCGCAGTTTCCTTCCTTTACCTCAGCGGAGCGTTTCTGCTTGGCGGGGCCTGGATGGCAGGAGCGAGCCGATACCTGACCAGTGTTGGCCTGATCATGGTTTCGACGATCGCGCTGTCTCTGCTCGTGCAGCCCTTCCTCTATGCCGCCATCTTGCTGGAGGTCGCGGCGATGGGGGCGGTTCTGGTTCTCGTATCGGATCGTCATCCCAAAGCCCGCGGCGCCTTGCGCTTGTTGTTCCTATATACCGTCGGCATGCTAGTGCTGCTCCAGGTCGGCCGGCTGCTCGAAATCGGCGGGATCACTGCGGGCACGCCCGAGTTGGCCACGACCGTTTCCCTTTCCCTGGCGCTCGGTTTTGCGATCCTAATGGCGGTTCCTCCCTTCCATCTGTGGTTGCCCAGCGGCGCGAAGGATCTCAACATCTACGCAGTGGCCTTCACCGCCATTGTGCTGCAGTCGGCGGGCCTGTTCCTGCTGCTGCGCTTCTTGGATGCGTATGAATGGATGCGGGCGAACGACTCGCTGTTTGGCGTCATCTCACTTTTCGGGGTAATCAGCATTTGGTTTGGCAGCCTCTCGGCACTGGTGAAGGATGAGCCTCAGGAGGTGCTGGTATATGGGATGCTGACGGATTTTGGTGCCACCTTGCTGGCGGTAGGGGTGGCGACTCCCGCAAGCTTCCGGCTGGCGCTCGGGTTTACGGGCGCGAGGATCATCAGCATGGCCGTTGGGGCGCTCGGCATTGTGAGTATCCGACCTTCGGTTGGATCGAACCGGGCGGAGAGGGGTTCCGCGGCCAATCTCGGCCGTCTGGCAGCAGGTGTGGGCATACTGTCCATCGCCGGCCTGCCCCTGACCGTTGGATTTCCGGGCAGATGGCAGCTCTTCCAAAGCCTGGTTGGGGTGCACCCGTTCGCCGCCATATCGCTGGTGGTCGCATTCCTGGCCGTCGGCGGTAGGGGTCTACGGCTGCTGACATCTGGCGCGGGGATATCGCAGGCGACGCTGCGCCCCGATGGCCGAGGGGCGAGCGCTTTCCTGGCCGCGGGAATTCTGCTGTGTCTGGTGCTTGGGCTTCTACCCGATCTGTTCTATCCTTGGATTGCGGGCTCGGCTGCGACATACGTCAACTTGGTCCACTGAACGCCGGGCGCAACCGGGATGGAGAGATTCGAGGAACCGGGGGTAAACCGATGAGCGACGACAAACTCGAACAGCGTGTCAAGTGGATGGATGATCAGCGGCGGAAGGATGCCGAACTTGTCAGCCGGCTGGTGGAACGGGTGGAAGGCTGGGAGAGCACGATTCAAAACCACGAACGCCAGATTAAGGATCTTTCGGGCGATGTGGCCCGCCTGGGTGCACTTGGAGCGCGCATAGGAGAGTTTGAGAACTCCCTCTCGCGCCATCGCGAAGATCTCGCCAAGCGGATTGAAGAAATCGAAAACCTCCGCAGGGAGCGGGAGAATCAGATTGTGGAGCGGATCAGGCAGCACCAGTATTCGGTCTCCAGCGCGGTGGGCGAGCTGCGTGAGGAACTGCCTCGCATCGGAGACCTGGAAGAGGCCATGGAGCTGCGCCGAGAGGAGGAACAGCGGCTGAGTCGCGAATTGGACGGGTTGGATCAACGGATCGAGCGCGCATCTGGGGAGATGGGCGAATTATCTCGGCAGTTGGTGGCGCTGGAAGAAGGCCGGGGTCAGCAGGCCAAGCGCGTGGCGGAGCTGCAGATGGAATCCTCCGATCTGCGGGTGAGAATAGACACAGTGCGTGGCGAGATCGACAATGTGGAGGATCGGGTACGCCGCCTGGGGACGACGGTGGCCGAGACCTCGGCGCAAGAGGGGGAGCGCGATGAGCGCCAGCGTATGGCGGCGGAGCAGCAAGAGATGAAGATGGCCGCTCTGGAGCGCGAGTGGAAGAAGTGGGAGAAGACCCTTGAGGATCAAGGGGGAGAAATAGCGGAATCGCTCAGGCGATTTGTCGTGTACGAGGAGACCCTGAGAGAGCTGAAACAACTGGAAAAGGAGATATCGAATACTCTGGAGCGCTTTGAGCGGCGCATCCATGAATTGGCGGAGATGCAGCGCCTTGCGGAAGAGCGGATGAAGCAGGAGTGGACTGCCTTCCAGGCCGATAATCAGAAGAAATGGAACACGCAGAAGCTGACCTTTGACGAACACTGGCGTGAGCATCGCCGCGAACACGACAAGCTGGCTTCAACGGGGAAATCCACCGGGGAGGATGTCTCCGAATTGGCGCTTATGCTCAAGGAGTTGGAGGCGGAGAACAAGCAGAAGGTTTCCGATTTGGTCGACCTGATTCACAAGTGGGCGACCGACCTGGAGTGAGGCGGATGGTTTTGCTTGGAGAGCGGGGGGGCATCTCGAGATGCGGGTGATCGGCACGGCCGGGCATGTGGATCACGGAAAGTCCGAGTTGGTCCTGGCCCTGACGGGGATCGACCCGGATCGTCTGAAAGAAGAACAAGAGCGGGAGATGACCATCGATCTGGGTTTCGCATGGATGGACCTCCCGAACGGCGAACGAGTCGGGATCATCGATGTTCCCGGACACAGGGACTTCATCGAAAACATGTTGGCCGGGGTGGGCGGGATCGACGCTGTTCTCTTTGTTGTGGCGGCGGATGAGGGGGTGATGCCGCAGAGCCGGGAGCACTTGGGGATACTGGATCTGCTGGGCATCAGCAGGGGTGTAGTGGCGCTAACCAAGGTGGATCTGGTGAAGGACCCCGATTGGCTTGAGTTGGTCCGGGAGGATGTCCAGACTCTGCTGCGGGGCACGAGCCTGGCGGAGTCTCCGATTGTCCCTGTCTCCGCCAAGACAGGCTTCGGCTTGGCGGAACTCAGGGATGTGCTCCAGGAAGAGCTGGCCCAAAGCCCGCCGGCCCGAGATGTCGGACGCCCGCGGCTCCCAATCGACCGGGCTTTCACAATATCGGGATTTGGAACTATTGTAACGGGGACGCTTCAGGACGGCCACTTCGAGATCGGCGATGAAGTGATCGTGCTTCCGGACGGCCTGCGAGGGCGAATTCGCGGCCTTCAGAGTCATAACGCCGCAATTCAGCGCGCAGATCCGGGGGCGCGCGTGGCGATGAATCTGGCATCTATTGATGTCCAGGAGGTCAGCCGGGGGGATGTGGTGGCGCTGCCCGGCATCTTTGCCTCGACCCGCAGGATCGACGTCAAGTATCGGGCCCTTCCGGACGCGGGAACGCCGCTGCGGCATGATATGCGCGTCAAGTTGTTCATCGGTGCTTCGCAGGAAATGGCACGTGTTCGGCTTCTCGGCGAGCAGGCGGTCGAGCCGGGCGGCGAGGGATGGCTGCAGCTCGAAACGCGCCACCCGATAGTCACCGAGCGCGGGGATCGATTCATCCTGCGCAGGCCGTCGCCTGCGGCGACACTTGGCGGAGGGCGAGTGGCAGACGCCCATCCGAAACGGCGCTATCGGCTGCAGGATCGATCCGCGATAGAGAGACTTCGCAAGCTTGTGTCTGGGCCAGAAGAGGATGTCCTGCTCGAGAAGTTCAATCAGTTGGGCGTGGCCACTCTTTCCGGCGCGGCCGCTGCCGCCGGATTGACGGCGCCTCAGGCGGAATCCGCGGCGCAGATCCTTCGGCAGAGGGGGGAACTGATTCCGTTGGCAGGAGGGGGAGGGGAGACCGCATATGTTTCCCGGGATGTCTGGGATCTCATGCGGGCCGGAGTCGAGAGGGAGCTGAACGCATACCACGAGCGCTTTCCGCTGCGGGCGGGAATGCCTATCGAGGAGCTCAAGAGCCGCATGGGGGTGGAGAGCCGCATCTTCCAAAGCGCCCTTGAGCGTTTGAAGGAGGCGCCCGTTGTCGAGGAGATGATAGGCCGAGTCCGGCTTGCTGGATTTCGTGTAGTGCTGTCAACGGAACAGAGAAAGTGCGTCGAAAACCTGATGGGCCAGTTCGAGGCAGATCCCTTTGCTCCGCCCTCCTACAAGCATGCGGTCGAGGCGGCCGGTGACGAGTTGCTGGGGTATCTGATCCAAAGTGGGCAGTTGGTCCAGGTGTCGGCGGATGTTCTCTTTTCTGCGGATGTCTATGAGAGCATGACCTCCGAGGTTGGGGCGATGATCAGACAGCGGGGAAGCGTGACGGTCGCCGAGGTGCGAGACTATTTCTCTACCTCGCGCAAGTATGTCCTGGCTTTGTTGGAGCATTTGGACGAAATTGAGATGACCGTGCGTGAGGGGGACAAGCGCAAGCTAAAGGCTCGAACCCCCTCCTGACGACGATCATACCCGGATCGATCAGAAGTCGCGCCACTTCCAATCCCCGCCGACCATCGTACCGGCGATCCTCAGCGTGGGCAGTTTCTGGTCAGGGGCACTGAGGGGATCATCGTCGAGAACGATGAGGTCGGCATAATAGCCGGGAACGAGTCGACCCCAGTGGCCAGCTTCGCCGACGGACCGTGCTGCGCCAAGCGTGTAGGCTTGCAGTGCGGCTTCTCGACCGATGCATTGTTCCGGGATCCAGGGCGATCCGAGAAGCTGCTCGTGCGGCGAGCGGCGCGTTGTGGCCGCGAAAACGCCGACGAAGGGGCTGAAGGAGGCCACCGGCGCGTCCGAGCCAAACGCCAGGTTGGCCCCGCTTTTCAGCAGCGAGCGCCAGGCGTAGGCATTCTGACACCGGTTCCCCCAGTAGCGCTCAGCCATTTCGCGGTCGGATGGGGCGTGGATGGGCTGCATCGACGCGGTGACCCCCAGTCTGCCAAATCGTGGGATATCGTCGGGGTGCAGCAGTTGGGCGTGTTCAATGCGATGGATCATGCGAGGCTGGGCTCCAGGGCGCTCCGTGGCGCGCAGCTCCTGCAACGCGTCCAGAACCACTCGGTTGGCATAATCCCCTATCGCATGGACAAACAGCGGGAGTCCGATCTCCCCGGCTTTGACGCCGATGTCGATCAGCTGCTCCCTCTCCAGCAGCAGTATGCCCCGATTATGAGGTTCTTCTAGGTACGGATCGAACATGGCGGCGGTCCTTTGGCCCAGCGCGCCATCGGAAAACAGCTTCACGCCGCATATACGGAGGAGGTCGTCGCCGAAGCCGGAGCGGAGTCGGAGGGCGCGCGCTGCATCCAATGATTCGCGTGGGAGAGTCTTGCGGATACGCAGACCAAGTTCACCCTGAGAATGGAGCGCCTGCAGTGTCTCCAGGGAGTCGACCCCATCCACGTCATGCGCGCCCGTCAGGCCTGCCTTCCACATCAATTGCTGGGTCCTCCGCATGGCCCGCACCCGCTCCTCTAGGGATGGGGGCGGAATCTTGTCGGCCACCAGGTGCATGGCGTTCTCAAACAGGACACCCGTTGGCCGGCCCTCCGCATCGCGTTGGATCCGGCCCCCAGGGGGATCCGGTGTACCGCGGCCGACTCCCGCGATCTCCAGGGCTCGGGAATTGGCCCAAGACGCATGGAGCGAGGTCGCAGTCAGATAGGCGGGATTGCCCGGCGATGCGCGATCCAGGTCCTGCCGATCACCAAATCCCTGCCACTTGTTTTGATCCCAACCGTGACCCAGGATCCACTCGTCGGCAAGCGCGGACCGGGCGCGCGCCTTCACCCGGTCAAGACATGCGGATTTGGTGGCGGTGTCGCAATCTACCTTTTCCAGCGAAAGGGACAGGGTTTCGATATGGATGTGGGAGTCGATCAACCCCGGGAGCACGTGCTTTCCATTGAGGTCGACAATCTGCGATCCTGGGCCTGCCATCGATAATGCCTGTGGCTCTTCGCCGACGAAACGGACGCGGTCGCCCTGCAGGACCAACGCATTTGGGAGGGAATGGCGCCGGTCGAAGGCATGGATGTGGCCGTTGACCAGAATGAATCCTGGCTCAAAATCGAGTCTCATGGCGATCTTCTTTCAGCGGAGGCATCTCTCAAGGGGGCGAGAATCTGCGTGATTGGATCAGCAGCACACTGGTCCAACCCGAGGCTGATATGCAGCAATTCCAGGGGGTGGAACGTTGGGGTGCCGCTGTGGTGTGAGATCCACCAGCGGCAGGTCTCCGAGTCGGTCACAACGATGTCTGGCTGGAGATGCGCGATCTGAGCCATGAGGCTCGCACCAACCTCCCTGGCGACGTCATACCGTTCTCGCTTGATACCATACGTGCCTGCCGCTCCGCAGCATTCCGATTCGGAGACATGCAGGTCCAGTTCGGGGACGCGCTCGAGAACATGGCGGGCCGGTGTGCCCATGCCGTGCGCCTTCAACTGGCAAGCAGGATGATAGAGAGCGCAAATGGGAATTGGCGACAATGTGATGTTCGCCATGCTGTCCGGGCGATCGTAGACCAGAAACTCGAAGAGATCGCGGACCCTTTCCGCGACGTGTAGCGCGTCCTCGTCCTGCAGGCCGAGGATTTGACTGTACTCATGGCGCAGCGCCAGGGTACAGGATGAGGAGGTACCCAAGATCGGGATGCCGGCGCTTGCGTAGGAGAGCAGATTACGGATGTTCTCTCGAGCTTGCTGTCGAGCGGCATCGAAGAGGCCGTTCGATTGCAGGGGGAGACCGCAGCATGTTTGGGGTGGGACGTCGACCTGAAAGCCGAGGGATTCGAGAATTGCGAGGGCTTTCATTCCGATGGAGGGTTCGTACGATTCCACGCTGCAGCCGTGGAAGAAGGCA
Source organism: uncultured Anaerolineaceae bacterium (assembly GCA_964388955.1). Lineage (GTDB taxonomy): Bacteria > Chloroflexota > Anaerolineae > Anaerolineales > E44-bin32 > CAYMCO01. Next base: position 179,791 of record CAYMCO010000001.1, on the reverse strand, counting down.
ACCAGATTGTCACGCTGGCCGCCCTGGGCTGGAGCAGCCCGCAGATACCGTTCTGCTTGTTTACGAAATGGCTGCGCTGCGAATGTCGGGAGCGGGGCTTCTTGGCTGATCGACAGCCCTTTGTCTAGCAGCCAGCGGATTGATTTGGATTCAAGTGCCCAATTGACAGCGGGTCGGACAGGGGCCGCCAGGCGGGCGAGCACGTGGGGGCGCGACGGGAGGTGGTCACGAAGCGGAATTCGGGCCTGGGCTGCAAGGCGCGCTTTGGCGCGTATGTTGATTTCGGAAACCGGCACGCCGTGGGGGCAGACCCGGGAGCAGACGCCACAGCCGGAGCACCATTCCACACCGAAGTCCGGGACCGGCAGCCCTGGACGAATAAAGCGCTCCGCTTGGGGCCCTGTCGCTTTCGGCCCGGGAAACAGATCGGTTGCCGGCATCACGGGGCATGCCGCGGTGCAGATATTACACTTGAGACACAGGTCAGGAACCCGGCCAGGGACGTTCATGCCAGTGCCGTCTGGATTGCGCGATAGGCGGTGGCGAGGCTGATTCCCTGGCGGGATCCTTCAATGGCCCGGTCGGCGCCCGCCAGGAGCCCGCCCGCCGCGAACAGATTCTCATAGAGTGGGTGTTGTCCGGCGCCAACGGGTCTCATCTCTGCATCGACGGCCACGCCGAACTCCGTATATGGTTGAGGGCCGAACGGTGCATCGGCGACCCAGAATTCGCGCCCGGGCCGGTACACAACGGGCAGGTCAAATACGGACTCCTGGACCCGGCCATCCTGGGTGGCAACGAGCCCACCGTGGAGGAATCCCCCGGTGGCGAGCAGCACCGCGTCCGCTTCAAATATGTGGGGCGCTGGCGCCCCCAGCGAGACCACGCCGCTGACATGATGGCCGCCAGACCGGCCGTCAACTCGCCCGATGACGCGCGGGCCCTCGACAAAGGATACGCCGCTTCGGGTCGCGTACAAGCGCAGGCGGTGCTCGAGGCGCAACCCGGGCAGGCAAGGGGGCAAAGTGGGGATTTCGAAGACGGGAATCCCCCACGCCTCGCACAGCGCTGCGTGCGCCTCCCGGGAATTCGCCAGACCCAGTACTGCCGGAATGCCGACGCGGCGGGCCTTCGAAAGGAGCGGCTTCCAGGCGCGCGCGATCTCCATGCGGCTCTCTGGATCGTCGAAAAGGCGCGCGATATCCGTCGAATAGACATCCCGCCGGGCTTCAAAGGCCGGCAGCGGCGCCGGGATGACATCTCTGATGTCGATGCCGCCCTTGCGCAAGGCCTCCGCCGCCAGATGCAGTGGCGCGTCGCGGAAGGTGGGGATCTCGAGAAGCGTGATGGGAGTGCGGTCTTGCAGATCCCCGGCCGCCATGGATTCAGGGGCCAGGCAGGTGATGTGCGGCGTGCCGAGTGGGGACGGGAGGGTGAGGTTGGTCGATGGGTCGCCTGAAAAGGGATAATCGAGCGAATCCATCAGTTTGCAGAAGGCATCCAGGGCATCCCGGACGGCAGCCAGCCCAAGGGAGGCGTAGGGATGGCTTGCTCGGAGCTGTGGGATGGCACGGGTCGGGGCGCCGCCGGCCCACACATCGATGGACCCGTGGGCCTGGGACAGGCCGCCTCTTCCCTGGCTGATCACACAGACATGGGCGCGCCGCCGGGCGGCCAGGACAGCTGCGAATAGGCCGGTCAGGCCCGAGCCGACGACAATGAGGTCGGGCATCATGTTTGCTCCAGATCCATGTGCGCCGATAGCACTTCGAGCGCAATCCGCCGATTGAGCTCGATTTGACGGAGACCGTGGCCCCAATCGAGGGGTCGGGCACCGCGCCAGCGCTCGGCGACGAAGCGTCGATAGAGCTGGAGGGCGGTGGATGGTCGGGCATCGTCGGGGATCACGCCGGTGGCCCGCAACGTGCAGAAGGCACCCTGGCAGGGGCCCATACCGAGGCGGACGTCACGGCGGACATCGTCAAGTTCCGTGATAGGGGAATCCGCCAAGGCGGACAATATGCTATCGCGCGAGGCCAACTCACATTCGCACATAAGCCGGGGAGCGTCCCGGATTGGATCCCCTGGAGCGAGCCGAGCCAAATTGGAAGGGAGTCGAAAGAATCGGGATTCGCCGCGAGTCTGGAGCGGGGTGTCGCAGGTCCGAGAAGGCTTGGAGAGCGAAAGCTTCTCGCTGACGAGGTCGACGGCCTCTTGGGCTATGAGCCGGAATGTCGTGAGCTTTCCGCCGACAACGCTGATCAGCCCAGCTACGTCACCGGCTTGCTCATGGTCGATGACCGCGTGTCCGCGGCGCAGACTGCGGGTGGCGCCAGCCTTTCCGGATTCCAGCAGCAGCGGGCGCACGCCGCACCAGACTCTAAGTGCGCGATGGCCGCCGATGTCCGGGACCAGGTTCTCCGCTTCGGCCAGCAGCAGATCGATCTCCCAAGGCAGAGGTGTGAGGGCGCCTGGGTTGTCGACGGGTACATCGGTGGTCCCGAGGATGCAGACAGTTCCGACCGGGACAATGATGTCGCCGTCCTGTGGTTTGCGGCAGCGATTGATCACCTTGTGAACGAGGCGATTGGCCATCGCCAACATGGTGCCCTTGCCAAGCACAAGCGGGATTTCTGGGCCGGCGAAGCTGGCGACGGAAGGCGCCCACGGGCCGCTCGCGTTGATGAGCAAGCGCGCGCCGATGGTGGTGATGCTTCGGTCCGTTTCGGAATAGACCTGTGCGCCGACGACCCGGTCTGCCTTCTTCAGCAATCCCAGAACGCGGGCATGAAGCCGCACGACGCCGCCGGCGTACTCGATGGAGTACTTGAGGTCGTGGAGGAGTCGAAAGGAATCGATAGACGCGTCGAGCGTTTCGAAGGCGCGCACGATGTGCGGAGTCAGGTTTGGCTCGCTGGCCAGAACCTCTCCGGCTCCGACTTCGGCGAAGGGCAGGTGCAGCCTTTGGGCTGCGGCCTGCCATGAGTCCACATAATCCGGTGGATCGGCTGGTGCCTGGATGAAGTATCCGCCCGTGTCCTCGATGGCATGCGGAGTGATTTCCCGAAGGATGCGGTTTTCATGCGCACATTCGGCTGCGGTGCCTGGATCGGAGACGACATATCTGCCGCCCGAGTGGAGGAGGCCGTGAAATCGACCGGAGGTGCCCTCCGCAAGGTCGGACTGATCGACGACCAAGGTCTTGATGCCGCGCAGGCTTGCATCCCACGCAATCCCCAGGCCAGTGGCCCCGGCGCCGATGACGAGCAGCTCGGTCGAGATACTGCGGGTCATGCACTCCCTCTCTGAGCGCGCGCAAAGCGGATGCACACGCGTATTTCAGGTTGTTGACATTCGAGGACAAACCGCGGTTTGCCCTGGCAAGGGAGCCACTCATCCAGCCCCTTGAGGGTGAGGCCAACGGAGCGAACGGTCAGCCGCACGCCGCCACGCGCCATGTCAGGTCGTCCTTTCCTCTTCGGAAATATCCGGTGTGCATTTCCGTTTCAATTCCTGCTGCGCGCTGGCGCAGCGTGACCAGAGGGATCAAATGCGGTCGCTCTGCTGGACGTGGTTGCCTGATCGAAGGCGAGAACATAGTCGAGCCCCATTCAGCCTTCAGGGCTTGGATGGCGGTAGGAAAAAGTGCGGATGCAGGCTCGCCGACAGGCCGTGCAAGCGGCCAGGCGCATCATTCTGGTACAGGTCGTTCGTTACTGCAAGTGGTAGCGGCAATTGAGGGTGTTCGATTTCGGGGGATGCCCGCTATTGCCGGATGATAACCCATTGAGAGTTTGGCGCCGAGGGGGGCGTGTCTTGCTTGGGGGGCTAGTCGGGCTCGGGTGTCCGGGTGCGGATGTCTGAGGCCTCAAAGTGCGCCTAGTTTGCGGCGGAAAGATCCGCCCCGAGGAAATCTGGCGCGCCGCGCAAGAAGGCAGCCGCGGGCATCTCCGCTTTTCCGGCGGGCTGAACGACCTCCAATCGCAGCAAGCCGTGGGGGGTGCCCACGGCTGGGTCATTGCCCAGAAGGACCACGTGTCCGGGGCAGGCAGTTTGGGGCTTTTCGGCTCGCGCCCGTCGCACCACGATGCGCTTCTTCCGCCAGAAAAAGAATGAACTGGGCCACGGCTCGAAGGCTTGAATCTGGCGTTGCAGTTGGAGCGCCGATAGGGACCAGTCTAGGCGCCCATCGGCTTTATGCACTAGGGGGGCGTAGGTGGCAAGGTCCTCCAATTGCGGGATCGGGGTGATGCTGCCATCCGCGTAGGGATCGAGAGTTTGGGCCAGCAGATCCGCGCCCATGAGGGAGAGGCGAAGGGCAAGCTGCCCCCCCGCCTCGCGGGGACGGATCGGAGTCCTACGTTGGCTCAGTATGGGCCCTGTGTCCATCCCTTCGTCCATTTTCATGATGGTGACACCGGTTTCCGCGTCTCCTGCCAGAATGGCCGCCTGGATCGGAGAAGCGCCGCGCCAGCGCGGGAGCAACGAGGCGTGCACGTTCAGGCAGCCGAGCGGGGGGATCCCGAGCACGCGTGCAGACAGTATTTGGCCGTAGGCGGCGACGACGATTACTTCCGGGGACCAAACCTCGAGCCGGTGGAAGGATTCGCTTGAGTTGATCTTGAGGGGTTGGAAGACGGGGGTGTTCATTTCCCTGGCCGCCTCGGCCACGGGGGGAGAGGTGACGTTGCGTCCTCGGCCTGCCCGCCGGTCCGGCTGTGTGACCACACCAATGACAGTGGAGCGCTTCGCCAGGCGGCGGAAGATAGGAACTGCGAAATCTGGCGAGCCGATAAAGACTGTGCGCATAGGACTATGGTAACACGCCTGGGTATAATGCAATGTGAAACCTTCTCTACATAAAGGTGTTGTAATGGTTGGGTTGGCGCGGCCGGTTTCCTTGTTCCAGTGGAACCAACCACGAGCGGCAAAGATGACCCCACGTGGCGTACGGTCCAAAATCAATCAAGGAGGATGAGTAATGAGTGAAGCACCTGAAATCACCAGTGACGACAAGTTGTGGGCAGCGTTGGGGTACCCGATCCCGCTAATTTCGATCATCGCGCTCCTAATGGATGAGAAGAAGGTACGTCCGTTCATCAAGTTCCACGCTGTGCAGTCTTTAGCAGCCAACGTTGTGCTGTGGGTGCTGATTTTCATTGTCGCGATCGTCACGCTGGGGATCGGGTCGCTGTGCGCTCCGGTTCTCTGGCTGGTGACTCTCTGGCCGGCGTTTGACTCCTACAACGGGAACTACACGCAGATTCCTTTGATCACCGACTTCATCAAGAACCAGGGTTGGGTTTAGTCTTCCATCCTGGGTGAAGAATAGCCCGCTCGCGGCGGGCTATTTTTCTATCCCGGCGAATAAGGAGGATTTCTGGAAGCGAAATGGGTTGTTGCTCCGGTATTGGATAACGCCGCCAGGGTTTCTCTGGAGGGTTTTCCGCGTCTGCATGCACAGTTGCTGTTTAACCGGGGTATCGAGGATGCCCGCCAGGCCGAGGCGTTCCTGCGAGGGCAGCATCGAGGCGCCCGCGAAATCGGGCCGATGATGGGAATCTCAAAGGCTGTCGACCGGATCTTGGAGGCGCGGCGGTCGGGGGAGCGGGTCGTCGTATATGGAGATTTCGATGCGGATGGCGTGACTGCCACCGCAATTCTGCTCGGAGCTTTGGAGGGGGCGGGCATGGCAGTGAAGCATTACATACCGAGCCGATTTGAGGAGGGCTATGGGCTGAATGCCAAATCCCTGGAGCAGATTCGCGAGTGGGGGACCGATCTGGTGATCACCGTGGATTGCGGGATCCGAGCGGTGAAAGAGGCCAACCTCGCCAAGACACTCGGCATGGACTTGATCATCACGGACCATCACGAACCCGGTGAGGAGATGCCGGAGGCAATGGCAATCGTGAATCCACGACAGCCGGGGGATGAATATCCTTTCAAGGATCTGTCAGGGGCCGGCTTGGCGTATAAGCTGGCGCAGGCCCTCCACAAGAGCGCCGGAGTGGACGACGACGACTTGGGGCTCGACCTGGTGGCGCTGGGCACGGTGGCGGATGTGTCCCCGCTCTTGGGTGAGAACCGTGAGCTGGTAATTCAGGGGCTGGAGCGGATCAACTCGGAGCCGAGGCCGGGCGTGCTCGCCCTGATGGAAGTGGCGGGGATGGAAACCGGAACGGTCGATGCGCGCGGCATTGGGTTTGGGCTCGGCCCGCGACTCAACGCTGCCGGCCGCATAGGCAGCGCCGAGGCGGCTCTTCAGTTGTTGCGTGCTCGGGATCGTGAGGAAGCGGCGGCGCTGGCCTTCCGGCTGAATGAAGCCAATCGCGAGCGGCGTGTGGAGACCGCGCGCACCTTGGAACTGGCCAGGGAGATTGCCCTGGGCGGCCGATACGCAGATTGGCTGTTATTCGCGGAACACCCGGATTTCAGCGAAGGCATCGTCGGCCTGGTCGCTTCCAGGCTCAGCGGAGAGTTCTACCGGCCGGCTGTCGTGGCGCGCCGGGGACGACGGATGACGAGAGGGTCTGCGCGCAGCATCCCCGAAGTGCATATCACGCAGATTATGGACCAATGCGGCCACCTGCTCTCGCAGTTTGGAGGCCATTCACAGGCAGCGGGTTTTCGTGCCGAGTCCAGCAAGCTCCCGGCGCTCAAGGAGGCGATGGCTGAGGCCATCCGCGAAGGGCTTTCCGGTGAAGCGCCGGTGCCGTCGATCGCCATCGACGCGCAAGTGACTCTGGACGACCTGGATGACGCGCTGATGGACTTCTGTTTGACGCTCGAACCTACCGGAGAGGGAAACCGGCAGCCCATGTTCTTGGCCACAGGGGCGCGCATCGTCCAGAAGCGGACAGTGGGAAAAAGGGGGCGCCATCTGAAGATGAGCGTATCCCAGGGCCGGAGTTTTTTCGACACCATCGGCTTCGGGTTGGGAGAGCGAATTTCGAGCCTGAAGGAGTCGGTGGATATGGTGTTTCACTTCGAGCTGAACACCTTCCGAGGGGTGACAAACAAGCAGCTCAGAATGGTGGATCTGCGGCCCGCCGATGAAAATCCCACCGCAGCGGGTTGGCGATAGCTGGCAGGAAGGTTCCACTTGCGTCGCCGCCCTCAATCGACAAGTCGATACTTGAGCAACGTCCACACGGCCTCGAAGGCGTCCCTGAGGCCGATCTTCTTTCCCTCGGAATATTCGCGCGGATTGAAGGAGATTGGCACCTCGAAGATTCGCACTTTCCTTTTGAGCAGTTTCGATGTGATCTCCGGTTCAAAATCGAAGCGGCGGGACCGCAAGGGGACATCCTCGATGACCTCGCGCCTGAACAGCTTGTAGCCGGTCTCCATATCGGAGAGAATGCTGTTGTAGAGGAGATTGGTCAGGAGGGTGAGCATCTTGTTGGCCACCATGTGCCAAAACATGGTCGAACGCCTGGGGCCACCAAGAAATCGGGAACCGTATACGACCTCCGCCTTTCCCTCGTAGATAGGGGAGAGGAGTGCAGGATAGTCGCGGGGATCGTACTCCAGATCGGCATCTTGGATCAGCAATAAATCTCCTGACGCCTCGCGGATTCCGGTCCGCACCGCCGAGCCCTTGCCCTTATTGGTCGCGTGGGAGAAGAGACGCAGGTGGGCATATTCGCCCACCAGTGCCTCCAATTTCGCCCGCGTGCCATCGGTCGAGCCGTCATCAACCACGATGATCTCGTCGGCCAGGCCGATCTCATTGACCCGGCGAATGATCTCTTCGATGGTGTCGCTTTCGTTGTACACGGGGATGATGATGGAAAGTTTCATGGGCACATTCTACATGGAACAAGGGGTAGGAACAACGAGTAATTGTCTGGTACTATCGGCGGAGATATAATCACAATCGTGCGTTCCGGCGGGACGCGAGCCCTTGCGCGGGCCGCGCGCGTGAAAGGGAGCAGCCGGGTGGAGTGCTTCCGGTGATATATGGTAGGCGCCAGATGGAGTGGAGGATGAGTGTATGACGATCCACCAGGGGACGAGCGAAGAGCGTGTGCAGGCGCAAGTTGGGTTGGAGAGGAGGAGGGAGCCTTTTGTCCCGCCTCCTATGACGAGCTTGGAAGATACGGGGCTGTCGGTGCTTTGGCTGCAGGATCTTGCGTTGAAGATCCTGTACTTTCGCGGCTATCAGACCGGCTTTCAGATGGCGGAGGCGATGGCGCTTCCCTTCGCTGGAGGGGGCGGTGACATCCTCGAGAGCTTGAAGCGAGAGAAGTTCGTGGAAGTCCGCGGCCAGGTGGGGATTGGTGAGGGTTCCTATGAGTATGCCATTACCGGGGCGGGGATTGCTCGGGCGCGTGAGGCGTTGGAGAGAAGCCAATACGCAGGCCCGGCGCCTGTCCCGTTGGAGACGTACAACAAGGCCATCTTGCGACAGAGCCGAGAACGATTGACCGTTCAGCCAAAGATGATGCACCGCGCATTACGAGATCTGGTGCTTTCGGAGGAGCTATTCAACAAGATCGGACCGGCGGTCAATTCAGGGACCTCCATCTTCCTCTATGGACCGCCCGGAAACGGCAAGACTACGATCGGCCAATCGATCGGCAGCATGGTCCGGCAAGAGGATATGTACGTCCCCTATGCGATTGAAATCGACGGCCAGGTGGTGAAATTGTATGATTCAGTCAACCACGTGCTCTCGCCTTTGGATGATACGACAGCCTTGGGGACGGGGTCGATAAAGGCGGGGATGAAGCGTGATCCGCGATGGGTGCGGATTCGGCGACCGACCATCGTGGCTGGAGGCGAATTGACGCTCGAGGGCCTGGACCTGGTATTCGATGACGTGAACAAGTACTATGAGGCCCCCTTTCAGGTGAAGGCGAACGGCGGCGTGTTGCTCATCGATGATTTTGGTCGCCAACAGGTGCGCCCAAGGGATTTGCTCAACCGCTGGATTGTTCCTCTCGAGAACCGCATTGACTATCTCACGCTGCACACGGGGCGCAAGGTGGAGGTCCCCTTTGATGTGATGGTGATATTTTCGACCAATTTGCCCCCCAGAGATTTGGTGGATGAGGCGTTCCTGAGACGGCTGCGGCACAAGATCTACATCGGCGATCCGAGCTATGAGGATTATCGGGAAATCTTCCGCCGTGTCTCCAAGGAAAAAGGGGTGTCGTACTCGGACCGCGGATTGGCCTATCTGCTCCAGGAATGGTATATCAAGCGCAACCGCAAGATGCGGGCCTCTCACCCCCGCGACATCTGCGATCAGATCGTGGATATCGCTCGCTATATGGGAGGGGAGCCCGTGATGACCAAAGAATATATCGACCGCGCGGCGGGTTCATATTTCGTCGAGATTTAGGCCATGTGCCACCGCAACTCCTTGTGGTGGGAACGAAAGGCCCCGCTGGTGATCGCTCACCGTGGGGCTTCTTCTCATGCGCCGGAGAACACGATGGCGGCCTTCCGCTTGGCTGAAGAGCAAGATGCGGACGCGCTCGAATTTGACGTGAAACTGACGAGGGACGGTCAGGTGATCGTGATGCATGACCGGACCCTTGACCGGACGACCGACGGACATGGCCCGGCTGAAGGCTGCAGCATGAGCGAGATCCGGAAGTTGGATGCCGGATTCCGATTCGACGCCAGTTACACTGGGGAGCGAATCCCATCCCTGGCGCAGGTCCTCGACGCCTTTGGCGAGGGCATGCTGTATAACATCGAATTGACGAATTACGCCCATCCTTTGGACGATTTGGCTCTGCAGGTGGCGCGGCTGGTGATGCGGCGTGGGCTGGCGCGGTGGGCGTTGATCTCCTCCTTCAATCCGGTCGCTCTGATGCGCGTCCGGAGCATGGACTCGGATCTGCCGGTGGGCCTGCTGCTTTCAGCGCGACAACCGCGCTGGATGCGCTGGACTCTGCGCCATGGCCTGCGATTCGATGCGCTGCATCTTCAGGCCCCATTGGTCACAAGCCGGTTGGTGGGGGCGGAGGTGCGAGAGGGACGCCTGGTGAACGTATGGACCGTGAACGGGCGGCGCGAAATGGCGCGCATGTTGCGGATGGGTGCCTCCGGCCTGATCACGGATTGTCCCGATCGTGCAAGGGCTGAGGTGGATGCATTTGTGGGGGCCTTGCGGTCAGGCGAATGAGATAGAATCCCCGTTCATGTTTGTCGATGGCCTATGATTGAGCGGTGTCGCTTTGCGGGCGGCGCCAAAAGGGGTTAGGATTCGGGGGAAATGACGGCGGACGACGTGGCGTGTACGGTTCAGGAACTGATCTGTGCCTGCATCGCCAGGCAGGTGCAGGATGGCGATGTTCTGGCGCAGGGATTGGCCACTCCGATGGTTGCGGCCGGCTACCTTTTGGCCCGGCGCACGCACGCGCCCAACTGTTATTTCTCCTCCGCAATTGGCCAGAGCGTGTGCAGAGATGGAGCGCCGTTGGGAGTGGAACAGGTGGAGGCGCTCTGGCTGGACAAGGCGCTTGCGACGTTCGGTTTCATATCCGGTGCGGCGGATCTCCTGCCCAGGGTCAAGCCAAAGGAGTTCTTTCGGCCTGGGCAAGTGGATGCGGAAGGGAACTTCAACAACATCGCGATTGGCGCATCGTATGCGCGTCCGCGGTTGAGATTGCCTGGGGCCGGCGGAATTCCGGACGTTACAATCTACATGCGGCAGGTGTGTCTCTATGTCCCCCGGCACTCGCGCGTCACTTTCGTGCCTCACGTCGACCATGTTTCTGGCTTGGGACACGACCGCTCGAGGACACGGGGCGCAGGGCCTACTTACCTGGTGTCAGACTTGGGCCAGTTCGATTTCTTTGGAGGGCGCATGCGGCTGACGCATCTGCATCCGGGGGTTTCGGAGCGGCGGGTGCGGGCAAGAACCGGGTTTGAGCTTCAGATCAGCGAGGATCTGAGGGAGACGGAACTCCCATCGGCGCATGAACTTGCGCTTCTGAGGGAGGAGATCGATCCCTTGGGGGTGCGGGATTTGGAGGCGCTGAGCGGCCCGGAGCGGCGCAGAGCGCTGGCGCGTATTATCGCGATGGAGCGGAAGAGCCGCATGGCCAGGGATTTGCAGATGGAGTCAGGATGAGGCGGAAGGGGATCCTTCTGTGCAAGTCGCTGATGATCGCAGCGCTGTTGATTGCCGGGCTTGGGGGGCCCCGGGGCGGAAGCGCGCGGAGTGTCACCCAGACCCTGGTGGAAAGCATGACCCCGGAGGAGAAGGTTGGCCAGTTGTTCTTGGTGACTTTCAAGGGTGGCACGATCGGCCCGGAGGATGATATCTACGATTTGATCGTGAATTGGCATATTTCGGGGGTTGTGCTCCGGGCCGAGAATGACAACTTCGCCCCTCAACCGGAGACACTTTCGACGCTTCAGGCTTTGACCGAGGCGCTTCAGGATGCGGAGTACGCGAGTTCGTTGGAACAACCCGGGTCAGAAGTGGGAGCAGAGGGCACCCCGGGAGGGGCCTATGTCCCCCTTTTCATCGCCCTCGAGCACGACGGCGGTGGTGTGCCGGGAGAGGGGGTGATTCCGGGGATGACTGAGTTGCCCTCCCAAATGGCGATCGGCGCGACCTGGGACCCTTCCTTGGCCGAAGCGACGGGCAGGGTGGTGGGCGAGGAACTTGCTGCGCTGGGCTTCAACATGATGCTCGGGCCGTCGCTCGATGTTCTACACGATCCAAGGATCGGTGGATCGGAGGGCTTGGGGGTTCGGGCGTTTGGCGGTGACCCTTTCTGGGTAGGTGAGATGGGCAGAGCTTACGTCTCGGGCGTGCATGAGGGGGCCGGCGGGCGAATCGCGGTGATCCCAAAGCACTTCCCCGGAATCGGGAGCAGCGACCGGGCGCCGGAAGAGGAGGTGGCCACGATCCGCAAGTCATTGGAGGAGCTGAAGCAGATTGATCTGCCGCCGTTCTTCGGCGTGACGGATGGCTCGCCCGGAGACGATGACCATATTGCGGATGGTCTGCTGACATCACACATCCGCTACCAGGGCTTCCAGGGAAGCATCCGGGCCACAACCCGTCCGGTTAGCCTGGATGCGCAGGCGCTCTCGGGACTGCTGAGTCTGGCGCCGTTGGCCGCTTGGCGGGATGGCGGCGGGTTGGTGATCAGCGACTCGCTCGGGTCTCGAGCGGTGCGGCGGTTCTATGACCCTGTCGCCAGCGAGATCAATTCTCACCTCGTCGCTCGGGACGCGTTCTTGGCCGGGAATGACATCCTCATATTGTCGAATTTCCGCAGCGCGGGCGACGTCGACGAAGTAGACTCGATCCGACGGACGCTGGGTTTCTTCGCGGACAAGTATCGAGAGGATCCGCTGTTTGCGGAAAGGGTGGACGCGACGGTGACCCGGGTGCTGAACCTCAAACTGAATCTCTACGGGGGCATCTTTAGCCCGACCCGCGTCCAGGCGGCGCCGGCCCTGGAAGGGGTGGGGGAGGCTCAGGACGTGACAAATGATGTCGCCGGCGAATCGGCGACGCTGATATTTCCCGCTGCGGAGGAGTTGTCCGATCGGTTAGGGGATCCGCCGCAGTTTGGCGAACGGGTGGTGTTCTTCACGGATGAGCGGAGGGTGCAGTGGTGCTCCCAGTGCGACCCACAGCCGATCGTCGATATCGAGGCCATGGAGAATGCAGTGCAGCGACTTTACGGGGTCCAGGGCGCCCGACAAATCGGTATCTGGACGCTCACCTCTTTCAGCACTGCGGATCTTGCCTTCTACCTGCGGGAGGAGGTCCCCGAAGGATACCGGGGTTTGTTCACACCGCCCGAGATATTTGAGCCCGCTGTGGAGGGGGCGGATTGGCTTGTATTTCTCACACTTGCCCAGGATCCGGATGTCTATGGCTCCAACGCGTTGAGGCTGATGCTGGATCGCCGGCCGGACCTGGCGCAGACCAAGAAAGTGGTCGTGTTCTCTCTCGACGTTCCCTATGATGTGGATGCCACCGACATCAGCAAGGTAGACGCATACTATGCGCTTTACGCGAAGTCGAGCCCCTTCGTCGACGTGGCCGCACGCCTTCTCTTCCAGGAGTTGTCGGCGGTCGGATCTCCACCGGTCAACGTGCCTGCCACTGACTACGCGTTGATCGAGGCGCTGGCTCCCGATCCGGAGCAGGTGATTGAGTTGAAGATTGTTGGGAATGAGGGAGAGGCGGAACCGCAGGCGACACCCAGCGGGTTCGGGGTGGGAGATGTTATTCATGTGCAGACGGGAGTGATCCGGGACCTGAACGGGCATCGCGTGCCGGACGGTACCATCGTGCGGTTCGCTACCGAATATCAGGGGGATCCCAACACTGAGATGAGCTACGAGGCGACAACCGTGGAAGGGGTGGCAAAGGCCGATGTTTCTCTGGACCGCCTGGGGCCGCTGACGATAACCGCTGAGAGCGACCCTGCAAGGCGGTCGGAGCTGCTGCAGCTGAATGTGCAGGAGGGGGTTCGCGCATTCGTGACGGTGATGGCGCCTACACCGATGCCGACCGAGGTCCCGCCGCCGCGCCCGACAGCGGCGATTCCGACCGCGACGGCCACCGCAGAGCCCTTTGTGTCGACGCTCTTTGAGGAGGAGACCCCTCCCCTGGAGGATACCTTTGGCGCGCGGGATTTGGTACTTGGGATCCTTGGCTTGGGGATGGTTGCTAGCTTGGGGGTTCTTGCGCGCCGGCGCTGGCAGGGGCGGATCGGACTCAGTGAGGTGCGAGTGCTTCTGACGGCGGTAGTCTCTGGATTGTTGGTCTACAACTACCTGGCGATGGGACTGCCTGGGAGCGCCGGATTGCAGGCAGCGCTTGGCCCGCTCACGCCGTTGCTGGGTACCGCTGCCGGATCGGGGCTAGGATTGATGCTCGCGTATGGTGTACGCCGCGGCCTTTCCGGGAGGGGTGTCAGCGCAGACTGAGCGCGCTCGCAAGGAGGAACAGCAGGAATGCGAGCATGGCGAGGATGCGGTCGGGTGTTGTGGGCAGGAGGGGTGGATTGGCGCCCTGTCCTTGGGAATGGCCGCCCCGCATTGTGAATTCGGGCCCACCGAACATGTGTGCGCTCAGAGTATCAGCATCGGGGGGCCGGTCATCCGGGTGGAGAGCAAGCGCCCAGAGCACGTCATTGGCAACCCGCTGAGGGATGTTCGGATTGAGTTCCCGCGGCGGCGTCAGGCTGCTGGGGGAGAGGAATCGTTGTTTCGCCTCCGCGGGCGGATGATTGGTGAGCAAGTGGTAGAGCGTCGCCCCAAATGAATATATGTCACTGCGAGGGTCTGTGTGCCCGTGATCCCCGCCGTATTGTTCCAACGGCGTATAGTAGGCAGTTCCCCGGCCTTGGATGACAGTGACCGTCATTTCGTCGGGGATCATCTGCTTCACGAGGCCAAAGTCGACGAGCTTGAGCAGACCGCTGGGGGTGAGCTTGAGGTTGCTGGGCTTGATGTCTCGATGAATCACCGGGGTCTCTTGTCGATGTAGGTAGCTGAGGGCATCGAGGAGTTGCTCCGCCCAGCCGAGGACATCTGTGACGGGGAGAAATTCGCCTTGACGGCGGGCGCGATCCATGAGTGTCTTGAGGTCCTCGCCGGGCACATAATCCATGACCAAGTAATCGAGCTCGCCTTCGCTGAAGAAATCGGAGACCTTCGGGAGGTTCGGGTGATCGAGGCGCGCGAGCACGGATGCCTCACGATAGAATTGTTCTCGTGATTGCTGGCGCAGGTTCTCGGGTAGGGAGCTTTCGTGTTTGACCTGTTTGATGGCGCACAAGCGGCCGGGCAGGCGATTATCTTCAGCAAGGTAGATGGAGCCCATGCCGCCGCTGCCAATGATGCGGCGGATCACATAGCGTTCCTTCAGCAGGTAACCCTGATGCAGGGTGACGGGGCACATTTCCTCACCGGATTTCGCGCGGAAGGAGCTGGGTGGGGCGACCAGGCTTCGCTCTCGGCGTTGGAACCCAGCTCCCCATGCGACTGAATTCAGAGCGCCTGGATCGTGAGGGGATTATACACGCTCTGGGGGCCGATTGCTGAGAGGAAGAGACATGAGCGAGCGGTTCGCGGGCGAGAATCCGGTGGTCATTGCCCAGTCGGGCAAACTGCAGGGCACACGCTGGGTGCTGGAAAAGATGGAGACCGTCATCGGTCGGACTCCCGACTGTGAGATTGTGGTCCCCAGCCGGCAAGTGTCGAGGCGGCATGCCCGACTGCTGCGGACGGATTCCGGCTTTGTGATTGAGGATCTGGGGAGCAAGAACGGGACTCACCTAAACGGGCATCGGATCACGCGCCCGCGGTTGCTGCAAGATGGCGACGTGATACAGGTCGCTCTGGCGCTTGAGTTGGTATATGTTGGCCGGGAGGCGACGGTGCCGTTGAGCAAGGCGGAGGCCATCGATTTGGGCCTCGGCCGGTTGCGTATGGATCTTTCGGCGCGCCGCGTGTGGGTGGAGGGGAGGGAGTTGCGGCCGGCACTGTCGCCCAGGCAGTTTCGATTATTGGCGCTGCTCTATAGGAATAGTGGGGTGGTGGTCACCCGTGAGGACGTCGTTTCGGACGTTTGGGCTGAGGAGGCGGATATCGGTGTCTCGGAGCAGGCGATCGACGCGTTGGTGCGACGCTTGCGCGAGCGTCTGGCGGAGATTGACCCCGGCCATGAGTACATTATCACGGTGAGGGGTCATGGTTTTCGCCTGGACAACCCGCTTTAGGGAGATGCCCTTGAGAGGGCGGCTACAAAGGATACGCGGGGGCTCGATGGAAAGGGCCCCCACCCAGTGGAGATGGCGGGAATCGAACCCGCGTCCGAAAGCCTCAGTCGACAAACGTCTACAAGCATGGTCGATCGGTTGTTCTCGCCACCAGGCGCCCGATCGACAAAGCGGTGCTGGCGGCCAGTCAATTCGGCCTGAGCCGCTTGGGCACGGGTATTGGCCTCGCCGTGCTGCACCCCGGCTTTACCGTCGTTCAGATCCGCCCAGTCGGGGGTGGGGGGATTGAACGGGATCGCCCTTGGGCGATCCTATGGGCGATGTCGATTACAGCCTAGGCTGCGAGCGGCAGCGCCGCATAGTCAGTGCGGTTGGCACTTTATGTGTGCGCTGATTTTGCGAGTTCGGCGCCTCTCGGCTTGCAGTTCGTCGCCATCCACCTCCGTCGAAGCCTTTCATCCCCTTGTATTATTATACTCGATGCCGGATTGGGGTGCAAGTCATATGCGCATAGCCACTTCCCTCAATCCATATCTCCCAACTTTTCCATTCCTAAACCCCGATTTCTGTCTATGCGCAATTTTCTACCATATCCCATTTGGGAATGTGGTCACCTCACCCGCGAAGCCCACTTGCTTGTACATCGTCACTCCGGAGTACGGTTGCCCCAGGATGCCGTCATGGATTGCCCAACTGCGGCCGCGGATCGACCGCTCTGCGCCCGGCTGCCGGAAGGGGGTGCTGCCATCCAATGCCATGCGCTGCGCGCCACCGGCTTCGAAGCCCTCATTGATGCGCTCCATCAGGGAACGGCCCATGGCGTAGCGAAAGCCATACCTTTCAAACACCACTGCATTGTGATAGGCGAGCGGCTCAA
Source organism: uncultured Anaerolineaceae bacterium (assembly GCA_964388955.1). Classification (GTDB taxonomy): domain Bacteria; phylum Chloroflexota; class Anaerolineae; order Anaerolineales; family E44-bin32; genus CAYMCO01. The sequence continues at coordinate 163,192 of CAYMCO010000001.1, read as the reverse complement.
CAAAGAAGAGCTCGTGCCCAAGCGCGGAAACAAAGGCTTCGAATGAGGCAATGGAATGCGACAGCAATCGCAAGCCGGAACGCACCTGGCCGGGAGCCAGGCCAGCCCGCATCGCCGCTTGCTCAGCCTGGAGATTGCGACGGAAGACCCCGAATTCCGTCGGCGTGCCGTCGGGCATCACATCCACATCGAAACGGGGAGATGCGGGATCATTCACTACATACAGAAGCACATGGATCTGCCCATTGACCGTGTCCATCAAATGCGCGTACAAGAGCGGATCACGGGCCCCGAATTCGTGCCGCAAGTCAACATGCACGTCGGCTGCTCCGGCCCTGGCACGCAGGGTCAGCAGATCACGCCCATCTGGATCCTGAAAGTCCACTGGGATCTCGAACCGCCTGAGCAGTTCTGATGGAATGAAACGGGCATACAATCGCCGCTTTTCGGGGAGGGGAAGTCTGTTAATGGCAGAAATGGATGAGGGGATCACCGCCGACCCTTGCGGGATAGGGCACGGTCAATCGCTCGCCGTGCGTCCCTCTCGGCGATTTCTCGCCGCTTGTCGTATTTGCGCTTTCCCTTGGCAAGCGCAATCTCCACTTTCGCCATCCCGTCCCTGAGATACATGCGCGTCGGGATGATGGTGTAGCCGCGCTGCTGCACGGCCTCCTCCAAATCTCGAATCTGGCGTTTGTGCAGCAATAGCTTTCGCATTCGCCGCGGCTCGTGGTTCTCGTGGCTCGCTTGCTCGTAGGGGGCAATATGCGCATCCACCAGCCAGGCTTCACCATTCATCACACGCACGTGCGACTCTCGCAGGCTCACCTGTCCCGCACGCACGGATTTGATCTCACTCCCGCGAAGAACCAGCCCGGCCTCCACATGCTCGCTCAGGAAATAGTCATGGGCGGCCTTGCGGTTGCGAGCCACAATCCTCACAGCTTCTTGACTGGCCACAAGCGGCCATCCCCTCCCATATGCCGCCGCTGACGCCCAATTGCCGGGCGCGGCGCAGATGCCACGGAGATTGTAGCATGAGTCCCCACATGCCAGCGTACCTCAAGCGGGGTGGGGGAGCGGGGCCCCCTGTAAACCGGCCAGCAGATTGGCGACGGCCATTCCCGCCATCATTTCGCGCGTTCTGGCGCCTGCAGAGGCGACGTGAGGCGTCACCAGGCAGTTTTCAAACGCAAACAGGGGATGGTCGGTGGGAAGAGGTTCCGGATCCGTGACATCGAGCGCCGCGCCCGCGATCCAGCCCTCCCTTAGGGCCGTTACGAGCGCCTCAGTATCCACGATGGGACCGCGCGCCGTGTTGACCAGGAGCGCTTCGGGCGGCATGCGCCGCAGTTCTCCCTCGCTGATAAGGCGAGTGGTCTCCTGCGTCAGTGGCAGGTGAATCGTGAGCACGTCTGACGACGAGAGTAGATCATCCAACGGAAGATATCCGATTTCCAGGCCCTGGTCCGATGCAGCCTGCCGATTGTGGTCATGGAAGGACAGTTGGGCGCCAAACGCCGACAGCCTCCTGGCCACTGCGCTTCCGATACGTCCAAGCCCCAAAATGCCCACACGGGAGGCGAAGAGATCTCGGCCCAGCAAGAGTGTTGGGCTCCAGGTCTTCCATCCCCCGCTGGCGGCGAAATCCCGCGCTTCCGCAAGGCGTCGGCCGGATGCGAGAATGAGGGCGATGGTGAAATCTGCAGTCGCATCGGTGAGCTCCCCTGGGGTGTGCCCAACTGCAATCCCCCGTTCCTCGCAGGCCCGGACATCGATATGGTCCACTCCCACAGACATCGTGCTCACCACCTCGAGCGCGGGCGCAGCCTTCAGAAGCTGGCCATCGATGGCATCCGTCAGCAGGCAAAGCAGGCCATTCATGGGTCCGATCATCGAGCGGAGCGTCTCTTGATCAGGCGGCAGGTCGTCCTCCCAGACTGAGACTTGAACCTGCTCGCGCAAGGTTTCTAGTGCCTTTTGCGGGATCCTGCGCGTGACCAGCACCTGTTTGTGCATGAGCGTCATTGTGCACCTCCATCTCCGCTGAGCCGCGGCTATTGAGTATAATAGGTTACTCAAAGCCCGTATTCGCTGCCAGCCGTTTGCCAGCTTCCGCACCCGTTCGGGGACGGGAAGCGCGGCAACCTACCCCTGTGAATCAAGTGAAGGTCAACCATGACCTGCGGACGGCTTGCCCGCACCTATGTGCGATCCGATAATGAGGGACTGGGGGAGCGCCGAAGGGATGCTACGGGTGAGGTCTACGTTGGAAGCGGTATGACATCCGAAGAATCGAACGACGACCGGTCAATCCTGATCGTTGAAGATGATCCCGCCTTGTTGATCGCCCTGCGCGACATCCTCGAAGGGGTCGGGTATCGGGTCAGAACTGCCCAAAACGGTGAACTTGCGCTCGGGTTGCTCCGGGACGAGCAACCTTCGCTCATCCTCTCCGATATCACGATGCCCGTGATGGATGGCTTTCAATTGTTCGAGGCGGTAAGGCAAATACCCGGGGGATTGGGCATCCCCTTCATCTTCCTCACCGCTCGGCAGACCAGAGAGGACATATTCGCCGGAAAGACGCTTGGTGCCGACGACTACATCACCAAGCCCGTCAGCAGCAAAGAGCTCATCGCCGCGGTGGAAGCTCGGCTGCGCCGCGCCGATGAAATCATGTTCGTGCAGCTCAAAGAGGCCTATAAGGCCAGCTTGCAGGTCTTGGCGGCGGCGATCGAGGCTCGGGATGAGTACACACGCGTGCATGTCGACCGTGTATTCGAGTTTTCGCGCGCCCTTGCCCAGGAACTCGGCTGGGACGAAGCCCACATGGAGGCGCTCGAATATGGCGCGATCCTGCACGATATCGGTAAGATCTCCGTGCGCGAATCCGTTCTGCGCAAGCCCGGAAGTTTGAGCGAAGAAGAATGGGAGGAAATGCGCCGCCATCCGCTCGTCGGGGCGCATATGATCGAAGGCATCCCATTCCTGGCCCCAGCCGTACCCATTATCCGCCACCACCACGAGCGGTGGGACGGCAGCGGATACCCCTGCGGGTTGCAGGGAGAGAACATCCCGGAGGCCGCACGCCTGCTGGCGATCGCCGATGCCCTAGATGCCATCACATCGGATCGGCCCTACCGGGCCGCGGAATCCCCAGAGACCGCATATGAGATTATCATGGACCAGGCGGGACGTCAGTTCGATCCAAGGATGATCGAGGCCTTTCAGGCTTGTTGGCAGCGCGGCGAGATCCACCGGATTCTGCAGCTCACTCATGCACCGCAGATCCATTAGCGGCTCGCAGGACCCAGATACAAATCCAACAGAACTCTTTCGACAGTCAGATTTCCCCATTGTGACTTGGTGTTTCGGGTTGCAAGGAGGGTTCTCGACTGCGGCATTCCCGCCGTGTCATTTCTTGCGCACGGCAGGAAAGAAACGTGAAGAGAGTGATGAGTACAGTTCGAGCTTTCCACGTTGAGAAAGCTACAACAAGAAGATACCGACGACGCAGGGCAGCAGGACGAGCAGTGCCATCAAAGGATGCCCACGCTGAGCGGCATTGTGTCTGTCCCAATTGAACATAAATACCGACAGGCCGAGTGCAATCATGCCGCTGAGCGCCAAGACGATGACCGACCCCCATGGAGAACCCCAGGGCGCATAGTCCGCCGCACCCATGACCAATGCGTTGAAGGCGTTCATCGCCTGAGTGGCTGGAAGGAATCGTCGTTGCGGCTGGAATCACCAGAATAGAAATGGCGGGAATGCCGTTGATCTTGTAGCTGCGGAAGATGCCATCTTCACGGGCCTTGACCAATGGGTCGGGCAAGCCCAATAACGTGGCAGCCAGTATGGCGAAAACGACCAAGGCAGGGACAAGCCTGTCAAGGAAGAGAGGATTGATCGCGGGCATTATGTAGCCCATCATCAGGTAGAAACCCAAGGGGAACAAGTAGTTCATCAACAGCAACTGCTTGTTGCGGATCCCGGTGCGGAACTCGAATGAGAAGTGATTGATGAACGCGATCATTGAACGTCTCCAGTTGTGGTAATCTCCAGAAACCGATCTTCCAACGTCGGCCGCTCCACACGTAAATCTATCAATGTATCTTGCTGAGCCTCGATATAAGAGATGATGGCCGAGACTGTGGGTCCGATATCTGTGCTGAAGTAGATGCTGTACCCATCCTTGGATATGTGCTGGCCCACAGCGGGGAAGGAGACACGCGGGTTGGAGAGGCTTCTGCCGCTAGTGCGAACGGAGACCTTGGTCAACCCTGCACCCGTGGCCGTGATCTCCATGGGGCTTCCGGTGGCAACCACTCTACCCCGCAGCAAGATCGCGATCCGATCTGACATTTCTTCCGCTTCGGCCATATCATGCGTGGCCAGTATGGCCGTCGTGCCGGCAGCTTGCTCTTCACGCATGATATTGTGCAGCTCCACACGCGTTGCGACATCTAAACCGGCCGTAGGCTCATCCAAGAAGAGCACGACGGGGTGGTGAGCAAGCGCCAAAGCAAGTGCAAGGCGGCGCTGTTGACCGGTCGACAATTGATGATACTGTGCCTTTCTTTTCTCCCCCAGGCCCAGACGGTCCAGCAAGTCATAGCGCGGGTCCACCCGGTGGTAAGCGCAGAAGAACCGCATGGATTCATCGACGGTGATGCTTTCAGGCAAGGCCGAGGTCTGCAGCTGAACGCCGATCAGATTGTGCAGCCTGCGCGGTTCGCTCGTTGGATCGACCCCTGCGACCTGCAGCAAACCACCATCCGGAGCCCTCAAGCCCTCCAGGGTCTCCAATGTACTGGTCTTGCCGGCGCCATTGGGTCCAAGAAGGCCAAAGATTTCACCGCGCTGTACCTCAAAGCTGATGCCGTCCACGGCGACCAAGTCGCCATATGCCTTTCGGAAGTCCTTGACGGAAACTACAGAATCGTCCATGAGATGCCTCCAAAGTTCATCGCAATCTCCGCATCCTCCCACGCACCTTGCTCAAGACACAGATAGCCCAGCCGGACCGAGGGCAGTATGAACCAAACCATGCTTCCTAATACATTGCACAAGAGGACGGCTTCGACAATGGTTTCCGCCAACGAACGACCCGGGTATTCGCCGGTTCAGCCCCCAATGTGCTCAGGCTGCAGTTGCGCATGCGTCAATTGTTGATATCGTACGATCGGGAGAGAGAATTGCCATCCGCCACTTGACCTGAAAGAGCATTGGTCAGTTGACCAAGATCATTCCAGGCGCAACAAGGGACACAGAGCCGGATCCTGGCCACTAGAAAAGGAACGGGATGAACATCTTCGTACGATTCATGTACTCTTCATACGGAGGCCCGAAGAACCGGATGCATTCCACCTCGTCGGCCCTTGCCGTCGCAACGATGAAGCCGGTCGCAGTAAGCGCCACGACTGCGGTGAGTACTACGGGCTGCTTGAGGAAGATTCCCCATGTCAAGAATAGGAGTGAACTGTAGAGGGGATGCCGGATGTACCGATAGGCGCCCTCCGTGACAAGCGTCGTCGTCTTCTCGAAAGCCAGCAACGGCTCACCAGGGCGTTCCTCGGCAGGGAGGCCCGCGCGGCGCAGCAGCCGGACACCATGGAGCACGAGAAACGCTGAGACCGACAGTAGAAGCCATGAGATCACTTGGAGGGAGGAGAACGGATCACGAAACCATCGATCGACCGCCAAGAGGAAAAGGACGATCATGCTCTCCCAGGCGAGGAAACGGTAGAAACCATGCGATCCAGGCACGCGAAGAGAGGCCCTGGATGCGTAGGCCAGCAAAGCTGATGAGAGGAAAAAGACGGCCAACTTGATGCCCAGCTCAGAGCTCATGCGGAACTCTCTTGCAGGCGAACGACTGCAGAAGGAAGGGTATTGCCCAGCAGGTTATGATCGTCGTGTACAGGACCTGCAGCGCATACGTCATCAGGAACGTCGCCCCCGGAACGAGAATATAGAAAAGCAGATAGCCGCCAAGATTGGCCTTCAAGATCGGCCGCCATTGTCCACCGTTGAAAGCGGAGGAAAGCCGATCCGTTCTGATCGCATGACCAAGATCATCTTCCCCCTTCGCTTTGACGGCAGGAATCTCGCCGTGATGGCTGCATTGCACTGTGTACCCATCGCAGGGTGCTCTGCGGCGCCTGAACCAAGCATAGCGCATCTCCCTCGCGGAGACAATCTGCTCTCTTCATGAGCCGGATCCATGCACCCGGGCCGGGGGATTTGCTCCGAGGGCGGGTCGAATGGCATGGAAATTGCCACTCTTGGACTCTGACACCCCTGGCAGCACACCCGCATAGCCGCGTAGAGAGGAGATGGGGGTCGGGAGAACACCAGCCAGTCCTCGCCGGCCCGTGTCTTAGTGTTCTATTAGTGCATTATTACCGCGTGATCAACCGATTGCCTTCATTTATGGAAAGACGCGTATGCGAGCCACCGAGAGTCCAAAAAACGGCTCCCTATACCGGACGACTTGCGGCAGCCGTGGGCTCGCCGGGAGAGGGAGGTGGCCGGGGGCATGCCACGTCCCGGAATCCCGCTTCATGGGCGATTCTCTGGCGTCCTAACCTCGCATCCTTGCCCAGATGGCCACCAAAGCCGCTCGCGTTCTTCCACCTATGGTGCGAACGCCTGTGACCGACGAACTATTCCCATACGACAAACCCTGCATCCGGGAAGGGCCCGTCCGGCTGGCCGTGAATGCGCGGCATGGCCATCAGATCAGCGGCATGCGGCAGCAGTTGCAGGCGGCGTCCATTCGCGGCGCCCACTGCAGAACCAACCGGGCGGGGAGGGGAGTTGACAGCGGCCGGTTCCCATGCTAATCTGCTGATGCTTATGATAAGTATCATTATGATAAGCAATATCCAGCCCAGGAGGGAGCACCAGAAGCCCCTGTTTCTCCTGCCCGCGGAGCAAGAAGGAATTCGGACATGCGCGAACCCAGTGTGAACCAATCCATCGAAGCCTATCTGCGGAGCGTGCGCTCGGCGCGCAGCCCCAACACCGCGCGCACTTATTCCAACGCCCTGGGGGCTTTCGCTTCCACGCTGGCAAATCGTGGCCTGGACCTCGAAGCCACCCCCGCCCGCCACGCCGAAGAGGACTGGATTGCCCGATTCGCCAAAGACCTGAAACGCTACGCGCCGGCAACCGAAAGCCTCTACCTCACCGCGGCGGCCGGCTGGTACGAATATCTGGCCGCGGAGAACCTGGCGGACATCAACCTGCCCCGCATGCGGCTGCTCATCCGCCATCGCTCCCGGCGGCCGGGAATCCGGCTCCCCCAGTTTCCCCGCAAGGCGATAGAACAAATGATCGATTATGCCGAGCGCCTGAGCGGCAGGCCCGTAGATGGGCACCGGGAGCGGCTCCGAAACCTGCGCGACCGCGCTTTTATCATCACCCTTGCGGACACCGGTCTGCGGGTCCACGAGGCCTGCGAACTTCGGCGCGGCGATGTGGACTGGAATGAGGGCCAAGCCGTGCTGATCGGCAAGGGCGACCGTCAGGCGGTTGTGCGCTTCTCCAACCGCGCCATGCGCTGCTTGAAAGACTACCTGAGCAGCCGCTCGCGCCTCGACGGTCGATCGGGGCGGCCACTGGCCACCCTGCCGCTCTTCGCCCGGCACGACCGGGGCGCAGGCAGCAAAGTGCTTCCCATCAGCACCACTACCGGCCGCGCGATTGTCAACCAACGCGGTGATGAGGCTCTCGGGCCAAAGGCGGCGAACGCCATCACCCCCCATTCCTTTCGCCACTATTTTGTGACCAGCGCCTTGCGCGGCTCAGGGGGCAATCTCAAGCTGGCTCAGGAGCTTGCCCGCCATAAGAACATCTCCGTCACGCAGCGCTACGCTCATCTGAGCGACGACGAATTGGATCGTGCATACCACGAGATCTTCAACCAGGGTTGATGCGGGCCCCTGTGATCCATGGGCTCCGAGTGGGCGATAGAGTCAGCTCTCGGCTTCCTCGGGGGGTTGTGAGGGCGCCAGATCCGAGACGGGTTCTTCAGCCGTCGGATTGGGGATGGCGAAGCGCACAAACTGGCTCACGGCCCACTTGGGCAGATGACCATCGATCTGCACACCTTCTGGTGTGTGCTGAACCTGGTCGACGACACCGATCTCATGAAATAGATTGATCTGCTTGCCATCACTATAAGGGATGCGCACATGAACGGAGGCCAGGCGGTCGAACAACTCCTCATCGACCGCTGCCAAAAGCGCCTCGACCCCCTCGCCGGTCAACGCAGATATGGGTACCGCTCGCTCGAACTCGTCCACCCATTCGACTGCTGCACCCGGATTGGAGAGCAGGTCGATCTTGTTCAACGCGGTTACCATGGGGACCCCTGTGACATGGATCGCCTCCAGGGTCTCGCGCACCGCCTGGGCCTGCTCCAGCGCCTGGGGATGGGTGATGTCCACCACATGCAGCAGCAATTCCGCATCCGAGATCTCCTCCAGTGTAGCGCGAAAGGCGGCCACCAAGAGCGTGGGCAGCTTCTGGATGAATCCCACCGTGTCCGTCAACAGGGCGTGTCTTCCACTGGGCAGCGTGATCCTGCGCGTCGTGGGATCCAAGGTAGCAAAGAGCTTGTCGGCCACAAGGACCTGAGCATCCGAAAGCGTGTTGAGCAACGTGGACTTGCCGGCGTTGGTGTAGCCCACCAACGCGACGGTGGGGATCTTGGCCTGCATGCGTCTGGTGCGATACCGCCTCCGGTGGGCGCGCACTTTCTCCAGCTCTGCCTTCAGCCTGGTGATGCGTTGGTCGATCACCTGCCGATCCACCTCCAGCTGTGTCTCGCCAGGCCCACGCAATCCCACTCCACCCACACCTCCTGCCCTTCCGCCGCCACCGCCGGCCTGCCTCGCCAAGTGGGTCCAGGCCCGCGTGAGCCGTGGAAGTCGGTACTCATACTGTGCCAATTCCACCTGCAGTGCGCCTTCGCGCGTGTGGGCATGCTGGGCAAAGATGTCCAGAATTAAGGCCGTTCGATCCAGCACCTTCAGATTGTCACCCATCGCACGCTCCAGCTCGCGCTGGTGGCGTGGCGAGAGTTCTTCATCGAATATGATGACATCCGCTTCGAGATCCTCCGCCAGATCCCGAATCTCCTCCACCTTCCCGGCGCCTACGAAAGTCTTTGGATCCGGCCGCTCCAGACGCTGTTGGGCATAGCCTACAGCCGCCAGACCTGCCGTCTCCGCCAGCAGCGCCAACTCCTTCAGCGACTCATCGATGGAGAGCAGGCCGCGGTCGCTGTTGATCTCGACACCCACGAGGAAAGCGCGTTCTTCCGGGGCCTGCGTTCGAACAGGGGGCTTACTCATAGCGCGATTATACCGCCTCGATCGGGGGATCGAACCCACCCCCCCTCTGCCGCGCGTGGGCCCAATTCACGAAGCGAGCCAGCGCCTCTTCCAGGCGATCCGAGGGCGCGGTCACGGAGATGCGCAAGTATCCCTCCCCACATGCGCCAAAGGCAGCCCCCGGTGCGAGGCTCACCCCTGCCTGCTCCAACAGCCTTTCGGTGTAGGGCATCGAAAGCTCTTCCCCCTCTGGCAGGCGGGCCCACACGTATAGGCTGGCGGACGGCTTCGGCGCATGCATCCCCAGCTCTTTGAGCGCGGTCAGTATCAGATCTCGGCGCTCCCTGTATACGGCATTCCGCTCCTGCAACCAGCTTTGATCGCCCCGCAAGGCAGCCACACCCGCATCCAACAGCGGTCGGAAATGCGATGAATCCACCTGGCTCTTGTATGTGAACAAGGCGCCGATGGCCGCTGCATTGCCCGCCACCATACCCAGTCGCCAGCCCGCCATGTTATAGCTCTTGGATAGCGAATTGAACTCCACCGCCACTTCCTTGGCGCCGGACACCTGCAGGATGCTTGGGGGGCGATATCCTTCGTATGCCACTTCGACGTACGGCGCGTCGTGGCAGATGAGCGCCCCATTCCGCCGGCCATAATCGACGAGCCGCTCGAAGAATTCGAATGGGGCTACAGCCCCGGTGGGGTTGTTGGGATAGTTCACCCACAGCACCTGCTTCTGGCCGGGGGTCGGTCCAGGCAGCGCGCCTAGATCCGGGAGATATCCGGACACTTCCCGCAGCGGCATTTGCACCAGCTCGGCACCAGCGATCTGGGCCGCCCGCGGATAGACCAGGTATCCGGGATCCGGGACCAGCGCCATATCCCCGGGATCGAGCACCGCTTGGGCGAGATGGAACACCCCCTCCTTTGAGCCGATCAGGCCCAGGACCTCCGTCTTCTCATCCAATTCAACGCCAAATCGCCGCCGGTAGTAGTCTTGAACAGCGGCGCGGAATTCGGCCGTCCCGCCAGCCGGCGAATAGCCGTGGTGACCTGCATCATATGCGGATTTCACCATGGCATCGATGATATGCCGGGCGGGCGGCATGTCCGGGGAACCGATATCCATGCGGATCACATCGACCCCCTTGGATCGCAGCTCGGCGATGCGCCGACCGCGCCGGGCGAAGAAATAGTCACCGATATTCGACACCCGCTTGGCGGGCCCGATTTTCGTCTGCATCCCACTCCGTCCCTTCCAGTTCATCTGCAGGCGGACTGCAGCCAGGCGGCCAGCGTCTCGCCCACCTGAGCCAGGCTGTCCCCCGAGACCTTGTCCAGCGTATCGGCGGTGGTGTGCCAATAAGGATAGTCGAAATCAATGATATCCGCGGCCGGAATTCCCCTGCGCAGGAAGGGAATGTGATCGTCCAAGATGGTCCATTTGTAGCCCGGAATAAACGCCTCGTGACCCAGATCATCCGCCACATCCCAAATGGAATCGGCCAAATCTCGGTCCGAATTATGCTCCAGATAGAGCTGCAGGTCAGCGTCCCCCACCATGTCGACCACAACCACCGATTGGGGTTGCGCATCCAGATTCGCGGCCATGTATCGGGAGCCGACGAACCATTCCCACTCGCCGATTCCCCCGCTGTCCTCGGCATCAAAGAAGGCCAGCCACAGCTCACAGGGCATGGTGTCGGCCGGGACCATATTCGCCAGTTCCAGCAAAACCGCCACGCCCGACCCACCGTCGTTGGCCCCGGGCACGGGCAGGCCGGGATTCTCGGGATCCTCGTCGGCCCGCGGGCGGGTGTCATAGTGCGCGCCCAACAGGATCCATTTCTCCCCGGTTCTGGTTCCAAAGGAATGGCTATGCGCAATGATATTGGTCAGATCCACGCCCCGGTAGGAGAAATGCTGCTTCTCCAGCCCCCAACCCGCTGCGGCCAATTGGGCGGCGATCCACCGCGCCGCCTGTGCGTGCGCTTCCGAGCCAGGGATCCGCGGGCCGAAAGAAAGCTGCTGCGCCACATAGCCAAAGGCCCGTTCCGAGTCAAACTTCCCGGCCTGCAACATGGTCGGGCCCGTCGTATTGCGACCCGGCAACGCCGTAGCGCCATTCGCCTCGTCTCTCTCCGCCGGTGCCTCCCGGCTGGCCGCCTCAGGCCGGATCTCCGTGGCCCCCCCCGCCGGCCCGGCGAGCACGGTGGTCTTCGTTGCGCTCGCCGATGGGCTCGACGCGCCTCCCTGGCCCATCCCGCAACCCGCCAGCGCCAGCAGCCCGATCGCGAGCGCCCCATGCAGCAGCCCCCTGCCCCTCGGAAGATGGGGCCGGATCGCGGTTCGGTGCGGATTCGCCTCTCGTGAGGTGCCTATGCGCATTAACCCTCGCCCTTTGGCCAGATGCTCGCCAAGTCGCGGGCCGCCCGCGCCGCATGCGCCCCCGCACGGGCACGCCGGCCGCCTCTTGGCTGGATCGGCAGAGTAGGAAGAATGCCGAAGTTCGCCTTCATGGGCTGGAATCGGGAGGGGTCTGCATGGGCGATATAGTGGCACAGGGCGCCCAAGATGGTGGTCTCCGGGAGGCGCAGCGGCTCCTGCCCGCGGCATAGGCGGGCCGCGTTCACGCCGGCCAACAGCCCGGTGGCGATGTTCCCCAAGTATCCCTCCACCCCACAAATCTGACCTGCGGCGAACAGACTGGGCCGATCACGAAATTGAAGGGTGCTCTCCAGCACACGCGGCGCATTGATGAATGTGTTCCGATGCATGCTCCCATAGCGGTGAAAGCGAGCCCGCCCCAACCCCGGGATCATGCGAAATACCCGCCGCTGCTCCCCGTACTTCAGATTGGTCTGGAAGCCCACCATGTTGTACAGCTCGGCGCGAAGGTCGTCTTGACGCAGCTGAGCGACCGCATACGGACGCCGGCCGCTGCGCGGGTCAACCAAACCCACCGGCCGCAGCGGCCCAAATGCCAACGACTCCTGGCCGCGCTCCGCAATGATCTCGACCGGGAGACAGCCCTCAAAGAACTTGTCCATCCCCGCCCGGACTCCTTTGTGAATGGCCGCCTCGAACTCGCGGAGCGGGATCCGCTCCGCGCCCAACAGCGCCTGCACGAAGGGCCCATATTCCTCGCGATCCAGCGGGCAGTTGAGATAGTCTCCCTCCCCCTCCCCGGTGGATTCATAGCGGGAGCCGCGGAAGACGAGCGCCCGGTCGATACTTTCGGACTCCACGATGGGCGCCAGCGCATCGAAGAAGTATAGGTGCGCCTCCCCTGTGAGCTCGACCAGAGCTGCAGAAAACCTCTCGGAGGTCAGCGGCCCGCTGGCCAGTATCGCTGCCCCCGAAGGGATTGCAGTTGCTTCCTCCCGGACTACCTCGATCAGCGGGTGAGATTCAAGCTGGGCGGTCACCCGCTCTGCAAATCGCGACCGGTCCACAGCAAGGGCGCGGCCTGCGGGCACGGCGACCGCCTCCGCGATGGACAGCAGCAAGGACCGCATATGCCGCAGCTCTGCCATGAGCACACCCGCCGCACGGTCCGGCAGCATGGAACCCAATGAGTTGGAGCACACCAGTTCAGCCAGATCGGCGGTCCGATGTGCGCCGGTGCCCTTTCCTGGGCGCATCTCGAGAAGCCGCACCGGCACCTGGCGGCTGGCGATCTGCCAGGCCGCCTCGCTGCCCGCCAATCCGCCTCCCACTACAGTCACTTTCTCGGCCATTGCGTGGCATTTTACCGTTAATTGCTGGCATGCAACTTGCAACATGATTGCGCACAAGTTTGGCTTCCTGTATACTGCTCGCGAGGTGCCCATGTACCAGGTCCAAGACCAATCGCTGCGGCCCATGACCACCGCCCATCTGGCGCAGACCATGACCCTGCTGGCCATGCCCCATTTGGAATTGACAGAGAAGGTTCTCCACGAACTCACCGAGAATCCGGCCCTCGAACTGCTCGATCGCCGCGTCTGCCCCAACTGCCAGCGCCCCCTGCCCGGGCGTGGCCGGTGCCCCATCTGCAGCCAAGGGACCGCGACCGATGAGCCCATCGTTTTTCTTTCGCCGCGCGATTCCTACCGGCCACGGCGAAGGCCGCGCCTCGAAGATGAGCCCATGGACAATGAGCCCGCCGCACCGGAGGATCTGCCCACATACGTGCTCCGGCAGCTTGCAGCCGATCTGGAGCCGGAGGAGCGTAAGCTTGCCGCCTATGTCCTCTACGCACTCGACGAGGACGGCTTCTTGGCGGAGCCCCCAGCGCTCATATCGCGCCTCACAAACTGCCCGTACAAGCAGGTGATACGCGTGATCGACCTGATCTCCCACGCGGACCCCCCTGGGTTGGCCATGCCCGACGGCCGCCGAGCCCTTTTGGCACAATTGGACTTGTTCGATGCAGATCGCCCCACGATTCAACTGGCGCGAAGCATTATCGAGGAGACATTTGGCGAGCTCGCCCGGCGAGACATGAGCGCTATCGCCAAGCACCATGACGTCCCCATGAGCCATGTCCGCCAGGCGACGCAGTTCATTCAGGAGTCCCTGAACCCATACCCGGCCCGCGCTTATTGGGGTTCGGGGCGCGAACAGCCGACTGCAGATCCCAACGTTTACCACAGGCCGGACATCCAGATCTCCTATAATTCCCCCAACGGCGGGGGGCCGCTGATGGTGGAGATCTTCTCCTCCGTGCCCGGCTGGCTGCGGGTGAACCCACTCTTCCGCAAGGCGATCCGGACCTCACGTGATGATTCCGCCGAGGAATGGGGGCACCAGTTGGAGCGGGCATCCCTGTTCGTGAAGTGCATCCAGCAGCGCAACAACACCATGCGTCGACTGATGAAGGTGTTGGTGACCAGGCAGCGGGAGTTCATCCTGCATGGACCGCGGGAGCTCATTCCCACGACCCGAGCCGAAGTCGCCGAATTGATGGACGTACATGAATCGACCGTCTCGAGGGCGGTGGCCGGTAAATCGGTCGCCTTGCCCGACGGGCGTATTATTCCGCTGGCCAGATTCTTCGATCGCAGCTTGCCAGTGAGGGATCGCATCAAGGAGATCATCGAGAAAGAAACGAAGCCGTTGACGGATAGCGCCATTACCGATATTCTTCATGCAGAAGGAATCGATATCGCCCGTCGGACGGTGGCGAAGTACCGGGCACAGGAGAAGATCCTGTCCGCCCGCATGCGCCACAAGAAGAAGAAACGAGCCAGATCGCAGGTCTAACCTTGCGCCACAATCCGTTCCCAAAATCGCTGCTCACCCGTGTCTTCCCATCCGGCCCCTACCGTGAGCTCTTCCAAGTCTTCATCGATTCGCTGGATACCGCCGTGCTGGTGGTCAGCGCAGACGCGACCGAAATCTTGACGTGCAACCACGCGTTCCTTCTGCTATCCGGCTACGCCAGAAGCGATGTCAGCGATCTATCGCCTTTCACCCTCTTTCCGGATCGCACCGGCGAAGACGCGCTGGGCCAGATCCTTGGCTCATGGCAGCGCCGCGAGCGCCAACTGCTGGAGGTGCCCATGCGGCGTCGAGACGGCGCCATTACCCTGGTAGATCTCCGGGTGCGGGCCTCCGGATCGCAAGGCAGCCCCTTCATCGTGCGTATCCGGCCGCTGACCGAGCGGCTCCAAGCCGAGGAGAAGCTGCAGGCGGAAGCCATCCGCCTGTCCGGGCTTTCCCGGCTCACCCGGTCTGTACTGCACGACGGCCTGGAACTGGATCCCAGCCTGCACGAAGCCCGGCGCTTGCTCTTGGCGGACGTGATCGGCTTGTATCGAGCTGCGCCGGACAGGCCCGTATATGTTCGGGTCGGCGATCTGCCGGATGCCTTCCCCCCCACCCTTCCCGCCTCCGAGATCGAATCCCAAGCCCCTTCCGATGAATGGGTCGTGGGACAGCGTCCCTCGCCCAATCTGCACCGCGCGGCGCGGGCGGCGGATCTTGCCGTGCTGCGGACGATCTCGATCGGTCGGCCCGGAGCATGGACCGGCATACTGATTGCCGGCTGGCGGGAGCGCGAGCGAGTCCCCCGGGACGCGGCTTCCCTGCTGGAAATCATCTCCAGTCTGATTCACGCCAATCTGCAGGTGCAGGGAATTCTCGAGACCGTCCGCCACCTGGAGGATGAGCTCGAGGGGGTTCAACAGGAATACGGGGAGTTTTCTGATTCGATCAGTGAGCCGGTGTTGACTTTGGATCAGGATCTGGCCGTCCTGTGGGGCAACCCCGCCGCGACGGACCTGCTCGGTTACCAGCCTGGGGAACTCGATGGCCTGGCGGTCAAGGATGTGCTCGTGGGTCCGGATGATGCCATGGCCACCCTTCTGGATGCGCTGGGTCATGAGCGCCCCGCTGAACGCGCCAGACTGACCATCCATCGGCGGGATGGATCCGCTCTCCCGATTCGGCTGCGGGCGACACCGAGCGATGTCCGCGGCGAAATGCGCCTCATCGTGACGCTTACGGATCAATCTGAGCGCAAGGCCATCGAAGACCAGAGCGAGCAACTGGCTCAGCGGGCCCTGCTGGGTGAAGTGGCCGCCATCTTCGCGCACCAGGTGCGCAACCCCATCAACAATATCAGCACCGGGGTGCAATTGGTGAGCTCAAGGTTGGGGAAGGATCACCCTCTCTACGAATCTCTCCTGCGGGTGCGCAAGGAATGCGTACGCCTGGATCAACTCATGGGTGATGTGCTCTTCTTCTCGCGCCCCCTGGAACTCAAGATGGTGCCCATGCAGCTGTCCGGCCTCATCGAGCGATTGCTGGCCCGCTGGCGGCCCAGGCTGGAACGCTCGGGTGTGGAGAGCTACACCTCCTTTGACCCCGAGACGCCGCCGGCGCTCATCGATCCCCGCACCTTCGAGCAGGTCGTCGTCAATATCATCACCAACGCCTTGCAGGCGATGCAAGACGGTGGTACGCTCTCGATCTCACTGGAACCATCGACGAACGGCCACGGGGAAATGGTTGACCTGAAGATCGCCGATACCGGCCCGGGGATTCCTGAGTCGGTGCTGCAGCGCATTTTCGACCCCTTCTTCACGACCAAGAAGGAGGGCACGGGGCTGGGGCTTGCCATCGCCCGGCGTATTCTGGCCGCGCACAAAGGCGTCATCCTGGTAAAGAGCTATCCCGACGCCGGCACAGTGTTCACCCTCAGGGTGCCGGCAGCCCAGACAAGGGCATAGAAAGGTTGTATGACGGCCACAGTCTTGATCGTCGACGACGAGGATACCGCCCGCGAATTCATCGCCGAAGCTTTGCGAGATGCGGGATATGAGGCGGTCGAGGCCGGTGACCTGGAAACCGCGCATAAGGTCATCGATGAGGGCGCGGCGGACATTGTCGTCCTGGATGTGATGCTCCCAGACGGTTCTGGCCTGTCCTTGCTGGATCGGCTGAGCCTTGAAAACCCGCGGCCGCCCGTCCTGCTGATCACCGCCTTTGCCGAGGTCGAAATGGCGGTGGAGGCGATGAAGAAAGGGGCTCAGGATCTGATCCAAAAGCCCATCGATCTCGAACGGCTTCTGGGGGCGGTGGAGCGCGGGGACGAGATCGTCGCCATGCGCCGGGAACTGGCGCTGATGCGCCGCACGGCTGGCGAGCCTGTCGAGATGGTGGTCGGGAGGACCGCCGCCATGCGGCGTGTGATGCAGGAGGCCCAGCGGGCCGCCTCCGCCTCCGTCTCCGTGTTGATCACAGGAGAAACCGGCACCGGGAAGGAAATCCTCGCACAGGAGATCCGGGGCATGGGACCCCGGCAGGAGGCGCCATTCATCGCCATCAACTGCCCCGCGCTGCCCGAGACAATGATCGAGTCCGAGCTATTCGGCCACGAGGCGGGCGCATTCACCGGCGCCCAGAAGAGGAAGCCCGGCCTGATTGAGATCGCCGATGGTGGGATCCTTTTCCTGGACGAAATCGCTTCCACGCATCTCAGCATGCAGGCGAAGCTGTTGCGCGTCTTGGACGAACGGCGCTTCCGGCGAGTGGGGGGCGTCAAGGAGATCGATGTCGACATCCAAATCCTGGCAGCTTCGAACCGGGACATCCCATCTTTGATCGGCGACGGTAAGTTCCGGGAGGATCTCTACTACCGTCTCAAGGTGGTGGACCTGCACCTGCCGCCCTTGCGTGAACGCAAGGAGGACATCCCGGCGCTCGTCGGCTCTTTCATTCGGCAGATCAACCAGCGCACGGGCAACATGGTCTCAGGTATCACGCCTCGGGCGATCAACGCGCTCAAAGCCCATGATTGGCCCGGCAACATTCGCGAACTTCGTCATGTCATCGAGCGCGCCATGCTTTTCTGCGACGACGATGAACTGGACCTCTCTCACCTCGCTCCGGAGTTCCAGCAAGCAGGCGCATAACCGCTTATCGGCATAGATCTTGCATCAGAAGCCTCGAAGTCATGATTAGAGGAGGCTTTTGATGATTCCTTTCGGCTATCAGGATATGCAGATCATCATCGCGGCGACAGTATTCCTCCTGGGTTGCCTCTGCCTGGTCCTGGGCGCGTTCGTCCTCATCAACCGGGGCTACTCGAAGGAGATCCGAGCCCTGGCGACTCATACGGCCCGCCTAGGCCAGAAGGGCTTGGCGGAGGAGCTCGGCACGCTGGTGTCGAGCACCTCACAATTGGTCTCGGCGATTAATTCCCTTGTGCGCACGGCCAGCGGGATCGGCGTTTTCCTGATCATGCTTGGCCTGCTGATGATTGCCGGCGCTTACTGGATTGTCGAACAGATTGCCTGGGCAAGCGTCTAAGTAGGGCCCCAGCATGGGACACGACTTGGAGGCCCTGGCAGCACTCAGGGAATGGCTTCCCCCCGCCGAAGCTCCCCAGACACTGGCGCGCATCCTGCGGGTTCCCGAGGCATGGGACGCGCTCAAGGATGGAGCCTTCCGCCATCGGATCTCTTCGCTGAGGCTGGCATCGCCCATCACGCCGGCCCAGATCGGCCTGGCCCTGTTGTCGATTGACCAACCGGAGGAGCTGGATCTCGCTGATCTGCCATCGGACATGGCGGAGCGTGTGGATGCCTTCTGGTCGGGGATTGAACCCAAGCGCGGGACGGATTGGGATCTCGAGGAAGTTCAGCTCATCGCGCTGGGGATCGCACGCGAGCTGCACGCGCGTCCCGAATCCTCATGGTTGATCGATCGTCTCAGATCCGACCCAGAGCGTTGGCGATCTCCATTGGCATGCGCTTGGCCGGTCATTCAGGACCGGACGGCCTTGATGAAACAGATCGCGGCTTGGGAAGACCCCGCAGGATTGCTGCTCATCGCCAACAGTTTGCTGGCGAATGGGGAATTGCACGAGGCTGCCGATGAATGGCCGCATCTTCCTCCTGTGCTCGAGGCCCGAGCCTTGGGCACGCTCCACGAGATGGGTGAACAGCCGTTGGCCCGTGCGCTTTCCTCCCGGCAACCCGCGTCCAGCGAACTGCCCAAGACGCGCAGCATCTTCGAAGACCCAGAACTGCTGCTGCTGATCTCCGCCAAACAAGCCGCAACCGGCGACCTCGAATCCGCTCAATTCTCGTTGGACCAGGCAACCCGGCAGGCGGGCCAGCTCCGGCAGTTCATGGCGGAGCAGGCTGCGGCGCTGGCCAGGGAACAGGGCGATCCGGACCTGGCACGGGCCGCCGTTCAGGCGATGAAAGCGGATCCCCCCTCCCCCTGGCTGCGGGCAAAGTTGGCGCTGACATGCATGCTTGCCGGCGATGTCGCTGCGGCACAAGCCCTGCTCTCTGGGGCAGGAAGAGGGCTTCCGGAGGATCTTGCGAGGCTACATTCCTACCTTCGGCAGGGGTCCCGAGACAAGGCGAGAGGCCTGTTGGCGCGGCTGCTCGATTGCCGGGGAAAGATTGCCTTGCGCGGACCGCTTTGGACCGAGACTCTGCTGCGGGCTGCATACGAATTGGGGGATCCAAATGCGATTGTGAAGACGATGGCCACACACGCCCGCGTGTGGGGCCATTCCGCTGAGGTCAGGCTGGATCTTGCCCGGGGACTATTGGATTGGGGAGATCCGGAGAGTGCGGTTCTGCATGCCAGGCTTGCAGTCTCATTGGCTCCAGGGGCCATTCGCGGGCAGAGGCTCCTCGCCCAAGCGCTTGTCACCCTGGGGCGCCTTGCCGAGGCGCTTCCCATCTGGGAGTGCGTTGCAGGGCAGGATGCCTCCTCGCTTGGAGACCTTCTCGAATGCGCATTGGGCGCCGGGGAGATAGAGGTCGCCAAGCAAGCCTTGGATCGCATGCCCGATTCCGACCCCCCTTCCCTCCTGAAACAGATCCTCAGGGGGAAGATGATGGCTGCGCAGGGAGAGCGTGAAGCGGCGATCGGCTTTCTTCGTCAGGTCACCGACTCTTCTCCCGCCTCCCCCGAAGTCTGGATCGCCCTGGCCGGTTTGTACAGCCAGTCAGGACAGGGCGCGGCCGGGATAGAGACCCTGGCGGCGGCGGTTCAGGCCGCGCCAGACAGCGATGGCATCCGCATGGCCTACGCGGAATTACTGGAGCAAGCGGGCCGGTTGAGCGAAGCCCTGGCGGCTTGCGAAACCGCTGCTCCCATGGGCTGCTCACGCGCCGATTGGCTGCAGCAGCGGGCCAGTCTCTCGCTTCAGTTGGGGCACAGCGACCAGGCGGTCAACATCCTCAGGCGTGCGCTTGACCTCCAGCCCCTGAATCTGGCGGTTCGCAGGCTGCTCGCCACCGCCCTCGAGCAAGGTGGGGACGGACAGGCGGCTTGGGCCCTGATCAATCCGGTGCTCGACCGCCTTCCACCGGATGAGCCGCTCCTGGTAGGTCGATTGGCCACTCAAGCCGCCCAGCGGGGCCAAGAAGGTGCGCTGGAGGCGGCATTCCGCGCCCTGGCCAAGGCGAAGGAATTGGATCCGGCCAACATGGACGTCGATTACTGGCTGGGGGAGGCGCGGCTCGTCGCAGGCGATGCGGAGAGGGCGCAGACCAACTTCCTGCGCTGTCTCCAGCAGGAGCAGCAGGGAGATCCGGACCGGTTCCGTCTCGCCAGCATCGGATACGCCCAAACCGCGTTGAGCTTGGGCGACCCACAGAAGGCGAAGGAAGTCTTGGAGGCTGCCTTTGAGCAGGGCGCAGCCGATCCGCAATTCCTGGCTCAGTTGTCCAAAGTCCACTGCGCGCTCGGGGATGCGGAGGCCGGCTTGGCTGCGGCCGAGTTGGCGCTGGAAATCGATCCGTCCCACGAAGGGGCATTCCGCCAACTCCGCGCAAACGCAAGGAATTCAGGCAACTGCTCCCGAGCCATCGGGTTCCTACAGGGGCTGATCACCAGAGAGTCTGGGGAGCCAAGGGTTTGGCTCAGGCTCGCCGAGATGGGCATCGACTGTGAAGACGAAGGGCTTGCCCGCAGGGCGTTGGCAGAAGCGGTGTTTGCCGCCCGACACGACCCCGACCTCCTGGACGAAGCTGCCGGGCTGCTGTTGAAAGCCGACCAACCTCAGGCTGCTTCGCTTGTCCTCCGCCGGGCGGCGAATCAGCGGCCGAACGATGCCGCCCGTCTAGAGAAATGGGCCTCCCTGAGCGAATCACTTGGGGATTGGGAACACGCATTCCTCGCCTGGAGTAGGCTGGCGGAAATCATGCCCGATCGGCCTGATCCCTGGCTTGCGGCGGCTCGGGCCTTGTGGGAGAAAGGTGAACGCGACCGGAGCATCCAGCGCCTGCGGGATGCGATTGAGGCATTCCCCACAGAGCCCGAAGCATACCTCGCCTTGGCCAAGGCCTTGCTCAGCGATGGTCGCGGGTTGGCCGCTCTGGACCTGTACCATCGGGCGCACAGTCGATTTCCAGATCACGCAGAAATCGCAAAGCAGGCCGGCCTCGTCACCCTCGCACACGGCACGGGGGAAGCCGCATTGGACATCCTCAAGAAGGCCGTGCGGATCCAGCCCCATGACGTCGATGTCCTCGTCGCTTTGGCGGATGCATGCTCACGTTTGGGAAAGCCCGGGGAGAGCATCCGCATTCTGCAGAAGGTGAACAGGCAGGGGGATTCGCCCTCGATCGCCGCCTCAATGCTCGCATCCCTCGCCCTGGAGACGGGCGACGATCGGGCGGCCAAAGAGGCGATCACCTACTGTCTGGCGGCCTCGCCGGTGACAGACCACGAGTACGAGGCGCTGATCGGAGCACTGACCGGTCTCGGGGAATGGGAGCAGGCGCTGCAGATTGCCCAAGAGTGGCACACAAGCGCGCACTCGCAGCAATCGACTACCACCTGGATTCGGCTCAAGCTGCACCTTGCGGACGGGTACTGGCTCTTCACCCACTTCTGCAAAGCGACACACCACGGGCCAGGTTGCGCCGGGATGAGTGGGGAAAGCCAACGCGAGTTGGGATCCCTGCTCCAGGAAGCGCGCCGGCTGAAGGTGGAGGCTGGATTGGTCACCCGATTTGAGGCGCGCTTCCGGGTCAGCTTTGGGCGCCCATCGCCCGAGGATTTGGCCGCCCTCGAAGCGAGTCTCCGGTCGAAACCTGACTCCCAATCCTGCGAAGGCCTTGCCATTGGATTCTTGCGCGCGGATATGGCGCTTCGCTCCATCCAGATCCTGAGTGATGATGCCCTTCCGCACCGACCCTTGGGATGGCACGCCCTCATCTTGGGGCTGGCGTTTCGCCGCCAGAAAGAACATGAGCTCGCCGGCATTCATCTAAGGGAGGCGAAGTCACATCTGACGCTCCGCCCGTACGCAGTCTATCAATTGGCGATGAATCTTTTCGAGTCGGGTTCCCACCGAGACGCGATTGAGCACTTGAACGCTGCGGTCTCCGATTGCCCCATCGAACCCGCATGGCAGCACCAATTGGGTCGACTATACCGAGAAGCGGGTGAATTGGATGCCGCACTGCCCCACTTCCAGCATGCGCAGCAGCTCGAATCGAAAAATGACGAATATGCGCTCGGTCTGGCGCGCGCATTCCGGGACTTGGGACAACCGGCCGCGGCGCTGGCCGTCTATCAGGAAATCCTCAGCCGGTCCGGCGAAGAAAGCGGTCTATGGAGCGAAGCCGGCAACGTGAGTCTCCAATCGGGAGATTTCCACCGCGCGGCGCGGCTATTTGAGCGTGCAACCGCCCTTTCCCCCCAGGACCCCGTCGCGTTGATCGGCTATGCGCAAGCAGTCGCGGGCCGGGGGGAGGCGAAAGCTGCCCGCGACCTGGCGCAGCGCGCGCTGCGCGTCGCACCGCACGAGGGCGTCATCCTTCTCGGACTGGCGAAGATCTTACAGCATGAGGGTCGAACGGCGGACGCGCTCGAAATCTATGCAAGAGCTGCCGACGTCTCACCCGATCCGCTGCAGGTACAGCTCGACCGGTGCACCCTCCTCATTTCCGCTGGCGAACACGAGGGTGCGATCCAGGAGCTGGAGAGCCTGGGGCACCAATACCCGGACGATGACCGCATATGGGCCGCCTTGGCCGAAGCCTATGAGTCCGGCGGCAGGTTCGCCGATGCCCTTGAGGCCGTTTCCAAGGCCATCCACAACGCCCACCGAAACACTGCCTATCACCTGCTGATAGGGCGGCTGTGTCGCAAATCGGGCCAGCTTGACCGGGCGCTGCACGAGATGAGCAGGGCGCGTGAATTCGGCAGAGGGGACTTCCGCGTGGCCATGGAGTTGGGTCAAGTGTACGAAGCCCGGCGCGAGCATGGTCGTGCGCTGGAATGCTATCGGGAGGCTATCGCCCAGAACCCCAACCACGCAAAGGCCTTCTATCGAGCGGGATTCGTGCTCAAGGCTTTGAAGGACTATCCGCGGGCCGCTCAGATGCTCAAGCGAGCCGTCGAGCTGGATCCGAGGAACATTGACGCCCATCACCAACTGGCCGCCGTCAGGGCGCTCGAACTCGTACATTGCACAATGTCGGAGACCGTGGGAGCCGCATGATCAGTCGCAAAGCCTGCATCGATTTGATGAACGCGTCCCACCTGGTGGGGAGGCTGGATTTCGCGCACGCCGTCGCTATCGACTGGCTCGCCAGCTGGCCCGGTGATCTCGAAATGCAGCTGCTGCTGGCCGAAACCGAACTCGCCCAGGGTGCTGCAGAGACAGCAGCCAAGCGTCTAAAGCGCTTGATCATCGCCGATCCAGCCCACGCGCGTGCCTACGAGGTGCTTTCCAATGCCAGCCAGATGATCGGCGATCCCAATGCCGGGGTGATCTACTCCGCCTGCTACTACGCGCTCAAAGGCAGACTGCCGACCGCCGAGGGCCAGCCGGCCTGGGTCGGCGCGATGGCGAACGCACTGCAGGCGCTGCGGCACGGCCAACCTGACGATGCGGCGGAATCCGCTCGCAAGGGCGTGAGTGCAGAGGTGACAATCCCCTTGCCCACACTTGTGCTCGTGGGCGCGCTCATGGAGACTGGTGATGTCTCAGCGGCTTTCGCGATCGCACGATCGGGCCACGATCGTTGGCCCGAAGCGATCCCCTTCAGGCTCTACATGGCGCGTGAGATGCTCGCCAAAGGGGAAGGAAGCCGGGCGGTTGAGTATCTGCATCAGGCAGCGGCCGAGGACAGCCAAGGTCGCATTGCACGCGAGGTGCTGGGCCCGGATCACCCGTATCAAGATCTTTGGCCAAAGGTGATGCTCGCCGACCTCAGCCGCCCCGTTCCAGCCAAAGTGCACATCGCAATGGGCGAGAACCGTCTCCCCGGCCGCCGCCCCTCTGCGAGGGCGAGAGTAGGGATCAAGCGTCCTTCCCCTTCCCCAAGAGCCGCAGGTCGAACTGCGGATCCGGAATCGTCGTTGCCCACTCCGGAGCCGTGGGAGGCCTTTCGTGGACCGGATTCGGGGGATGCCTACGCCAGCGCCAACCCGGACTTCAACGCTGGGCGCGCAGAAGGAGGATCCGGTTCGAATCCGCTTTCGACGCCGATCGAACCGGTGACCCGAAGGGGCGATGAGGAGAATCGCATACCAGCATACGTGGTCCTCTCCTCGCGAACCCGTTTGCTCCAGGCCTTTTCTGAGGCCGGCTTCAACCGGATCGACGCCGCAGTGGGCCGCCTGATCGCCGCCGTTGGAAAACGGCCGAAGTGGAGAGCGTACAAGATCTACGTCGACGATCCAGGAACCCTGAAAGCCTTCGACCTATCGCCCGTCGATCCAGCGAATGCCTGGCAGGTGAAGCTGCGGCTCGCCGACCTTGACTCATCCTTGAAGCGACGAGGGGAGATGGTGGGCGCGGTGCTCATCGTCGGTGGACACCGCATCGTCCCGTTCCACATGCTCCCCAATCCGGTGGACGATGACGATGACGCCATCCCCTCCGACAACCCGTACTCCATCACCGATGAGAACTACTTCATCCCGGAGTGGCCGGTGGGCCGATTGCCCTCGGACAACAACCCTGAGCTCATCGTCGATCTGTTGGATCGTTCGGCGCGACATCACGCAGCAGAGGCGCATTTCTCGAGCATCTTTGTCCGGCTGCAATGCTGGCTGCGCATGCGCTTTGGCGGCTTGCTGCAGCGGAATAGGGAAGCGCTCGGATACAGCGCGAGCATCTGGCGGAAGGCGTCCATGGCTGTCTTCCGTTCCATTGGAGAGCCCAGGGAACTCATCACCTCCCCGCCCACGGAAGCCGGTCGCCTCCCCTCCGTCGCCTTCCGGCCGACCCGCTTCTCCTATTTCAATCTCCATGGCCTGGAAGACGAGCCCGAATGGTTTGGGCAGCGGGATCCCCTGCGTGACGAGGGGTATCCTTTGGAATTTCCCATCGCACTCGAACCCCGGGATGTCGTCGATGGCGGGCGCGCACCCCGCGTTGTCTATTCGGAGGCGTGCTATGGAGCCAACCCCTTCGGCAAGACGAGTGACAGCTCGCTCTGCCTGAAGTTCATGCAATCGGGGACCCAGGCCTTCATCGGATCCACCAAGATCTCCTATGGGGCTGTCACCCCGCCGCTGATCGCCGCTGACCTTTTGGGCCGGGGGCTTTGGCAGAACGTTCGCGCCTCCCTCCCTGTCGGAGAGGCGCTTCGCCGCGCGAAGTTGGGATTGGTGACGGAGATGAATCGTCGCCAGGGCTACCTGGATGGGGAGGACCAGAAGACTCTGATCTCCTTCGTGTTGTTTGGTGATCCGCTTTTCGCCCCATTTTCAGACGCGCCGGGCCGCCGTCACAAAGGGATCATCCGTTCCAGCCGCCGACCAGGGGAGTTGAATACCACATGCGCGCTGGGGGGCCAGTGCTCATCAGACGATCGGCGGGAGGCCATCAGCATCGAAGCTGCGCGCGCCATCGTCGCCCGCTACCTGCCCGGAATGTCCGACTCAGTATGCCGCATCCGCCCCCAATTCCACGTCTGTGAGGGCGAAGGGCACCGATGCCCCACGCATCAACTGGGGGGGAAAGAGGGCTCCTCCGCACGCCCTAACACCGTGGTGGTTACCTTCGAGAAACACGTTCAAGAAGGTCCTCGCAGGCATGCGCACTTTGCCCGCTTGACGGTCGACAGCGGGGGGAAAATGCTCAAACTCGCCGTATCCCGCTGAGAGTCGTGGCATCGAACTTGCACACTATCCCATTCAAGGAAGGAGAGGCCATGGCGAGGGCCAACCCCCGGCTCGGCTACTACTACTACCCGGATGATCAGCACTTCACCCAAGAGGACTTGCGCCGCTGGATTCCAATCCTGACCTCCCTCGGAGCCAGCTGGTTGACGGTGCGTGCGGGACAGAGACGAGCCATCCCCGAGGGGTTCTTGCGTGGACTGCTTGAGGCGGGCGTCGAGCCGATCGTCCACCTTCCCCTGCAAATCGGGAGCTTGAGGCCACTCGATCTCTCGCCCTTGTTCGAAATATACGCCCGTTGGGGTGTCCGCTATGTTGTCCTATTTGATCGGCCCAATATGCGGGCCAGCTGGGAATCGAGCGATTGGGGCCGGCAGGGGCTCGTGGAGCGCTTTGTGGATCACCTGCTTCCCTTCCTGCTGGCACAACAGACGGCCGGCCTTTCGCCTGTGTTTCCACCGCTCGAACCAGCAGGCGATTATTGGGACACCTCCTTCCTGGAGACCGCGCTGCGCAGCATCAAGCGGAGGGGGAAACAGAGCCTGCTCCACGACCTGACGTTGGGTCTGTACGCCTGGGCAGACGGCAAGTCGCTGGACTGGGGCTCGGGCGGGCCCCAGCGTTGGCCAGATGCCTGTCCGTATTACACGCCTCCAGGATGCCAGGACCATAGAGGGCTGCATATCGCAGATTGGTATGCCGCCATCAGCGAAGCAGCCATCGAGCACATCGCCCCGATGATCACCATCGCCGGCGACGCCCGGGCGAAAGGCGGCGAATCTAAACTCGCATTTGGCCCGGACCCGCTCGGCGAGACCGCCGTGGCAGTGGCGCGCATGTTGGAAGGGGGAAGAATCAACCGGGCCCTGCAGAATTTCAACTTCTATCTTCTCGCCTCCGAAGATGAAGACAGTGATCTGGCTTGGTTCCCCGATCTTGATGCGCCCCGGGGTGTTGTCTCGCATATGCGAGACTACGTTGGATCCCTGCCCACACACCCTCCTCTTGGGGAAGGAAAACCGCTCGAGCACTATGTGCTGTTGGCGGCCCCACCTTCGGCCGATTTTCGAAAGAGCTGGAGCACACTGGGGGATCTTGTGTACAGTGCTAAACCCGTCGTCGGCTTCTCCCCGCTGGAAGCTCGCTTTGCCCGCAGGGTGACGGTTGCAGCGGACAGTGATGTGATTTCCGAACGCACCTTGCGCGGCTTACGCGAGGCAGGCTGCGAGGTGCAGCGGCTTCCACGCCCGATCTTGAATGGGATTACCAGCGGGAGCTTCCCGGAATCGGGCAACCCCAACTGATACCTTCATATCGTAGGAGATGACTATGTTCGAATACGCAGATCCGAATGCGGCTCCCCAGACAGTCAGCCAGGAGATCGACTCCGCCATTGCCATCCCATGCATTAAAGTGCTCGGATTGGGAGGCGGCGGGTCCAACGCCGTAAATCGTATGATCGAACTCGGCCTGACGGACGTCGATTTCATCGCAGCAAACACCGACCGGCAGGCGCTCCGCTCCAGCTTGGCTCCCACTCACATCGTCCTCGGCCCCCACATCACCCGAGGACTGGGCGCGGGAGGGGATCCGATGATCGGCGAGAGCGCAGCCAAGGAGAGCAGGCAGGATATCGCCAAGGCACTACGGGGGGCCGATCTGGTGTTCATTACCGCCGGCATGGGAGGCGGCACGGGGACGGGATCCGCTCCGGTAGCGGCTGAAATCGCAGCCGAACTCGGCGCGGTGGTCGTGTCAATTGTCACCATGCCATTCTCCTTCGAAATGGGGCGCAGGGCAAAGACCGCGCTCCAAGGTGTGCGGCGGCTGCAGCCCCACAGTCACACCTTGATATGTGTGCCCAACGATCGGCTGTTGGAGGTGGTCCCCCACGACTTGAGCCTGGAGGTGGCATTTCGGGTTGCAGACGATGTGCTTCGCCAAGGCGTACAAACGGTGTCGGAATTGGTGACGAAGCCGGGGTTGATCAACGTGGACTTCGCGCACGTGCGCAATTTGATGCTGAACGGGGGCGGGGCCCTCATGTCCATCGGCCTGGGAGAAGGAGGAGACAAGGCGATCCAAGCCATCCACCAGGCCGTCAACCATCCCCTGCTGGCCATGGATAGTCTCGAGAATGCCGGGGGCGCCTTGGTGCATTTCACCGGGGGCGAAGATCTCACCTTGTTTGAGGTCGGTGAGGCCATCACCACGCTGCGCAAGGGGATGGACCCCGAAGCCGACGTGATTCTCGGCGCCACGACCGACGACTCCATGCTCGGCCGGGTTCAGGTCATCCTGATCGTGACCGGGCTGGGCGGAAAGCCGGTGCCCCCCGCCCTCGTCTCAGATGCGGGGGCCTTTGCCCCGGAGGAACGGTCCCGCCCTTCCCCCGAGCAAGACGACCTTGACCTGCCGACCTTTCTGCGCCGGCGTTTGAAGTCAGGTTAGGCGGCAAGGAGCATTCTGGGTGGATGATCGACTGATTTCGAAGATCCGGCGTCAGGTGGTGAAGACGTATCCGGAAATGAAGGGCGCCCAGCCGTCGGTGCGCCGCCAATCTGGAAAGAGCGAGCGTTTTGAACTCACCTTCAAAGCCCAGGCGGATCTGCCCGGGGGCCGGAAGATCAATAGAGTGGTGCGCGTGGTGGCCGATGAGAACGGGGGCATCCTGCGCATGAGCTCCTCCAAATAGGCGCCCTTGGCCATGAGATCCAGACCCTCCATCGCAAGCCAATGGATCGTACTGGCTGTGCTCCTTCGCGATGCCCTGACCCGCGCGTTCTGGCGGCTGAGCGCCCACCTGCTTGCTCTTGCTCTCCAGTACCGAGCCGGCCTTGCCCGCATCCTGCCATATGTCCCCTACACGGCGGCGGGATTGGCGGCGTTCATGTTGGGACGGCTGTTTGGCAGGCTCGCCCTCCCTTGAGAGGGCCATTCCCTTCACCCTACTTTTCTTGCCACTTGTTCCCGCTGCACAATAACGTCTGCGAGATAATGAACGGAGCCCGCTCGCATCCCGGGAGGGAATCCGGGTGGGGGCGGAAACGCTTCCAGGAAGGAGCCTGCCACCCCCGCAGAGTATCCGAATTCGACCGCCGGTCAGATCCACAGAAGCAGCGGGATTCTGACCAACCGGGGAGCACCGGGCTTGCCGGGATTGACTGTCCAGCCTTGCCAGCGCAAGAATCACCTGGAAGCATCCCGCCCGCACCGTTAATTGCGTGGGCTTGGCGCCCAGGGTAGAATCCGGGGGCTTACGCATCCATGAATCACGAACGGCGGTCTTCCCGAGTATCACGCATTCTGCTTGCTGGTGCGGTGGTGGCGATCTGCTTTGCCGCGGGCGTGCTCAGCGTGTTGGCGACCCAGGAGAGGGAAGACCTCCCCGCCCTGGGAACGGAGAGCCCTCCGGCGCTGGGTGATTCTCTGCCCTTCTCCGGTGAAGAGGATCAGATCGTGGTGCTCGTCTTGGGGTCGGAGGAGCTGTTCTCAAACCAAGCGGATCTCCTTGCCGTGTGGTTGGCGACCTATCGGCCTCCCGGCCGGGACCTCTATCTTTTTGGCTTTCCCGTTGATTGGAGACCTGAGGGGGCGCGCACCCCGAGCCTGCGGCAGGCTTTTGGATGGTCTGAAGGGGGAGATGTGGCCCCTGCGTTCATCGATGCGCTCCCAATGCGGCCTGACGTTGTGGTCGTCCTAGACCCTATCGCCTTCGCAGATCTGATTGACTTTCTGGGCGGCGTCAGTTTGGATGGCTCCGAGACGATGACCGGCATGCAGGCGGCCGGGAGCATAGGCCGGCTTGCGGATCAATCCGAGAAGATGCTGGCGAAGCAGGCGAGTATGCTGCAGGACTTGATCGAGCGGACGGCCACGCTCGGGTCTACTCCGGACATCACCCCCCTGTTGGAGCAGATCCCAGAACACGCGTATAGTTCTCTCCCCGCTGTCAGTTTGGTTGCCAACTTGAGCGCGATGCTCCCGATCAATCCTGAACGTGTCCACATGCAGCTGCTCGGCCAGGAGTAGGCCGTGCTGTGCAGATCGGTGCCCGGGCACGGCCGCCGGCATATGCTTGGCCCCTGAAATTGGTTTCGGCCCTGCTTCCGGCGGGGCGCGTTCCATCCTGGGGGGCGATCTGACACGGCAGACTCGTACCTGCCGCACCCTGTCTACAACACAGGCCGGGCCTCTCGATACACGCCTCGCTCCGCTCACCGCTGCTCGAGATGCGGCCTGCTTCGCACGTTCCGATGGTGGGGAGGCGCATCTCGAGTGCCGAGTGGTGAAACCGCGAGGTGTATCGAGAGGTGCGCCGTACATTCACTCTCAAGCAGCCGCCCCCCCTGAAATGGAACACACCCTTCCGGCGCGCTTGCACTTCGGCCAAAGCGAGGCTATTCTTCACTGGGCAGAACTTTCATGGCGGATGGGGTTGACCTGCGGTCCATGGGCCGAAACATAAGGAGGTGAGGAGGGATTGATCTCTTGCTTGTAGATTCCAATCTGATTGCTGTTTGTGGCTTGGACAAGAGGAGGATGAAATGAGAAAGACCGCAATCTTACCGCTGCTGTTGGGTGTCGCTTTGCTGCTTGCATCCTGCGCACCCGCGGCCACCCCGCAAGCTGCGCAAGCGCCCGAAGCATCGATGACGGATTTGGGCGGCCGGGAAGTTCGCATCATGGTGGAGAACGCCTACCCGCCGTTCAATTCCCTGGATGAAAACGGCGAGGGCATCGGCTGGGACTACGATGTTGGCCGTGAGCTTTGTAGACGGCTGAACTGCACTCCCGTGTTCGTGGAGGCCGCCTGGGAGGGCTGGTTGGAGGCGATGGCCGGGGGCGAATATGATATGGGCATGGATGGAATCACGCTCAACCTGCCCCGTTCTCTCGTCGTTGACTTCAGCGATCCCTATGTGGAATACGGTCAGGTGATCCTTGTGCGCGCGGACGAGTCGCGACCGGACTTCAATGACATCGAAAGCCTGACGGCATCCGATGTCACGATCTCGACCCAGATTGGCACCACGAATGAGGAAGCCGCCATCCGGCTGTTTGGAGAAGATCGTGTTGTCAGCTATGAGCAATACGACCTCCCGGTGGTGGCTC
Organism: uncultured Anaerolineaceae bacterium; assembly: GCA_964388955.1. Taxonomy (GTDB): domain Bacteria; phylum Chloroflexota; class Anaerolineae; order Anaerolineales; family E44-bin32; genus CAYMCO01. The sequence goes on along the minus strand of CAYMCO010000001.1, from coordinate 132,122 downwards.
TCCTGGCGGGTGACGTTGACAGCGTGATCATCGACGAGGTGGCGGCGATCGGCTTCATGGGAGAGAACCCAGGTGAGTTGAAGATCGCCATGTCGGTCTCAAGCGGTGAGCTGCTGGCGTTTCCATTCCCACCAAAGAGCGATTTGCTGGCGCCTGTCAACTGGGCGATGCAGGAGATGTTCGCAGACGGAACGATGGATCAAATCTGTCAGCAGTGGATCCTGCGCCCATGCTCACCATCAGACTAGTCTGAGGGCGCAACACGCTTGGCCTAAGGGACTGCGGGGCGCTGATGCGCCCCGCAATCAACACATGTGGTTGTGTCGGATGCCCGCAGAATTGATGAAAGGAAATCTTGCTCCTCATGGATAGTGAAATTGAACTCTCCCGTCCCCAGGTCATCCCCTGGCCGCGCAGGCTGTCTACGCTGCCCTGGTGGGCGATCGCCATCCTTGTGCTCGGAGCGCTGATCGCCCTTCTCATCTATACGGCTCCCCTCTACCAGGATGCCTTTCTCTTCCTTCTGGAGGGGTTGAGGCTGACCATCACCATAACGCTGGTGTCGTTCTCGATTGCGCTTCTCCTGGGCCTGCTGGCCGGTCTTGGACGCGTCTCTCGTAGCGTGATCCTCAGGAACGTGGCGCAATTCTATGTCGAGGTCGTGCGCGGCATCCCGTTGCTTGTGCTGATCATCTATTTCGCCTTTGTCATCGCACCATTGCTGATTGCCCTGATCAACGGGGCGGGTCAACTGATGGCCAGCCTGCTCCGCTTCCCTCCCTTCAGCTCGCTTGGGGCGGCAATGGCTTCAATGGACATCCAGGATCTGAGCACCACAGCGCGCGCCATGATGGGGCTCGCCTTTGGCTACGGCGCCTATGAGGCGGAGGTGTTTCGAGCCGGCATCGAATCCATCGCCAAAGGCCAGATGGAGGCCGCCCGATCGCAGGGGATGTCCTACGGGCAGGCGATGCGCTATATCATCCTGCCGCAGGCCATTCGACGGGTGCTGCCTCCTTTTGGCAATGACTTCATTTCCATGCTGAAGGACTCATCTCTCGTCTCGGTGCTGGCCGTCCGCGAACTCACTCACCTGGGGAAGCTCAACCGAGCGCGCACCTTCCGTACTTTCGAGACCTGGAATACGGTGACGTTCATGTATCTGGTCTTGACCCTCAGCCTCTCGCTGCTGGTGAAGCTGTTGGAAAAGAGAATGGGCTATGAGGAATGAAGCGATGCAACCTGCTCCCGTGAACGATGATATCATCATCCTCGAACACGTCCACAAGAGCTTCGGCCATGTGCGAGCGGTGATTGACGTCAGCCTGCGGGTCGATCGAGGGGAGGTGTGCTTCATATTCGGACCCAGCGGCGGTGGGAAGAGCACGCTGCTCCGATGCATCAATAAGCTGGAGGAGGTCGACAGCGGGACCGTGGTCGTGGACTCCATCGAGGTATCCGCGCCGAAGTCGGACATCGACACCGTGCGCGCGGAGGTGGGCATGGTTTTCCAGCACTTCAACCTGTATCCACACCTGACCGTAATCGAGAACGTCACCCTCGCCCAGAAGCTGGTGCGCGGCAGGAGTGACGATGAGGCCAAGGAAATCGCCCGGGACCTGCTCAAGCGGGTGGGCATCCTGGAAAAGGAGGACAACCACCCCGCTCAGCTCTCCGGCGGGCAGCAGCAGCGGGTTGCCATTGCGCGCGCGCTGGCGATGAACCCCAAGATCATGCTCTTCGATGAGCCGACTTCCGCCCTGGACGCCGAGATGATCAAGGAAGTGCTGGACGTCATGCTCGACCTCGCCAAGGAGGGCATGACAATGGTCGTCGTGTCTCACGAGATGGGCTTCGCGCGCGCTGCAGCGGACCGAATGGTCTTCATGGCCGATGGCAGGCTTCTCGAGGAGGGCACTCCCGAGGAGATTTTTACTCAGCCCAAAGAAGCGCGCACAAGAGCCTTCATCGACCAGATTCTGTATTAACGAACGAGCGAGAACCGGTGCTTCCGGCCCTCGCTCTTGTGCGCTGGGCGGGAGTTGAACCCGCACGCCTATTCGGCACATGGCCCTCAACCATGCCTGTCTGCCAGTTCCAGCACCAGCGCAGGTTCCAGCCTGTAATCGGGGGTATTGTATAGCCCTTGGTCGTCTCTTGTCAATGCGGGCGTTCAGGGGCGCGTGTTCAGGGGCCGCCGGCGGAGAGGTGCACACATGCGTATAGCGTTGGATGCGATGGGAAGCGACGCCCATCCGGTGATCGAGATTCAAGCGGCTCTGGCAGCTGCCGAGCGGTGGGGAGATCCAGTCACCCTCACGGGCCCGGAGGATCTGCTGCACAGCCAACTCAAGAATGAAGCGGTCGCGACCGATCTGGTGAGGGTGGTTCATGCACCGCAAGTGCTTGAGATGACCGACAAGCCCGCGGAGGCGGCGCGCGCAAAGCCGGACAATTCGATGGCTGTGGGCATGGACCTGGTGAAGCGCGGTGAGGCGGATGCATTCGTGACCGCGGGGAACACGGGCGGAGCGCTGGCAAATGCCCTCTTCACCTTGGGGAGGATCCGCGGCGTCAAGCGCCCTGTGTTGGCGGTGAATATCCCCGTCATGGCCGGGTTCTGCGTGGCGCTGGATATCGGGGCGAACGCGGACTGCAGGCCCGAATACATACTCCAATTTGCCATCTTGGGCGCCGTCTACGCCGGATTTCAATTGGGGGTCGAACGGCCGCGCGTGGGCCTGCTCTCCAACGGGGAAGAACCAGGCAAGGGGAATATGCTGGTGAAGGAAAGCTACCCGCTGCTGCAGGCCTCGGATATGAACTTCATCGGAAATGTGGAGCCCAAGGAGGTGTACGGCGGCGAGGCGGATGTGGTCGTCATGGACGGATTCAACGGCAATGTGTTCATCAAGACCAGCGAGGCCGTGGCCGGCTTCTTGGTGGAGATCATCCGCCGGGAAATCGAAGCGGGCATCATGACTTCGCTCGGCGGGATGCTCGCTCGTCCCGCTTTCAGGCGAGTGCGGCGCGTGCTGGATCCCGCCGAGTATGGGGCCGCTCCGCTGTTGGGAGTAGACGGCCTGGTCTTCGTGGGCCATGGTCGATCCGATACCAGGGCCCTGGTGAATGCCATACGCGTGACCCGCGAGGCCGTGGAAGGGGGGTTGCTGGAGTCGATGCGGGGGGCGATACAATCCTCTCTCGACAAGCAACCGATGGAGGAGATCGCGTGAAGGAACGCCATTCCCCCTCAAGGAAGGTGATGATCACCGGAATGGGGGTATCCACCTGCCTGGGATCCGACCTGGGGGGCTTCTGGGAAGCGCTTCTCGCAGGACGTTCCGGGATTCGACCTGTTACGCTCTTCGATGCGTCGAACGTTCCGTGCAAGATCGCCGGGGAAGTGATTGACTTCGACCCCTCTGACGGTATCGACGCCAAGAACCGGAGACGCATGTCGCGTGTGTCCCAAATGGCCGTCGTGACCGCAGCACGCGCCCTGGAGGACGCCGGTCTGGAGATCCCCCTTACGGGCGGGGAGCAGGTCGGCGTCTCCTTTGGCACCGCCATCGGCGGATTCGAGAAGGCGGAGGACGGTTTGTTCAACTACTGGGAACAAGGGGCGGCGCGCATCAATCCCTTTACCCTGCCGGCCATTCTCCCCAACATGATCGCCTTCCACATCAGCGAATTCTCCGGCGCGATGGGACCCAGCTGCACGGTGACCACAGCGTGCGCCACCGGAACCCAAGCGGTGGGAATCGGGGCCGATATGATCCGCATGGGGCGCGCCGAAGTCGTGATGTGCGGCGGCGCGGAAGCCATGCTCCGGGAATACACCATGGCCGGCTTTGCGGCCATGCGCGCCCTACCGATCAACTACAATGACCAACCCGAGAAGGCCTCCCGTCCCTTCGACTCCAAGCGTGAGGGGTTTGTCTTCTCTGAGGGCGCCGCCTGCCTCATCCTCGAGAGCGCGGAGCACGCCGCGGGGCGCGGAGCCCATGTCTATGCGCAAGTATCGGGCTTCGCCTCCTCCTGCGACGGGTACCACATTGCGGCGCTGGATCCCTCGGGCGATGGCGCCGCCCGCACCATGCGTTGGGCGCTGCAAGACGCCGGAATCCCGCCCGAGAAGATTGACTACATCAACGCGCATGGCACCTCCACACCGCTGAATGATGCGGTGGAGACCTCCGCGATCAAGCGGTTATTCGGAGAACGGGCGTATCAGATCCCGGTTTCCTCAACCAAGTCCATGATCGGCCACGCCATGGGCGCCTCAGGGGCCATCGAGGCCATCGTCTGCGCACTGACGATAGAACACAATCTGGTCCACCCCACCATCAACTACGAGACGCCGGATCCTGAATGCGATCTGGACTATGTGCCCAATCGATTCCGACAGGCGCCCGTCCACGCCGCCCTCTCAAATTCCTTCGGGCTTGGCGCGCAGAACGCCTGCTTGGTGCTGCAAGAGCCTGAATCCTGATGCGCAACTTCGTCGATTCGGCCAAGATCCAGCGTCGGTCCAGGTTGGCGCGCATTCTGGTGGGGGCCGGCCTGGCGGCTTTCGTGATCGGCCTGGCGATCTCATTCTTGCGCCCCGAATGGCTTGCTCCGGTCTTGGCGTCCGCGGTGATCGGGCTGCTGCTATCCCAGATCGGGAATCAAATGCATGCACGTTGGGGTCAAAGCCCGCGCATGGATGAGACTGTGGAGGGCGCATTCAAAGGGCTGGACGATCGCTACGCCATGTTCCACTACTGCTACGGCGTGGATCATTTCCTGACCGGCCCCGCTGGCGTGCACTTGCTCCTGCCACACCCCGAAGAGGGGGAGATCACCTACAGCGATGGCGAATGGTGGCATCAGGCCCCAAAGCGCGGCCTGCTTCGACGCGGCGGCCTTCGCTCCATTGGCGACCTGAAGCGAGAGGCGGACAACGGGCTGGAAAGACTGAAAGGACGCCTGCCCAAGGGGGTTTCAGACGGGGAGACCATCGACTTTGACGCCGTGATGTTGTTCGTCCATCCCAATGCTGAGGTGCACGCCGATGACTCTCCTGTGCCATGCGTCTATCACAAGAAAGCCAAAGCTTGGATTCGCAGGCTGCCCAAAGGCAATTCCCTGAGCGAGGCGCAGGTGGAGGAACTGGCGCGCGAGGCGAGATTCTCAGTCTGACGCGCCCTGCAGCGTTGTCACCTGCCCAAGAAGCGCGCAGCGAAGGGACGCCGAATCCCCTGACACCGGCGTTTGGCCGCTTGCCTTGTTTGACCGATCTGAACGGATTCTAGGTCTTCAAGAATTCGTCCAGCGAACCCTTGCTGATGCGGTAGGCTTTGCCGATCTTCTTGGCTTTCAGGTCGCCTGCTTCGATCGCCGCGATGACATCCTCCTCTGAGACCCGCAAGTAGGTCGCGGCTTCAGAGGGAGTCATCACATCCGGGACACCGGCGGCGGGGGCGGATGCGTCTCCGGCGGACATTCCCGCCTGGCTCTGCCGCAGCGTGTCAGAGATCACGCCGCCGATGCCCAACCCCGTGCCAATCCCCGCCGTCAGACCGGCTCCACCGGAGGGATTCTGGGCCGCATCGCGCATCGCGTCGGCCGCCTGGAGCTGCGTATAGGTGGCCATATCCAGCATGCCCATTGCCCGCAGCTCTTCCGCCGATTTATCGGAGGGCTTGAGGCTCCCGATATAGAAGGACTTCAGCGTCATTCCCAGGGCTTTGAAGTCGTCCTGGGCCTTCGCCCGCACCCCAGCGCCGATCTCCTCCACCAGCCCGATCAACTCGGGTACGCTGGTGGCGCTGGTGGTCTCCCCCAACAGGTCTTGCAGCTTGGAGAGAAGCATGGATCGCAGCCGGTCCTCGATATCCCGGGTTCGGTAGCTCCCCATGGCCCCGACAATCTGGGTGACGAATTGCTGGGGATCGGAAACCTGAAAGCTGTAAGTGCCATATCCCTGCAGCAATGCCACCCCGAGTCCCATGCCCGGGTTGCGAACGATGATCGGCTGAGGAGTTCCCCACTTCTCATTGGCGAATTCTCTCATTGAGACAAAGAACACCTCGGCCGTGAATGGGCTGCGCTCATTGAAGGCCTTGCCAATCCAGTCGACCAGCAGCGGTATATTGGCGGTGGTGATCGTGTGTCGACCAGGGGCGAACGTATCCAGCGCCTTCCCGTCGCGGAAGAATACTGCCGCTTGCGCTTCGCGCACGATCACTTGGGAACCGATGCGAAAATCGCCTGCGCCGGCCTCGGGGATCCGGTACACGAGGTGGTCCCGCATTTCGTTCGGGTACTCAACAACATCGAATATCCTTGCCATCGCTCACACTCCTGCTGGGCTAGTCCTACTCAACTTCCAAAATGACTTCCTCGCGCCGGTTATAAGTGTCGATCGCTTCCCTGGCCAGGGTTTCTAGATGGCGTATCGCCGCTGGCAGCCCTTCATCGCCGATGGACGTCTCCACGTTGTCCACCGAATGGGCGATGTTCTCAACATTCTCGAGCAAGGCAAGATCAAAGGCATACAGATTGGCCAACTCCTTCTCGCCGATGCGGGCATGATCGAACAGACCAGCGTAGCCATAGGAGGCGCCCTTCACCCGATCGGCGAAAGTCCGCAGTTTGATCGCGGCGCGCTCCAAATCATCCACATATTCGAGCTTGCCTTTGTCGATCAGTTCTTGTTGGAGGCGTGAAACACGCGACCACTGCTCATCGTACCTTTGGGCGATTGCGGTGCGCATCATCCGGTCCGCTTCTCGCCGCTGGTCGCGCTCGACATAGCCGGTGAACTTGGAGACGAAGCTCCTCAGCTTTCCCAACAGGTCGCTGGTTTCCGTGACTTTCTTCAGCGGATCCGGAAGATCGCTCATCTGGCATGCCTCCCCGTATCATTCATCTGCGCCCATTATAGTCGAGGATTTCCAGGAGGCAATCGCTCCGGACGATCTACATGCCCGCCGTTTGGCTCCGCCCAAGCCGCCATTGATTGTCGGAGCGGCGGGCCATCCGATCCTCGAGTTATAATTGGGCTGGCCGGATTGTCCGGCCGATCCGGCGCAGAAAGAGGAAGACAAGATGCCCGACGCAGAGTTGTTGACAGGAATCGCCGGTCCGCTTGGTTCCGCGGTGCAACTGGATGGCGTCGCAGTGCATGTCGAAGATGCCGTGGAGTTGGGCAAGCGGGTCGAGCCCCTGGTGCGTTCCGCCGTTTTCGGCCAGGGGCGATCCCGGGGAGCAGCCCAATGGCTCTTGCGGGAATGCGCCCTGGACGTGGGGATTGTTCCCGCCTCCATCCACACGCTCTACATGGCTCGCGGCCGGGGAGACACGCGCACCGATTTCGCCGTACCCGCGATGAACCTGCGTTCTCTCACCTACCAGATGGCGCGCGCCGTGTTCCGGGCAGCCCAATCGCGTCGCGCAGGGGCCATCATCTTCGAGATCGCACGCTCCGAAATTGGATATACGGATCAACGCCCGGCCGCCTACGCCGCCTGCGTCCTGGGGGCTGCGCTTGCGGAAGGGCACCGCGGGCCCGTGTTTATCCAAGGGGATCATTTCCAGGTGAGCGAAAAGCGGTATCGAGCGGATCCACACGGGGAGATGTCTGCGGTGCGCGAGCTGGTCCGAGAGGCGCTGGCCGCGGGGTTCTTCAACATCGACATCGACACCTCCACGCTCGTGGACCTTTCAAAGGACGGTACCCGCCAACAGCAGCAGTTGAACTTCGAGCGATCCGCGGAGCTCGCCGCCTTTGCGCGGAGCCTGGAGCCGGCGGGTGTCACCGTGTCCATCGGCGGGGAGATCGGGGAAGTCGGCGGGCGGAACAGCACGGAGCCGGAGCTGCGGGCATATATGGACGGGTTCAACGAACGCCTCTCGGAGATTGACCCCGAATACGCCGGGCTCTCCAAGATCAGCATCCAGACCGGCACCAGCCACGGCGGCGTCGTCCTACCCGATGGGTCGGTGGCACAGGTGAAGGTCGACTTCCAGACATTGAAGCACCTATCCCAAGTGGCCCGGGACATCTACGGACTGGCTGGCGCTGTCCAACATGGAGCCTCGACGCTGCCCGAGAATGCCTTCTCGCACTTCGCCGAGGCCGAGGCGTGCGAAGTGCATTTGGCCACCCAGTTTCAGAATATCCTTTACGACCACTTGCCGGAGGACTTCAAGGGGGAGATCTACGCCTATCTCGATGAGCATCATGCGGATGAGCGCAAGACGGACCAGACGGACGAGCAGTTCTATTACAAGACGCGCAAGCGCGCTTTGGGGCCTTTCAAGCGGCGAATCTGGGATCTTCCGAAGGGCGTCCGCGACGAAATTGAGAGCGCCTGGGAGACACAGTTTGGCCTGCTATTCGACCGACTCAACGTGGGCGGCACCCACGAGGAGGTCGAGGGCCATGTGCATCCAGTCGAAGTCCACGCCCCTCTCGCCGCCTATCTGGGCGAAGATACGGAGATGCGCAGCGCGGCCGATCTGGCGGACTAGGGGGCGCTGATGTCTCTCGCCGGCCAGCGAGTGCAGCCGGAGCGCTACACACTCATCCCCAGGACGATCTCGTTTCTCATCCAGGGCGACCGAGTTCTGTTGATGCGCCTCGCCTCCGATCGGGGAGCATGGGCGGGAAAGTACAATGGCATCGGGGGGCATATCGAACAGGGGGAGGATCCTCTCAGCAGCGCAGTGCGCGAAATCCAAGAGGAGACGGGGCTAACCCCGGAGGCTCTCCAACTGGTCGGTGCCATCCTGATCGACACGGGGGACATTCCCGGGATCGGGCTATACGTCTTCGTGGGTTCGGGCGGGGCAAACGAGCCCACAGGCGGGCCAGAGGGCCGGCCAGAGTGGGTGGATTTCGAGGGGTTGGACCCTTCGGATCTGGTCAGCGATCTCCCCGCGCTGCTCCCGGCCGCCTTGGAGGGCTACCGTTCGGGCCGCCCATTCTGCGGCCTGTACACGTATGACGAAACGGGGAACCTGCAGATCGAGCTGTCAGCGGGCTAGCGCGTTGCCGGCACCACCCATCAGCCGCCGCGAGGAATAACCCTTCACGCACCCCGGCACGGCGGGCGCCCACAAGGGGCGCCCCTAGGCCTCCCGAAAGAGGCCATACCGGCAGCGCACCTCCCTGCCGCAATGCGCATACCGCACAGCGCATTGCCCTCTACTCGCCGGGCAGTTCGTAGAAGACCAAGAGCGTTGAGCCGTATTTGCGCTGGTCAAACTCGACCAGACATGCCGACGGAAGACTTTCGTACTCGACAGGGTCAATCTGCGCGATCACCCATGCATCAGGGTTGAGCCACTCCGGGCGCCGTTCGAGGGACCGCAAGCTTCGCTGCCATAAGCCCTTGTACTGGGGTGGCGCAACATAGACGAAATCGAAAGCCTGCGGGGGGAAGGAAACCAAATAATGGAATGCGTCGACGCGCCTCACCTCGCCAAGCGCCTCGAATCCGGTGATTTCCAGGTTCTCCTTGATCGTCCGGATTGCCCTGGGGTCGGTGTCCAAGAAGACGACCTCAGCCGCGCCACGGCTCAAGGCCTCGATGCCAACGCTTCCGGTGCCCGCGAACATATCCAGCAGGCGACCTTCCAGGATCCCGGGGCCGATGATGTTGAAGAGCGATTCTTTTACTTTGTCTGGGATGGGCCGCGCCCTGCCGCCCGGCACCAGCTTCAAACGATGCCCTTTCGCCTGCCCAGCGATCACCCGGATGGACATCGATGCCTCCGCGGCCGTGGAGGGCCCGGCCATAGTCTGGCTCCTCCGCCCCCTTCCCCGGAGCGAGGGGGGGATTGCCAGCCCCAACCGTGATCGACCATAGGAGGGCCCATCGCACACCTACGGCGGAGCCTTTCAGCCCCGCTCTACCGCAGCCCGGGCGGCGGATATGTTGCCATGAGGCGCTACGATCGGGAGAACGCATCCCGTCCCGAGAACCATGCAGTGATTCATGGCATCAAGGGCATCGGAAGCTTGGGCGGCTACCGTCTCCGGCGTGCCTACAACCATGGCCTTCCACTGCTGGATCCCACCGCAAACCGCGCCCCGGATGTGCGCCTTTCCTTCGCTCAAGCTGGGTCCGGACCCCCGGTCATGCCAGTTGACGATCTCGGCCGGGAGCTGGCTGGCGACATCGAAAATCAGCGAGTCGCCATGTAGATGGAGCACATTCAGCCAGAGATCCTCGGCCGCTTCCATCAGCCGCCGATCATACTTCAGCCCGAACCGCCTGTATCCCGCCAGGTCAAAGTGTTTAAAGCTGGCATGCTGTACCGCATAAAACACGCCAGCGATGCCCGTCGCCTTGGCGGCCTGGATGAACTCCAGGGTTGTTCGTGTGATGGTCTCCAGGCCAACCTCGACGGATTCCGGATCCCGGTGGAGGTGCTCGACCAGACGCTCTGGCCCAGCCAGGTTCTTCGCTTGCGAGAGTGGATTGAAGATCGTCTGGATGATCGGCAGGCGTTCATCATGGTAGCGATCCTTCAGCGCCCGCAGACAGACCAATTGCGCCTTGAGGAATGGGGCCGTCGGCTGCAGCGGCTCCAACGATCTCCAGTCCGCACTCTCTTGGATCACCCGGTGGGTATACGTGCGTGTCCCCTCCGTGCTCCCCTCCCATACATCCTGAGCGCCCCAGTCCCGCAGGCAGAAGGAAGAACTCGGTGTGACTTTGATGAAGTCAAAATCATATCGATCTTGGAAGTCGCCCGTCGCCCCGGCGAGCCTGAGGGGGTCTTGATCATCCACCGGGAAGTGACGCCACATTGCGATCGGCGCGCGGTCGGCGATCTCGCCGGCAATCACAGCCTGCAGTCGCTCGCGCTTGCTAATCTCCGCCATGCATGCCTCCCACTGGCTCCCTCCTCCTGCGCCTAGCCGATCAACCCCGGGATCCGCCCCGGAGTGTCCGCAACCCGCACCCCCGCAGCTTCAAGGGCGGCGATCTTGTCCGCCGCGCCGCCGGTGCCACCTTCGACGATGGCGCCGGCGTGCCCCATTCTCTTGCCCGCTGGCGCTGTCTTTCCGGCCACGAAGGCTACGACGGGTTTTGTCATATGGTCGCTGATGAACTCCGCCGCCCGCTCCTCGTCGCTGCCGCCGATCTCACCGATCAGAATGGCTTTCTCTGTTTGCGGGTCGCTTTCGAACATGTCGAGCACATCCACAAAAGAAGTCCCATTGATTGGGTCCCCTCCGATCCCCACACAGGTCGAGGCACCCATCCCATTCTGCATCAGGGCGTAGAGCACCTCGTAGGTGAGAGTGCCGGATCTTGAGACCACGCCAATGTTCCCACGCCGAGAGATATGGCCAGGGATGATCCCGGCCTTCGCCGCGCCCGGCATCAGAATCCCCGGGCAGTTGGGGCCCACCAGTCGCGTTCCCTTCTGAAGCATATAGCTGCGCACCTGCATCATACTTTGTATCGGAATCCCCTCTGTAATGCAGACCACGAGTGACAGGCCTGCGTCCGCGGCCTCGAGGAGAGCATCTGTCGCGAAACGTGCGGGAACGAAGATCACGCTGGCTGTTGCGCCGGTTGTGCGCACCGCGCGATTGACGGTGTCGAACACGGGCACCTTACCATCCAGCACCCACTCGCCCCCCTTCCCCGGCGTCACTCCAGCTACGATGCGTGTTCCGTATTCCATCATCTGGGAAGTATGGAACAAGCCTTCCCGCCCAGTGATCCCTTGAACCAGGATACGGGTGTTTTCATCAATCAGAATGCTCATCCCTACCCCCCTCTCGCCGCCGCGACCGCTTGTTTGGCCGCTTCGGACAAGCTGGTGGCCGTGATCATATCCGCCTCGGACAGGATAATACGGCCGTCCTCTTCGTTGGTTCCAACCAGCCTGACCACCATGGGAAGGTCCGTCGGCTGCATCTCCAGCGCCTCAAGAACCCCACGTGCCACTTCGTCGCAGCGGGTGATGCCCCCGAAGATATTGATCAGGATGGTCTCTACGTTCGGATCCTTCAGGATGATGCGCAGTGCGGCGGCCACCTTTTCCGAATCTGCCCCGCCCCCGATATCGAGGAAGTTGGCGGGTGCCCCGCCGAAGAGCTTGATCACATCCATGGTGGTCATCGCCAATCCTGCGCCGTTGACCATGCAGCCTACGTTCCCGTCCAATTTGACATACGACAGGCCGAAGCTGCGCGCTTCCTGCTCGGCCGTCGGTTCCTCCTCCATGTCCCGCATTTCTGCCAATTCCGGATGCCGGAACAGCCCGTTGTCGTCGATTACCATCTTCCCATCCAGGGCCAGCATGCGCTGATCTGCCGTAATGACCAGTGGATTGATCTCAGCCAGGGTCGAATCCGTCTCCATGTAGGCCCGGTACAACCCTTTGGCGATCTGATTGAAGGCGCGCCATTGGGATCGCTGCAACTCGATGTCGGACGCCAAATCTCGTGCCTGATAATCCCGGAGACCTAGCAGAGGATCGACCCGCACCCGCACGATCTTGCTCGGATGGGTTCGGGCGATCTCCTCGATTTCGACCCCCCCTTCGGCGGACGCAATGACCACTGGACAGCCGTGTACCCGGTCGTTCGTCACGCCGAGGTAGATCTCCTGGACAATATCGGCCGCCTCATCGACAAGCAACTTGCGCACGTGCAAGCCCTTGATCGTCATCCCAAGGACCTCTCTCGCCAACCGTTCTGCGTCTTCCGGCGAATCCGCCAGGCGGATCCCACCCGCTTTGCCGCGCCCTCCCACCAACACTTGGGATTTGATGACCGTGCGCCCCCCAAGCTCCTCGGCAATCGCTCGCGCCTCGTCCGCGCTGTTCGCTACGCGACCGCGGGGGATCGGCACACCATACTTCTGGAAAATCTGCTTCGATTGGTATTCATGAAGCTTCATCTATCCGCCTTCCTATGGCTACACGAAACGCAAACGACTCTGCGATGGCCAGCGGACAGGCCAAAGCGGTCAATCGGTCGTCTGCCGCTTCACGCCCTGCTCCCGCTGTTGGGGGGAACCGGCGCCACCCCTACGGGATCCTCTCTCAACCCCGAGGGGCCAATCCAGCCTCCCGCCTCAGCCGCTGGATTTCCTTCTCTGTCAGCAAACGCCAAGCACCTGGCGGGATATTGCCGAGGCGCAGGGAGGCCATGCGGACGCGTATCAGCCTCCGAACCTGCAATCCCAGACATTCCGCTACCTCACGGATCTGCCGCTTGCGACCCTCCTTCATCACAACCCGCACCCAAGCGCCCGCAGCGCGGTCCGATTCCAGCGTTACGCGTGCCGGAAGTGTCCGCCTTCCGTCCGGGAGCACAACCCCCTCTTGCCAGGCTTTCAACTGCCGCTCATCTGGCTTGCGGTCAAAGGACACCCGGTACTCTTTCTCATGCCCGTAGCGCGGATGGGTCAGGCGATTGGCCAGCGGCCCATCATTTGTCATCAGGAGCAGACCCTCGCTCTCCAGATCCAATCTTCCCACCGGAAAAAGGCGTTCCGGAAGAGGGACCAGGTCACCCACGGTGCGGCGCCCTCCTTGTGAGCGCAAGGAGGAGAGCACACCGACTGGCTTGTAGAGCAGCACATACCGCAATTCCGCTTGCGGAGCGATGCGCTCACCATCGACACGGATGTCATCCTGGGTCCCGTCGGCTTTGCTGCCAAGGATCGCCGCTTGCCGGTTGATCGTCACCCTCCCCGCTTCCACAAGTCTCTCACAGCGCCGCCGGGACCCATAACCCGCCCGAGCGAGTATTTTCTGCACGCGCTCCTTCACCGGCCCTCGTCCTCGATATCCGGCCGCTCCTCGCCAACTTCCTCCTCAATCGGCGGTGCCTCTCCCGGGATAGCCGGCAGATCCTCCAACGAGCTCACCCCGAAGTAGCCGAGGAAGTCGGGCGTCGTCTTGTATAGGATTGGGCGTCCAGGGGAATCGCTGCGTCCTGTGTCCTCAATCAAGCCATAGCGGAGAAGAGTATGCACTGCGCTCTCGGAATTGACGCCGCGGATGGCATCGATCTGGGGCCGTGTCGCCGGTTGTTTGTAGGCCACGATGGCCAGCGTCTCCAGTGCGGCGCGAGACAGGCTGGTCGTCCGCTCGCTCTCCAAGAAGCGGGCCACTGCGGAGGCGACTTCGGGCGCGGTCGTGATCTGTACCCCACTGTGATGCCGCTGAACTTGCAGGCCGGTTCCCCGATACTGCTCGCTCAGCTCGACCAAAGCGGACTCGATTTCACCCGAGGAGACCCCGAGGCTGCCCGACAGCTTCGAGACTGGCACGGGTTCTGCAGCCACAAACAGCAAGGCCTCTACGCGCGCCCTGAGCGGGCTGGCGCCGTCGTCTCGCTCGTCGCAGCCGCGGTCTCTTTCAGCAAATTCACGCCCTCGCGGGGGCAGAGGATCGGTCGATTCAGATGAATTCAAGGGTCTGCTTTCGCTGGCACATTTTGTTACTTGCCGCTAGCCTGGGATTGGGTTCCCTGGCCTGCTCGCTCGATTTGGGTGGCCCGTCGCCCCCCGCACCCCTGATGCAGGTGAAGCCGAAAGCGGCGGCAACATTGGGTTCGGCCTGGGAGTCGGCGGTCCTCAACGCCGTAGACCAGGAAGTGACTGTGATCATAGACGAGAAGCAACTGACTGCCTATTTCGCACTACGTATGCAGGAAATCGACGCCCCCATCACCGTCTCGCCTCAAATCTTCCTCAGGGATGGCTTGATGCGGATCTATGGCGTGACCAGCCGAGGCCCGTTCCAAGCCAGCTTCCTAATTGCGATTTCTCCAGAGGTGGATTCTGATGGTAATATCTCTTTCGATCTCATCGAAGCCAAACTGGGACCGATGGCAGCACCCGAGGTGCTGCGCAATTCCATTTCGGCCATCCTGACGGAGGCGTTCACCGGCAAGTTTGGGCCGGCGGCGACCGGCATACGGATCAACACCATCGCGATTAGCGATGGTGAGATGGCGATCGTTGGTAAACTTAAGTAAAAGCTTGTAAGGATTATACCAGCGCGATTCTGCCTCAGCAATTACGCAACACTTGAGGGCAGTACTCCGCTTGAAGGGCTCGAACTTGATCGGAATTGCCCACCCGGACCGCAGGGATTCCCCCCGGTCACGCCGCACAAACCCCGAGACAACCGGTCTGCGGGGGCCGGTTTCGACCTCAACCCACACGAAGTTGAATCGGCGGCCGCGTTCCTTTTCCCGCTGGTGTCCCAGGTTGAGCATCATCTGTTCAGCGGTGATCCTGGCCGCCTCCATGGCCGCCTGCGTCGGCCCGCAGGCGACAGCGGGGATCCTGCACGTTCTCGTGAGCGCAGATGGGAAGACCACTACGCTGGAGATCCCTTCCGGCTCAACCGTGCAGGCCGCGCTTGAGGCGGCCGGTGTCCATCTCGGCGAGCTCGACCGTGTCCAGCCGATGACCTACACTGTGCTCGACGAAGGGGCGCGCGTGGAAGTTCGGCGGGTCACGGAACGTTTCGAGATCGAGACCACCACCATCCCCTTCGAGCGCCAGACCATCCGCAATGAAGGCATACCCGAGGGGGACACGATCCTGCTCCAGCCCGGCGCGAACGGTACCCAGGAGACCACCTACCGGGTGCTGATGGAGGATGGAAAGCCGGTCTCCCGGACTCCGGTCAAGACCACTGTCTTGGAAGAACCGCAGGCGGAAATCATTATGATCGGTTCGCAGGCCTGGTACACGCCTCTGCAAATCGAAGGCCGCCTGGCCTATGTTTCCACGGGCAACGCCTGGCTCATGCAGGGCAGCACCGGGAACCGCATCCCATTGGTTTCCACCGGGGACCTGGACGGCAGAGCTTTTCAGCTTTCTCCCGACGGCGCATGGCTGCTCTATTCGCGAGCCGAGCTGGAAGACGAGGGCGTGATCAACTCGCTCTGGCTCTCGTCGACTCGCGATCTCGGCCTGAGCCCCATTGACCTTGATGTCCAGAACGTGGTCCACTTCGCCGCGTGGTCCCCAGATGCCCCGGCGCTGTTGATCGCCTACTCCACCGCCGAACCCAGCCCATCGCCACCCGGCTGGCAGGCGAACAATGACTTATGGACGATTGCGTTCGATCCCGTCAAACGGCGATACTTCAAGCGTGAGCTCATTGACCCCAATCCCGGCGGACAATACGGATGGTGGGGTTCAACGTTCACCTGGGCACCGGATGGCTCCAAACTGGCCTACGCACGGGCGGACAGCATCGGCATCGTCCTGCTGGATGATCCGGGTTTCGAGCAGTTGCGGGAGGTCGTTCCATACCAGACCCTCGGCGATTGGGCCTGGGTTCCGGGCCTGGCTTGGGGGAACGACAATGAGACCCTGTATTTTGTCGACCATGGCGAGCCTGAGGGTCTGGAAGGCCGCATGGCGTCGCCGGTGTTTGGCCTGGCCGCCCTGACGGGGGATGGCGGCACGGCCATCAGCTTGGCGAGCCGGACGGGCATGTTCGCGTCTCCGGTCGTATCAGGTGTGGAGACGGAATCGTGGGAGTCGGGATACTCTCTTGCCTTCTTGCAGGCGATCACGCCTTTGACCAGCGAAGACAGCCGCTATCGGCTGGTGGTGATGGACCGAGATGGCAGCAACCGGCGCGCGCTCTTCCCACCCGATGGGGAGCCGGGCATTGAACCGCAGCATGTGGTGTGGTCGCCGGACGGCGAACGCATCGCGCTGACCCTTCGAGGCGACCTGTGGGTTGTGGACGTGGCCACGGGCCAAGGCCAGAGAATCACCGGCGAGGGACAAACCGCGGCACTTGATTGGGGACCGTGAGCGGCAGCCGAACGGACAGGAGAGACATATGCGCACCGTGGTAACCGGCGGGGCAGGATTCATCGGGTCGCACCTATGCGACCGGCTGTTGAGAGAGGGCCACGAGGTGGTGGTGTTGGACAACCTGGTCACAGGATCCCTCGAAAACATCTCCCATCTCGCCGGTCGAGACGACTTTCTGTTCATCAACCACGATGTATCCAACTACATCTTCATCCCGGGGAAGGTCGACGCGGTCCTGCACCTCGCATCTCCCGCCAGCCCAAACCCGGAATCCCCCTTCGGTTATCCGCAGCTTCCCATCCAAACCCTGAAGGTTGGGGCCCTGGGAACCCACAACGCCCTCGGCCTCGCGAAGGCGAATCAAGCTCGGTTCCTGCTGGCCTCCACCTCGGAAGTCTATGGGGATCCTGAGGAACATCCGCAACCAGAAACCTACTGGGGCCATGTGAACCCGGTCGGCCACCGGTCTATGTACGACGAGGCAAAGCGCTTCGCCGAGGCCATCACCATGGCCTACCACCGCTTCCATGGCCTGGACACCCGCATCGCGCGCATTTTCAATACATACGGCCCGCGCATGCGCTTGGACGACGGCCGGGTCGTGCCCAACTTCCTCTGCCAGGCGCTGACCGGCGAGGCGCTCACGGTGTACGGGGAGGGAACGCAGACGCGCAGCTTCTGCTATATCGACGATATGGTCGACGGACTCTTCCAGCTGCTCCTCTCCGACTTCCACGATCCCGTGAATTTGGGCAACCCGGCAGAGATCACCATCTTGGGCTTGGCGCACAAGATCATTGGCCTCACGGGCAGTGATTCGAGCCTGGAGTTCTATCCACGTCGCCGAGGGGAATCTGACCCGGAGCGGCGGCAGCCGGCCATCGCGCGAGCCATGAGCATCCTGCCCTGGGAGCCAGAAATCTCGCTCGAAGACGGGCTGGAGCCTACCATTGAGGATTTTCGCGCCCGGCTATGACGATGGACTCCCTGGACATCCGTAGGGAAATGAGTCGCTTCCTCAAGTTTGCCGTCGTCGGCACGCTGGGGGCGATAATTGATTTCGGCACCTTCAACTTGCTGCAATCGGCGCTTGGCGTGAGCTACCTGCTTTCCGGCGCTATTTCGTTTTCTGCTGCGGTGAGCAGCAATTTCATATGGAACCGCTTCTGGACCTACCCTGATTCCCGCAGCAAACGCATTTCCCTTCAAGTGAGCCAGTTTTTCCTGGTGAACGCGGTGGGCTTGGCCATCCGCATACCTGTGCTGGCCGTCGCGGAGCGACCGATGATCCGGGCCGCGGAGGCCCTGCTCGGTTTATCCCGTTCGCCCGCGCCCTGGTTCCCCGCCTCCTTCCCCCCTTTGGACGCTGCCGTGGCCGGGCGCAACCTGGCTCTGGCGCTCACAGTCGTGATTGTGCTCTTCTGGAACTTCGGCGTCAACCGGATCTGGACATACTCCGATGTCTCGTGACCAGCAGGGGGCGGAATGGCCGTGGAGGCCCGGCATCGCGCCTTCAGGTTGGGGGCGTACGAACCCCACCGAGCGGAATCATCCTGGGACTCAAAGGGGCTTGCCCGCTCACGGAGCAAGAGATGTCTACATCGGATAGCCAGAAACCCATCCCCATCTATTCTTCTTCCGGCGAGTGGCGGGCGTTGCTGTGCTATCCTCATATCTTCAATACCAACGGGGAATGGGTGGGTTGGGTGACCCCCGACCGGGAGGTGTATGATGTGGATGGAGTCTACGTCGGATGGTTGACGAATACCCCTCGCATCTTGTGCCGACGGTCAGCAAGTCACGGCCGCCTGCGGAGGGAAGATCCGCCCCCTCCCCCGAGCCGAATCCGGCCACCGGCCCACGTGCCCCTGCCGCCATTGATGGCTGAGCTCCCCTTCCAGCATATGGATGTGCTGGAAAGCTCGCCCAACCGGCTGCATACGGCGGATCACGGCGAACTCAAGGAGGATATGCTTTGAGTGGCTACGCTCCAACCGCGCTCCCGTGCCAGGGCAACTCAGGGGTAGAGTCGGGAGCGGCGACCCCGAGGAGAGAATCTGAAGACCATGGAGATCCGCTCCATCACTGATCTGCTCGAGGTCGCCGGCAGCAAGCGCATATTGAGTGCGCCGGCGCCGGCCGATCTCGGGCTGGCGGAGCCGCTGCCTTACCCCTTTCTGGGCATCGTCGGACAGGAGGAGCTCAAGACGGCACTGCTGTTGACGGTGATCAATCCGAACGTGCAGGGGGCACTCTTGATTGGGCCGCGAGGGACGGGAAAGACGACCGCGGTACGGGGATTGCCTTCCATCTTGCCGTTGGTTGACCGCAGCCGATGCATGTATGGTTGCCTCCCGGAAGACATCCTCGCTGAGGGTATGGAGGCGGTATGCCCGGATTGTGCAAAGCGCTTCGGCGAAGGCGAGCCGCTCACTCATAAAGACAGGGTGCGGCTGATCGAGCTGCCTTTGAACGCCGGGCTTCCCGATGTGATCGGCGGCGTCGACGATCGCGCCGCCATCCGCAAGCGTTTCGGGGTCCAGCGAGGGATCCTCTCCTACGCTGACCGCAATCTGCTGTATGTGGACGAAGTCAACCTGCTCAACGACGAGATCGTGGACGCCATCCTGGACGCCTCCGCACAGGGGCTCTATACGGTCACGCGCGGCCAGTTGTCCGCCACCTACCGCTCCCGCTTTGTGCTCATCGGATCCATGAATCCGGAAGAGGGCCAGCTACGGCCGCAGATCATGGATCGGTTCGGCTTGCGGGTAGTGGTGAAGGGCCTTCAGGACCCGGATCAGCGTTTCGAAGCATACAGGCGATCGCGCGCCTATCGCAACAACCCCCGGCAGGTGATCCAGGAGTA
This sequence comes from uncultured Anaerolineaceae bacterium, assembly GCA_964388955.1. Lineage (GTDB taxonomy): Bacteria > Chloroflexota > Anaerolineae > Anaerolineales > E44-bin32 > CAYMCO01. The sequence goes on along the minus strand of CAYMCO010000001.1, from coordinate 112,433 downwards.
TGCTGAACTCACGGAGCGGGTGCACGAGGAGATATCGCTCGCCCGTGAGAAGCTGCCGGATGCCGAAATCGCCCCCGAGGCGGAGAAATACGGCCTGGCGATCATCCGGGAATTGGAGATCGAATCCCTGCGCGCTGAACTCACCCTCTTCGAGGCCGCACGCGCCTACGCGGTGGCAGATGGGCGCTCAAAGGCCACCGTAGAAGATGTGCGCCAGGTGATCCCCATGGCGCTGCGGCTGCGACGTTCCGAGTTTATGAAGGGCTTTTTTCAGGCCCAGAATCAGGAGGAGCAGGAGCTGCAGGAGCTGGGCGCTCGACTGGCCGATGGGAAGCATCGAGACGGCGCGCCCAATGAGTGAGGGATTCGTTTGAGGCTTTCCACCCATATCAGATTAAAAGATAAAGGGCCGGAGAGTCCCGGCCCACTGTCACCCGGCCATGGGCGAACGATCACGTCATGTGTTGATCGATATACTCGACCGCTTCCCCGACCGTCGTGATCTTCTGGGCATCCTCATCCGAGATTTCACCGCCGAACTTCTCCTCAAAAGCCATGATGAGTTCCACAAGATCCAAGGAATCCGCCTCGAGGTCCTCCCGGAATCGGGCCTCCGGAGTCACCTTTGATTCATCAATTCCCAGCAGGTCTACGATGATGTTTTGCACTTCCGCGTACGTATCGGCCATGTCGCTGCTCCTTTCCCGTCAGCCGGAATCCACGGCTTTCAAGTTGATCGATCTTACCACAGGGGAGCCGAAGTTGACAGCCCTCCCCTCTCTTGGTAACATGCCTCTCCATTAAGGAAACCCCCTGAGATGAACAAAGTTACGTCCACTGCGAAACGAAAAGCGGACCACATCCGGGTGAATCTCGAGCAGGATGTGACTTCGGGGATTACCACCGGCCTGGAAAACCTCCGCTTCGAACACTGCGCGCTACCTGAACTGCGCCTCGATCAGGTATCCACCCAGGTGGAATTCCTCGGCAAGCAGGTCGGGGCCCCCATACTGATCTCCTCGATGACTGGCGGCACAGAACGAGCAAAGGAGATCAACCTGGCCCTGGCGGCTGCCGCACAGCAAGTGGGGGTCGCGATGGGCCTGGGATCTGGTCGCGCCGTGCTGGAGGATTCCTCCCTGGCCCACACATTCCAGGTGCGCTCCGCAGCGCCGGACATCTTGCTTTTCGCCAATCTGGGCGCGGTCCAATTGAACTACGGTTATGGGGTGGACCAGTGTCGGCGGGTCGTCGATCTGCTGCAAGCGGACGGGCTGGTCTTCCATCTCAATCCGCTGCAGGAAGCGTTGCAGCCGGAGGGAGACGTCGATTTCAGCGATCTTCTTCCCAAGATCGAGCGAGTGTGTCGGCAACTGGGAGTGCCGGTGCTGGTGAAGGAAGTGGGCTGGGGGATCGGTGCCTCCGTCGCCAAGCGGCTTGCGGACGCGGGCGTGGCGGCGATCGACATCGCCGGCGCAGGAGGGACTTCCTGGTCCCAGGTAGAGATGCATCGCGCTCCGGATGAAAGGCGGCGGCGTCTGGCGGCGGCCTTTGTTGATTGGGGCATCCCCACAGCGGAAGCTGTGACCCAGGTGCACGCCGCACTGCCCGATACGCCCCTGATCGCCTCCGGCGGGCTGCGGTCAGGCACCGACATAGCAAAATGCCTGGCCCTGGGGGCTCACTTGGGGGGGCTGGCGGGGCCGCTGCTGAAGGCTGCCGCAGAGTCAGCCGAGCGCGCGCTCGAGGCCTTGCAGGACCTCCAGCAGGAGATCCGCATCGTCATGTTTGCCACCGGCAACCCGGATATATCTAGCTTGCAAGCCACAGAACTCGTCCCCGTTCGATGAGCGGCATCTCAGGCTCACTCTCGCGCACGGAAATCATGCTCCAGGCCCTCGAAAAGGAGCTGGAAAGGGCGCTCGCTCCGCTGCAATCCGAGCCGTATTTGGCGATGGCGGAGATGATTGAGTACCATCTCGGATGGCGCGAAGCGCGGCCGGATGGGCGCGGCAAACGTGTGCGGCCGCTGCTCACCTTGCTGAGCTGCGAAGCGGCCGGAGGTCAGTGGCAGCTTGCCTTGCCGGCCGCGGCCGCCGTGGAGCTGATCCACAATTTCTCGCTTATCCATGACGATATCGAGGATTGGTCGGCGACGCGCCGTGGCCGGGAGACCGTCTGGAAGCGCTGGGGGGTGCCCCAGGCGATCAACAGCGGCGATGCGCTCTTTGTCATGGCGCGGTTGGCAGGGTTCAACTTGAGCGAACTTGAGGTCCCGGCGGAACGCAGCCTGGAGGTGCTTTGCCGGTTGGACAGCGCCTGCCTCCGCCTCACCATGGGCCAGTTCCTGGACCTCTCCTTCGAAGATCAGGCACCCATCGGGGAAGCGGCGTACATGGAGATGATCGATGGCAAAACGGCCGCATTGGTGGCCACAGCTACGGAGGTCGGCGCGTTGATCGGCGACGCCCCTCGCGAAGCCGTCGAGGCCAGCCGTCTGTATGGCTGGCATCTGGGCATGGCATTTCAGATCATGGACGACGTGCTCGGGATTTGGGGAGATCCGGAGGCAACCGGGAAGCCCTGCGCCGACGACCTTCGGTCGCGGAAGAAGACCCTGCCTGTCATTCGGGGATTGGACCGGTCATCGGAGTTCGCGGCACTGTGGGAATCGGGCGCCGCAGATCCGGCCTCTCTGGATGAAATGGCCCATCTGATCGAGTCCGTCGGGGCAGAAGCGAGTTCCCGCCAGGCCGCCCAAGACCACACCGACCTGGCTTTGGAAGCATTGGACCGCTTCGCCAAGGCGGGCACCGCGAAGGAAGAGCTTCGCCGGATCACCAGCAGGTTGCTCAGAAGGGACCGTTGAGCCGGTCGATCCGTGCAGAATAGCCAAGATTCGCCATATCCACAGGACGTAGGTCCTGAATATACTCGCATTGCGTCGCAATTGCCGCATGCTATAATCCCTTAATCTCAAGGGTCTGGAGACTATGCGAAGGATAACTCGGGCGCTCGAAGAGCCTGCCAGGAAAGAGCTAGGAACAGGCCAGCTCCGCACCGGGATTACCTTGCAGGACCGGTATCTCATCCTGGGGATGTTGGGGTCCGGTGGCATGAGTACCGTCTATAAAGCCCGGGATCTGCATTTCTCCAATGTGACCAAGCTGGTGGCGGTGAAGGAGGTCATCAGCTCCACGACCGATCCCAACATCCAGAAGATGGTTGTGAGCAACTTCGAGCGCGAAGCCGACATACTGGCGACCCTCTCCCACCCCGCCATCCCGAGAATCTACGACTACTTCATGGAAGACAACCGCGCCTATCTGGTGATGGAGTTCATCCTGGGACGCGATTTGGAAGAGATCATCGAAGAGCAAGACGGCTTCATTGCCCAAGCCGACGTTATCGGTTGGGCGATCGAGCTGTGCGCTGTTCTGAGCTACCTGCACAACCAGAAGCCCCAGCCCGTCATCTTCCGGGATGTCAAGCCGTCCAACCTGATGGTGGACGAGCACAGCCACATCCGGCTCATCGACTTCGGCATCGCGCGCCTCTTCCAGCCGGGTGAGAAGGGCACCATGATCGGCACGGAGGGATATTCCCCGCCTGAGCAGTACCGGGGCGAGGCCTCCCCGGCTGGGGACATCTACGCCTTGTGCGCCACGCTTCACCACCTGCTCACCGGACGCGATCCCCAGTCCGAACCGCCCTTTTCCTTCGACCAGCGGCCGATCCGGGAGATCAACCCCGGGGTCTCCCCTGACCTTGAAGGAATCATCAACCGTGGCTTGGGTTATGACCCGAAAGACCGATGGCAGTCGGCGGAGCAAATGCGTGAGGAACTGCTGCAGGTCGCCCGGCAGACGAAGTTTCCCGAAAAAGCCACCCGCGATATGACCGCGGAAATCGGCATCATCGCGAATCAGGTGAAGGAGCTGTGGTCTTTTGAATGTGAGGACGAAGTCCGCAGCACGCCCATCATTTACGATGACACACTCTACATCGGTTGTTATGACAACAACGTCTACGCCCTCGATGCGGATAGCGGGACTTTCCAGTGGAAATATGGCACGGAGGGCGGCATCGCGACTCGGCCGGTGATCTATCACGACTGGGTGCTCATCGGCTCCGAGGATCATCGGCTGTACGCGCTGAACAGGGAAGACGGTGGCCTGATCTGGACCTATTATGCCGACGGGCCCATTCGGTCATCCCCCACCCTCTTCGAGCACCATCTGTTCTTCGGCTGTGACGACGCCCACCTTCACGTCGTCAATCTGGAGACTGGGAGTCTGGCGTGGAAGACGGGCGCAGCGGGGCCGATCTGGTCTTCGCCGCTGATCGCCGACGAACGCGTCTACTTCGGCAGCGAAAGTGGCGATTTCTACTGCACGGACTTCCGGGGGGAGCTGAAATGGCGTTTCCGTGCGAAGCGTGGCATCATCTCCTCCCCCCTCATGGTCGAGGGGCTGCTCTATGTCGGCGCCACGGACTGGACGATCTATGCCATCGCCGCGGAGGCCGGCTGGGAAATCTGGCGCTTTCGCCTCGGGAAGGCCACCATGTCGACCCCAGCTTACGCCGAGGGCAAGATCTTCATCGGCTGTGCCGATCATCATATTTACGCTATCGATGCCCGGTCCAGCCGCGAGGTGTGGCGCTTCAAGACAGAGCACCAGGTCAACGGCTCCCCGATCATTCACGAGGACTCTCTCTACTGCGGCTCGGTGGACGGCTCCATGTATTGCCTGGACTTCCGCTCCGGCCGCAAGCGCTGGGAGTTTGAAACGGACGCCCCTATAACGGGCACTCCCGTCGTCCACAAGAACGTGCTGTATTTCGGCTCGAACAATCACCGTGTCTACGCCCTGCTGACCTGAGAGGGATTCCGCCACGCACATAAGAAGAATGGGCAATGGCCTGGATAAAAGACTTATTCACTCGTATCTTCGGTAGCTCCGCCGACCATGAACCGAGCCCGGAATCCCGAGCAGGGACATTGCCTTTCGAGGCACGGGAATCTCGTGTTCTCCCCGATCATCTGCTTCGGCACCTCGAAGTAGGTTCCGCCCAGTCGACGGGGATGGAGCGCTCACACAATGAAGATGCACTTTTCACCCTGGTAGGAAACTCCGATGGCGAGGATGCACTGCCTGATTTCGGACTATTCATCGTCGCCGACGGCATGGGCGGGCATCGATCGGGCGAGGTGGCCAGCGCCATTTCGGTGCGCAGCGTGGCGCGCCACTTGACGGACCGGGTTTTGCTGCGGGTCATGGATCTGGAGCATGAGCATGAACCCGGCCCGTTCTTGGATGCGGTCAAGGAGGCGCTGCAGATGGCCAACCAGGCTGTGGTGGACCGCGTTCCGGGCGGGGGGACCACCCTGACGGTGGCGATGCTGCTCGGAAGGCAGATGACCATTGGTCATGTCGGCGACAGCCGCGCCTATGTCTTGGAAACTGACCATCTCGAGCCGATTACGCGGGACCATTCCCAGGTTAACCGCTTGATGGAGCTGGGATTGGTGAGCGCAGAGGAGGCTGCGGTGCATCCGCAGCGCAATATCCTCTACCGGGCCATCGGCCAAGGCGCGAATCTGGAGGTGGACGCGTTTGTCCATCCCATCCCACGTGCGGGCTACCTGTTGATGTGCTCGGACGGCCTTTGGGGGGTAGTGTCCGACGAGAAGATGCTGGAGATTGTCGTGGGAGCAGACAATCCGCAGCAGGCATGCGAACGACTGGTGGCGGCCGCTAACGATGCGGGCGGCCCAGACAACATCACCGCCGTCCTTATTCACTTTCCGCCGCTCTGAAGGAGATGACCTCCCTTCCTGACTATTACGCGCTGCTGGGGATCCCTCGTGATGCCTCGTTGGCAGATGTGCGCAGGGCATATCGCAAGGCGGCCATGCGCCTGCATCCGGACGTCAACCAACGACCCGGTGATACCGAGTTCTTCTTGGAAGTGACCAAGGGATATGAGATCCTCAGCGACCCTGAACTCCGCAGCGAATATGACCAGCAGTTGGTCACCGAGGACGAGGAGCGTGCCGCCGCATGCCCGTTCGAAGCCCGGGTGCTGCACAGCAAACGCAGTCTGTATCAATTGACGGAGCCACAGATCCACTATCTGCACCTCAGCATCTATCCCGGCGAGGAGGCGCCGACGATCCGGCCAAGAATCAATCTAGGGATCATCATAGACCGCTCCACGTCCATGCGCGGCGAGCGTTTGGATCAAGTTCGGACGGCGACGAACTCCATCCTAAAGCAGTTGGACCCTCGCGATAGTGCCACCATTCTCAGCTTCAGCGACCGAGCCGAGTTGGTGCTGTCCCCGGAGGAGGCTCGCCGGGACAACATCGCCAGGGCACGCCTCAGCTTGCTGCGTGCCGACGGCGGCACAGAGATCGCCCAGGGACTGCGGGCTGGGCTGGACGGTCTTCGGGCTCATTTCTCAAGAGGCGGCGTCGACCATGTGATCCTGCTCACGGACGGCCATACCTACGGAGATGAGACGGAGTGTTTGGCCATGGCAAATGAGGCCGCCGACCAAGGTATCACGATCAACGCCGTGGGCATCGGTACCGATTGGAGCGACCGATTCCTCGATCAGCTGGCGAGCAAAACCGGGGGCTACGTGGTTTTCTTGGACACCCCTGGCACGATCATGGACTTGTTCAATCGAATTGTAGGATCCCTGGAGCATGTGGCGGCGAGCCGGGTGACGCTCGGCGGCAGCTTCGCCTTGGACGCCGATTTGCGCTCGGCTTTCCGGTTGACTCCCGACCCCATGCCCCTTCCCGATTCCCTGCCGCTCAAGCTGGGAAACTTGCCTGCAGAAGGGAAGATCGAGCTGATACTCGAGATTGTCATTCAGCCGATCATAGAAAGCGGACCCTTTTCTCTGGGGGATCTGTTCGTCCTTGGGGATGTGCTTTCCCCCTTTCCTGACACCCGCCGGCTGCCTTTGGACCTGGGGATCGAGGTGTCTCGTGAGACAGATCCCAAGGACAGTCCCCAGGAGATCATCAGCGCCTTGGGGGCGATCACGCTCTACCGGATCCAGGAAAAGGCGCGCTACGAGGCGGAGATCGGCGAGCCGGAGCGCGCCGCCCGGCGCCTGGAACAACTGGCCACTCATTTGCTCGCAAGTGATGAGAAAGCGCTTGCGCACACCGCTCTGCGGGAGGCAGAGCGGCTGACTCAGTCGCTCAGCTTCTCAGAGAAAGGGGAAAAGATCTTGAAATATGGAACGCGCGCGCTGCTGCTGCCGGCCCCGGTGGGCAACCCATGATCAAGTGCCTTTCCTGCAACAACACCGAACCCGTCGGCAGCATATTCTGCACCAATTGCGGCAAGAGCTTGGCCTCCGTGCAAATGCCACGGCCACCGGACGAGGCTTCTCAGGGGGCGACGCCGGCTGCCATGTCATCGGATCCGGAGTTGGCGCTGGAGAGGGGGTTCGGATATCGTCTGTTGAACAGCAAGCGCACGCTTCTCCCTGTGTCAGATCCCCAGGCCCACTATCTGCTGCTTGACCTATACGCCACCGGTTCCGCGGCCAGCGTAAGGCCGAGTATCAACCTGTGCATGATTATCGATCGATCCACGTCCATGAAGGGCCCTCGGCTGGAGCAGGTGAAACACGCTGCAATCTCGATTATTGAGGGTCTTGGTGCCCGGGACCGAGTGAGCATAATCAGTTTCAGCGATCGGGCGGAGATTGTCTTGAAACCGGACGAGTCCCAGCGCGTCAGCTTCGTCCGCTCCCGGCTGAGCCTGATGAAGGCCAGCGGCGGAACCGAGGTCGCCCAGGGCTTGCGGATCGGCCTGGACGAGCTGTACAGCGCCTTCTCAACAGATGGGGTGAACCACCTTCTGCTTCTCACGGATGGTAAGACCTACGGCGACGAGGCGGAATGCCGCAAAATCGCGGATGAGGCGGCTTCGAAGGGGGTGGCCATCAGCGCCATTGGCATCGGACACGACTGGAGCGACGACTTTCTGGACGATCTGGCGCGCCGGACGGGGGGCCAGGCCGTATTCTTGGACAGACCCGAGGCCGCCAAGAAACTGCTGGGCGCGGTTTTTGACTCCCTGGAGCACATCGCTGTCAACAACATGCAGCTCCATGGGGTTTGGGAGCCCGAGGTACAGCTGCGCTCCGCCTATCGTCTGATCCCCGAACCCATGCCGCTCGGGGAGCGTCTGCCCTTGAAGCTCGGGCCGCTGCCGGGTGAGAAGCGCATGAGCGTGTTGCTGGAACTGCAAATCGCAGATGTCGAGCAAAAGGAGATGCTCTCCCTGGGGAAGCTTAACCTGACCGGAGACGCCATCGCGAAGGATAAGCAAGGCAGCCTCGACCTGGAGGTCTCCCTTCCGATATCGGGGCCGGTGGATGGAGAGGTGACTCCCACCGAGATCTTCGACGCGCTGGGGGCGCTCACCCTCTACCGCATGCAAGAGAAGGCGCGCCAGGACGCGGTCGAGGGGAGGATCATGGCCGCCGTGAGGCGTTTGGAGACACTTGCCACAAACCTGCAGGCCATCGATCAAAAAGCCCTCGCCCATTCGGCATTGGAGGAGGCAAAACGGCTGATCCGCTCCACGCGCATTTCCGAACAGGGGTCGAAGATGCTGAAGTATGGCACTCGAACGCTGTTGCTGATGGCACGGACAGAAGAAGAATGATCAGATGCCCATCCTGCGGCCAGCATGAGTTCGTCGGCACTCTGTACTGCAGCGAGTGCGGTGTCCGGCTGACGCAGCAAATCCCCTCTCCCGCTGGGGCCGCAACGCCAGGCGAGGCCGCCGCGGCACCGGAGTGGGCAGAATCGCGATTGGCGTCTGGCGCCCGAGCGGGGCTGAAGATTCTTGCATCGGGTGAGGTGATTTCGCTCATTGGACGAAAACAGTTCACGCTCGGCAGGTCAATGCCCGGACAAGCGGTGATCCCCGATATCGATCTGGATCGCCTGGACGCATCCTTGCACGGCGTCTCGCGCATGCATGCGGAGCTGATCGTAGGCCAGGACAAAGTGCTGATCAAGGATCTTGAAAGCGTCAACGGCACTATGGTGAATGGGAAACGCCTGCGGCCGCAACGTCCCGTGCCAATCTCCAGCGGAGATCTGATCGAGATCGGGAGCCTTAGGCTGCAGTTGATCACACGTCAGCGAGATTGAGGTGTCGCATGCCCATTACAGTTTTGGTCCATATCTCGGGGGAGGATCCGGTAGTGGGGGAGATGGAGGAGCTGCCATCTCCGCAGGATCAGGCCATCATCGTACACAGCCCTCGGCGCAGGGATGGGAAAGATGTCCCCTACCTGCAGGGCAATGTCAACACCGTGATGTGGCCCATGCACCGGATCAACTTCATCGAGATGATCCCATCGCTCGAAGAGGAGCGGCTCATCGGCCGCGTTCGAGACTAGCGTAGGGACATGGATTCCCATCAATCGACCCACCGCCGAATCCTGGTCGTGGATGATGAACCACGCATGATTCACTTCATCCGCCTGAATCTGGAGCATGATGGATTCGAGGTGCTGGGAGCTGGATCAGGGGTGGAGGCGCTCGAACAATTACGGGATCAGCTGCCGGATTTGGTGCTGTTGGACGTGATGATGCCCGAGATGGACGGCTTTGAGACCTTGCAGCTCATCCGAGAGATTTCCTCCGTGCCGGTCATCATGCTCACTGCCAAGGGGGAGGAGGAGGATCGCGTGCACGGGCTCGAGCTCGGGGCGGATGACTATATCACCAAGCCCTTCAGCCCGCGCGAGCTGGCAAGCCGGGTGAAAGCGGTGCTGCGCCGAACAGAGATGCCCAGCCCTCCTGGCCACGAGGTCATCGAGGTCGATGATCGCTTGAAGCTCGACTTCGACCGCCGGGAGGTGTGGGTCGATGGCAAACTCGTCAAGCTGCGCCCCACCGAGTACCGCCTGCTCTATCACCTGGTGCAGAATGCCGGTTGGGTCGTACCGCATGAACAGCTGCTTGCCAAGGTCTGGGGATATGAATACCGAGACGAGACCCATTACCTGAGACTGTATATCAATTACCTGCGCAAGAAGCTCGAAAAGGACCCATCAAATCCTCAATACATCCTTACAGAGCGCGGAGTCGGCTACCGCTTCGTCGATTTTCGGGACGAGAAGTCTGCCCCGTGATTCGCAAGCCAGGCCTCCTATGATCGTGGCTATACGCAGTTGCCCGGCGGTCTCCCGGCACGGTTCTTGAGTCTAACCGCCCCCGCATCGGCAGAGCGGATCGCTCCTACCGATTCTCCTTTCCCGCACGAAAGGGTCGGAGATTTCCTCCCCGCGCCATGGTGGGGGGGGCCGCGATCTCGGACCTGTGCAGCCCGGATACTCGGTGAGGGACGGGCGGGGGAAGGCCAATGGGATCTCATGGCGCAGACCCACCTGCCGCCGGAACGGAGCATCCTCTCTCTGCCTCCGTTGTTGGCCGATGCGGGTTCGGTTACAATTCCTCTTGCAGGCCGACCGCTAGAGAAGGAGAAGCCATGGGACGGCATCGCATCCTATTGGTAGATGATCACGAGGTGGTGCGACTGGGGTTGAGGACGCTGTTGGAGTCCCACTCCAACATGGATGTCGTGGCGGAAGCGGCGACCGCCAAAGAGGCGGTTGAGAAGACCAAGCTGCATCAGCCGGACGTGGTGGTGATGGATATCCGCCTCAAGGGCGGTTCCGGAATCGAAGCCTGCCAGGAGATCACAGAGCAATTCCCGGACATCAAGGTCATCATGCTCACATCCTATGCCGAGGACGAAATGCTTTTCTCGGCCATCCGCGCCGGGGCAGCAGGCTATGTCCTGAAGCAAATCGGGGGCGACGATCTGGTGCGGGCCATCGAACAAGTGAGCAGGGGGGAGGCGATGCTCGATCCGGCGGTCACGCAGCGGGTGTTCCAGGAAGTTCGCAAAGCGGCGCGTGAGGAGGAGGCCTCGGCCTTCGCCGAACTCACCCAGCAGGAGATGCACGTGCTTCAACTGGTCTCTGAGGGGCGCACCAACCGCGAAATCGCCGAGGAACTCTACCTGGGAGAAGGCACGGTCCGCAACTACGTAAGCAGTATCCTCTCCAAGCTAAGCGTCAAGAACCGGGCGGAGGCCGCCGCATATGCCGTAGAGCACAAGCTGAAGGACTACCTCTGAACGGGACCCTTGCTGAACTGCAGCATACATGATGGGCCTATGACGTGCGCCGTGGACGGTCAGATCATTCGCTCGTAGCGACGGCAAACGAGCCTCGCCCCCGGCCTACTGAAGGATGGACCCCGGGCTCTCCTCGGTCTGGATATCCCTTTCGTGCGCTGCCTGATACGCCAGCCCACTGAACCAATCCTGGACCGCATCCTCAATCTGATTCAGCAATCCCATCTGGTGGCCAATGCGCGCAACCTGCTCACTGGCGTGCACACAGATCTCCCGGAGCAACTGTTCATCTTCGAAGGGGAGCTGCGGGTGTGTTTTGAATTCCACGTTGTGGGATTCCTCTGAAGTGATCAGCAGCACCGTCTCAGAGACATCCTTGGGCAACGCGTTTGGCACCTGCACCCCGAAATGTGTGAGCGCCTCCATCAACTCCTGCCGGGCACCAATGTTCTGCGATCCCAAAGCCGACTTTGTCGCCCGCACTTCCTCCAGGATCTCACGCAAAACTCCCAGCGATGAGGCGCCGGCGAGCACCAAGCGCTCGAGCATATCATTGAAGAGGGAAATGTCACGCTGATCGAGGCACTGGGCGATGAGGTCCTTGGCTTCCATCCGGATGAAGGAGCGTTCCGCCAAATAGAGGAGATCATCGATTGGGTCTGTCACCGGTGCCCCCTTCGTCTCATTCAGACACCTTCGGACACAACTGCCGCAAGAACTCCCAACTATAGATACCGTAGCTGTGTCCGTCCCCCCAGCTCAACTGCAGAGCGTAGTTACCCACCAGTTCCATCGAAACGAGTTCGGTCGACGCTCCCGGCTTCAGCGGCTGTTCGAGCATCTCCGGCGCTCCCGGCATCCCCATATTCTGGTGACCGCCCCGGCATTCTGCACAGGGACAAGCTGCCCTCAGGCCGCGAAGTGGATACTCACACCGCAGACCATCCTCCCATTCAACGGTCAAGACGCCGCGCGTCCGAGAGGCGGAGATGTCCTTCGGCTTCGTCCCCATTCATGCACCTGCGGATAGTGTAGCGCGCCTTGAAAAAGAGGGCAAATCACTGGCCTTGGAGCCGCCTTAGATAGGCGGCTACTCCCCATCCCTGCTTGGATTCATCGTAGGGATTCACGAGGTACCACCATGTATAGGCATCCGCCTGGGAAGGGCCATCTCGCACCTCGAACACCTCATTCTCCATTCCCATGGCGTTGATGCTGGCATCCAGGCTCGGCCCGCTGCGCAGCCGAAGTCCATCGCCGCCCGTGCCATGCACTTCCACATAATCTCCGACATCAAAGGGAATCGCCGTCGAATCGCTGCCGGAGGGAGCTTCCCCCGCGGAAGAAGTGGCGGTCGAGGTCGGACCCATCGGTTGGACGGGAGTGGAGGTCGAATACGAAAGCACCTGCACGCTGGCAACGGGTTGGGTCGCCGGGGTCTCCAGGCCCGCCATACGTGCTGCCGCCAAAAGCAAGACCAGGCCCAGAGCGCCGATAATTGCGCCCGCGCCGATCCATATGCAGCCTGATGCGGCAAACACGCGTCGGACGGCCATGACACCTCTGATACCGGAAGAAGGGTCGCCTGCGCTGCGCCCGACTCTCCGACCTCCAGCCGTGATTCTCGCCTTCGCTGAGCCAGCGAGTGTGAATTATAGCGCAGTTGTCTTATCATCCCGGAGCGGCTAGAATCCTCGGCATGTCCGATTATGGGGAGCAAGACGAACTCATTCTCGGCGACCGCTATCAGGTCCAAGAGCGAATAGGTCAAGGCGGCATGGCCTATGTCCTCAAAGCGCGCGATTTGAATCTGCAGCGCGATGTGGCCATCAAGATCATGAGAGAGGATCTGACCGAGGATCCGGAATTCAGGGCCCGTTTTCTGCAGGAGGCCCGGTCCGCCGCCAACCTTGCGCATCCGAATATCGTCACCATCCATGACTTCGGGCACGACAACTCGCGCTATTACATGGTGATGGAATTCGTGGATGGCACGGATCTGAAAACAAGAATCCAAACACAGGGCGCCCTTTCCCTTGCCGAGAGCATAGACATCATGATTCAGGTGTGCTCCGCTGTTGGCTATGCGCACCGGGCGGGGCTCGTGCACTGCGACCTCAAACCGCATAACATCCTCGTGACACCGGACGGGCGCGCCAAGGTGACCGATTTCGGCATCGCCCGGGCACTCGCCTCCATCCGCCCCGACGAGCAGAACGAGGAGTATTGGGGCAGCCCCCAGTATTTGTCCCCCGAGCAAGCGCGCGGCGAACCCCCCTCTCCGGCAAGCGACGTGTACGCTCTCGGGGTGACCTTCTTCGAGATGCTCACCGGCGAACCTCCCTACCAGGCGCCGGATACAAACCGCCTGATCGCTCTGCATTTGAACGCCCCGAGCCCCTCGGTGCGCTCCATCGACCCGGAAATTCCCGTGCAGGTCGATCAACTGATCACCAAACTGCTGTCCAAGGAGCCCACATCCCGGTTCCGCACCGCGGATCAATTGGGAATCGTGCTCCGGGACTTGCCGCGCGACATCTCGGGTTTTCCGAAAGCGGCGGCTGACATGACCCGCGAGTACCCGCCGCGAACCCCTGACCTTCGACAGCGGTTGTCGGATCCCTGGCTGGAAAGGAGCGGGGAAATCAATTGGCTGGCGGTCCTGCTCGGGCTAATTGCATTCCTGGCCATCGGCGGGCTGATCCCGTTGTGGCTCTATGTCTGCCTGCTGTATCCCACCTGCCCGCTCTTTTGAAGCATAGCTCCTTTGATTACTGGCTCCTCAAAAACCGCTGCGGTATAATTGATGCGTCCCGATTGCGGATTTCCCAACTCAAGAGTCGGGTGGTTTGGTGGGAGGGTAGCGTGAATTCAATGCGAGGCCGAAACTCGCTGGTTTTGATCATTCTGTTGCTGATCATCGGCGTGCTGGTGATTCAGTTCCAGGTTGGAGCGCCAAAGCCGGATCCGCTCTACATCAACGAACTGGCGGAGGCGATCCAGGCAGGCCAGGTGAGCCGAGTAGTGGTGGACGGCGATGACCTCAATGTGATCTTCAACGATGGCACGAATCGGGTATCGAGAAAAGAGCCCTCAAAGACCTTTGTGGAGCAGCTTCTCGATCTGAATGTCACCCCTGCGCAGCTCAATTCAGATCATGTCAAAGTGGAGATCAAACGCCCCAGCGATTGGAACAGCGTCATCAGCTTGGTGACCTATATCTTGCCCGCGCTCTTGGTAGTCGGGCTCATTTGGATGATGCTGCGCCAAGCCCAAGGAACAAACAACCAGGCGATGGCCTTCGGCAAGAGCCGGGCGCGGATGTTCACGGGCGAGCAGCCAACGGTCACCTTCGACGATGTGGCCGGGGTGGAGGAGGCCAAGGAGGAGCTCTACGAGGTCGTCGAATTCCTCAAGGAGCCGGATAAATTCATCGCGCTGGGGGCGCGGATACCGAAAGGTGTGCTGCTCATCGGCGCGCCGGGCACTGGGAAGACGCTGATGGCGAAAGCCGTCTCGGGGGAGGCCGGGGTACCGTTCTTCTCGATTTCGGGGTCAGAATTCGTCGAGATGTTCGTCGGCGTCGGCGCCAGCCGGGTGCGCGATCTTTTCGACCAGGCCAAGCGACACTCGCCCTGCATCGTTTTCGTGGATGAGATCGACGCCGTCGGCCGCCAGCGCGGCGCAGGGCTGGGCGGCAGCCATGACGAGCGGGAACAAACCCTGAATCAGATGCTGGTCGAGATGGACGGATTCGACACGGACACCAACGTGATCGTGGTCGCGGCCACCAACCGCCCAGACGTGCTCGATCCCGCCTTGCTCCGGCCGGGCCGATTTGATCGCCGGGTGGTGCTCGACCGGCCGGATATGCGCGGCCGCAAGGCGATCTTGAACGTGCACACGCGCGGCAAGCCGCTGGAACCCAGCGTCTCTCTGGATATCATCGCCAAGGCGACGCCCGGATTCGTGGGGGCGGACCTTGAAAACCTGGTAAATGAGGCGGCCATCCTGGCGGCCCGCCGTGACAAGAAAACCATCGGACAGGATGAATTCCAGGAGTCCATCGAGCGCGTCATCGCCGGCCCGGAGCGAAGAAGCCGCATCATGGGCGACGAGGAGAAGCGAATCGTCGCCTATCATGAGGCCGGTCACGCCGTGGTGATGCATGTCATCCCGGAGGCAGACATCGTTCACAAAGTGAGCATCATCGCCCGGGGAATGGCGGAGGGCTACACCCTGGCCCTGCCCGAAGATGACCGGAAACTGGTGGCCCGCAACAAGATTCTCGCCGACATGACCAGCGCGCTCGGAGGACGGGCTGCTGAGGAGTTGGTCTTCGACGACATCACCTCCGGCGCCTCGAATGACCTCGAACGCGTGACCAAGATGGCCAGGCAGATGGTGACCCGCTTCGGGATGAGCGAGGATCTGGGTCCGATGGTTTTCGGGCAGAAAGAGGAATTGATCTTCTTGGGGCGCGAAATCTCAGAGCAACGGGACTATTCCGAGAGTGTGGCTGAGCGGATTGATATCGAGGTCAGCCGGCTCGTCGGCCAGTCCTATGAGCGCGCCGTGGACATCTTGAGGAGATATCGGGGGCAGCTGGACGCCATTGCCGAGAAGCTTATTGATGTCGAGACGCTCGATAGAGATGAGTTCGAAGCGCTCTTTGAGGAGGTGGCGGTGCCGGAGAAGAATGGCGGCACCCCGGTTCCCTTGACCGCGCTCAAGTCATCGCGCCATTCCTGATTCAGCGACGCTTCGCGGCGCCAGTGTGGTCGGCGCGCGCCGTCCCCAAACGCCCTTCCGCTAGCCTGCCTTTGACTGTCTGGAGGGGCGTTGTGATTCTCCGGGGCGAATTGCCGGTCGGCGGATCGATCTGATCGACGCCCCTACCTTCAACAAGGCCGGGGCCGCCGGGCCGCTAGCCTCCCTCTTCCCGCCCTTTATGCTGCCGAACCAATTCCCTGCGCAGCACTTTTCCCACCGTGGTCTTGGGGAGTTCGTCCCGGAACTCCACCTGCGTGGGGATCTTGAAAGGCGCGATTCGCTCTCGACACCACTCACGAATCTCGTCCTCGCTGGCTGTCTCGCCAGGCTTGAGGACCACCCAGGCTTTCACCGTCTCCCCGCGGTACGCATCCGGCACCCCCGCCACTCCCACCTCCAGCACCTTGGGATTCTCCTGGATGACCTCTTCCACCTCTCGCGGCCACACCTGATACCCGCTGGGCTTGATCAGCTCCTTCTTGCGATCGACGATGTAGAAGTATCCCTCAGCATCCATGCGCGCGATGTCACCCGTGTATAGCCATCCATCCCGGAGGGTGTTCTCCGTCTCGGTGGGCATGTTGTGGTAGCCCAGCATCACATTGGGGGATTGGATGACCAGCTCCCCGATCTCTCCCACCGGCAAGGTAGTCTCGCCGTCGTCCAGGTCGACGATGCGCGCATCCACATCGGGCAGCGGCAGGCCGATGGAGCCGATTCGAGCCTCGCCCTGCAGCGGGTTGCAGTGCGTGGCGGTCGGCGCCTCCGACAGTCCGTAGCCTTCCACCAGCTTGCCGCCGGTCAAGGTCTCGAAGGTCTCCTTGGTCTCCCGCATCAGCGGCGCCGAGCCGGAGATGCAAGCCTTTATCGAACTCAGATCATACTTCCCGGCGAGCACGTCCGGATGGTTGTTGATGGCGTTATACATGGTCGGCACGCCCGGGTATAGGGTCGGCTTGTACCTGTCGATGCTGCTGAGCACATCCTTCATATCGCGCGGATTGGGAATCATCACCATGGAGGCGCTGCCGGCGATGGCAAATGTCATCCCGGCGACCATCCCGTACACATGAAACAGCGGAATGGCCATGAGCACAGTCTCCCTGCCCTCCTCCAGTTGAGGCATCCAGTATCGAATCTGCAGGCTGTTCGCCACCAGATTCCGGTGGCTCGCAACAGCCGCCTTGGAGACGCCAGTGGTGCCGCCGCTGTACTGGAACAGCGCCCGGTCACCCGCACCGATTTCGATCTGCGGGCGGTCCTCCGGGGAGTGCCTGGAAAGAAGATCCTGCAACCAAAGGTCATCGTCCCGGACCCGCACCCGGAAGCCCCCCTTCTTTTCCCGGAACAGTGTGAACATGCTCTTCAGAAGCCCAGGCAGGTATTCCTTGATGTTGGTGACGACTAGGCGCTTCAGCCCCGTCTGCGGCTGCACCTGCTTGATCAGATTGTAAAAGTTGCTCATCACGAGCATGATCTCCAGCCCCGAATCCTTGAGCTGGTGTTCGATTTCCCGCCCCGTGTAGAGCGGGTTTGTGGCGACCACAATACCACCCGCCTTCAAGATACCAAAGTAGGCGAGCACGAACTGGGGGGTGTTCGGCATGAAGATTCCGACAGGCTGCCCCTTCTTCACCCCCAGGTCGACCAATCCTGCGGCCAAGCGATCGGTGAGGGCGTCCATCTCCGCGTAAGAAATCTCGGCGCCGTTGAAGATCGTACAGGGTCGATCCGGATACTTGGCGGCGGATTCCTGCAGCATTTGGTGCAGCGGGATCTCCGGGTAATCAATGCTCCTCGGAACCCCTTCGTCGTAGTATTCGAACCACGGACGGTCGTCCATCGCTCTCCTCCATGGAAGCACTGTCACTCTCCCCTTTGTCACTTCTTTTTATACACCTGGCCGGACCCACGCGCAAAGACGGGTTGTTATATAATCGTGCTGTGCCTGAACCCACAGATGGGGAACTCTCCCCAGAGACCGCCGGCCGAGGATCGCTTCTACTCTGCTCTCCACAAACGCGAGCAAGAGGGAGCGCATCTCCTCCGGCGGCCGTCATCTTCCAGGAGGAAGAAAGGTGAATCAAGAATTGATCCCCGGTCCCAGGGCCAAGGAATTGATCGAGCGCGATCAAGCGGTTGTTTCACCATCCTATACACGCCCCTATCCTTTTGTTATGGACCATGGAAAGGGCTCGGAAGTGTGGGATGTGGACGGGAACCGGTACATCGATCTATCCGCCGGACTGGTGGTGTGCTCCACCGGATACTCCCACCCGCAGGTCGTGGCTGCCATCAAGGACCAGGCGGAGCGGTTCCTCCATATCTCCTCCGACTTCTACCACCGCTCTTGGATCGAGCTGTCCGAGCGCTTGGCGTCGATTGCCCCTTTCAAAGGGCCGGCCAGGGTGTTTCTGGCAAACTCGGGGGCTGAGGCGGTGGAGGCAGCGGTCAAGCTGGCGCGCTTCAAGAGCGGTAGGGGGCAGTTCGTGGCGTTCTTCGGGGCTTTTCACGGCCGCACCATGGGAGCCCTCGCCTTTACCGCGAGCAAGAACCGCTATCGCTCGGGTTTTGACCCGGTGATGCAGAGCGTAACCCATGTCCCCTATCCGGACCCACTGCACAAGACGCTTCTGCCGACCAGCGAGGACTACGGCGAGACGGTTGTCAACTATATAGAAAACACCGTTTTCGCGCACAAGATCTCCCCGGACGACTGCGCTGCCATTGTTGTGGAACCCATCCAGGGAGAGGGGGGCTACGTGGTTCCCCCTGACGGCTTCCTCCCGGCTTTGCGGCGCTTGTGTGACAAGCACGGCATCTTCTTGATCACGGACGAGGTGCAATCCGGTTTGGGCCGCACCGGCAAATGGTGGGCGGTGGAGCACTGGGGGGTGGAGCCCGATATCATCACTATGGCCAAAGGGCTTGCATCCGGCGTCCCCATTGGGGCCGTAATTGCCAGGAAGGAGATCATGGATTGGCCACCGGGGGCGCATGCCAACACCTTCGGCGGCAATCCGCTTGCCTGCCGCGCCGCCCTCGCCACAATAGACCTGATTGAGAGAGAAATGATGCAGAACGCAGCCGAGGTCGGGGAGTATACGCTCGACGCCCTGTCGGAGATACAGGCCCGGCAGCCCTGCATCGGCAGTGTGAGGGGCAAGGGCTTGATGATCGGCGTGGAACTGGTGAAGGACAGTGACTCCTTCGAACCAGCGGAGAAACTGCGCGATCGGGCGGTCGATGTGGCTTTCCAGTCGGGCTTGATCACCCTCGGATGCGGCAAGAGCACCATTCGTGTGGCGCCGCCCCTCAACATCACGACCGATATGATGGATGAGGGGCTGGGAATCTTGGAGGCTTCACTTGCACAGGCCGCAAAAGAGGTGAATGGCTGATCAAATATGCTTCCTGACCGGCGCGTTCGCCAGCGCAACTATGTGCTCGAGATTTCCAGAGCGATCACCGAGGAGCTCGATCTCAGCAAGGTATTATCGAGGATCTTGCACGTCTCCATCGAGCTGCTCGCCGGTCGGGCGGGGATCATCGCACTTCGAACCGAGGATCGGGGCTGGCGCATCAGCTCTGCGGTAGGCATTCAGCAGTCATTCCTGTCCGGCATGAGCCGCCTTCTGGCGGACATCCCCCCGCACCAGGATGCACAGCGGTTCGAATTGCCGGAGGTCAACCGCCGGCTGCGGCGCATTACGGAGGCGGCCTCACTTGGCCTGCTGACCGGCATAGGGCTGCCCATGATCGCGCAGAACGAAGTCGTCGGGGTGATCTTCGTCTTCCGCGCTTACCGGGGCAGCTTCTCCCAGGATGACCGGGAGCTCCTCGGTGGGTTCGCGACCCAGGCTGCCATCGCCGTGCAGAACGCCAGTCTGTATTCGCAGGTGGCACAGCAGAAGCAATACCTGGATACGGTGCTGGACTCCGCGGCCGACGGAATCTTCATCTTGGACCCCGAGCTCCGCATCTCGCGGTTCAACAGGGCTTGCAGCTTCCTCACCGGCTATTCACAAGGCCAGGTCTCGGGCTGGGATCACAAGCGGGTCGTGCAGTGGAAGAAGGTGACCACCGGCCCCACCTTGCCGGAAGCGAGAGACGAAGGCTGGCCCCCCTCGCCAGGCGCCTCGCTCTACGTTGAGGGCGATCTGGTCAAGAACGATGGAAAGACAGTGAGCGTGGGGATCACCTATGCCCCCGTGATCTCGCCAGACGGCAGGCTTTTGAGCATCGTCGGCAACATGCGGGATATCACCAAATTCCGCCAAGCGGATGAGCTCAAGAGCACTTTCATCTCTATCATCAGCCATGAACTGCGAACCCCTGTGGCGCTCATCAAGGGGTATGTCGGCACTCTGAGAAGGGAGGACGCCGAGTGGGATCCTTCTGTGACCCGACAAAGCCTGCAGGTGATCGAGGAGGAAGCCGATCGGCTGACCCAATTGATCGACGATCTGCTTTACGCCTCGCGTCTACAGGCAGGGGGGCTGCTGCTCAATCTGTCGGAGGTCGAATTGGATCGGTTGTGTGAGCGGCTGGTCACCCGCTTCAGAACCCAGTCCGAAAACCACACCTTTCGCCTGGAATTTCCGGAGAAATTCCCTGTGCTGCGCGCTGACGAGGAACGCATCACGCAGGTGGTGACCAACCTGCTGTCAAACGCAGTAAAATACTCCCCTGCCGGCGGAGAAATCCTCATCCAGGGAAGCGCCACCGACCGGGATGTGACGGTGTGTGTGAAGGATGAGGGGCCCGGCATCGCCCCGGAAGAATCCGGCATGATATTCGACCGCTTCTATCGAGGCGGAGAGGCAGCAGCCCGCACGAAGGGAGCCGGGTTGGGGCTCTTTCTAGCCAAAGCCGTTGTCGAGGCGCATGGTGGTCACATCTGGGTGGATTCGGCTGTCCAGCATGGGGCACGCATTTGCTTCTCACTACCCAGAACCTGACCGCGGAGTAGATCCACCAAAGGACAGTCTATGCCACAAGCAATGACCCAGATCCGCTGCCCGCAGTGTTCAAACCCCATCCAGGCTCGCATCGAGCAGGTAGTCGATATTTCGCAGGACCCGGCGTCGAAGGCCCGTCTTCTCTCGGGCAGCTTGAACGTCGTTCGTTGCCCAATTTGCGGTTTTGAGGGGCAGATCGCTGCCCCGCTTGTATATCACGACCCCGAAAAGGAGCTCCTGCTGACTTTTGTCCCCAGTCAGGTCCCGCTTGAGAAGGACGAACAGGAGCGGGCCATCGGACGGCTGATCAATGAGATCATCGATCGTCTTCCTGCTGAAAAGCGGAAGGGCTACCTGCTGCAGCCGCAGGCCGCGCTGACCATGCAGGGACTCGTCGAGCGAGTGCTGGAGGCCGATGGGATCACGCGCGAGCAAATCGAAGCCCAGCGCGAGCGGGTCCGCCTCTTCGAGCAGATGCTCACGATGCCTGAAGAGGAGCTGCCCGACTTCGCCCAGCGGCACGATGAGGAGCTGGACGATACGTTCTTCCAACTCGCTGCGCTCTCCCTGCAGACCGCAAGAGATGAGCAGGCGCGCGATCGCGCCGACAAGCGCATTCAGCTCATGCTGCAGCACAGCTCCTACGGGATGCGGCTGTTGGCCAAGGAGGACGCGCTTCAGGATATCGCCCGAAAACTGCAAGAACTCGGCGAGAATCTGGGACGCGAAGATCTGCTGGAACTGGCACTCTCCGCCCCGGACGACGAGCACGTCGAAGCGCTCGTGCGCCTGGCGCGTCCGGCTTTCGACTACGTTTTCTTCCAGCAATTGACCGAGCGGATGGAGAGTGTTGAAGGGCCTGAGCGTGAGCGCATGGCCGCGCTTCGTTCGCGGTTGCTGAGGCTGACGGAGGGAATCGATCAGGCGCAGGAGGCGCGCGCCATGGAGTCCGCAGCCCTGCTGCGCTCTCTCATGGAAAGTGAGGATCTCGATCAGGCCGTCGAGGAGGCGCTGCCCTTTGTGGACGAGCTGTTCCTCGGCATCTTGCAGGCGAACCTGCGGGCCGCAAAGGAGCGAGGCGACGAGGACGCTCAGACCCGGTTGCGCGAAATCGACGCGCGTCTGAGGAAGGTGATCCGGGACTCGCTGCCGCCTAGCCTGCAGCTCGCCCAACGATTGCTGGACCAGGCGGACGAGGCGCTGGCCCTCGAGATGCTGGGGGCTTCCGCCGGTCAGATCGACGACCTGCTCATCGGCGCGCTGCAGGCCACTGCCCAGCGGCTCGAACGCGGCGGCGACGCTGGCGGCGCCGGCCGAGTCCGCCGCCTGCTCGAGAAGGCGGAGGAACTGCGGCCACGGGACGAGGGGTAGCCGGCACGAGGCGAGTCTTGGCCTGCGGAAGATTCCCTTTCGCCGGTGCGCAGCGGTGGACCACCGCCCACGCCCCGTGCCTCCCGCATGTCTCACCGATCCTTCAGGGGAAATCCGCCGCTATGGCGTCGAGCGGCAGACCCCTGGACCCCATAGCGCGGCCCGCTCTCGGCCGGATCACACGGACCCCGTCGGGCCTGCAGGTGAATGAGGAGGCCTCATGGGCTATTGCCCGCCGGGTAGCTCACCCGCCCTTGGCTCCCGCTTCATGGTCTGTTGGGCCTGCGCGGCGTGCCAGCGATCGCGGGAGGCCTCTCGCTGAGATCCCGTCCACCAGTCAACTGCCCGCCAATCACCTGAAGCTTCGCTTCAGCGCCAAGCAGAGCTTGGCGACTCCATACGTCCTCCCGGTGCGCGCCAAATGTACCTGTGGAGTCACGAAGCTCTGCTTCGTGCACATGGGCAGCATGTGTCCACCCTCTCCCGCCGCCCTTTCGCCGGGGAGGGATCGATCCCCCCGCCCGGGAGTGCGAGCGCGGGCTGCTAACTGAGCTTTCATCGGCCCTGCCCGGATGCCGGACCAAGACTCTCCCTTCCCTGAGGGAAAGATGCCGGGGGGTTAGGTCGCCCTCGGTGCGGGTGGAAGTCTCCTGAGGGGCCTGTAGATACACACCGGCGTCTGCCTCTCCGCCTCTCTCCTGCACGCGGATCATCTCGACAAGAATTCCGCGCATGGCGCCCAGCGCATCGCGCATCCCGCTCACATCTTCCTGCAGACAAGCCCCTTCAGGTAACGCGCCTCGGGGAAGCTCAGCGCCACCGGGTGATCGGCCGGCTGACCGGGCCAAGCGATCACCTGCAGCGTGATGCCCGCATCGGCCGCCGCGCCTGCGACGATCTTCTGAAACAACTCCGGGCCGACCCCACCGGAACAGGAAAAGGTGAACAGCCGGCCCCCCTCCGCCAGCAGGCCTGCCGCCAGCATGTTTAGGTCCTTATATCCGCGAGAAGCCTTGTGCTGTTGCGCCGGATTGTTGGCGAAGGAAGGTGGATCCAGGATCACCGTCTCGAAGCGGCGTCCTTGATCCCGCAGGTGCCGGAGTGCCCGAAAAACATCTCCCTTATCCAGTTCCAAGCGCGCAAGGGAGAATCCGTTCAGCTCGGCGTTCCTGCGCGCCAGGGCCAACGCCGGGGCGGAGGCGTCGATTGCGAGCACGTGCTCCGCGCCGGCTCGCAGGGCCCCCATCGAAAAGGCGCCCGTGTAACAGAAGCAGTCAAGCACCCTCCCCGGCCCCTCGAGGCCTTCGATGAGGCGGCGGTTTTCGCGCTGATCGAAGTAGAAGCCTGTCTTCTGCCCCCCCTGCAGGTCCACTTCGAACCGCAGCCCGTTCTCCACAATCTCGATCGGGCCCTCGGGAGGTGAACCCGCCAACATGCCTGCGCGCGGCTCCAGGCCCTCCAGGCGGCGACCACCTACGTCAGAGCGCTCGATAATCGTCCGGCACCCTCCCACTGCCATCAATGTCTCCGCGATGGTCTCCCGCCAAACCTCGGCGCCCACGGAAAGCAGCTGGGCGACGCGCACAGACCCATACCGGTCCACAATCAACCCGGGCAGGCCATCCGACTCGGCGTATACCTCCCGATATCCATCTGTGTCAGGATCGTCTTCTAATGCGTTGCGCCGCGCAAGCGCCGCCCGGAGCCGCCGGTCGAGAAGATCGCCATCCACCTGCTCCGCCTCATCCCATGTCCACACCCTCACGCGGATTTGGGATCGGGGCGAATATGCCCCTCGTGCGAGCCAACGGCCATCGTGGCTCAGAATGTCCACGGTCTCTCCTGGAGACGGCCCCCCTTCCACGTGACGGATGGCTCCCGAAAACACCCACGGATGGAATCGCAGCAGCGGCTTCTCCCGACCTGGCTTGAGCTGCACGCGTTTCATGCTTCTACCTCCCGCGGTGGGTGGGCTGTTTCTTTTCTCGCGGTTTGCATTCGGGGGGGCTGTCCGAGAGCCGGGTCCGAACCCGCTTGCCTGGACGAGGGATCCTCCCAACGCCCGGGGATCCGTGCCAGCGGGACGACGCAGGCTACTCTTCCGAGCGCTCGATCATCTCGCGCAGGGCGCGCTCATCGATCTGGCGAACGCCCAACTCCCGGGCTTTGTCCAATTTCGAGCCGGCGGACTCGCCGAGCAGCAGATAATCTGTGTTGCCGCTCACAGATCCTGTGACCCGTCCCCCGTGCCGTTCGATCAGCTCTTTCGCCTCCCGGCGAGAAAGGCTTGGCAGGGTTCCAGTTATCACGAAGGTCAAATCGCGCAGCGCCATCGGCCCCTCTTCGCCCGCCTGACCATCCGCCTGCGGCCATACTCCGGCCGCCTTCAGTTTGGATAGCAGCCGCTGATTGCCATCCATCTGGAACCAGTCGTGGATCGCCTGCGCGATGTTCGGGCCGATGCCTTCGATCGATTGCAGATCCTCGAGGCTGGCGCTCGCGAGTGCCTCGAGATCCCGGAAATTCCCCGCCAGCGTCGCCGCCAGCGTCCCTCCGACGCCCGATATCCCCAGGGCGCTGATCACCCGGTCGAGACTGCGATCCTTGGAGTCGGCGATAGCATCCAGAAGGTTCTCCGCCTTCTTGTCGGCGAAGCCCTCCAATTCCAACAGCGGTTCACGATCCAGGGCGTACAAGTCAGCCACGTCGTGAACCAGCCCTTCGTCGACCAACTGCTCGGCGATCTTGATCCCCAGCCCCTCGATATCCATCGCGCCGCGGGAAGCGAAGTGTTCTACATTGCGCACCAATTGAGCGGGGCAGCCCGAGTTGACACAGCGCACCGCCACCTCGCCCTGGATCTGTTCCAGCCGCTCCCCACAGGAAGGGCACCGCTCGGGACGCTGGTATTTCCGTTCCAGGCCGGTGCGTGCATCCTCCACCGGTCCGATCACGTAGGGGATCACCTCCCCGGCTCGTTTGACGAAAACCCGATCCCCCACCCGAATATCCTTCTCGGCAATAAAATCAAAATTGTGCAGTGTCGCCTGACGCACAGTCACACCGCTGACCTCCACCGGATCCAGGACGGCGTAGGGTGTGATCACGCCGGTACGCCCCACGTTGACGCCGATGTCGAGCAGCTTCGTCGTCACTACCTCGGCCGGGAACTTGTAGGCGATCGCGCCGCGCGGATCCTTTCCCACCACGCCCAAGGATTCGCGCAGGTCAAGGTCATTGATCTTGATCACTGCGCCGTCGGCCTCATAGGGCAGTTGGGCCCGCTTGGACTCCAACTGCTCTCCGCAGTGGATGGCAGCTTGGATGTCTTCTGCACGACAGACTTCCTCGGCCACGGGGAACCCCAACGCCTTGAGATAGTCCAGCACCTCGCTTTGGTGGCGCGGCAGATCTCCCTCACCATCGACGATGGCGTAGCAGAGCATCCGGATCGGCCGCTCGGCGGTCAACGAAGGGTCCAACTGCCGCAGCGATCCCGCGGCCGTGTTCCGGGGGTTCACGTACGTCCGCTCGCCTGCAGCCTCCAGGCGAGCGTTCAAGGCCTCAAAATCGCTTAGAAAGATGATTGCCTCTCCCCGCACCACCAAACGAGAGGGGACCGGGAGTTTCCCATCCCCGACCGGGATCCGAAGCGGCAGCGTCCGAACCGTGCGCAGGTTGGTGGTGATGTCCTCACCTGATTCGCCATCCCCACGGGTCGCCCCCAGGGTAAAGAGGCCCTGCTCATAGTGCAGAACCACGGTCAGCCCATCCAGCTTGGGCTCAACGATGAAGTCGGCATCCTCGACCCTCGCATCGAGCTTCGAAATGCGCTCAAACCACGCGCGCACATCCTGAGCCTCAAACGCGTTCCCCAAACTCAGGATCGGCCTGGGATGCTCGACGCGCTGGAACCGGTCGCTGACCTGCCCACCGACACGCACTGTGGGCGAATCCGGGGTCCGCAGCTCGGGGTGATCCCCCTCCAGATCCCGCAATTCCTGCAGCATACGATCGTATTCGTAATCGCTGATGACGGGGGAATCCAGCACATGGTAGCGGTAGTTGTGATAGTTGATGTCTTCCCGGAGTTTCCGGGCCCTGGCGCGCAGATCCTCATCGACCATGGCTGGATTATAGCCTCAATTCTTCCAGATCCTCCGGCCACAGAGGATTGAACATGAGCCACTCGTCGGGGCGCTTGCGGATGCAGCTCTCGATCAGGAACAGGATTTTCTGCGCGAACACCAGTGTATCGCGCCGCTGGTCTCCACTGCGTTCGGGGTACATGGGCGGCATGAGACGCACGTGATAATGGCCGGGCTGATCCCTCTTCTGGGGCAGAGCTACGACCACAGGCGCCTGGGTACTGAGTGCCAAGCGGGCGTGGCCGGCGGGAAGCCGCGTTGTCCGGCCAAAGAAGCGCAGCGGATCCCCCCCCGGGACCGGGAAATCCACCCCGGTGAGCACAATCCCACCAGACTTGATGTTCTGTAGCGCCTGCCGCAGCGAGCGATAGGAGACCGGGGTGACATCCAGTCCATACCGGCGCCGAATGAAATTCTGCACCCTGTAGGCACCGTGGAGTTCGGCCGCGGCAAGGGCTTGCACCTCGAGTCCATGACTCTTGAGGGTCAGAAGGATGGAGTCAAACCCGACCATGTGCCCGCCCACAGCGATCAGACCGGTCCCCTTGCCTCTGGCCGCCTCCAGATAGTCCCATAGGTGGTCGTCCAGCGTGCTGGTCTCTCTTACCGCCTCCACCCCTTGAGCCATGCTCCGGAACAGGTCAGCATGCGCGATCGCTGAAACGCGCAGCACCTGCAGCACCGCGTCGTCGAGCGCAGGATGGTCAAGTGGAAGCCCGCGAACCGTTGCCTGATTGGAGCGGATGGCACGCGCCATGCGCGAATCCGACTGACGAGCGAGGCGCCGGGCCACGTATTCCGCCAGGGCATATGCCTGCTTTGCCCTGAGGAGACGCGCAAGAAGGATTCCGAGCGATGGGCCCAGCCGCGAGTACATAAGCTCTCGGAGGTTCATGCTGCGCGCTTCATCATCTCAGGCCGTTTCCAGGGCACGGCGTATGGCGCCCAGGATCACAGGCAGTCCTCGCAGCACACAGAAGGCCACCGAGACCCAGGAAAGGGCGACGAACACGCGCAGGACTTCCGGGGCCGCCGAGAAGGATGGGCTCCCCGGCGGATATTTGCTCAGCGCCAGGCCCAGGTTCAGCCCAGCAAAGGAAAGCGCCTTGCTGATGCCGTAGCTGCTGCGCATCCATTTGGAGGCGACCAGGAAGTTCCCCAAGCGAGACCGATGCTGGTCGAAGGCCCTCTCCCCCTGACCCACCCCCACGCTGCGCAGCGCATCCGTCAGTGTTGTGCGCGAGATCACGATCAGGGGGATCGCCACTGGAATCAATCGCAGGCTGGCGAATGTCACCCAGAGCACCAACTCATATGTGCGATCCGCGGCGATGTCGAGGACGCTGCCCATGAGGCTGGTAGAATTCGTCCGCCGCGCGACAATGCCATCCACGCTGTCCATCAGCATGAGCAGCAGAATGAGCGGCACTCCGGCAAGCTGGAGCCCCACCTCTCCAAAGAACAACATCAAAACATACAGCAGGAGCAGCGGCAAGCGGCTCAATGTGATCCAGTTGGCCATTCGTCCGTCCTCTCCCTCCCGAGAGATTGTAGCTATCCCATGCCGCGCGTCAAGGCATGTTCAAAGCGGCCAAGTCATTATAGATGGCGCAAGAGATTGTGAAAGCCGTCGCTTGCCGAATCCGTTAACTCGATGCAAACTATTTAATTGGGTTTTCAATGTCAAAGTTCGATCATTGGATCAAGTCTAATCTATTCGGAAGGAGATGCTGACATGCCCATCACTCGACGCACACCGGTTCCCACGGACATCGAGATCGCCCAGGAGGCGGATCTCCGTCCCATCATAGAGATCGCCGATAGGCTTGGTCTCACGATGGATGATCTCGATCTCTATGGGAAGTACAAGGCCAAGGTGCATCTCGACGTGATCGAGCGCTTCAAAGATCGCCCACAAGGCAAATACATCGATGTAACCGCCATCACGCCGACCCCGCTCGGCGAGGGGAAGACCACCACAACTGTCGGGTTGACCGAGGCCATGGGCACCAATCTGGGCAAGAATGTCATTTGCTGCATCCGCCAACCGAGCATGGGTCCGACCTTCAATATCAAGGGCGGCGCCGCCGGTGGGGGATACAGCCAGATCATCCCTATGGAGGACTTCAACTTGCACTTGACGGGAGACATCCACGCCATCGGCGTGGCGCACAACCTGGTCGCGGCCGGCCTGGACACACGCATGTACCACGAGAGCCGGCAGACCGACGAAGCGTTGGAGCGCCGCGGTGTGTCCCGCATCGACATCGACCCGGTCACCATCACTTGGAACCGGGTTGTGGATGTGTGCGACCGGTCCCTGCGCGAGATTATGGTCGGCCTGAACGACCCCAAGCTGCGCGATGGCAGCCCCAGCCCGATCTTCCCGCGGAAGACCGGTTTCGACATCACGGTCGCCAGCGAGTTAATGGCCATCGTGGCATTGACCACCGGCCTGAAGGATCTTCGCGAACGCGTGGGGCGAGTGGTCGTAGCAATGAATAAGAAGGGTGAGCCCGTCAGCCTGGAGCGGCTCGGGGTCGCCGGCGCCGTGACCGTCCTGCTCAAGGATGCCATCATGCCCAACTTGATGCAGACGCTGGAAGGCCAGCCGGCCTTCGTGCATGCCGGGCCATTCGCCAATATCGCGCACGGCAACTCCTCCATCATCGCTGACATGATCGCCCTGAAGTTGGGGGACTATGTGGTCACCGAGAGCGGATTCGGCGCCGACATCGGCATGGAGAAGTTCTTCGACATCAAATGTCGCTACTCCGGCCTGATCCCCAACGCGGTGGTGCTGGTCGCCACGGTCCGGGCGCTGAAGATGCACGGCGGCGGGCCGAAAGTCTCGCCTGGAGCCCCTCTGGACAAGGCCTATACGGAGGAGAATCTGGAGTTGCTCAAGAAAGGGCTGCCCAACCTGGGCGTCCATATCACCAACGCTCGCCGGTTTGGTATTCCGGTCGTGGTGGCAGTGAACGGCTTCAAGGATGACACGCAGGCCGAGTGGGACATGGTGCGCGAATACGCCATCGCCAATGACGCAGAGGATTCCGTGGTCACCACTCACTGGGCGAACGGCGGGGATGGCGCTGCAGCCCTCGCGGAGGCCGTGGTGGCCGCCTGCGAGAAGCCCAGCGACTTCGAGTTCCTCTATCCGCTGGACTGGCCCATCAAGCGCAAGATCGAATATATCGCGAAGGAGATCTACGGAGCTGACGGGGTGAGCTACGATGACCTGGCCGAGCAGCAGATCGCCAACTATGAGAAGGCGGGCTTCGGGAACCTCCCCGTCTGCATGGCCAAGACCCACCTGAGCCTGAGCCATGATCCCACCTTGAAAGGCGTGCCCACAGATTATACGGTTCCCGTGCGCGAGGTGCGGGCCAGCGTCGGCGCGGGATTTATCTATCCGTTGATTGGCAAGATGAGCACCATGCCGGGCCTGGCGACCTATCCGGCCTTCATGGATATCGACCTCGACACAGATACCGGACAGATCGAGGGGCTTTTCTAAGGGACGTGCCACGGCCGATCAAGGGCTCCGCCTTCGGGCGGGGCCCATTGACTTCTCCCCACGTACGCCCGGCAAAAGGCCACCCCTTTGCTCCCTGCCGGACCAGCTCAGGCCGATCCCCACCGGCGTGACGGAAGTTGGGGGTGGCACACGGGTAGGCGAAGGCAGCGCCTTCTCCTAGCCTGGGACCAGATCTGGCTGGAGCAGAGGCCCCCAGATGACAAGGCAGCATCGCTCCCGCAGCGCATCTCAGACAGCAGATTCATGCGTTCGGGATAATTGGCCGGATGCACTCCCCCATCCCGAGGTTGTGGGTTGCGGGGCAGAGTTCGAATGCCATGGATTGCGGTCCGGCGGGTTCAACTCATAAATATCAACGCCACGCCGACCATGCTCACCGTCGTGCCGATCACCGCCCGCCGCGTCACTCGGCCGCGGAATATCCAGCGCTCCATAGGCAACAAGAATATCGGGGCGAGCGCCATCAGAGTCGAGGCGATTCCCACCGGCGCCCACCGAAGGGCGACGAGCGACAGCCATACCCCCACATAGGGGCCAACGAAGCTGCCCCCAAGAACGTCCCGCAGCACACCCCAGTCGCCGAGTGCCCGCAAGGACTTGCCCACCTTCCCCTGCAGCGCGGCCCAGAGCCAGATGACCACCACTGCCGCCAGGGTGCGGATGAGCACGCCTGAGATCACGGGGAAATCTCCCAGCAGCCCCTGTTTCGATGTAACCAACCCAAGGGCTTGCCCAAGAGCCCCGCCGGCCCCGGCCAACAAGCCGTTCAGGTAATCCCGGTCGTGCCGCACCTCGCCCGGTGTCCCACGCTCCAAGACAACCCAGGCGATTCCCCCCACGGTCACCGCGATGGCGAGCAATTCGATCAGGCGCAGATGCTCCCCCAGCGCGAACCAGGCCACCAGCGTGCTGATCACCGGCACCAGGGCCATGAGCAGCATAGAGATGCGAGCGCCAACGAGGACGAAAGCCTGGAAGAGCAGCGCATCGCCGATCACCAAGCCGATCACGCCGGAGAGCGACAACCAAAGCCATCGCTCGGAACTCGCCCCGAGTGGAATCGGTGTCCCTTGCAGGGCCAGATGTGTGGCCGACAACAGAAGCACGGCGATCATCAGCCGGCCCCGATTGACCACCATCGACCCAACTTTTCGTCCTGCCAGCGTGAAGAAAACCGAGGTCAGCGCCCACATCAGGGCCGCCCCCAGCGCACTCAGTTCACCCAAGCGTCTGGTCTCCGGGGCCATGATGGGCGGCGATCCCACGCCCCGGACCGCCATGGGACAGGGGGGGATAGCTCATTCCCATCCGGACCTCCCGGCCATATGTTCGAAAACCGCCTTCGCCAGGAATGTGTCCACCTGCGCCCGGTGGGAATTCGGCAGCCGGAGGCCACACTGTCGGCCTGCCTGCTCCAGAGATTGCCAGCGGTAGGAGCGCCGGGAAGGATCCCACTGCCCGTGGAATTTGGCGTAGGCCTTCATGATGCAGAACCACTGCACCTCTCTGGGCAGGAGGCCGACACGGTGACTGAGGTTGGTCTGCACCAACATGCGCCGGTCGAAATCGGCATTATAGGCCGCCACCAATCGACCCTTCAAGAGTTCCTGCACCTGCGGGTACACTTCCGGCCAGGCCGGCGCCTCGGCAACGTGAGCGTCGGTGATGCCATGCACACGCGTGGCATCAAGGGGGATGCGGCGCTTCGGCTTCACCAACCGGTTCATCAAGACTTCCCCACTCGAATCCAGAATGCAGATCTCCACAATCTCATCCCTGGCTCCGAGCCCCGTGGTCTCGGTATCCAGAAACAGCGGTTCCTGGCCCAGCGCGGCCTTGGTCTCGCGGAGCGCCTCCAGCCGTCCCAGCTCGCGGTTTGCCATCGCTCCCCTACCCTTCCTTCATCAACATATGCACCCGCCGCAAACGCGGCCCATCAAACTCACATAGAAACACCCCTTGCCATGTGCCCAACAGCAGTTCCCCATTCCGCACCGGGACCTGGACTGAGGAGCCCATAAGGCTCGTCTTGAGGTGGGCGGCGCTGTTGCCCTCTGCGTGCCGGTAATATTCCTGCCGTCGCGGGAGAAGCCGGTCCAGATCGGCCAGCATATCCCGTTGCACATTGGGGTCATAGTTCTCATTCAGCGTGATCCCCGCAGTGGTGTGGGGCACAAATACGACTACCACGCCGCTGTTTGCCCCCGAGGTGGCGACGAAATCGCGCACCTGTGCGGTGATCTCCCGCAGCTCCTGCTGAGACTGGGTGGGAATCTGGATGCTGTCCATGGCGAACCCTCCGCATCATTCTACCCGCAAATACCCGTTCGCCCGGAAACGGGCATCGTCGATTCCATCTCCCAGGAAAGGGGATGGGCGCAGGATTGGGATTGGGCCTGGCACGCTGATGACGGAGCCAGCATTCACAGCCGGGTCAGGCTCGAATCTGCCCCTCTCGGGGCATTCGGGGGCGGTAATTGAGCAGCGCGATGCCCAAGAATATCAATCCCGTGCTCAGTATCATCGCACCCGTGACCTGCTCGCCGAGGAATACCACTCCGAGCACGGCGGTCACCACAGGAATGATATAGGACGATAAGGACTGGCCCGGCGCGCCGAAGCGCTTGAGGGTGTAGAACGCCAATACAAAGGCCGCAAAGGCCCCCACGATGGCGCCGTAGGCCAGAGCCACAACTCCGCTCACCTGCAGGCGGGAGAGGTCGTATCCGACCGTAAGCAGGGTGACGGGAATCAACGCCAGCGCGGCCGTAAACATGCGGATGCTGGCCACGTCGAAAGAATCTGCACCCCGCAAATGGCGGTGTGCGTACACAGAGCCGGCGGCGCCGCAGACCATCCCGGCGAGGATCCAGGCGTACCCTCGCCAATCCGCCTGGGCAAACTGCCCCAGGCCGGTCTCCCCTTGGATCAGCAGAACGGCCGCCCCCGCGAAGGCCACAAGCACCCCTATGATCCTCCGAGCGGTCAGCCGTTCTTCCGCCAAGAAGAAGTGGGACATGATAACCACCAACGCCGGGTTCAGAGTGATGAGCAAAGATGCCACGCTGCTGGCCATGTATTGCATCGAGCTCACCACGCAGACCGTGGACATGGCGGGGCCCAGGATCCCCAGGAGCCCGGCCCGCCGCCACAGCACCGGATCGCGCGGGAACCGTCGCGATCGCAGCGCCCCGTAGACGGATGCGTGCGCCAGGCCGGCGATGATCAACCGCAGGCTCACGTAGGCACGTGGGTCAAACTGCCCCAGGACGAAGCGCGATACCACCATAGAAGAACCGAATATCAAGCCCTGCAGGGCGACAAAGGGGAGGATCCGGGGATCATTCATTTGGCTGCGATGCTTCCTGTGCTGCGATGCATGCTCCGCTGCTCGGCCCCACGCAAGATCCTGCTAGTCTACTATGCTCTGGCCGCATCGTCGATAGAATGGCCGCTGATGGTGCATCCGCGACTCTGTGCCGCGAGGGCCCCCTGTCGCCGCTTGACGGGCCTCTCCCGGGGAGCGAGTCCATCTGGTTTGGAGCGGAGGCTTCTGCTCGTCCTTCGGGGAGAGGGATCGCTCCACCGCCTATGCGCTGCGTCATGCCACGCCCTGAGATTATCCGCCGATCGCGTGGGATTGCACACCGGCGTGAGCATGCCGCCGTCCGCCTGCAATGGCTATGCGCAGTTTTCTGGAGCCCATTCCCCCGGAGGGGGAGCCGAGAAATCCCCCGCCCAAGGGATGGACACGAGCGGCCCCGCCGCGTACCCTCGACACATGAAAGCCGAGGATCTGCTGCGTTACCAAGCCATGCTCCACGACATCGAGCGCCAAGTCGGGCGCTTTCGCCTGGCCTTTGGCAGCCCAGGCATGTGCGCGCCCCGCCGTGCTGGGAGGCCAGAGGCCGCCGGCAGCACCCGGCAGATCTCCGGAGCTGATGCCGCCGATGGATCGAGGCCCGAATAGGTTCTCGACGCATCGGGCACCATTCCGCGCCCGCCTCAGCGCGTTGCCCGGGCAGGTCTAGGGGGGATTCGCGGTATAATTCCGCCCGTAATCGCGCCCGTAGCTCAATGGATAGAGCGCCTGACTTCGAATCAGTAGGCTGGGGGTTCGAGTCCCTCCGGGCGCGCCAGAGATCTGGCGATATTGTAGAAAGAAATCACCATATTCTCCGCTATTTGCACCCATCCTGCTGATGGGTGCTCCCTTTCCGGCGCAGTTCGGTGCAGTTCGGGCGATGAGCGCTTACGCCTGGATAGAAACTGTGGACAGGACGGACCAAGGTAGGCGATTCTCCTGGAGAGGGGAGATACCTTAACAGCCCAGATAAGGCTTTGGAATTCGACTGCCAAAACCCTAAGTATCCTCTCTCCACCGCAGGATTTCTCGCATACTGGGGGATGTGCAAGATGGCAGAAGGCTAGCTGGTCACGATCACATGCTTGCGGAGATTTCTTGTATTCAATGCTATCGCTAGTCCTGAATGGCGATGCCACACACATACACGTCCGTATCTTGATCTCATCGATACGAACATTGTGGCCGAAAGATCCAGATCGCCCGATCACGAAACATGTGACTCTCGCTTAATATGCGATTGACTGGCGCCGCCCAAGAATAACCGCCGCACTTCAGGGTCAGTTATCAGATCTCTTGCGCTGCCTTCGTATATTATCCGACCCAAATCAAGAACGTACCCCCTATCGCTTATTTCTAACCCCCGTCTGGCATTTTGCTCAATCATCAAGATCGTCAACCCGTAATCCCTGTTCATGGAGGTCAACTTTCCATAGATATTATCCGTCGCAAGGGGAGCAAGCCCAGCGGATGGCTCATCGATCAAGAGGAGCTTTGGCCTCAGCAAGAGCGCCCTCCCTATCTCTAGCATGCGTTGTTCACCTCCACTGAGCGTCCCGGCCTTTTGGCTGGCCCGGTTCTCAAGTATTGGAAATCGCGAAAATAGATCTTCGATCCGCCTCTTGACTCTTTTCTTGTCTCTTGAAGTGTACATGCCCAATTCAAGGTTTTCATAGACCGTCATCTGGGGAAACAGACTTCTCCACTGGGCGACCATGGAAATTCCCGTATAGAGCATTTCCTGTGGACGGAAGCCAGTTACCTCTTGCCCGTCAAACCAGATATGTCCTGACCGTATCCTAATCAAGCCATATAGCGCATTGAAGATTGTTGATTTGCCAGCACCGTTCGGCCCGATCACACATACGATCTCTTCTGAATCGACCTGGAAGCTTATTCCTTTAAGAATGTCGTAACCTTGATAACCCGCATGGATATTTTCCACGCGCAATATCGCTTCAAGGTTCCTCATTGTTGCCAATCCCTGGTGCTGCGATACGTGACCCCAAGTATGCCTCAATGACTCTCTCATCGCTGAAAACCGCTTCTGGAGTACCCTCGGCAAGCTTTTCGCCCTGGTTCAGCACATAGATACGGTCACAAAGATCTGCGATGGCATTCATATTATGTTCAATTAATACGATTGTCGTGCCGGATTCCTGATTGAGGTCCCGAATGCGGTCCTTAATCTTCGTGATTAGTCTCGGATTGATGCCTGCCGTCGCCTCATCAAAGAAGATCAAGTCTGGCTTCGGCATAAGGGCCATACCAATTTCCAGCAACCGTTGTTGTCCGACAGATAGATTGCCTGCCTGTTCCCCCATCAAATCCGCAAGAGCCAAGAATTGAAGGATTTCTTTTGCCTGTCCTTCTACTTCAACCGTACTCTTCTGCAACTGAGCGAGTAGTCCCTCTCCCCGCCATTGTCTGCTAAGCAGCACATTCTCAAGTACGGTCATCTCTCGATACACGCGGACTACTTGGAAAGTGCGGGCCAAGCCCATGTGTGCAACTCGGTACGCTCTCTTTCTCGTAATCTCGGTCCCCTTGAACTTGACCCACCCCTGACTGACATCTTGCATGCGACTGAGACAGTCGACCAAGGTTGTCTTCCCGCTACCATTGGGTCCGATTAGGCCAGCAATCTCGCCAGGATAGATTATGAAGTCAACGTGACTAAGGGCTCTTAATCCACCGAAATGCTTGCTAATGTTGCGTCCTTCAAGTATCGGTTCCAGATTGGTAGACTGCCGGATCATATTCTTTCTTCCCTTACGTTCTCCGTGTGATCTAACAAACTGGAATTGGGGAATCCTCGAATTCCTGCTGCAAATTGGCGCAATGATCCCAAGATCCCTCTTGGCAGCAACAGGATGATCACGATAAGCAGAATCCCCTCTGCGATCAGGTGGAACTGCAAGAGATTTGCCCAGACTGCGTCCCGCAGCCAGTATATTATGATCGCTCCAATAACGGGCCCTGGAACGGTGCCCAGTCCACCGAGAATTGCCATTATCGCGATCTCAATCGTTCGACTATCCATGAATACAAGATCCGGAGCGATGAAGGTGTTTTGGTAGGCCCACAACCCTCCTACCACTCCGGATGAAAGTGCAGCTATCGCAAATACCACGACCTTATGGAGATTGGTATTGATGCCCCGCATCTCCGCGCCGGTTTCGTCTTCACGTATGGCCACTAGAGTTGCACCAAACGCCGAACGTCTTATCCACCAAACCGCGACGATGACAATTACAGCTTGGCACAATGTCACATAATAGAACAACGGACGGTTTAGGTAGGGCGGAAGCGTTAGACCAGGTCCCCCACCAGTAAAGGGGCGTGCGACCCGTATGATTTCACGGGTTGCAGCGAAGGTTGCCATCATAGCAATCGAGAAATAGGGACCCTTAAGGTGCATGGTTGCTCTGCCGATGAGAATGGCTGCACCCATTGAGATTATCCCACCGACAAGCAATGTTGGAAGGAATGGCCATGCGAGTTTGGCCATCAATATACCCGTTGAGTAAGCACCTAATCCAAAGAATGTTATGTGACCAAAGTCTATATATCCAGTGAATCCACTTATCAAATTCCAATCACTTGATAATGTGATCAACATGAACATCTGAGTAAGGGAAAATAGGAGAGAATTCGTTATGGGGCTTTGCTCCCAACCGATCATCGCTGGAATTGGCAACACAAACAGCGATAGCGTCAACGTGACGACACCCCATTGGTTCAGACGGAGCCTCTCAAAGAGCTGCGCTATTGGCGCAATTCGCCTCATTGCGACTCCATGGGTTGGAGTC
Source organism: uncultured Anaerolineaceae bacterium (assembly GCA_964388955.1). Classification (GTDB taxonomy): domain Bacteria; phylum Chloroflexota; class Anaerolineae; order Anaerolineales; family E44-bin32; genus CAYMCO01. Next base: position 75,268 of record CAYMCO010000001.1, on the reverse strand, counting down.
CGCCAAACAACCCATGCGGCCTGAAAACCAAGACGATCACCAATATCACGAAGGAGGCGATTACTCCCAAATTGGTGCCCACCCCAGGAATATAAGTCGCGATAGACGACTCAATTAATCCAAGTAGGATGCTGCCAAGCAAAGTCCCACGAATATTGCCCAGCCCTGACATCGCTGTTATCGCAAATGCTTTGAGAGTGAACGATAGGCCCATGAATGGAAAGATCGGTTGAGTCAAGCTGAAAAGCACGCCTGCTGCTGATGTGGCAGCAATACTGATGGCGAATGAAAGGGCGTAGACTGATGAAATCTTTATACCAACCAGTCTGGCTGCCATACGGTTCTGTGAAGCGGCCCGAATGCTCTTTCCCAACCTTGTGAATTGGAGGAGAAGAAATAGGCCACCCATCATGCCCAGTGCGATGACAAGGTCGTAGGTCTTTACCACGGGCAATGTTATTGCTCCAAATCGCCAAAAGCCACCAAGTATAGTGTTTACGCTTCTCGGTGTGGCCGTGAAAAGCAATTTGAATGTATTGGCGAGGATGATTGACAATGCGTACGTTATGAACAAGGAGATCAGCTGGGGGCGTTCGATTATTCGATTAATTAGGGCTCGCTGCAAGAGATAGCCGATTACGAACATGATTGGAGCTACCAAGAATAGCGACATCAATGGCTCTATCCCAAACTGGCGATTCAGAAACCACGCCAGGTAGGCCCCAACCATGAGGAACTCTCCGTGCGCCAGATTAATTATTCCCATAACGCCCCAGATAATCGAAAAACCCAGGGTCATAATTGCATAGAACCCTCCAAGCATAATTCCGTTAACCATTACTTGCAGGAATTGGTCCAAGGAACCATCTCCAGCTTGATTGCGATCTATGCTGCAAATTGAGTAGAATAGCCTTATCTACAAAAGAACGTGATGCGTGATCTTCTAGACACCTAGATTCACGCATCACGTTTCGTGCAGATACCGGTCTATCGTTCTTCCCAGCCCGGCATTGGATAGATCAGGTCCGCGGTGGCCACATCAGTTGGTGCCACAACTCTCGCCTCGCCATCGAGCACCTGAATCGTCACCATTGGCTTGGCCGTATTCTTGCCAGTATCATCAAAATTAATTGGACCATAGAAGGTATTTATGTCTAGATTTCGCAATGCCTCTCGCACAGCATCCATCTCCAGAGTCCCAGCCTGCTCGATTGCGAGGTGTAGCGCTAGGGCGGCAGCCGTTGAACTGGCTGATTGATATGGCGGGGCTTCTCCGTATCGCTCTATATAGCGCTCGGCATAGTCGGCGGCCGTCCCGAAATACTCATCCTCATAAAGCATAGTCTTGTCCCATTGAGAATCGCCCATGATGAAGTTCGCGTCGTCTCCAAGTTCAGCGATGAAATCAGGACTATCAGGTCCAACGGTAAGCATCATCGCTTTGGGGGCAAATCCCAATTCCTGGGCGCTGCGGATGAAGAGCACGGAGTCATTAAAGTGCCCTGCGCCCACGAAAACATCCGGCTCCAAATCGCGGAACTTTGTCATCATGCCGGAGATATCGGCTACATCGGCAGGATAGGTCTCCTGTGCCAAGACCTCAAGCCCATAATCATCGCACCATCTCACGGCACCTTCTGCTGCAGAAGCCGAGAATGTATCATCCAATACTGCGACCACCACTGTCTTCGCTCCTGCTTCAGCCAAGGCCTTGAGCGCGGATTCTGTATAGTAGGAAGCTGGGGTAAGGACCGCGAAGAGATTCTTAAATCCGCGTTCGAAGAGGGTTTCCGAGGCACCATGAGCTTCGACCATGATGACCCCATACTTCTCTGCGATTGCACTGGTGCCCAATGTTATCGTACTGGAATAGGGTCCCAGCAAGAAATCGACTTTATCTTCGGTGATTAATCTCTCGATCAGTTTTGCTGACGTGTCGGGGTCGCTTTCATCATCGTAGTAGATGAGCTTGGCCTCGCATCTCTGCTCACCCAGCTTGATCCCCCCGTACTCGGTATTGACCCATTCTTTCCAGAGATCGTATCCCCGCTGATTCCATGCTCCTTCCCGAGCAAATCTGCCAGTCTCACTTATCGGTGCACCTATGGTTACCGTGCAGTCAAAGGTCGATTCCCCATCCGTGCTGGCTGCAGGTTCGGCTGGCCCACAAGCGCCAAAGATAAGCGAGAGGATAATGAGATACGGTATCGCCCTCAGTTTCTTTGAAAACATAGATATCCTTCCTTTCCTGTAACTCTGGTGTGCGGCCTAATTATCCGATTGGAATATTCTCGGCTTCCATTATTGGCTAAGCTCCCCCTTCCCGTGATACGGAAGCGTCAGAATAAGGCATCTAAATGTAGTCTTCGGAATGATCTACCTAAGAATCGCTCGATTGTGTTTATGGCAGCGCCCGCAAAAAAAGGTGGAACCAATTTCTCAATGATGAGAACGGACGCTGCTGAGAAATGTTACTTGAAGCTTGCGGAGTCACAGCGTGAGCAAATACAGGGCAACTCAACAACCACGCGCTCGAGGCATTTGATCTATCTTATTACACTGAATGGGGCAATGGAGCCGCGGACTTCCAATCCGAAGGTCTTTTGCGATTTTCGAAGGGTGAAATAAAGAAAGTTGGCGAAGAAATCCCAACCTACTTTGTGCAAGGCCTTCTTTGAGGATAGATTGAACGAATTTACGAGCGTGTACGCGGTCTCGAAACCGGACTGCTGGAGGAAGTTGAGCATTGCATTGTTGACAGCGCCGTGGATTGCTCTTCCTCGCCAATCTTCTGGTGTGAAACCATCGTCGCACAAGGCTTCACGATTACCCATAGTTATCAAGCAAGGTCCTCCAGGCTCCCACACATGCCTGTGAAAGAATATCCAATTGTAATGCACGATCTCTTCACCAATGCGAGCCACGAAGCATGTTGCAGCATGTTCGAATCGATCAAGAATCGTCTCACGAATACTGCGTTCGCTGAACAACTCTCGCCTCTGTGAAGGACCATACCGCGACGATGCTAACATCGTTAATTGATCGATATCGGCTTCCGTTGCTCGATTTATGGTCAGAACAACCTTCGCTCGAATATCCAGCAATCCCTGAGTTAGATCTTTCCGGCAGAAAGAGAGCATTCCCAAACGACCGAGCGGGGACAGCGAGTACTGCATCAGCCGCCACAACAGGACATGCAACCCCTCATATCGAATAGTGTTGACCGCAAGCTGGCGGTACCAGTGGAATTGAGAGTCTTCCATATTTCAGATCTCCCTCTCATACGGAAATCTGGCATAATCGCAAATCGCGGCCGCGGTTCGCACAGTAGAGAGAGTGGATTTGTAGCAGGGAATGTGCCCCCTCTGCAGCACTTGCCTATGTTCCCGCATGCTGTGGGGTGCAGCCCAGTTTATATAGATGGGTTTTACGTAGGAGCTTTCCTGACGAAGCTTCTCTATTGTTTCTGAGACAGCGTGCATCAGAGGCTCTTGGGTTGTAGCCACATCAATGATTGTCACAAGCAAGATATCAACCTCGTTTGAGGAATTTAGTGTCTCAAGAATAGGTGGATAGAGCTTGGCATATTCATGCCAAATAGGCGTCAAGTCGACCGGGTTTTGAACGCTTGCGTAGGCAGGGAGCAACGGTCGCAATCTGTCCTGTAGCTCTTGCGAGAAACTAGGCACCTCCAGTGAATGGTCTATGCAGAGATCCGCCAATTCTGCCCCAACGCCGCCTGAGCCGGTAACTATTCCCACCTTCCTCCCAGTGGGCAGCGATTGCCAACTCAGCCCTTTCGCAATATCCAACATCTCCAGACCTGTGCTCGCAGGAATAATCCGGAGCTTTCCTTCTGGAGAAGAGGAATCACCCGCAGGTTGACCAATATGAGCATATGAGGCACGTGTTCCAGCGCGAGTATGCCCTAGCTTGGTCAAAATCATAGGCTTTTCTTGAGCAACCATTTCAGCGCAATCAAGAAAGACATCCCGTTCTATGTATGCTTCCAGAAAGGCACCTATAATCTGAGTTTCATCGTCTTCGGCCAGGTATCCAAGTACTTCATGGGGCTTGACATCAGATGAATTCCCCAGATCGCAGAACTTGGCCATTTCCATCTCATTATCAAGTGTATACATGTAGATAGCCATCCCAAATCCGCCGCTCTGGGTGACACAAGAGAATCCTGATCCACCAGGCGGCCGCTCAGGAACCATGGAAGCGTTCAGACCATATGGACAGTTGAACAGCCCGACGCTGTTTGGGCCGACAACCCGAATTCCTCTTTCTTTGGCAAGTGCCCGTAATTCCTCTTGAAGCGGCTTCCCAGTTATCGGCACTTCACCAAATCCGCTCGGAATTGCCAATAGAACGTTCACTTGGCCCTTCGCGCAATCCCTCACGAGGGAGATGACTTCGCTCGCAGGGATTAGAGGCACGAGAAGGTCGATCTTGCCTGGCACTGCAGAAAGGTCGGGATATGCTTTCAACCCATCAATCTCACGCACGGTGGGATGGACCGGAAATATTCTTCCGGGAAAGCCAGAGAGCAGATTCCTGATGAAAAGATTGCCCATCTTGTCCCGTTTATTGCTAGCGCCAACAACGGCAATATTCCTCGGAGTGAACATATGCTCAAACATAATAGGAGGGGTGCCTCTGATTTCTAGAGTGCTGGCAAGAGACTTTCCACGTAATTATATTCAATAGCAGAGACTACCTTCATGGGTCGCAGGTCTCACTTTTCGTGTTAGGATCCAAAGTTGATAAACCTGAGGGCTGAGAGAGGTATTTCGTTCCATATTCAAGTTCGGCCTGCCGCCAGAATCCATGCCATTATTCACGGATCCGCTGCTGAATCTGTGGCGACGCCAATAACTCCGAAGGTAGCCACATCGCCTGACACCCAAGTGCGCTGTCGGAATTCCTCTTGACGGCTCTTCCGAGACACCTCCGTGAATGTTCATGGGGATATTGAGCCCCTGGACCGCCTCTCCATTGCGGCTGCGATCATCCGTCGGGTTGTTGCTCTAGGAATACTGCGAAAATTCGTTCTGAATCCGCCCAACCGAGCCGTCACCTGTCCTCTGGAGAGCCCATTCTGTCGGACCAACTACAAGTGGATTAAGCGCATCCAGTGCCTATTCCTATTCGGATGTGCGCCTGAGGATTCAAGCAGAGCCCTTCCAGATGCGCCCGCAACGGCCAAGACCAATCCGAGATCAAGATCCGATCTTTCTAGAGTACTAGCACGGCTTCTTGCCGGGGGCGTCAGCGCTGGACTTGGGCTAATCCTTGACAAGGTGTCTCAGGCATTCACCTGCCCAGGATTCCATCATAGGGGAAAAGCCAGGAAATCGCGTTGCATCTATGAAATGCTCCACATCGCGTATTGGGCGGGATAACGATGAAGAAATACTATTAAAAGCCTGATTGTTCTTGTGAGGGGAAAATAATTCCACTGTGCGAATCGAAAGCCTCGCCCCCCCGGCGGCGATGGTCAGGCATAGGTGTTGGTCTCTTGGATAATGAGAATTGGTCGAGCTCGCGGAAACCAAGGCCAGCGGGGAGCGTTGAACATGCAACCATTCAGTATTCGAATTCCTCCACATCTCTCCAGATATGCGACGGCATCGAATACAAACCCAAGGATTAATGAACCTGTGGGACCGCACGCTCTCCCTTGCAGATCCGTTGCCCTCCATTCTGACAGCAATTTGACGGCAAATGCCATGGAAGCGATGGACAGGATGCCGAGAATGGACGGAAATCCCTCTTGTTCATGGAGGGGATGCCCCTTTGTGGCTCTCCATCTTCACTATGGAAACCGGGCAATGCAACTTCGAATCGGTAGGCTGGGGGTTCGAGTCCCTCCGGGCGGGCCTGAGGAGGAGGGTTTTCTCTCCAGGAAAACCTCTCTTGCTGCGTTTGCGGCACCCACTGAGAAGGTGGGTGCCGGCTTTTCGGTGCTATTCCGGTGCTATTCTGTGTAGTTTGCGTTACCAGGTTTTGGGGGTGTCAGTGGTCCCGAGCCATCCTAGTAGGATCTATGGACAATCCATCGAGATCGATCGGGATAGGTGCAACCAGATCATCCATCACCTCTGCAGCTCCCATCTGCATTTGCGCATACACATGTCCATAGATATCGAGAGTTATGCTTGGCTGCGCGTGTCCGAGGATCTTCGACACAACAATCGGTGGGATGCCGCCATTCAGCATAAGTGACGCTGCAGTGTGCCGGAGGTCATGGAAGCGGATTCGGGGAACGCCCGCTCGCTCGAGAACACGGTTGAAATCCTTTCTTAGGTTGCTTGGAGTTGGCGGTGTTCCGACCGACGTGGGACATATGAGGTCATGATCCTGCCAGCGTTTTCCTGCGCAGGAAGTCTCATGAGCCTGTGACTGTTTATGCCTTTTCAGCGTATCCAGCAAGCCTAAGCTTAGCAGGATCGTGCGGAATCCAGCCCTCGTCTTTGGATCGACAAAGCGCCAGCTCTCACCGGGCACCCACTTGACCTGCCGTTGCACGCGAATCGTGTGCTGGACCCAATCCACATCACGCCACTGCAGCCCCAAGAGTTCGCCCTGCCGCATTCCCGTTTGAATTGCGAGATGGTAGAGGACCTCATGCCGGCCATCTCGCGCGGCGATGAGGAATTGTGTGACCTGCTCCGCATTCAGTGTCTTCATCTCCCTGGCTCGACGCTTGGGAAGCGATGCACCGCTGGCAGGATTTCGATGGAGGTATGCATACTTGACTGCCTTCTCAAGCGCCCTATGAAGGACTGCGTGAGTAAGCCGTATTGTCCTGGTGCCCACCCCCCTCTTCTGGAGCATCGAATAGTGCTGTTCGATCCGCTGAAGCCGCAGGTCCTTGAGGGGTATCTCCCCGAGTTCCGGAGTGACATAGTCGCGGACGATCTGACGATACTGGCAGATGGTTCGCGGCGACACTGCTGGTTCCTTGGTATCCAACCATTCATCCATGTAGGCTCCGAGCAACTGCTTTCTACCAGCAACATCGTAGCCCTTGGCTCGCTTTGATTGTATATCGGCCAACCAGGCGATGCCGTCTGCCTTGGCCTCGACGGTTCTTCCGACCCTCTCCGCATTGATCCAGATTTGTGCCCGCCAACTCCCAGACGGAGTTTGGTAGATCGTGCCTTCGCCGTGACCGCGTTTCTTTTTCACCATTTCCTCACTTCTCCTTTGTCAATGGAGATGAGAGGAAAGGCGGCTCTTCGGCCGTTCTGCCTTCGGTTGTTAAAGGGCGCAGACTGCTCGAGATTGTATCAGCGAGCAGCTGATTGAGGAATCCTCGTTTTGATGACATGCTGGCCGGGTTCAACGCGGTAATTGGGACACAGGCCAGCATGTCACAGCTCAGATGTTCGCTACACCCTCCCTTCTCGCGAGTACGAAGCGTCTGAGGTCCTCAGGGCGGACGCGCACCGAGCGGCCGATTCGCACGCTGGGCAAATCGCCCCGCTGCAGCAGCATATAGGCCGTCGAAAGGCCGATGCTCAGCTTCTCTGCCACCTCGTCCGCGGTCAGGAGCCTGTCAGGGGCTCTCATTACATGTGGACTTTCAAGCATTTGCAGGCTCACGGATGCGCCTCCAGTTGATCCCAAGATCGCTCTTCCTGCATTGATAAATCAAGGATAGCTGCATCCGCCCTCATCATACGTCACGTCACTGTGATGGCAGGGTTATCTGAGTGGTATCAAGGGAAATCGGGAATATGACTCCAACAGATCGGGCACTGCGGGCTGTTGTTTACGGAAACAGTTACGCTTGTCTCTTTTCCCCTGTCCACCTCTTTCGGGGCATGAGATACCGATAGCACCCATCTGCCACTCGGCTCCTCGCTGGGACAAACCTGATCACGCCGATTGCATTCAGCTTTCCAACGGCCTCCACCATTGAGCTCTGCGGGCTTTATTTGGGCTCATCCCCTCTTGTCATTGCCATTTTCTTGATGGTCCTCCGGTAGCAAACTCGACACAGGATTTCGCAGATTGAGGGGCGACCCCGCCACGTTGCCCCAATGCGATGCGCCTCCCAAGCCCCCTGCCCTTCTCCGTCACGATTTCCCAAGACAAGTTATGTCTTGCACTGTTTATGGGGATGATCACGGCTTCGTCGGCGGCATTCACAATGACCGCCCGCTCTGTTCCATGCCTGCCGGACTGTATTAGCAGAGAATGCCATGCTTGCCCTCTCCCTGGTCCCATCCTACCGTCACCTCCGCAACGGAGTAGATATGTTGGCAGTCGTGATGGCTGGCATGTCCCTGCCACAAATGATGAAAGAAGGGCGATCGCGTCTGTGAAAGGAATAGAATAGCGTTGTTTGTCCGGGACACCACGGCATCGGTTGTGGGGGCTGTATCGGGAATAGGCTCAACTCCAGCTTCATCAGCATCCCATGTCTCGATCCCTTTCTCCTGAAACGCGATACATCCGCATCGATCTGCACAAGGCCTACCTGGTCGCCACCGGCGTGAACCGGGAGCTGCAGGTGGTCTACGGACCCAAGCGCGTGCAGCTCTCACAGGTCACGGAGTGGATGCAGAACGACCTGCGGCGGGAGGACCGCGCCGTGGTCGAGATGACGACCAACACCTACCCGATCTACGACGCCCTGGTCGAGCGGGTGGCCTCGGTCACGGTGGTCCACCCGCCGCACGTGGCGCTGATCACGCGTGCCCAGGTGAGCACGGACCGTAAGTCGGCACTCACCCTGGCGAAGCTGCACGCCGCGGGCCTGCTGGTGGGCATCTGGATGCCGCCGCCTGATGTGCGGGACCTGCGGGCGGTGGTGGCGCAGCGGCGCAAGATGGTGCGCCTGCGGAGCAAGGCCAAGAACCGCCTGCGGGCCTTCCTGAACCGCAATCGGGTGGAGGTGCCCGAGGGGGTGAAGATCTTCCGCCCCGAGAGCCGGGAGTGGTGGGAGGGGCTGCCGGCGACGCGCCTGGAGCGCTTCCGCATCGTCTCCGATCTGGACACGCTGGAGTTCGCCTCCCGGCAGGTCAGGCGCATGGAGGCCTGCCTGGGGGAGGAGGCGGCAAAGGACGAGCGGGTGCCGCTGCTTGCCCAGCTTCCGGGCATCAACCTGACCAACGCCATGGCCATCCTGGGCGCGGTGGGGGTGATCGAGCGCTTCCCGACCTCCAAGAAGCTGGTGGGATATGCCGGGCTGGGTGCGAGGGTGAAGGACTCGGGTGAGAAGCGCCGCACGGGCCGCATCACCAAGAAGGGGCGCCGGGACCTGCGCTACGCCATGGTGGAGGCGGCGGTGGTGGCGGCCAGGACGCATCCCCGCTGGATCGCGGAGCTGGAGCGTCTGGAGCCGCGCCTGGGCTACCAGCGGGCGATCGTGGCGATTGCGAGGAAGCTGCTGGTGGCGGTGTGGCACGTGCTCACGAAGGGGGAGGCGGACGTGCATGCCGACCCGGCGCGGGTGGCGGCCTCGCTCTTCGCCCTGGCGTACCGCATGCGGGTGACGAACCTGCCCGATGCGATGAGCGCCAAGGCCTACACGCGCTACCACCTGGATCGCATGGGGATCGGAGCGAAGCTCACGCACATCCCCTGGGGCAGCAAGCGGGTGGCCCTGCCGCCGAGCGAGATCAAGGAGTAGGCAAGAGACGAACCAACATCAACTGCTTTCCTAAAAAGAGATGAGCGGTGGCACACACAGGTCGGCGCTCCCGCTTGCGGGATATGCCCTGACGCCCCGGCACATTGACATCGCTCTGTGGGTCCCATCCGAACATGAATCCTTCGAGCATGGTCATTTTGGGATGCATCCAATAATTGAATATCGTTAGAAGGAGCGTTTGTGAGTATTCATCTACTTGAAGATGGCCGTCTCTGTTGCCGCGCCTAGAAAGAGATTTCTCTTCACCGGGATCGTCTCTGCCAGTTGGAAGACTGAGATGTCTATGATTGTGGAAATCTAGTGTCCAGAAAAGTCTACAGTTTGCCCCTAGCGTAGCGGATGCGATGCTCCTGCACGTTGTCCAGTAAGCGGCACATTCGCATATATGCTCCATCAATAGATGTATCTCTGAAAGATCGTAAAGCGCATGTTTCGCACATAAAGCGGGTCTCCTCTTGGAAATATAGATCTCAAGGCTTGGGTTTGCCGCTCAAACCAGTCCGCGGATTGATAGAGAATTCAGGACTCCTGTATGCCATCTACTGCTTCTTGTGTTCTCTTCCCATGGCATCGCCGTCCGGCCGATATCGTATTCTCACATAGGACCCCCACAAGAATGTGCTCATCGCTATGAACGGGACACCGAATCCGCATGCCAATATCCAAATCAGAGTGCTATTTGGGCTAGATGCCAAACCAAGCTCCAATCCCAGCGCAATCCCAGAGATGGTAGTATCGATACCAACGCGCAGTAAGGCGGATCGGATGTCCTCGGTCCAGTTCAGGCGCTCGCTCTGCAGTTTTCGAGAGAAGCTAATGCTGAATAATACATAATATAGGATCCCGCCTAGCCAAACCCAATTCAAGAATGGCTTGAAAATGCGTGCTATGTCGAGCAGATAGCGATCAATACTATCAGGCATGTAATATCCCTTCCTTCTGACCATGATAGATCACCACGGATAGAGAAGGATGAAGAGTTCACCTGATCGAATCTCAAATCCCGCGCTCAGGTAATTCTTGGATCCGGAAATCCTCCCCAAGTCGTATCGCAACGATAATCCGGTTGTTGCAGCATCAGTTAGTTCTTTGCCGATAGCAAAACCAGGCCCGCCTGCAAGAACGCCACCAACTGCCCCTGGAAGAAATGGCGCAATTAGGTCTCCACCGGTAGCAATTATGTCTTGGTTGACTGTGAACAAGGGAGGAAGATCTGGATGAGGCTGGGAATAGTAGCACTCGCCGGCGAAGTAACAGTGGGCATAGGTGACTATAACATCTCCGGCGGCAACTGTATCCTCACCGAGATTCATTTCCATAGGACTGGCAATCAGAACTAATTCAGCCTCGTCCATTACCGCGCCCAAGTAGGCATAATTGGACGCTCTCTCTTCGTCGATGGCCCCCGCTGGGGAAGGAGAGTAGCCTGGTGGCATTATGGCCAAATGGATATCTGTACCGAGATCTATGACGATGGGCCCACCATAGCTCTCTGACCATCCGAATTGCCTGGAAGCGATTGCGAGATATGGGTACCATGACGGGACTCCGCCATTGCTTGGCGATTGTCTATGCAAAGGCTCAGCTAGATTTGGGGACGGGGCCGGCCCACCATTTCCACCTGGCCAAGGAGGAGGCGATTGACCATAACATCCCTCCGCATCTTCACACACCCAGTGCCCACTTGGATCCACATACTTGACAGGGTTGTTATAGGTGTGTGTCGAGCAAATAACACGCGCGCCCGGGGGACACCCCGGGGCGCGGCCGGGAATCTCCGGGCGATGTACACTTCCCCCCGGTTTGCCGGGCAGGTAGGTGTCCACCCCAGAGCATGGGGGTCGCCGGGATGGAGCCGATGGGGACGGTCGATCATGCTTATGAGAGCGGCCTCACGGCCTGAGCTCGCCGCTGTGTCTGACCGCCCTGCTCGATTTCGCTCGCCTGAGAAGTCCATTGGACAAGCTCGATTGCGTGTGTGAAGCCCCTTCCCCAGAAAACGGAGATTTCCGGCCCCCTCCATTCTACAGCAGGAACAAAGGAGCCGCATGATGTGCAGTGAAGTCAGATACATCGGATTGGACATCCACATGAACTACATGCTGGCCGCAGGCGTGGACCGGGAGCAGAACGTCGTCCTCAAATCCCGGCGGGTGGGCTGGGAGCGCTTCGAGCGCTGGATGGGGGAGACGCTCCGGCCCGACGACCGGGTCGTGCTGGAGATGACGGTCAACACCTGGGAGGTGCACGATCAGCTCAAGGCGCATGTGGGCTCGGTCACGGTCGTGCACCCGCCGCACGTGGCGCTGATCACCCGCGCCCAGGTGATCACCGACCGCAAGTCCGCCCTCACACTGGCGAAGCTGCATGCGGCGGGGCTGCTGGTCGGGATCTGGGTGCCGGACGAGCACACCCGCGACCTGCGGGCGATCATCGCCCAGCGGGCCAAGATGGTGCGCCTGAGGGTTCAGGCCAAGAACCGGCTGCGGGCGCTGCTGCACCGCAGGCAGCTCAAACCGCCGGAGGGGGGCAATCCCTTCGACCCTGAGATCCGGGACTGGTGGCTGTCGCTGCCGCTCTCCCGGCTCGAGCTGGCGCGGGTCGAGAACGACCTAGCCACGCTCGACTTCGCCGAGCGCCAACGGGACACACTGGAGCGAGTGCTGGGGGAGGAGGCGGCGAAAGACGACCGCGTGCCGCTGCTGATCCAGATCCCCGGCGTGGGGCTGATCACGGCCATGGCGATTTTGGGGGCGGTCGGGCGGATCGAGCGCTTCCCCGAGGCGCGCAAGCTGGTGGGCTACGCCGGGCTGGGGGCCAGGGTGAAGGCCTCCGGCGAGCGGCGCACGACGGGGAGCATCACCAAGAGCGGGCGGCGGGACCTGCGCAAGGCGATGGTGGATGCGGCCAACCACGCCGTGCAGCACCATCCGTACTGGAGACCGGAGTTCGAGCGGTTGGAGGGTCGACTGGGGCGATCCAGGGCGATCGTGGCGATCGCGCGAAAGCTGCTCATCGTCGTGTGGCACGTTCTCACCAACGGCGAGGTGGATAAGCGCGGGGACCCCGAGGCCATCGCCCGCTCGCTGTTCGCGCACGCCTACCGGGTGGGGGTGAGGAACCTGCCGGGCGGGATGAGCGCCCGGGAGTACACGCGCTATCACCTTGAGCGGCTGGGCATCGCCGACCAGGTGCCCGAGTTCCGCTGGGGGAGCAAGAGGGTGAAGCTCTAAGGAGGAAGCCAGCGGCGTCAGTCTGAGCCGCCTGGGCGAGCTTGAATATCCAGGAAATCCTCCGAGGCATGGCGCGTTCCATCGACCGGCGATCTCGCGGCTGATCGCAATGCCGCGCGTGGCCGCACGCCTAGCCGCGGGTATGGCTGCACGTGCGCAGGTGAGGGCAGCCGGGAAATCGGCTGTTCGCACACGCCTACCGGGAGGCGGTGAGGAACCTGCCCGGCAGGTTGAGCGCGCGGGAATACACACGCTACAATCTAGAGCGGCTGGGCATCGCCGCGCAGGCACGCGATTTTCCTTGTGGGAGTGGGCAGGTGAGGCTGGGCAATCTATTGTGAAACGCCTAATTGCGAATACCTGCAGCAATGGAACCAGCGCCCCCGCGCATTGGCAGAGGCAAGGGAGGGAGCCTATTTCGATACATCCAAGTAAGTCGCGGTCATATCATTTGTGATGATTCCATCTTGATATATGCTGCCATAAATCAGGATCCTGTACTCTTGACTATCAAAAGCCTGCGGGTTCTCCGGGGCGAAGTATGTCATATACGAGTTGTGCAGCGGATCGCCAACGGGGCCAAGCGCTTGTTCTGTGTTTGGATAGAAGGAATAGTTGTTCTCGATCTCATGCCAATCGCAATCTTTCTCATCAAAGATGAACGCCCTAACCCCCAGTCCCGGCCCAAACACAAGGTAATCATCGCTCTCGTTTCGTACTAATAGCTCCACTTCAGGATAGGCGTTGCTGGTCACGAGAATGGACACTTGCCCATTGAACCGAAGCTCGGGCAGCATGTCTCTGAACTGTTGGTCCCTATCGCTAGGGCACGGTCGAGTACACGATAGAAGAGCGAAAGCGATTGTCCAAGCAGCTATTGTAGCTCGAGATACTCTCCTCATGAGACACCCTCACGTTTGCAGGCGGCAACTGACCAGAACATGTGAAGAGATCGCAACACCTATCGGTAAGAATTCACCGTTCCGTACTCCCAAATCCTCCATGAGGAAGCTATTGGCATTGGGTAGTCAAGCGAGCGTATCCTCAGGCCAATGTCAAGGTACAAACCAGGCTGGAAATAGTCAACCGGGCTTTCGATGCATATAGTCGCTTCTTCTCCAGGGGAGATGCTAGGCGGCCCGATAGGCACGAGATTCAGAAATGTGTCGTATTGACCCAGGGCTAATCCATACTGATTACCGCTTACATCCTTTATCATCAGCGGGTCCAAGAGGAGAACAGCGTCAGATTCGTTCTTGATATGTGCCCCTGGAATCCGGTAACCCTGGCCCCAGTAAATGCAATAATAGATATCCACATGAACATTTTGTTCCAGGCTCTCAAGGTAGGCCGCATTGGCAAGATCCTCCAGGAGCATATTCAACAAGTCGGCGCCCAAAGGTGCTGCGCCAGCGAGACCGCCACCGTACACATTGATAGCCTGACCCGGATCAATACGATATCTGAAATTCGCCATCTGTTCTTCATCGGGAAGGCTTTCGCCGGAAGAATATGGCAATCTCCCGATTGTGTATCCCGCTGAAATTACCCCGTATACGTCTGCCTGGGGATCATAAAAAGGAGGCAAGTTGCTTAGAAACTGCTGTTTGAGAATAGGCGGTCTGCGATATTTCGCAGGATCAAAGATGCAATCCCCCTCGCCTCCCATGGACTTGCATGGCACATTTCCAGAAGGATCGGTATACCTAAGCGGGTTGTTATTTGCGTAGGCATATCTGTCAAGCGCAAGCGAGCTGCCGGGCTCCGGCACAATGGTGTCGGCCTGCATGAAGCGCCCCAGGGCCGGATCGTACCATCGGGCCCGATAGTAGTATATCCCCATCACCTCTTCCAGGCGCTGGCCCGTGTACCGATAATCCGTCGGCGTTGTGCCGCTGGAGTAGCGGGCTTCACCGAAAGCGGTGTAGCGGATCTCGCCGTAGAACGTGCCATCGGCACTGGCGGTGACTGCCGTGCTGCCCAGATGGTCCCCCAAGATCCAGTACAGCGTAGAGGGATCCTCGTTGACTTGGGTCCGCACGGCGATCCGCATGGCGGCGGCGAAGTAGTACTTCACCACGGTTGTATCAATTCCGTCAATCACTTCCTGATAGTGGTCACCGATGTAGAGTGTCGTCACGCCATCGATGACCGATTTCACCAGATTCCCATCGCCGTCATAGCTGTATGCCGCGCTCTCAAGCTCTGAAACCGCCCCTCCCAGCAGCATGGAGCCCGATCTCGACTCTTCATCCGGAGGAGCGACGACCTCCGTGGGGGCAGGTGTCGATGTCGCTGAGGCGGTTTGCGTAGGTGTCGCCGACACTGTAGGCATATCCGTCTCTGAAGGCATCTCAGTGGGCGGCAAGGTTGCAGTTGGGGTGGCGGAGGATTCCGCGGTTCCGGTCGGCGTCGGTGTTTCCTCTGGAGATGAACTCGGAGAGGGCGTTGGTGTCGCGGTGGGCTCCGGCGTCTCGCTCGGCTGAGGCGTGTCCTGCGGCGAAGAGGTCAGCGTGAGGGCAGGTGTCCCAGTGTCTTCAGGGGTATCGATGGGCACAGATGTCTCTTGCTGGAGGGGCTGGGCATCAACCGCGGTTTCGGTTGGCAGTTCCTCAGGGGCAGCTGCGGCTGCAGAAGATGTTGAAGATGACCCCAGGGTCTGGGTAGACGCCTGCGTCTGAAGCGGGGTCGCCGATTGCGTTTGGGTCACTGTAGCCGAGGCTTCAGGGATCCCCGTAGGCTTCGTGGTCGCGGTGTAAGTGGGCTCCGGCGTCGCCGCAGGCGTCTCGGTCGGCTGGGTCTTCTCCTCCATAGTAGCGGTGGCCGTCGCGGTCTCAGTGGAGCCGCCCTCAGGCGCTGAACGGCCACCACATCCCTCTTCCTCTCCGATTTCGGAGTACCGGCCGGAGACGAAGGAGTCGAAGTGTTCCGTACCCGAGGTGCTGGCGTCGATGGCGAACGGAGCCCCGAGCCGTGCCTGTTCGGCGCGGCGAGTGTCGTTGTCCACATCCGTGATGGTCTCGCTCAACGAACCATCGACCCACAGCGACAGATACCCGTCGTCTGCACCCGGCTCCGTCGAAGCCGCCCAGTCGATCTCGATGAAGTGGACATCATCCGTGATGGTGTAAAAGGAGGTGTTGCTCCAGGAACTGGAATCATCCCGGATCATTCCCCGTACCCGGTAGTTTCCTGATGAGTAGGCGAAGTCCACGTAGGCGATATTCTCACTGGCGTCCCGAAGAGCCAGAAGGTAATGACTGTCGCCATCAGCCATCGTGATCGAGTTCGGGTCGAAGTAGAAGCGGGCGCGGTAGCGGGGCTCGCGATCAGGTGTGTCATCGAGCACATACAGGTTGTTCGTGTCGTCGATGACGGCCTGCATACCGTAGTCACCGCACAGGGCGGCTGCCGCGGAGGCACTCAGGTCACCCCCGTCCGTGGCGGAGGAATCCCAGGCAGAAAGATCGGCGGATTCGAAACCATCGCTGAAGATCTCATCGGGGACCGCCGCCACGGAGATCAATCGGTTCTCGGCATCGTAGGTCAGATCGATGTTCTGACCACCGGCGATGATGCGCTCAGACATGTTGCCGTTGTCGTCGTACCAGTAGGCCTGCGGAGAATTGGAATTGCCAACATGCGTCACCGCGTGCGGCTGGTCGCCTTCGTAGAAGTACTCCAGAAGGCTCTCTGTATCGGCCCCTACCTTCCACAGGTTCCCTGTACCGCTCGCGTACTGGAATACCTCGCTGTGGATTGTGACCTGCTGATCGTCCACGACGTCCATGGAAGTGATGCGGTTCAGGTCGTCATAAGCGAAGGCCGAGGTTTCATCGTTCAGGAGATCATCGATCTCGGTGATGTTCGCGGCGCGGTCGTAGTCGTAGTCCAGGTCAAGGAGCGTCTCCTGACTCCCCCCCAACTGGACGGCGCTCAAGGATGCCAGCAACCCGCCGGTGGTGTCGGTACCCCAGGAATCGTAGCCGTAGGCCCGTTCGAGGATGCCGTCGCCGAGGATGAGCTCCGTCATCCGGCGGGCGACGTCGTAATTGATGTCATCGACGTAGATGAAGGGTGAACCCTCATCGTTCTGCAGCGCGATCAACGCGCCGTGGTCGTCGTAGGTGTACTCCAGCGTCTCGCCGTCGGGGTACTCCATCGTCACCGGCAGGTCGGCGTTATTATAGGTCCACTGGGTGACGAATGCCCCCTGGCCGGTGATGGTCCTATTCTCTTCGATCAGCCGGCCCCGGCTGTCGTAGACCCAGGCGGTGGAGCCCGAACCGTCCGACATTCCCGTGCGATGCCCTGCGCCGTAGTTCCCACCGGAGGTATCGTCATAAGTGTAAGATGCGTCAGGTGTATCGTCGCACTCGTCGGGAGTCCCCGAGTAGGCCTTTCCGGTCAGGCGGCGGATGTCGTCATATGCCAGCGTGGCCGTGCAGCCGCGCGCGTCGGTCTGGGTCATCAGGTTCCCGTCGGGGAAGTAGGTGTAGTCCCAATCGCCCATGTCCGGATCGTCGAGAGATGTCTTCCGGCCCAGGTGATCGTAGGTTATGGTGATGGTGGTGGCGCTTCCCCCTGACCCCTTGGTGGCGGTGAGCATGTTGCCGAGCACGTCGTAAGTGTAGGAGAGATCCGGCCCGGCGGGCGCGTCGACCGTGGTGGCCCGGCCCCAGACGTCATAGCTGGTCGTCGTGGCCTTGCCGCGGGGGTCGGTGACGGTCACCTCCAGGTCATCGTAGGCGTAGGAGATGTAGTTGTCGTTCGGGGGCTGGACTGAATCCGTCCGCCCCAGAAGGTCATACTCAGTCTCCGTTACGGTGGTGAAATCCTGGCCCAACCAGCCCGTGTCAGCGGTGGATGTGATGTACGGGACGCTCTCCTTGACCAGCTGTCCGGCGAAGTCGTAGTCGTAATCGACCACGATATCGCGTGTGACCACGCTGGCGCCGGTGTCGACATCGGCGCTCCCCAGCTTGTTCTGCACCTGCCGACCCAGGCCGTCGTAGTACCGGCGGACGACGGTGCTCTGGGTGGAATTGATGCGCTGGGTCAGTTCGATCCAGAATGGCGAGGCGGCGTCGTGGTAGTCCACGGTGAAGACGGTGATCTCGGAGCCGCCATCGCATTCGTCCAGGCGGCACAGCTCCGTGAAGCGGCCGAAGGCATCATAGTCCGCCCCGCTTTCGATGCCGTTGGAATCCGTCATGGTGACCGGCAGGCCCAGGGCGTAGTTGTAGGTGAAGCTCGTGATCAGGCTTTCCGCATTCGTGACCTGGGTGGGATATGTGTGGTAGGTGGAATCATAGGTCGTGGTCTCGGTGAAGGTGTCACCGGAGGGGTTGGACGAGTAGCCGGCGTAGTTCTCGTAGGTGGTCGCTGTGGTGACGTTGCCGTAGGTATCGTACCCATATGAAACCTGAGTGTAAGCGCTTCCTGTCGCCCAATGGCGGTCGCCGGTGAGGATACCGTCGTCGAGTCCGCCTGTGGGCGAAGCGTTTCCGTCGTAGAGGTACAGATCTTCGGTCAGCCTATCCCCGGACTCGTAGTCGCACGTGCCGCCCGGGCATGCGTATTGCGCGATGCTCTGCGGCAGGCTGACCAGGTAGTGAGAGCTGTCGACTACGGCCGAGTTGAAGATGTTCTTGGTGGCGCGGTAGTTCGTCCAGGATCCCCCGCTGCTCCCCGCTTCTTCCAGCGCTTCGAGGTTGCCGTAGAGCGGGTCGTCGCCGTCCCAGTAGTACGTATAGGTAGAGCGGGTGCCTGTCCATGCAGCGTCGCCTTCGTACGATCTATCGATTGATTCGGTCATGTAGTTCCAGCGCACGACCAAGTCATCATACTGCCAGTCTTCTGGATTCTCTGCAGGGATGATCTCGGTGGCATAGGTGGATTCGCTCTCAAGATAGAGCACTCCCTCTCGATAGGCGTCCAACCACGAGGTGCCGTTGTTCGTACGCAGGCGGAATCCCCAATTGGCGCTGCCACTCAGATCTCCCCTCGTCACGCTTCCATACATGCCTGGGTCGTTCTTTTGCCAGACGCGCAGCCAGAAGTCATCGCCATCGTCCACCAGGATCATCAGCACGTACCACTCATCCAACTCAAAGTCGGTGGAGGTCACCAATGTGGAGCCGGTTGTCAATCCGGATCCCGTGTCGTAGCGCTCCACGATGCCGTTCGTGCCGTCGGCCTGGATGCCGAAGAAATCACCTCCGCCGGCCTCCAGCAGCCCCAATTCAGCGGCGGTATCCACGCTGCTCACCTGGAACTGGGCCAGCATGAAGTCGCCGTCGGAGAGCGCCGCGGTGCTGCGGGATGCGGTCACGTCCCAGTCGGCGTCAGCGTTGACGCTCTCGAGGGCGATATCGCCGAAGAGGCGCTCGGTCAGATGCTCCGTCCCGGCGCCCGTGAGCGTCCACTCGGTGGTGCCGGTGACGCTGAAATCCTCGAAGTCCTCAGCGTACTCCTGGTCACTGCTCAGGATGCGGTAGCCGTATCCGCTGAGGTCATCATCCTGGTGGAAGAAGGTGGTGGTCACCAATCCGTCCGGATTCTCCACCTCTGCAATCGAGTGGCCGCGAAACTGCTCGTAGTCCTCATGCCAGTCATTCTGGCCAGTTGCGACCTCCTCGGAGTGGTCGGCGTCGTTGGTGGCAGGCTCGTCGTAACGGTAGGTGAAGATCTCAGGAGAGGATCCGGACAGTCCATCATAGATTCGCTTTTGGACAACCCGGTAGTACATGGGCAGCACCTTTATTTTGAAGTTCCCGATCCGGCAGTTGTCGTCGCAATGGACGAACATCCGGAACTCGGATGCCTCCTCGCTCAGGTTCATGTCCAGGAACTCGGTGATGGTCAGGAGATCAGGGTTATCCGTGTACCATTCCGTGGTCACACTATCCGGAGCATCCGGGCCGTATCCGACCCCAATCTTTGCATCGTAATCCGATGTGTGATCATTTAGATGGGCTTCCACAAGGAACCAGCTGTGTCCAGGTCTGGGGGGGCGGCCGCCATTCTGGCCCTTGCGGCTGGCCTCGTCAATGATTTCTATCCCATTGTAGACCCCCTGGCCATTCTTGAAGCATTTGACCCTTCCACCATCGGAGTAGCGGTGGAAATTGCCTTGCCATGGGTCGCTGCCCGATGCTTTCGTCCTGCATCGGCCGGTACTGGAATCCCACTCGTACAGGCGGTTATCGTTGTTATCGATGTCATGCCATTCCTCATAATCGAACTCGACCTTCCCGCCGTAGCCGTTTTCCGCTCTGGTCAGATGCATACCGTCTTCATAGATGAGTGTCGTTGCCGGCAGCGCGCTCGTGCCTCCCAGCCCGTATTCCTGCACACCCAGCAGCGTGGTGGTGTAGTATCCATTGCCCGCTTCCTCCGACCAGTCGTAGTAGGGAAAGATATGGTCGAGTTGGGAGGAGGCGTATGTGAAGTCGTACTTGCGGATCACCTGCTCGAAGACCTGATCGCCATCGGCGTCCTGCTCCACCCGGATCTCGTCCAGGCGGGATTTCATATACAAGACGCGCGAATCTATGCTCTCCCAACCATCATGGTAGTCATTCCGGGATTCACGTAGAAACACGACGCGATAGCGACCGTGCGGATACGTGATGGTATCCAGATAGACGGAGATATCTGCCTCCAGCTTCTTCTCGCATCCCGGATATGGATTGCGGAAGAGCTTCGACTCATTGACGTGGTCGAATTCGAGCGACTCGCCATAGATGTTGGTGATGCGCGAAAGATCCCAGCGCCAGATCTTCTCGATCTTCTCGCACCCATTCTTCTTCATCCTGAACTTGGCATAGTGAGTCTGGTAGTTGAACTCGTACTTGTTACCAGCTCTGTCCCACGCCGTCCAAACCTCATTGTTGTTGTCCCATACGAAACGCCAGAAACTCTCATTGCTCAGGTGGAAGTCTCCACTGCTGTCCTTCAGCAAGAAACCGCTGCCCTGATCGGAACCTCGTCCAGCTCGCGACTCAAACGTGGATCGGATAGGCTGGCCTGGGGCTCAACGCCTGTCCGATCCACAGATGGGCCGGGCATCTCCTGCTCCGCTGGCTGGGCGAGCGCGGTTTCCAGAGGAGCGAACGTGCCGGCGAGCATGGAGACGACGAACGCGATATGGAAGAACGCCCTGGTCCTTCGTTTGTATGTGAACATCGGTGCCCCCGGTACGACAGTCAGCGGAGAAAGGTGCGATGCTGAATTCGCCGTGCCACTCTTCGAGAGAAAAGCCAACCGATGCTAGTTGGGTCTTACAGCGCCGGGCTAGGCAGACTCTAAACGCGTTTGGCTCGAAAACCAATACGGTTAGGGAGTGTCGAAACCATGAATGCGAGCAATCGAGTAGCCTGTGCGACAACGGCTCTTCCTTCAGAATCATCCCGGAATTTGGAATGAAGAAGTGCGGTGCTGACGAACCGACTAAGTCGCTTCTGGTTTTGATGGAATCGGCATATGGTGCCTGTCTAGACCCACTTCCATGCGTACCAAATGGTCAGTGCGTTGGCAACAATGCTTACGATTAGCAAGAATCTGTCATAGGCTGAAGGGTATTTACCAACGCCAATGACAGTATAGAGAAAGAAGAGTATGGCTACGATGATATTTGCCCAGCGATTCGCGTTGTGAGGTAACGTTAGGGCCAGGATAATCATAACGACCGGTATGGTCATTGTTATTGCAGATATCATCCACAATGTTTCTGGCGACACCGCACCGCCCAATTCAACTTCTCCTGGCTTAAAGTCGCCGCTATATAATCGCTGCACATCCCCTTGTTGATAAAGGAATTCTACAGCTATCCACAATGCCGCAAGGATTATTCTCACATCCATCATGATCTGGCCACCTCCGTGTGGGCTATGTTTATGGTAATGATTGCTTGTTCTCCAGCATGGCCTTCCTCCAACAAATCGATAGCCTCGGTTGTCTTGGCTAGCTGGAATGTCGTGTCGAGGAACTCAGTGAGCATATCGCCTTAGGAAGTCTTCCTCGGAACGACGATGTCCATATTGTTTGGCCATGTAGGATACATGCTTCTCCCCCAGCTTACGATTGCACCGTAAAGTCATGATCCATTGCGGCGTAACGGCTATGAGCTCCCTGGACTGCGTCCAGCCTGCCCTGGTGGCCAGCCTGTCCTGCCTGCACTGTGCCGCAGGCACATGTGGACGGACAGTCCCGGGGCCAGGGTGCAGGCAGCGGCCGGGGATCGGCCCTACTCTTGCTCACCGACCATCCGCATCCTATATCCTGCCTTGCAAATCGCCCAGCATCCCCGGTCCGGTGCAGCGAGAGTCTGCGTGAAAAGTGGTTGTCTTTCGAAGTTGACGGACCAGGACCTATCAAGACAAGGAAGATGATGCCGATTTGCGGGACATGGACCACCCGAGGCGCGGTCTCCCGGGTTCTTGCCCCACCATTAATATCTCGTCGACTATACGCACCGTCTGACGAGTTGTTGCGCGGCATCATCGAGAGCAAGAACCCACTTGTTTCAATCCCCAGGCTGAGTATAGTCAGAATCTGCGGCAAGTCTGCCCTTGGTCATGATGACCACAACCATCGCCATTCCCCAATAGATCACCCCCCTTAGAACCGTGGAGGATCCTAATCCACTTAGCACCACATCCGGAGTCGGAACAAAGTTGCCGATTGCATTTACGCCGGCATGAAGGAGCATAACGGGAATCACACTCCTGCGCGACTTGAGATAAAACCAATTGAATATGACTGTCAGGGGCATTACGTTGAACAGATACCATCCAAATGTCGTACCATAATGGCTCAACATCGGCAGGTGCCAGGCCGAGTGGATGACACCCAGGATTGTGGTGGCCAACAAGGGATGAAATCGCTCAAGTAGGGCAGGAAGTGCGAAGCCTCGCCAGCCGGGTTCCTCGTTGCCACCGTACAGGAGGAATATCAATACAAGGTTGGCTGGATATAGATCCCACGAGTTGGCGGTAGAGAAGTCAGGTTCGCCCCCCAGGACCCTGTACAGACCGTATTGCAAACCGCCAACGATGAACGGCAAAAAGAATGCACCTGCCACATACAGGATGACAGGTATTCGCAGCCTGAAGGCCTTAACCACCCAATGGCGGAGTTCGCTTCGCCCCTTACTGATCCAAATCACAATCACTGCCGCTATAAATGGACCATAGCCCGCACATGGAAGTGCTAGTGAATCCCCGGATTGGGGTCCATTCGCCCACGGGATCAAAAAACTCCAGGTTATAAGAAAGGCAAAAACGAAAAACAGGATGATCTGAATAGGTTTGTATACATAATCCTTGCTTTGATTCTGTTCCATCTCATCATTCTAGACTTATGGCGAGTGGTTGGACGCCCTGCTACTTGCTAGTTTTGTCCCCCCTAAATCACGCACAGAAATGAATTATCCATCTGACATCGGAATACGGTATGGTGACGCAGACACCATTGCTTGAATGAAATCCAGTTAATTCATCTCATCCTTGGAAGCGCTTGGAGCTCCCCCCGGTTTCCCTCGAATGCACTAGTAAGTGCTTGCCATGTTTCTAGCATCAGTTCTTCTGCCAATTCAGGTGGACTTTCTCCAGTGTTTAGCATCCAAACGATTGTTATTCCATCTTCGGGCAAGTACAGGGCTGCAGCAGAATATCCTAGTGATGACCCAGCGTGACCGATTGCGTTCGTGCCTAGATTCGAAGAGTAATCAACTACACCGATTCCATAGACTCCTCCTTCTGGATCAAGTGACGAGACATCAGGAAATGTCAGCATTCTATCGATTAATGATGAATCTAGAACTTTTCGTTCGTGGTAGAGGGAATGAATCCAAAGAGCAAGATCATCCGCGTTTGTGAACATCACTGGATGGGATAGTGATACGATCCAGTTGTAGGGATTCCCATCGAAGTCTTCTAACTCCCCATCTAGATCTAAGTCAACCCATCCATGTGCTACTGGGTAACTTGTCACTGGTCTTTCACCCATACTAGTAAAAGTATGTTGAAGCTCCAGAGGATCCAACAAGCGTCTCTTGATTTCAGTTGGAACCGAATTCCCGGTAACCTTCTCAATGATTTCTGTGAGGAGTAGATAGTTTGTGCTAGAGTAATGCTGGACAATCCCGGGAGGGCCATATGGGTGTTCTACAAAAGTGTCGAATACTTCATGAAGCTCCCATGTCTTTCCGTAATCAACATCTGTTCCGATCCAGGGAAAATCCGGATGTTCGAACACATTAAATATCCCACTGGTGTGATCTAGCAGCTGCCGTATCGTTATGGTCCTATTGACATTTGGCAGATCCCAAAAATACATGGATATTGGAGCATCCAAATCAATTCGACCTTCGGAAGCCAATTGAAGAATGAGAGCCGCCTGGAAATTCTTCTCAATACTTCCGACGTTGAACAGCGTTTCAGGGGTGATGGGTTGATTCGCATGCGAATATCCAGCGACTCCATGCCATGGCTGATAGCCTGGGACAATCAATGCAGCAGAAATGCCTACCGGATTATCGCTCGGGTTTTCAACGAGGACTTCTTTGAGGGAGTTCTGAAGCTGGATGGTGAATGGCAGGTCTGTCAGATGGATTTCGTTTTCAGTATCGCGAGGGATACAGTCTACAAAGAGTAACAAGCAACAAGAGACAAGCAAGAAGGTCCGAAAGTCCAGTCGAGAATTGGTGTTCGACATTACTGGCAAATCCAACCTGCAGCCAATTTCACATGATTTGATGACTTTTGAATGTGCGCCGAACGAATTATGAGACTTAGATTCAACTCTGAAGTGCAACTCACCCGTGAACAACGATACCAGATTAAGGCGCCGCTGAAAACCGGACACAATCTGAAGGAGATTGCCGAAGTCATCAATGTCCACCAATCGACGATCAGCCGCGAGCTTCGCCGCAATCCTATTGCGCGGAACCGGATTCACTGGAAACACTGCGGACACACAGGTTTTCAGCACTCCCTCAAGAAACGGTCAACGATGAATTGTGAGGATGGATCCCTCAGAGGATACGGTGCCTTCTAGCGTACAACTCCCAGAGATTGGACACAATATGCCGCTGGTCATTTCCCAAGGGGTGGAACCAGTCACCCGGCGGCCTTCTGCAATTCCATCGTTCTGCAATCGCACCGGGTTGCCGTATCCTTTGCGCCCCGCGGGTTTTGCTGTCGCTGCCCGACTGTTGTTGCTCAAGCACCTAGATGATTCGATCGCGCCCGTTTCTCGCTTCATGTCCTCGGCCCGCTGCAACGAGAGTGTGTGTGAAAAGTCGACGCAAAGACCAATGGTGGGGCGAAAACCCGGAAGGCCGAATCCCTAGTGGTCCATATCCCGCAAGTCGGTATTATCTTCCATATCTTGATAGGTCCCGTCCCGTCAATTTCGAAGAATAGCGACTTTTCACAGGGTGTGGCGAGTTGCTAGGCGGAATCATGTCTCTCCGTTCTCGTCATCCGGCTCGATATTCTGAAGCGTGTCGATGAAAAGCTTTGGGGAGTAGCCATTAAGCCAGCGATCAACGAAGAAGCTGTCCACAGCCCCTGCCGCAGCCCCGCCCACCAAACCTCCGATACCAGGGATCAGGCCTGCGGCGGCTGTGATGACGAATCGGAGCACCTTCACTGGCAGCTTGCCCGCCGCAGTCGCTTGCGAGATCGCTGAAACGTATGCTTGCTCGAGTTCTCGACCATCGGACGGCGACGCTTCTCTGAGCCACGCTCTGAACTTCGCAGCTTTGTCAGAGGTTCGAATCTTCCACAAAGTATCGAACCCCAACTCCCCATTCTCAACTGACGATCGCAGGTCGGGAATCGAATTCAACTCTAGCCAGCCGGAAAACGCCTGGAGAATCGGCTCATTGCCTCCGGCCCGCCTCAGTTTTTCCTTCAGCAGCTGGTCTCCCCCTTGTGCAGTAAGCAGATCTGCTCCACCCGCCTGTGTGGCCATGAGGAGTTCCATGTTGACCTCGGCAACTCGGAGAACCATGTCTACCGGATCGCGAACGCGGCCATCTGCTCGTAGCACCCGGACCTGGTTCCCTTCGACCTGCGGGAGCCAACGGAGGTCAACCCCACTATCATCTCGCTTCTTGGATCCCCGCCACGCGTACTTCGACAGGATAGGCGAACCCATCACGTCTCGATAGCTCTCGTTGGCAATATTCTCTATGAAGAAGTCGTTGGTGTAATCGAGATCCTGCGTGCGTTCAAGAACTCCTGTCATAATTGCGTCTCGGTCGGCCTCAGCAATCGCAAGATGATCGAGCTGGAGTCCCAGAGATGTCGCACTCTCACCGAATGTGGCCTCGACGAACCATGGCAGCGGGACATCACGTCCTTCGATACTGATGACGCTGATAGCATTTCCATTTCCGACGTAGCCTAGCAGGCCTTTGCGTCGGATCAGGGCAATGGCATCCGAATAGAGGAGCCCACGGAGCAGATCGACACCAATCCAAGAGGCCAGGATCGGGATGATTCCGAAATCGTATGTTGGAATGAGCAGCTGATCGTATAGCAGCAGGCGTGTTGCCAAGTCGGCGAGGTTTGCCCGGTCATCTCCAAATCGCGCGTTGAACTCGTGGACATCGGAGAGGTCGAACTTCACAAATAGGCGACTGTCAACAATCTCGGGCGATTGCATCTTTCTTCAGGTCACCGTCACAGGCGGAAGGCGGATTCCGCCCAATGGCTAGTCTGTGGAGCTCGATTCGGCCACACGCAAGCAGCTAGAACAGCTTCGTACTGATACCAACCCCCGCAAGCTCCGAGAAGAGATATGGCAGACGCTGCAAGAGCTGCATGCCCTTCCCGAGGCCAAAGACGGCCAAGAACAGGATGTTCATGAAACTCTATTCATACAATCTGAGAAGAGGAGGAATGGCAAGCATGACTCGTCAACATTATCTCTTGGTAGAACCATTCCCGTTCGTCAACATTTACATTTGGAGTGACACGGAACCTCAACCGGCTGCCTCCCACTCCAGAACGACGGATTCCCCAGCTTGGCTCAATCCGGATCCCTGCGAGGATAGATCGCGCTCATACCTTCCTCTCGCTAGCCCAGA
The DNA here is from genome assembly GCA_964388955.1 of uncultured Anaerolineaceae bacterium. Lineage (GTDB taxonomy): Bacteria > Chloroflexota > Anaerolineae > Anaerolineales > E44-bin32 > CAYMCO01. Next base: position 48,261 of record CAYMCO010000001.1, on the reverse strand, counting down.
GTTCCCGTCTACTCTGCATGTTAGAGTATCATCATGTCCCTATCCCGACCCCTCACAGGCCAGCAGGTCCACAGCCTGGATTCGTACCGGACGACCCAAAGGGCGATAGTCTCACCGTCAATCAGGAGCTGCTCCACCACGGCGTAGTCGTCGGTTCGTTTGACTACCCTGGCGGCGGAATGCGTCGGCAGTGTACCGAACCGGGATGTGAACCAGGCGATAATCTCTTCTTCTTCAGGCATTCTTCTAGAATAGCGAAGTGGAGGTCCCCCCGTCTATCGCCAGAGCGTGGGAGATTCTGCAACTTGGAGGCAAAAGAGTTGTGGTCACGCATTGAACTCCGACGTCGGAGTTTTAGGGAATTGTTAGAAGATTCGGTCTGTCTAGTGCTGGCGCCCTGACGTCCGGACAGGTCGAGAGGTTTCTGCGCGCGCCTGAACCACATTCGCGCATAGACGCAACTGGATTGCCAGAGCCGCCTTCCCTCCACATCCCCGGTGCAGTTCCGGTGCAGATGCGTCATCCCCCCGTGCGCGCCGTGGAGGCGATGGATCCACTTATCCCACATATCCTCAAAGCGCATGTTGTTGCGTAGAAAGCCTATGGCTCTGTGGAGGCCGTCTGGGCCCTAGCAAACTCGAATATCAGGAGTATTCAACTATCTGAATCGAGACCCGCCACGGCGGGCGGGTCTCTTGACAATGGACAGGCAGGACGACTCGATGGTTTTCACTCAGTGAAGCTAGATCACGGCTGATAGCCATCCGAGAGAGTTCTCAGGAATGCGACAATCGCGGCTTCCTCTTCCGGCGTTAGCCCGAGATCGCCCAACTCGTCATGATTGACAGTGTCAAACACTTCCGGAGCTGGCCAGCAATTCGCTGCCAGGGCCTCCTCCTCCGTGTATGGGCCAGGACATTCACCCAAAACATCCCGGGTGTTATAGAAGTGGACGATCCCCTCAAGAGTTTTGAAGTAGCCATTATGGCCGTAGGCCTTGACCGACCCTTCAGCAGGCCGCAGATCAACATTGCGGAGAGTAGGCACCTTGAACTTTCCCCACTCGGCCAGGTACACGTCCTCGGGATAGCCAGCGCTCATCAGGAAGCCACCCAAGCCAGGATCGACGAAGGCGGGGCCGACACCAGCCGGATTCTCGGGGTTCTGCGGTATCCCCAAGTTGTCAAAGGTGAAGTCAGTGAATAGCGGCTGTTGCCCATTGCTGATGTGGCACGACTTGCATTGCCCCTTACCCTGGAAGAGGGCAAAACCCCATCGTTCCTCTTGTGTCAGCTTCGCCATCCCCATGAATGTGTAATCGTATTTGGATGTAAGAGCGTTTACTTCAGGGGACGCCTCATACGCGGCGATTGCCAATGCAATATCGTCGTAGCTTGAATTCGATCTGGCCCGATCGTCAGCACCCAGCGCGATTGTGGATCCTTCGGTCTCGCAGGCCAATTCAATCCCTGCTGGCCACTCGATGTCACAGGCCTCCGCGCCGAAGACATCGTCGAAGGAGACTGAGTATGTCGCATTGCAGACGCGATAGACAACGCATGCGCTGTCCGGAAGAGCTTGCTCATTCGGATTGAGGAAGGGGCCCTGAGCCTGGTCGGCTGCCGGATTCCCGAGACGCTCCCCCGTTGCACGGCCATCCCAGAAATTGCCTCCGATCCATAGTCCCTTCTTGTCTATGTGGAAGATGGGGCTCAAGGTGGCGTATGCTGCGCTGGGAGGTTTTCTATCGCCAAATCGTCCCGGAACCGAGCCCTCATACACAGCACCGTGGGCGTTCGTATCCTCATCTGGGCCGGTCCAGCCCCATCCAGGATCATGGCAGGAGGCACAGGATTGGTTTTTGTTCAGAGAAAGAGTGCTGTCGAAGAAGATGGATTTCCCCAATTCCTCCTCAGGCGTGAGTGCGGACTGGGCACCGACACTGGCTATCGAAGCAGCCAACAGCACGGTCGCCGCCAACGCGCTGACCAACATGATCTTTCCAGAATTGCTCATCAGCTCACTCCCCTTTCGGAAGGGTTCCCATACAATTCCCGGCAATCCAGGGAATGGTATTCACCTGCGACAATCCGATCCATCAGACCAGCAGATCCGACAAGACTGCTTCATTCAGCTTGGTAGGCATCTTGCCAAGGCAGCACGCCATCGGAAGGCCAGCAACGCCAAGACCGGTCTCCCTGCTCCCTCGCGGTACCTCGCCAGGATTTCGCCCCAACACCTGCCGTCTCGCCCTCTCGAATCACGAAGCCCGGCCAGACTCCTTATTGCTCAAGTCCGTAGAGAGATGCCTTTCAATTGCTTCGTCAGAGTGATAATCTGTGGCCAAGCCCCCGCTGGCAGATTGGTAATATAGATAACGGTCTCCTTCATGGCTTGTTACACAATTCACTAACAAATCCGATGGGCAACTCCTGAGCATTTGGAACGTACCTCGACTCTATCGAGAGTGCATACACCCCGTTCGCATCAGTGATTTGCCACCATGAGTCATGGCCGCTCGGGTTCCATGTCCTGGTGCGTCTTGGTACAGCTTGGTTGATTTCCCGCGTGATCCGAAAGCGGGCATCTGTAGGCGTAGGATCAACAGGGGCCTTTTGGCGGCGCTCGATGGGAATAGTCATTACCCGTTGGCGAGAACTGAGCTTCCAACAATGGGAAAAGGCGATGGGGCTCTGCGCCCGATCAAACCGTTGCCCAGCCGCATGTCGGAGCAGCATCGTGCCGGGAACGAACTCACATGGCGCTGCATTTGGTGAGCACGGACGAGATGCCGCATCAGTAGCCTACGAGGATGGATCGTCCTGCCAGTTGCCTCGGCCTCCTTGCACAGGCAGGGTCTGTGAGCCGCCTTCCCTCACCGTCTCCGGTGCAGTTCCGGTGCAGAATGCCTATATCTTGATAGAAACTATGGCCAGTGTGGACTCAGTTGTCCCGTTTTCCTGGAGAGGATGGACGCCAGAACACGCTGTAACTCCCCATGGAAAGCGCCACCTCTGACTCCTCTGTCAGGAATTCAAGACCGTGATTGTGCTGCCCAAGGAGTATCCGAGCCCAGTCTCAAGAGTGAATATATTCCTTCGGAAAGCATGACTGACTTGGCCTTCGACACCTGCCTATCCCCCATCTTCAAGATCCGCAGCCTGAAGCAATCTCTCGACCATTTCGATATTGGGCAGGGTGATAGTCTTATAGGTCTTCGTATAGAGAGCAACCCTTGTCTGCCTGACCCCCTCCATTCTGTTGATCCTTTGATCAATTAGATGATTCAGATGATCGATGTCCGGGCACGATACCTCGGCCGCAAGATCAAATTCGCCGATTACTCGAGCAAGCCAGTTCACCTCAGGAAATTGGGCAATGCGCTGTGCGATCTCTTCCAAGAATGGTGCATCCACAATAATGCGAATATGAGCGAAGGCATGTAATCCAACCTGGGCAGGCTCCATCCAGCCAACGATGCGAAGTCTGTTGTTTTCGCACATCTTCAGGTAGCGGTTGCGGATTGTGCCATACGAAACTCCCAAATCATCCGCAATTTCCTGGAAGGATCTACGACCATCCTGCGTCAGGTGCTTCAATATCTGAAGATCCAGATGGTCCAATGAACTTTCCATTGATACAGCCATGCTCCCACCTCCCCTGCCATAGATTATGAGATAATAACATCAAATCTTGTATTCGCAGATAGAATATGCTATTCTAGCCACCAAGATAATGACAGAATGACATTCCTGCACCTTGAATGGCGCGTTGCTGTCATGAGTTGAATATACATGAGTGCTCCAATTCTATGTAATCCATTCCTCGGGATAATCTGCTGCAAGCCAAATGGCAAAGCAGCATTGACTAGCGATGTACACATATCAATGCCTGCAGCGTATAGGGCATTTCCTTATCGACAAGCGAATATTCCCACACATCCGATTGAAACGCCAACTCCCTTGGAAGTCCTTTGACGCTGATTGCAGAGCGCAACAGGCATGAACGGGCCGAATCCAGGCCAGCGTGGATAAATCCGATAGGCGACGGATGAGACATGCCAAGCGCATATGAGACAAGATGGCAATTCTCATATTCAACTGAACCTGCTGCAGCAACATATATGGCGCCAGTGTTTGACAGCTTCGAGCGCGCAACTGGAACTGCAAAGAATTAAGAACAAGGAGGTAGCAGATGTATCCTCGCAAACTAGTGCCTGACCGCTTCGAAGTGCCCACTCGGATCGAAGTGGAGGGGGTGATTCTTGCCCCGATCGGCCTGGCCTCGTGGGTGAAGGACGTTCATGCGGTTCGGCATGTGAGAGAGTACATGATTCAGAACCCGGGTTTGGAGATCCTCAATCCCGGCCTTGAGTTGCCCGGAGATATGCTCTTTGGATTGAGTGATGCCTGCTACCTTGATAAGCTCTGGAGATTGAGAGCTTCTTTCACCTATGGAATCATGACGCCCGATGAACGGGAGGAGCTCGGGTGTCTCTACGTTTATGGCACGCGCAAGCTTGGCTATGAAGCGGAAGTCGTGAGCTGGGTGCGCAGTGACGACCTACGAGAGCTAGGCGAGAAAATATACCAGTTTGCCGAGAGCTGGGTTCCCGAGCAATGGCCATTTGAAGCCATCACATGGCCCGGGAGGAAGACGCCGTGGGTCGATTGGTTTGAGCTTCCCGACAAAGACCCACAGAACTGGTCAGGAAACCCACCCTCGTATGCGCTGGTCCCGCGCAGATTGGTCGCTGATAGCTTTGCAGTTCCTGACACCCTTGACAGTGACAGATTTAAACTGCTCCCCTTGCATCTGAACATGGATTCAGTCGCCAAGCATTATGAAGCCTGCGTGTCGAGTATTGATCACCTAGAGGGCGTCTTCGGCCCTGAGAATGATTGGTATGAGGACAAGAGTTTCCAGGAAGCGATTGCAGATGTTGGGTACTTTCATTTCTTCTGGCATACACGTGGAGCTTTTGTCTACTCTGTGCGGAACCCCGAAGATACCCGTGAAATTGGATGCCTCTATGTGATGCCAACTGAAAAAGAAGGTTACCAAGCAGAAGTGTATGTATGGGCGCGCGAAGATGCTCTTGGCAGTGGGCTTGAAGAGGAGCTCGATGAGTTCTCTCATCATTGGATTGAGATGGCTTGGCCATTTGAGAGTGTTGCCTGGCCTGGCCGGGAAATCGGCTGGGCAGAATGGAAATCTCTGCCAGATTGGTGACGACCACCAACGAGAGGTTCCCTGATGGGAAGAGTGCAGGGCTCGCAGTAGATCCTTCCTGTGGTTAAGAGCGTCTGGCGAGCGCAGCACATCCCCTTGAGGAAGATGAACATCAAAGAATCCAATGGCGTGGGCATGATCACCTAGGAAGGGACGCACATGGCTGAGAGATTGGGCTTCAGCATTTTCGCTCACGGGAACAACTGGTCTTACGAAGGCACGCGCGCCATATGGCAGGAGGCGGAGCGTCTCGGATTTGAAGCTGCTTGGACTCAGGATAACATTATGGGGCATTCCCCCTATGTGCCGGCGGATATTGGCTATTTTGAAGTCTTCACTCTGCTCTCCGCTATTGCACAGGCGACCAGCAAGATCCGCATTGGCCCCATGGCTACCCCCGTCCCACGGCGAATCCCGCCATTGCTCGCGAAGATGGTGGCGTCGATCGATAACATCTCTAATGGCAGGGTGAACCTGGCGATAGGCGCCGGGGATGATGAGTTCCAGTACCGGGCCTGGGGACAGGATTTTCCGGCACCAGCGCAGCGAGTGCAAATGCTGCGGGAATCAATTCAGATCATGAAGTTAATGTGGACGCAGGAGCGGGCGACCTTTGAGGGTGAGCATTTTCGCGTAGAAGGCACCGCCCTCAGCCCGAAACCTGTGCAGAAACCACATCCCCCGATCTGGGTGGCGATCGGGCAAGGCACAAAGCTCATGCCCAAAGTCGCGGCAGAGCTGGCCGACGGCATCGGAGTGGAGTGGGGGATTGACGACGTCGTGAGGCAGATCACTGATGCGCTGGAACGGAATTGCGATCGGTTGGGCCGTGATTCATCCGAGATCACCCGCGGGCGCCTGGTTTGGATCGTCTTCACCGATGGCTCTCTCGACCATGACATGGCTATCGAGGGGCTATACGATGTGGTGAGAGCAGAAGATGCGCCTAGGCCAACCCCGGAGCACACATACTTTGATGTCGTCGATCCTCTTGTCTATGGCACGGCTGATCAGATTTGCGAAGGGCTTCAAAGGCGAGTTCTCGACCTTGGTTTCAATCATGTCATTGCTGTTCCCATTGCTGTCGGGATCGAAATTGATACTGGCGAATTGGAGGGGTCTGAAGGCAATTTCGTCGGGGCGATGCGCCATCTAGCAAAGGAAATCGTGCCAGAATTCAGCTGAAAGGAGGAGAACAACCCGAGGAATATCTGGACTAGAAGATGATCTGATTCGGGCCGAGTTTTCGAAGAATGCTACCCCTTGATGGAGGAGATCTGCAATGAGTAGAAGACTCAGTTTGCTGTTCGGACTGCTTGTGGTCATTTCACTTCTCGTCACAGGATGTGGTGGGGTTGCTACACCCACCGTCGAGGAGACAGGTCCCCCGGAAGAGGTGGGTGTACCGACGGAGGTGAGTGAGGAAGTGGAGGAGCCCGAGCCAACTGCAGTATCAGAAGAGCCAGTCGTATTGCGGGTTGGATGGTTGACTCCTATTGACTGCTGGATGCAGCCTGGATGCACGGCTGCTTGGTGGCTTTCGGATCTTGTCAATGAGCCTTACTTTGGAAAAGGTGAGGGTTGCAGAGCGATTCCTACTCGCCTTATGGAATCCTGGGAAATGTCGGAAGACGCCAAGTCATGGACCCTCAAATTGAATGAAGGGATTACGTTCTCGAACGGGGAGCCAATAGATGCTCAAGTTGCAGCAGGGTTTCTTGAATGGTACGCCTCAATGCCAAGTCTATCCTACATATACAAGACAACCGAGCAACTTGAATCCGTCGTGGTGATAGATGACCTGACGTTCAAGGTAAACACGAAAGTGCCGGTCCCCTACTTGGCTGATGTCGAATTGATTACACTGTATCCGTTACCTCCATCGGTAACAGATCTTCTAACTGAAGACAATGTGTTTGAATATGAGAATTTCCCGCCAAGCGGGGCGGGTCCATATGTGGTAACGGAATGGGAACCGGGAAGTCATGTCGTCTTTGATGCACGCCCCGACTACCATTATGGAAAGCCCCCTATCGATCGTATTGTGCTTCAGATGTATGCAAATACGGACGCGCTAGTTAATGCTTTCCTGGGTGGTGAAATAGACATGACGGCCAATCTGGGAGCAGAATACGTTGAAGCTTTGAAAGGAAACCCCAACGCCGCCATCTACGAATTGCTTGCTTCAGATAAATATGAGCTTGAATTCAACGTTGATCCTGCAGGCGACAAGCACCCGGCCATTGAAGATCCAAAGGTTCGTGAGGCGATAGACTATGCCATTGACAGGCAACAAATACTCGATGTGGCTTTGCTGGGGTATGGAGAGCTCTGTCCAACGAATTGGGCTTGCCCGTCGGTCATGCCAGGTAAGGTCAATCCTGAATTGACGGTAACACCCTATGACCTAGACCAAGCCAAGAGTATCTTGGCCGGAGCAGGCTATATGGATAACGATGGAGATGGCGTCCTCGAGACAGCAGATGGGCTTCCATTGGAGTTCCGGTTGGCCTATCAGTTGGAGAATCCGGTTGAGTTGACGATCGCGGATATGATCACTGCCTCCTTATCGGAAATTGGCATTGCGGTTGAAGTGGAGGGTTTAGAGGCGGGAGTATTGACCGACCTTCTAAATTACCGTGACTATGACATGCTCATCTACAGCATGTATACTGATGTATTCGCCCCAATCCAACTAAACTGGACATCGTCATGTGTTTCTATCGAATGGGGAAGCAGTGGGCTAAACTTCCCCGGCTACTGTAACGAAGAGTTTGACGCGTTGATCAATGCCGGATTTGTGACAGTTGATCCAGAAGAATATAGAGGAATGATGTTCGAGGCACAATCGATCATGTACGAAGATAGGCCCTTCATCATTCTTGCGGCACCTATCGAAGTCCAAGCGGTCCGTGGTGATCGTTTCGAATTTCCACATCTTACGTGCCCGCTATCCGGTGCAAAGATGGTGTTCACTAACGTGCTCATGAACGCGACGATCAAATAGGCATAGGTGATCGGGGCTTCTGCCCTTTCGCGAAGCCCCGATCAGCATATTCCCTACGGGTATGGATGATTATTGATGCGGGCAGGTGCGTGGTTATCACGGATTGCATGAATACTACGCGGTGGACATCTCTGGCTGCTTTTAGAGAATTCGGGGATCGAATCCTCCGCAATAAAGTGATCGGGCCGTGTCCGAATTGGCACAAGAGAAGACCTCCTCTTGGCTGGTCGAGCAACACATCGACGGTGGAGGACACAGGCAAATCTCTAATGCGAGATTTCTGAAGGGTTCGGGCTTGTTCCCCGCCTCATATGGATGATTCTTAGCCACAGGATCTTTGGGCTTTTTCCTTTTCTCTGATGAAGTAATACGCAGGACTATTGTGGATGTTAGCACCGCCCCTATTGCACCATCGGAGGGATTGAAGAAGATGATTGGCGAGAGTCCCGCCCATTCGTATTGACCGCGCATAGAATAGCGAAAGGAAATCGATGTCAAGGCTCGAATTCAGCATATTTGCACATGGCAACAATTGGACATTCAGCGACACGCGAGCCATATGGAAAGAGGCAGAGCTTCTGGGCTTTGAAGCTGCATGGACCCAGGACAACATAATGGGACACGCCCCTTATGTCCCAGCAGACACTGAATACTTCGAAGTGTTCACTCTATTGGCCGCCCTTGCCGATGCGACCGAGAAAATTCGTATAGGACCGATGGCAACACCAGCAGTGCGACGCATCCCGCCACTGATCGCAAAGATGGTTGCATCCCTTGACAATATTTCAGGTGGGCGGATAAACCTGGGTATCGGCGCTGGCGATGATGAGGTCCAATATCGGGCTTGGGGCCAGGATTTTCCAGTACCAGCGCAAAGGGTCGCAATTCTTCGGGAGTCAATTGAAATACAGAAACTGCTTTGGACTCAAGATCGCGCCAGCTATAAGGGAGATCATTTCGAGATCAAGAATGTGGCGCTTAGCCCCAAACCCATTCAGAAGCCTCATCCTCCCATATGGGTCGCCATAGGTCAAGGAACCAAGTTGATGCCCCGTGTCGCAGCGGAACATGCTAATGGAATTGGCGTTGAATGGGGGGACGATGTTCTTGTAAGGCGGATCATTGAAGCGCTCAAGAAGAATTGTGATGCACTCGGTCGTGACATTAACGAAATCACTCGTGGCCGACTGGTCTGGATCATTTTCACCGATGGTAGGCTGAAGCACAATGAAGCAATTGATGCTATCTACGATGTATTAGGATATCGAGATTCAATCAAACCAGAAGATCAGATTCCCTACTTCGACGTACTCGATCCCATTGTTTACGGAACGAAGGAACAAGTAATGGAGGGGCTTCAACGTCGGGTTTTGGACCTTGGGTTCAATCACGTACTTGCAGTCCCTATGGCGGCCGGAATTGACCTAGACACAGGTGGATTTGAAGGATCGGTTGGGAACTTCACAGGTGCAATGCGCTTCCTTGCCAGAGAAATCGTACCAGAATTCGGATAAATCTCCTTTCTGAAGATTCCATTTGCTGGTCTGATTGCAGCGAGTCCAACAAGTGGATTATGTATTGTGATTCCACAATCTGATGATTCAATGTCAGCATGATTCCTTCTAAGTGCTACAACTCTGCTTCCGATCAAGGGGGCGATTCTTGAAGTATGGAGCTCAATTGGCAATATTCAACTCATGCAACGCCCAGCTCTCTAGCCATCGATTGCTAGAAGTGCTGACAATGGATTTCTCGCTTTCTCGGATCATCTTGGATGATTTCCTCATTCATTATTGTGAGTATGTGTGCAACGAGCGATTGTGTCAGTTGCTGATCTCTTGTTGGCTAGGTTTATGGCTTTGCATATCAATCATTCACGGCTAACGTGACGGAGACACATATTTCCTTCCCGCCTCAAGCAGGGAGAGTTCAACGCGGTCGTATCCTGCTACGCGGATCGAGTATCACATCGCAATCTGTTGTGCAATCCGGCAACTATAAGAAGGGAGGAGAAGAGCGTACTGCAGTTGTACTGCAAACCCAGTGCTTCGTATGTAAGCGATGGAGGCGATAGACTTCTTGATTGTTGCCATCACTCTAGAACAAACCCAGAAGCACGTTGAACAACCCCATGGATTCGAAGTCGTAAAACTTCGAATCAGTAGGTTGGGGGTTCGAGTTTCCCCGGGCGCGCCTGAGGAGGAGGAGTTCTCTCTCTAGGAAGGCCTCGTTTGGAGTCTTTCTGGCACCCACCGTGATGGTGGGCGCCCCCCTTCCGGTGCAGGTCCGGTCAAGTTTGGTGCGCTCCTTGGGCATCGCCAAGCGGCGTTGGTCGCCGGCTTCTCCGCGATTAGGTGTTTCTCCGGTCCATTCCTCGATATCGATCGGTATCGGAGTAACCAACTCTTCCATCGCCTCGGCAGCGTTCGACTGCTTCTCGGCATAAAGTGCTCCAAAAGAAGCCTGCTCGGCATGGACACGATGTCGGACGAATGACACCTGCGCCGCACGCAGTGCAGGTGTGCGTTGATCACAGGCCGAGAGAATCAAGAGTAACCACCTCGTGGAGCGCTCCGAGCTTTCTATCCACAAGACCATGGAAGAACTGGACGTGCGCCGCAGCACAATCTCCCGGAACGACACCGGGGCGGTGTATCGCTGGTATCAGCGCTACCGGAAGGAACGGCTGGATGGGTTGAACCATCTCAAGCCCAGGCCAAGACGTTTCTGGAACCGGATCCCGGACATCGTTTGTGACCAGGTGGTGCGGTATGCGCTGCAGAACCCGGACAAGTCACCCCGGCAGCTTGCCTGGCACGTCACCGATACGGATGGCTATTGCATCTCAGAATCAAGCGTATACCGCATTCTGAAGGGTTTTGACCTGGTTACCGGTCCGGCTTTCCAGATGGGTTCTGCCAGGGAGAAGCATGAGAAGCCCACCAGGCGACTGAACGAGCTCCGGCAGACCGATTTCACATACCTGAAAGCGCTGGGCTGGGGCTGGCACTACCTTTCATCGGTACTGGATGACTACTCCCGATACATCCTGGCGTGGAAGCTATGCAAGACCATGAGCGCCGGAGATGTCCAGGACACGCACGAGATGGGCCTATCAAGGACAGATCTGGGCCGGGTCGGGGAGGGGCACTGTCCCAGACTGCTCTCGGACAACGGCCCCTGCTACCTTTCTGGCGAACCGAAGAGGTATCTTCAGCGCAACGACATCGATCATGTCCGAGGTGCACCGTACCATCCGATGACCCTGGGGGAGATCGAGCGCTACCACCGCTCGATGAAGAATGTGATCAAACTGCGGAATCATGAATACCCATGGAAACGTGAAACCGCGATCCGCGCATTTGTGGAATACTACAAGAGGGAACGCTACCATGAATCGCTTGACAATCTCACGCCGGAAGATGTCTACTTTGGAAGAGCGGAGGAGATCAAGCGAGCGATTCTGAGATATCGCAGGAAATGGAACCTGGGGTTCCATGGCCAATGGCGATGGACCACAAATACAAGGCGGAGAATATTCTCTTAGCAAGCGCGCAAATGTGCCCCAAATGCCTTGAAGACGTACAATGGGCCCATTCAGGAATATCCGCAAAGATGAGATGAAGAAATGGCCGCTATGTTCCGATGGAGATTTGGCCATACGGGGAGGCAGCCATTATCCCGGCCGCGGTGCCACTTCGAGGTTCCGGGCAGGCCTAGATGATGGCGGTGATTCTTGGTGGTGCTACAAGAGCAGACGATAATGGCGCCAGCAACGGCTTCCGGAAACGCAGGAATCCGACATGAGTGCAGCGCACCCGACATCTGGCTCGGACCTGAACCCAGGCGCTCCCCGGAGCGGACCCCGATTACGGGTTCTTGGAATGGATGCCTCGGTCTTGAGTTCCCTCAACCCACATTCAGCCTTGCCAGGGAATTCCTTGTGCGCCACAAACAGATCCCACTATCGCTCTGGAGTGGGCCGAAAGCATCTCAAAGGAGGAAACATGCATCCGCATCGCCTTGCGTGTGTAATGCTGATTGCGCTTCTGCTTGTCGCCTGTCAGCCAGGAGCCCCCCATGAGGCCTCCCCTTCAGCGCCGCCTCCGCCCACCCTGACCCCGATTCGTGCTTCGCCGACGGGTACGTCCCTGCCCCCAACGGCAAGCCCGGTTCCGCCACCTGAACCTGTGGTTCTAGCGTTTGAGCGCACCGGCGCGCTATTGTTCATCGTGAGCAATCAGTTTGACCCCGTTGAATTCAATGGGACCCGATCACCCCTCTTGCGTGTTGGCTACGAGATTGTGGTGGGCGCCTATACGTTGAATCCCTTGCCCGATAACGAGGGAGGGCCGACCCTACAGCCGGACATATTGCTGGCCGATGTGCATGTGGAAGACTACGATGCCGTCGTTTTCATCGGTAACGAGACCCTGATCTATACTCACGATCCAGAAGCCCATCGCATAGCGCAGGAGACGGTTGATGAGGGCAGATTGTTGGCTGCGCTTTGCCATGGCCCGCTCGTTCTGGGCGAGGCGGGTCTCTTGGATGGGAGAGAGGCAACTGCTTGGTTTGGCTTTGGCTCCGATGTATGCAAGAGGCTAGAGCCCTATGGAGCAACATGCACCTATGCGAGGGTACAGCATGACGGCCTAATCATCACTGCAAAAGGCCCCGATGAAGCGGCCGCATTTGGCGGAGCCATAAAGGGGCTCCTGGGGGAAGCTTTGCCAGAGTAAGAGAGAATCTGGGTCCCAATGGGGGCTGGGATCATCGATACGCACAATGTGGTCCGCCTAACCAGTTGAAATGCATCAACTGCCCCGGGCGTCGGCTATTCCTCCCACACTGAAGCCCTACGCCACGTCGAGATCAGTTCTTGGGGGCGTGTCGGGCCCAAGGTCAGCTTTCGCGCAAAACTAGAGTTCTCGCTTGGCTGTGTGGCTCAGCTCATGGTGGTTTGGTGCCTGGTCGCACGTTTCCCTAGATTTCCCGAAGCCATGTCAGAAGCCCTGTCACTCGAGGTAGCGCCTTCCAGCGAACTCACTGCCGACATCCGCTCGGCGGTGGAGAACCTCAAGCAAGGTCTTGACCTCGAGGCCAGGGTTGACATCCAGTTTATCTCTCACCTCGTCGCAGGCTTCCGCGAAGGAATCCGGCCGCGGGCGCCAGCTGTGTTCAGCCTTCGCTTCTCCGGGCAGTCGTCCTAGATCCCGCTACTTGCGGGCGGTTTTCTCGTCCATCCTTGCTTTCGCTGCTGCATTGGCCGGCGTCTTCTGGCTCTTCATCAGCTTCCAAAGCCTTGTCCCCTGCTGATCTGTGACCATCCAACCTCCCTCCTGACAAGAAGCTGGATTGTCACACACCCCCGATATTCCGGGAATTCCAATTGTCGCTGATCAACCCATCTCCTTGAAAGATTCTGTTGCCTATGACCCGATCTCGTTCGTCTCGACCGTATCAATATCGGCCGAGGCCATAATTGGGGTATGAATTCTGGGGCCGCCTTGAGGCGTCGCTTCTTCAATACCTTGGTTCTTCTCATCAGATAGCCGACAAGCAATACCGCGGTCCATACAAATCGCGCTCGAGGAGCTGAATCTGGTGTGGGAAATGCGAGTTCCTCTAAGGACAATTCAGTGATCAGATCCGGAGTCTTCAGCTTCCGTAGCATGCCTTTGATCTCTTGATTCTGGAAGCCGAGACCCAATTCACTATGACCGAACAGGTTCCTGGCGTTCTTGATGGTGCGGAGATCTCTCATCGCACTCTTATCAATTGCTCCCAGCAGGCAGGCATACGTTATGCGCGAGCCAAAGTCTCGCAAAGGAGCAAAGTCATTTCTTGCATTCAGAAGGTTATTGGGCTCGCCCTTGTCGCTGACCGGAGAACTCCGCAACATATCGTCCAAATGGGCATCAAATATCGCTGCGCCCACTATCACGCATGCGCGCTCCGGACCACCCGTGAGTTCATCAAAAAACGGTTTTCGATTGAATAGTGAATCGGGATTCATATACATTCCTCTGGGAAGACGCCATCAGGCATCGATGGCTGCCTAAGGGCTTGCGTTGGCGGCGGGTGGGGAGAACCAACTCACAAGGCGGAACCTGCCATTCGCCTGAACAATGCCACTTTGCCGGTGCGTACCCACCCCTCCGCTGCAAGCTCTGTCAGGCGAATGAAGCTAGAACTCGATCTCCTTTCCAGGGAAGCCCAGCAGGAAAGGTGCCACGATGAAGACCGTCAAGACATGAGACAACAACGGCGCCCAGGGTACCGGAACTTGAGAAAGTACTTTCGATTGAGGGATCAACCTCAGTGCAAGTACGACCAAGATGTTGAACATGACCCAGAAAAGAACAAACACAAGTGTGAAGAGCCAGGGTCTTCTGTTTAGAGAAAGGATGGCTTTCATAAGTTGTTTCTCCCGAAGGCCCGAAATCTTATCGAAGCCCCCACCAACGCCTATGAGCTCCTTGGACCCTGGACTGCGTCCTGGGCAGGCTGGGTTCGGTGCAGGCTGTCCGTCCAGCCTGTCCTGGCAGTCAGGCCGGGGGACAGGCTGACCGCCACACCGTCCCGGTGTCCTGCCGGGAGGGCAGGCAGCGGCCGGGGTTCGGCCGATTTCGTGCCCCGCAAGCCATCCCGATCATGCAGATTGGCCTGCAAATCGCGCCGATCCCTCGGTGCAATCCAGCGAGAGTCTGTGTGAAAAGTCGACGAAGAGGCCAATGGCGGGGAGAAAACTCGCAGTCCCCCCAGATTCGCTCCCCTCCTCAGCCGCAAGTTGGGCGATTTCTGGAGTACGGTGGTTTTCCTGCCCTTTTGGGGATTCGCCTTCCTGGTCATCAAGTGGCTCAGAACAAATGTTGTCACCTCTCGCACCGGGAGTATGCGGTTGGGCCAGCCGGGCAAAGTTAGGTTGATGAGATTCAACCTCGTGATGCTCCCCCTGAATCTGGTGGCCCTGATCCTTGGTGTGTTCGTCGCCTCTCACTTTGGAAGCGTTCCAGGACAGATGATCACCATAGGCTTCGGGCTGATGCTTCTGATCGTCTTCAGCCTAGCCGCGATTCTCTTGGGCTTCAGCCGGCTGTACGTCTATGGCCTGTTGGTTGGTCTCTCTCCCCTGGTGGGCGAGTGGTTGTATTCCAACTACCATGTCGCCAACCATGGCTTCCCGATTACCTTCGGCACAGCGACGGGCATCATGTTCCTCGTCGGTATGACACTTTTCGTTCGCCTATTGCGCGAGAATCCGCTCCCCATTGAAGGAATTCCGCCCCGGGGTGCATGAGATGGCCGATCCCGGCATCCAAGACGAACGGCACCCGCTCGCCGACATCGATCCGATCATACATGCGCCGGCCAGACTAATGGTGCTCACCTATCTCTATGTCGTCGACAGCGCAGACTACGTCTTCCTGGCTCGCATGACCGGACTTACGTGGGGCAACCTCGCCACACACCTGGCCAAACCCCAAGAGGCCGGGTACATCGACATCACAAAGGAATTCAGAGGCAAGAAACCCCACAGCAGCGCGAACCTCACCGAGAAGGGAAGGCTTGCCTTCAGGGAGTACAAGAACAATCTGCAGGACATTCTTGGCGATTTGCCCGACTGAGGTGCAACAACTGCGCTTTCTTCTGGTGTGACATCCAACAACAAGCGCACCATGGTGTGTTGCGACCGCTCGCGGGCCGCCAGACTGCTGTAAGCTTCGAACTCCCGCGTTGTCTGCGGGAAGCGGAGCGACTTTTCACGCGGTCTGTCGAGATGTTAGGCGGCTTGACGTGCGTTATGTGACATCCCGGCGTGTCACTTCCCAGCAGCCCAAGCCCCCAGCCGCCAGGAAACCCACAAGGCTGATGCCGACCGCGTTCCAGGCGAGGCCCACCGGATGAGTTGGTTCTCCGGCCAGCCAAGAAAAGATCGTGTTTTCGACGTTTGCCGGCAGTGCCCAAGGAAACAGCCACCAGAAGCTGCTCTGTGTGACAATGAGAGCTATGAAGATGCTCACCGTTCCCACGGCAATTGGAATGACGAAGCTGTGCCAATGCATGGCGATCCAAGTGTGGATCGAGATGATGAACCACGAGGCCACATAGACCATACCAAGAAGGAGCGTCACAGCGGCAAGAGGGATAGGTTTCTCAAACCCAATGCCAGGATTGAATGCCTCGATTCCTTTCCCAGTCAAGAGTATCCACACCAGCATGCTGGCCATAGCCAAACCAACCAGCGCTGTGCCAGCCACGAGCTTGGCTACATAGATAGACCATCTAGGTACCGGGAGAGCGAAGAGATGCTTCCACATCCTGGCCCGGTGTTCGAGGGATGCCAGCAAGGCAGTCTCCATTGCCACAAACAGGGGCGACATGATCAGAGACCACAAGATGAGAGCGTTTTGAGTCATCCACATCCACGCGTTTCGTCCCTTGAGGAGGTCGGCGCCGCTTGGGCGTGAGTAAAGGACAAAGTAGAAGAACAAGATCGCGGCCGGCACGACGAGCGCCGACCAGAGAGCAAGCGTCCTTCTGATCTTGATTAATTCTGAGCGCATGGCTTTCAAGAGCGATTCCACGGTGTTTCCTAGTCTCTAGTGGGGTGAAGAGGTCAGCTCCATAAAGACTGACTCCAGCGACCAGTTCTCAGCACTCAGTCGATGCACCTCGAATCCGTTGTTCACCAGCATCGAGTTGATTCTTGCACCATCCACCATTTCTTTCGATTCCACCACGAGTTGGTTATCAGAGCGTGATGTGACCTGCCACCCAGCCTCGCGGATGACCGAGGCCGCATCCTCGGGTTTGTCCACAGCAAGGTAGATCCGGTGTGTCCTCAGCGCCTCAAGGTCCTTGAGTGACCCTTGGAAGAGCAATCGACCATTGTTGATGATTCCTATATGGCTTGCGGTTTGCTGGACCTCTGACAGCAAATGACTCGACAGGAATACGGTAACTCCAAACTCGGCCGGAAACGACCGGAGGAACGCGTACACGCTTTGCTGCGGAACACGCAAGTCAATCGCGTCCACAGCGACCAGGTCGCCAAATCGCCTGACGAGCCCCTCCGTTTCGATGATGTATTCAGATATTGCCATTCTTCCTGAAGTCCCTGAAACAAGGCGGCCGGGGATCGATCCTTATCGTTGCTCCCAACTACACCTATCATCCATGTTCGCCTGCAAATCGAGCCGCACCGTTCGTCCTGCATGTCCCCAGCAGGATCCCCGGCCTTACGCTGGCGCGGTCCAGCTCCACAGTCGGAATTCAGAGTGATATATACTCGCCATAGTAAAACTTGAGGCGATCAGCGATTCCAGCCTCGCTCAGCCCAAAATCTGAGGCAGAATAGTGATGCTTGCCATGTTTATGCTTTGGATTCTTGTCTATGTAATCTTCCAGTGCGGAAACGATGGCATCATTCCATGGAAGATCGAAATATGCATAGATGCCCCTGACGGTCTCGATTGGGTCAGAGACCAGGGAATCAAAATACACATCATAAATTCTGCCGGCTGGGGCTTCGCGAAAGGCAAGGTTTCGCCTCAGCCAAGTCTCGTAGAGCTGGAGCACCAGATCAGACATCCGCGGTATATCAATGTCATCCGATACACCACGATGGAAGGTGGAGACGAGACTACAAACGCTGCTCACACAAGTTGCGGGATCGCGATGCAGTTGAACGATCAAGGCTTCTGGTACGTGTCTCGTCAACGACCGGAGGCTGCCCATATGGGCCGGGGCCTTCATCGTGAGCCGCTGCTCCGGTTTCTCGTGTTGAAATACCTGAAGAAGCCATCGATACTCCTGGTACTTTGGAGAACTATCTGCGTGACCCAGATACCATTTCATGTACCCAGGAACCGGCAATAGTGTCGGAAAGAACAGGCTGTTAAATGTAAGGCCCAATGCGATGATACATTCCTCAGCCGTTTCGGCTCTCGTATGATGTTTTGAATCCAGGCCGGGAAGCATCGGCAGCCTCATCTTATTCGCCCTCTCCATCTTCGCAATCCGGGGATCGGGTTCATCTGGGTCGCCATCCTTCTCTGGAAAGGGCCGCATTAGTTTCCACTGCGGCATCGCCCGGTGAGCAGAATCCACAGCCAATAAGTTGTGTAGGAAGGTGGTCCCGGAGCGTGCCATCCCAGTGACTACGATCGGCGGAATCAACGGATGGGTGAATATCTCTGGATCTCGCTTACGCGTCTCTACAAGCCACAATCTCTGAATCAGGAAGTTGGTGACGAGATCTCGCGCCACAAGACGACCGATAGGATGAAGATCGGCCTCCTCCAGGCACGATTTCAGCAGCTCGTGCAAACCCTCGCGAAAGTAAGGATCGCCAAAATCCGAAAGCCCAGCTTCCTTCCTCGCGTATTCACATACTGAGTCCTCATCCAACCGCGTGGGCGGTAGATCAAGAGACATCATCAGCCGAGCTGCGAGTCTTACGAGCCGCAGTGAAAGCGGAAGGCTGAGCTTATAGGCTTCCATGATCTTGCTCCTCAGGCATCCATCTAATCGTGCACCTCACCGTGGAATTCGCCCCGCACCGTTCGTCTTGCATGTCCTTAGCAGGATACCCGGTCACCTGCAGCTAATGGCTAGATGCCGGGCTCTGAGAAGGTTAGAGGGATTGGCTGCTGGTTTCGAACTTGACCTCAGCTTCGTCAATTATGTTCTCCAATCCAGCAAGGTACTCCTAAAACCGTCAACAATCTCCTCGACGTCATAGCGCTCAACTTCCTCAGTTCGCAAATAGCCCTTCAATTCGAGAGATACATTTGGCTCGTTCAGGCGACTGAGAACCTGCTTTATTTCCTCAAGAGCCCGGCGTCCGATTAGTTCATCAAGCTCTGACGGTGAGAGTTCTTCCCGAGCCTCTGCCGGAATAGGTTTGGGGTCCCCCTTCAGATTGATGAAAAGCTCGTTCATTGGTTTGGATTTTGAGGAAGGATCGAACAATACCTGTACGTTGTCGATAGGATGATCGTCATAGCCGGCCTCGAGGTAATAGAGTGGAAGCCCGTTTCCTTCCTTCTGGCTCACGTTTCGAATATGCCTTATTTCCTCGAACGGAAGGTTGTGGTGGGAGATTCGCTCCTTCGCGGGTTGCCACCAGACGTCGAATTCTGAGCCGGACTTTGACCTGAGGTCAGCTTGGAGGATGAGAGTCATGCTCCGGGAGGCAGAAGCCAATGCAGAAAGAAGGAATCTAGATTCGGCACCTTTTCCACCTGTCTCCTTGAGTTTCTCAACGAAGTATCGTGCTTCATTCGACTTGTCCACTGATCGCATTGGCGATCACTCACCATGGTTGGCAAGGCATGAAGATGGCCGCCCGGCGCGCGCCTAACCAGGTAGTCTGTCGAGCCTCGTGTGGGTAACAGCGCGGATCCCAACGATGGCAAGATCAGTCCGCAACTCCACCTCATTGCCGATCAATATCCTGATCGATTTCGTTGCGGTGCTCCGGTTGCGTTGATATGAGGAATGGGGCACCTACATTTCATTAGCATAGGCCACCACGACCTATTTCGCAAGAATAGCGGAATGGAGGCGCTCGATCCATCACCGGGGCGTGAAGGCTTTTTCAGGAAGGACGCAAGAGAGTGTTGATCATGCGTTGGACTGCGACGCCGGAGTCATTTCGCCATGAGAGGGGAACTGTAATGCGATTCTTCTTGTATCGATCTATGTTGTGAGAGCCGGCTTCCCTCCACATCTCCGCTGCAGCTTCGGCGCAGAATGCTTGCGTCTCGGCAGAGCCCTTGCCTATGGATTTGTCCCTCTCGTTTTCTTGGAGAGGATGGACCCCAGAACACTCCCTGGCTACCTCCACATCCGACTCTTAAGGCAGGGGCAGCCATCTCGGGAAAGGCTTCTGGCGACCATCTTGGGGAGCCTTCGAAGTATCCCCCGCTCGACGGCGAGGCGCTAATGCGGCTCGAGGGTGATGTATTTCCACTTATGGGCTCGGATCGGTGAAACAGGGAATTCCTTCACCCAGGGCTTGACAAGATAATGTCTGCGCCCATATGTCAGCGGAAATATCGGCACTTCCTGCTGAATGATCTCGTCAGCCTGTCTGTACAGGCGCAACCGTTGATCTTGATCCATAGAGTGTCGAGCTGCTTCGATTAAACCATCATACCCTGAATGGTCCCATCCAATCGCTTCCTTCCACGAGCCGCGGAGGAAGTTGTCGGGATCCGGATAATCTGCCACCCAACCGGCGAGATCGATTCGTGGGACTTCCTCTCGAAAGCGAATGCTGTAGGCATTGAAACCTCCAATGAAATCCCAGCGGACCTTGATCCCCAGGCATTCATCCCATTGCATCGCAAGATTATGCAATATTGCCTTGTTCATTGGCGTTTCATGCGCGAAGCTCACTTGCTCGGGAAACCCTTCTCCGCCAGGGTATCCCGCTTCAGCCAGGAGCTCGCGCGCCCGATCCGGATCATACCGGATGCCAATGTCTGGAGAATGTCCTGCTATCCCCGGGGGCACACACCCACCCGTCGCGGGAAAGCCATATCCTCTCAATGTCAGATGGGCCAGATTCTCCTTGTCTATCGCAGAGGCGAGCGCCATGCGCACCCTGTGATCGTCGAAAGGGGGGTGAGTCAAATCAAAGGCCACCGCACAGGTATAGAGCATCGGCCCCGTCAAATACTCATCGGAATGCTGTTGGCGCAATTGGTCACAGATATCCAGCGGCAGCATCCCAAGAATCAAATAGTCCAATCCGTTGGCCTCATACATGCCTATCAATCTGGCCGGGGGGATTTCTCCGGGGACGACCTCTACTCGTTCGACGTTGCCCCGGAATCGTCCATGATAGGTCGGATTTCGTTCCAGGACCCATAAGTCATCGCTCCAATCGACGATTCGAAAAGGCCCGTTGGTGACGATGGTTCCCGGTTCCGCCCACAGTTCACCTTGTTCGGCGATTGCATGGCGGGGAACCGGAAAACTGGCCGGAACCGCCATGAGGTGGAGGAAATATCCCGTTGGTTCTTCAAGCTCGACGGACAAGGTTGAGCCATTCAACGCGCGCACGCCGACTGCCTGGCTGTCCCTCAGAGTGCCCCGGTTGTACGCCTCGGCCCCCCGGATGTCATACAGTAGAAAGGCGATAGGGAATCCGCCGACCGGCTTGTGCTCAGGATCCAGTATTCGTCTCCAGGCGTACTCGAAATCATGTGCCGTCACCGGGACCCCATCGCTCCAGACCGCATCCTCTCGCAGATGGAAGATGTATCTCCTGCCGCCCTCCAGGACATCCCAGCTTCGAGCAACGTCCGGCTCGATCTCCATATCTGGAGTCAGTTCCAGGAGACCGGCGAATATGCTTTCAATCAATTCGCACTCATAGGCAGTATCGGCCCGCGTCGGATCCAGGGTCTTGGGGCTCATTTCAAAACAGGCACGCAATGTTTGCCGCTCTGGTACAGCAGGCGGCGTGATCTCCCTATCAGCAAGCTGCCGCCAAAGTCGGACGCCCTCTTCGTAAGCCTCTCTCGACTTCTGAAATTCGAACGCCGTGTGATAGGTCAGCCCCAGTTTCATCAGCGTGCGGGCGGCGAGGTGCTGATCCCCGCGTCGCTTCAGAATCGTCAGGGCCCGCTGGTAGTGCTCCACTGCCTCCGCGTTCGCATATACAGCGCGTGCCCGATCCCCGGCCACCTGCAGATAATGCAGTGCCGAATCCCACTTTTCGGCCGCGAGGTAGTGGTGCGCCAACTGCACTGCAATCTCTTGCGCCTGATCTGCGTACAGGTCCTCCAGCACGCGCGCGATTTCCCCGTGCAGCATCTGGCGTTCCCCTATGCCCATATCGTTGTACAGGAACTGCTGTATCAGCCGGTGTGTGAACTGATATTGGTACAGCGTGCGCTCACCAACATGGGATGGCCCGCTCTCCCTGACCAGACGGTGGCGTTTCTCCAATTCGCGCGAAAGCCTTCCCAGCAGTTGCCGCTCCCCAACAGCCTGCACCTGTGCCACGACCTGTGCAGTGAACTCATCTCCCTCCACGCTGGCGATGGACAGCGTCTCGCGCAATTCCGACACCAGGCGTGCGATGCGCTCCTCGATCACGCCCTCGACTTTCGCTGGCAGCACGTCCCAATCCAGCCCGGGGCCTGCTGTCCAACGCCTCTCTTCGTCCTGGACCAAATCCCCCCGCTCCTGCATGTGCCGCAGCAGCTCCACCGTGAACAGGGGGTGTCCCCCCGTGTGCCGGTAGAGCGCCTCCCGGAAGTCCCTGGCGAGCCTATTTGGCTCGGTCTGAAGATACGCCTCAACAAACCCGCGATCTTCCTCCTCATTCGTCTCTCCCAAATCAATCCATACGTCCCCACACTGGCGTTTGAACTCCGCCAGCACCGCCTCTAGTGGATGCTTCTCCTCCCCTCTCCCCACGGCAACCTCTTCAGGGCGGTACGCGCCAATCAGCAGCACCCGCTTTCCTGACAGGCGGCATCCCAGGTGGAACAATAGGTGGATGGAAGCCTCGTCTGACCACTGCAGATCGTCCAGGAGCAGCAGCAGCGGTTGCTCCGCCGCTAACCCTCCCAGCACATCTTCGTACTGCTCGAACAGCCCCTGCTGCTCCAGATCCCCGGGAAGCGGCCGCTCCGCTTCGACGAGCTTCGCCAGCCGCTCGAGCCACTTTGCGCCTCCGCCCGTGGCTGCCTGAAGTCTGGCCAGCAGTGGCGCGCCGGAGACGAACACCTCTACCAGGTTCGGCCCGCTCTCTACCAGCGCTTGCACCACATGGGGCATGCCTTCCCAGAGGCGGATCGCACGTTCTCGGGAGATCGCCCCGGCCTTCCAGCGCTCTTCCACCTCCCCAGCCAGCATGTTCATGATTTCGCGGAAGGGGAGGTATGGATCGCCCACGCCCGCAAAGGCGCTGCAGCTCCCCGAAGCCACCAGCAGTGAGGGCTCAGCCGCCATCGCCCGGCGGGCGAAAGCATCCATCAGGGCGCTCTTCCCCCGCCCCGGCCCGCCCGTGATGAAGGCCACGCCGCCCTGCGCCGCCAGCGCCCCCGCCAGGAAGCCACCCAGGCGCTCCAATTCCCGTTCCCGCCTGACGAAGACGGGGACGGCTCGTGGGGCCGCTTCATCCTCCTCCAGGAATCTGGGGAGCTGTATGGGACCAAACTCAGTTGGGAACTCCGCCGGCAGTGCCTGGAGCGATCTTAGAGCGGGGAATTCGGATGGCATGCCCTCAATCGCCAATTGGCAGATTCGCTCCGGTATCCGTATATCCTTCAAGCGGTGTCTGCCCAGGTCGATCAGACTCACCCCTTCCGGCAGCTCTCCGCGAACCAGCGCCGTTGTCGTCTCCGAGAGTAGCACCTGCCCGCCGTGGCCCGCGTGGGCGATACGCGCCGCCCGATGCACGTCCATCCCCACGTAGCCTTCTGCCCCCCGCCAGGGCTCACCGGTGTGCAGCCCGATGCGCACCCGGACTTCCACCCCCTCTGGCCAGTTGTGTTCAGCCAGGACGTGAAGCGATTCGACCGCCGCTTTCGCCGCATCCGTCGCGCGGGGGAAGGAGATGAAGAAGGCGTCCCCCTGTGTGTCGACCTCTTGCCCGTCCCAACGCGAAAAAACGCCTCTCAGGATCCGGCGCTGGTCGGCGAGCAGCGACTTGTATTTCTCACCCAGTTGCTTCATCAGTGACGTAGAGCCTTCGATGTCGGTGAAGAGGAATGTCACCGTGCCTGCGGGAAGCGCATCGAGGGGAAAACGACGAGGCGGCTCTTGGGACATTCTGCCCTCTGGCTGATCAGGCCATTTCCTTGCTGCTGGGTGCAATAACAGGCGCTTGGATTGGGTTGATCTTCGCATGATTCAGCCTAGTTTTCAAGTAATGGACTGAAGCATCGACGCGGTTGGGCGTGGTGTTTCGACGATCATAAGGAATATGGCTCGCCGAGGATTCCAAATGTTGCAGAATTCGATCGCCGCGTCGTGACCCCATCGGAACGGTTGTCCCCGTGAACACGGAATATAAGCAACCAGAAAACCGGGAATCGGAAACAAGGCGGGCGCCTTCGAGCGCGTGATGATCAGATTGTCGACAACTCGCTGACATCAACTGACCCTCACTTGAGCACATAATCCATGAAAGCTATGGGTAGGGATGACCTCCACCGCTGGGTTGCAGGCTCGAATCCAGCCCTATGAGCCCTCTTGCGCTGATGTTGGGCCGCAACCAAACACTGCTTTGGAGCATAGAGAGCCGGCTCATGAGGCAATTGGCATCCCATGGGCACAGAATGAGTAGGCATCCCGAACGCAAATTGTGATAGAAATAGTGGGGCAGCTCAATGCGTCGCCTATGGGTTCCCTAGCTGAAACGTAGGGACCTTGAGCCAGCAACAAGATAGATGCTATGACCAATTCAGACAAGGAGGCTTCACAATGGCAAAGATGGTCAGCAGCTGGAATGAGTGGGACCCACTAAAGCGGGTAATTGTCGGTCGACCGGAAGGCACCCAGGTGCCTGCGGTCGAGCCAGG
This sequence comes from uncultured Anaerolineaceae bacterium, assembly GCA_964388955.1. Classification (GTDB taxonomy): domain Bacteria; phylum Chloroflexota; class Anaerolineae; order Anaerolineales; family E44-bin32; genus CAYMCO01. The sequence continues at coordinate 23,466 of CAYMCO010000001.1, read as the reverse complement.
TTGGCAGCACGATTACCCGAATTTCGGTTTCCCTTTGGGAACTTACGGCAAATTCCCGCAAGAGATGGTGGATGCCGCCAACGAACAGATGGATAACTTCGTCAGCATCCTGGAGAAGCGAGGCATTATTGTGGACCGGGTGGAGGTGCATCCGGCCCTGATGGATGTGCGCGCCTTCTCGACGCCGGATTGGACGCAGCTGAATTTCCGCGGCGCAAACAATCCGCGGGATCTCTTTCTGCCCGTGGGCAATGAGATCATGGAAGGACCTTGCTCTATCCGCGCGCGCTACTATGAGTATCTCTGCCTGCGGCCACTCTTCGAGCGGTATTTTAAGGAAGATCCTGAGTTTCTGTGGACATCTGCGCCGAGACCGCGCCTGACCGATGAGGACTACGAGGAGAACTACTACTACAACTTCAATCATGTATGGAGCACCGAAGAGAAGCAGGAACGAGCGAAGGAGTGGAAGTTCCAGCTCACTGAAAAGGAGCCGTTATGGGATGCAGCCGACGCATCTCGGTGCGGCAAGGACATATTCTGGCAGGCCTCGTGCGTGACCAACCGGTCCGGCATGGATTGGCTGAAGCGCTACTTTGGCGCGAAGGGAATTCGCATCCACAAGATTCAGTTCCATACCCCTTCAATCTCTGATGGTCTCGGTGAGGGTTATTGGCTGCATCCATGGCATATCGATGGCGAGTTGATCGCCGTCCGGCCAGGCTTGGTTATGGTCAACCCCGATGCCCACATTCTCACGGAAGAGGCGACAAAACTGTTCAAAATGAACGATTGGGAGATGGTCCCAGCAGCCAGGCCGATGCATTATTATGAGGACAGTGTCAATGTTGTAGGCCACCCGATCGAGGGTGTGAATTGGATCTCGATGAACACCTTCTCCTTGGGACCTGACACAATCTGCGTGGAAGCCCACGAGGAGAGATACATGGAACAGCTCTCCAAACTTGGTTTTGAGGTTATACCGGTTCCCTATGATCAAGTGATGGCGTTTGGAGGAGAGCTGCACTGCACCACCTTGGATGTATACCGTGAAGGGAAGCTTGAAGATTACTTCCCAAAGCAGATTCCTGGCTATTGACTGCCAAAAGCTAGGATCTGCTTCTTAACATAATAAGGTCCAAGCGATTCAATAGACTCTGATCTGGTAATCGTAGACCCAAAGTCACCACTCATCTGGTGACCGGCACTACGTCTACCCTCCTTCTGCGCGGATATAACACGGAGATGAAACGAGGTGTGACACGGCGTTCTCGAAAGAGACTGTCCGGCGCGCACGAATCAATACAGGGGGTCATTGTCGATGCCGCCGAAAGACCCATCACCGCCCCTACGTTCGATGCAGCAGAGCGCGTGTATTCGGAAACCGCGCACGAGAGGGGAGAGCGGTGTGGGAGGTCCACCACAGTAGCGCATCGGGCAGGGACGGCCTCTGCAACTGCGAGATCCTGTGCGGGGATTGCCACAGCAGGATCTTCACATCCGGGCACAAGCCACCGCCCGTATCCTTTTTTCACTGCAGGGCCATCCTCACCGACGCAGAGAGCGTCTCAGGGGAATGGTATAGGGCGGACGAGATGATCTAATTGGGAGATATAGCCTGGAGATTGGCGATGCTGATGCATCCAAACGCAAACGTTCAACACGGATGCATCTTGCATTATCAAGGCTACCGGCTGGGCGTGGTGATTCGACGACCATGAAGAGCTGTTTCGGCGAGGATTCCTGTTGCTGCAAGATACAACTGCGGCGTTGTGACCTCATTGCAGCAGTTGTCCCTAGGAACGCCGAATAGAAGAAGCGAGACAACGAGGAATCGGAAACGCGGCGGGCGCTTTTGGAAGCCTGATGATCTGATTGTCAACAACTGGCTGACATCAACTGACACTCACTTGAGCAGATAATACGCCTTCCTCCTCGGCCCGTAGCCTTTGCAGGATTTCCTCTGCGGTCAGCACCTCATCTTGCCCGGCAGCAGCCAATACTTGGAATCGGCCAGCCCGTGGAAACGAATATTGGCCGGGAGAGAGAATGCACTATCATCGGTCCGCAGCGCAGCGTATAGTCGCTGCTCTCAGGAACCCGGGCATAGGCACAATCACACACGGCATCTCCGTATCACATGAAATCGCACCTCCCCGAGTGGAGAAGATGGTTTTCAACGTTCGAGGATATGATCGCAAGGACTCAGGAGATCGAATATGAAGAGGATTCTGGTGTGCGCATTCATTTCCATCATCATCTCCGCGTGCCGCTCCACACCCGCTCCGACCAAGACCCAGGGATCCATATCAGCGGCGGGTGGGAGTACAGAGAATGCTTTGCCCGGCCCTGGGCAGATTCCCACCACGGCCACTCAGTGGGAGCCTTCCAGTTCGACCACAATTTCCAAGGAAACCATATCCAGAATATCACAGTTCGATGTGCTCGAAGGACATGAGGGGCTTGTCGTCTTCCTCTCCTTTAACCCCCAGGGAACGGTGTTGGCTTCCAGCAGCGCGGATGGCAGTGTCCGGCTTTGGGATGTAGCGTCACGCACGGAGTTCGCGGCCTTCCCGCATGGTCATGAAGCGATGGGGCTGTCCTTCAGCCCTGACGGAGCACTCCTCGCCTCAGGTGGGACGGATGGCGTGGTGCGCATTTGGGATACGGCGTCGGGGGCTATGTTGCAGGCGCTTGAGGGACATGCCTGGGGAATAAGAGATGTAGCATTTGCGCCTGATGGTCAACAGCTGGCCTCCTCCAGCGTAGATCAATCAATTCGGCTTTGGCAGGTGGGCGAGGATACTGAGGTCGCGGTGTTCCGCGGCCACAGTAGTGAGGTTCTGGCGCTTGCCTTTCATCCGGTGGGACGGTGGCTCGCCTCGGGGAGCACAGACAAAAGCGTCCGAATATGGGATATCCAGCAGGGGGATCAAGTGCAAGTGCTGGAGGGCAACAAAGAAGGCGTGTTGGATGTGAGTTTCAGCCCTGACGGATCGAGTCTGGCGGCATGCGGTGGCGGCCTGGCCGGGCAAGACGACACCACGAGGCTGTGGGATACCCGCAGTTGGGAAAAGACGGCGGAGTTGACAGGGCAGCATTCACCGGTTGTCGCCTGTGAATTCACCAGCCAGGGAGATCTGCTGATATCCCGCGCAGGGGAAGGGGAACTATGGTTCTGGGAACCCCAAACCGGGGAGTTGCTCGCTACACTCGAAGCCCCGCCCTCCCCCACCCCCGCGATGGCGATGAGTCCCGATGGTCGTGTCTTGGCCTTGGGCGGAATGGACGGTCGCATTCACCTATATGGGATCCCATAAGGACTTGCCAGCCGCGCTGAGCTTGTCAAGGTTCGCGAGTTCAGCTCCCCATCGCGTGCATGCACATGGTCTTCTGCAAGAGGGTTGATGTGCAGGGCCCCTCCAAGGAAAGACGAGCCAGACCGGCAGACGGAGTCTGCCTCTCCCGCACCCAGTGCACGACTTGGTAGGGCTCTCCGTGGCCGGGCGAGGTTTCCTTCGCGAGCTCCGGCCATCAGCCTATTTCCGGTGCGAATGGCCCTACCGTCTCAGAGTAGTGCGGGCTGATCCGGCTCGCGAAGAGTCTTCGGCATCCCTACGACTTCTCCCTTCGGCCCCACCTATCTGCCCATGGATCGGTGGTAGACAAACACCCGATGCACCTCCCCAGCTCAGGAACCCTTCGCGGCTCCCAAGTTCGTGACGTTTCTCTCCACACATGCCACGCTCTTGGTAGAGCCCGGTAGGCCCTCGCAGAGCTCACCAATTCGCTCTCTCTGTCTTGCCTTCCCTGGCCTGCAGCCTGGGCGGGCTGGCACCGTTACGCCACCGCCGTTGGGTTCGTCCTCAGTAGTGAGGCTGTATCACCTGTGCTTGCAGCACTGGTGCAAGCAAGACTATAGGGAGTGCGGTCTCCCCTATGGCCTGTGCAGGTCCCCATGCACGCTTCAGGTGCCTGATTCGACCCTTGCCTCCTCCACAACCGCAACACTCGGCACGGGCGGCTGGTTGGGCCTTGCCCGACAGGGACTTCCACCCTCCAAGACACGCCGGGGTTTTCCTGGCGCACAGCGGCCTTGAGCTCCCTGGCCTGACCGCCACGTGTGCCTGCGGCCCAGTGCAGGCAGGGCAGACAGCGGCCCGGGCTCTATCCTCTTCTCGCCCCCCTCCCATCCCCACAATACAAGTTAGCCGGCAAATGCCGCCGAATCCCCGGTCCACTGCAGGGGATCCTTATGCGGCAGATGGCGGCTCGGCTACCAATCCTGGTTCGCCCACTGTACGGTGGGGAGCACCCATTCTGCCAGGGGGCCGTAGAGTATGCCATGGCCGGTGCCCACATGAAGCACGAGTTCCCCATGCTGGCTTGGCCTATTCGCTTCGGAGAATGCAAAGAGCTCCCCGCATGAGCCGGCGTATGCATCAGAATAGTCGTAGATAGCCAGCACGTTACCAAATAGCGATACGCCTTGTTGCCTCAGTTGATCGACGGCGGGTGGATTGCACCCCCCAAGGAGCACGTAGTTCACTTCTGAGTTGCTCAGCAGATATGAAGCGATCACGGCGATGGCGGCTCCTTTCGAGGCGCCAACCACGGTGATAGATCCGGGAGGGACACCGGAGCTGAGCAAGTCGTCCACTTCCATGGCCACTCTCTTGGCGTACTCGGTAGGGTCGGCATCTCTAGGTCTTTGCTCGCTAATGACCACAAATCCATAGCTCTGTAAGGCCCTCAGAATGTCCTCGTAGTGGTACTCACCGTACTCGGGGCTTATCGCCGGGATGCCTTGGTCCTCGATGATCTTGCCATGGAGATAGAACATGTATCGCCTGGTGGGATCAATCTCGGCGGGGAACGAGAAGCGGGCAAGGGAGGGTGTTGGGGTCGACGGAGCATCGACAGTGCCGGCGGCCGTGGAGGGGATTGACATGGGCGTCGTCGGCGCACCAGCCCCCGCCTCGAATGGTTGACCTCCACGCCCTGCTGCGGTTGTGCAGCCCGCAACGGAAGTGATCGCGAAGATCAAGATGGCCAATCGCCAACTAGATGCGCTTCGAGTCATCGTCTTCTCTCTCATTGGGAGGCGACCGCCACCCAACCGCCCTGAGATCCCTGGCCCCTGGGCTGCCCGTCCACGTGTGCCTGCAGCACCCTGGCCAGACCGCCACGTGTGCCTGCGGCCCAGTGCAGGCAGGACAGGCAGTGCAGGCAGGAAAGGCTGACCGCCACACCGTCCGGTGTCCTGCCGGGAGGGCAGGCAGCGGCCGGGGATCCCTCCTTTTCTTGCTCCCAAGCCCATCATACATCCTGGCCTGCAATCCGCCCCGCGCCGTCCCGCCTGCATGTTCTGGGCAGGATCCCCCGGGGAGCCTGTGCTGAGACCTTCGTTGCACTCAGGACGGGCTCCGCGAATGTGCTGTCGTAGATCCCGCGTGATTTGCGGGGCAGCGAAAGTCTGTGAGAAAAAGCAGCAAGAACATTGATCATTGGGCAACCTGGATCCTGGGTGATCTCTTCGTGCCGAGAGGCAGCAGAGTCCGAGTGGGCATCGTATCCGCGTTAGCCCGACTCTTCGCCTATCGACCGGAAGCCTCTGCGAAATGCCGGCCCATCGACGCCGTCCAGCGAAAAGCCCGTGAAGGTTCAAGGCAAGACAGTGATCGGGAAGGTCTCGACCCAGTCGGGCCAGCGCTTGAGATCCACCTGCACTTTCACGAACCAGTCCAGACGATTATTCTTCGAAACGAATGTTGCCGATGCATCCTGTTCCACTGGAACTGCACAGTCAATCAAGATCTGTGTTCCGGGTGACAGACGCTCGTTGAAAGGTCTCTCGAAGGTTCTTTGCTTCACAACATGGTAGTCGGTGGTGACGGTCGTGCCCGATGGACGGGTCACACTCTCTTGCGCGTAGAGCGTTGCCCTAATACCCCCCAGGTGGACCTCCCCCTTTGCGCGGAAATCCACATGGCAGACTACCTGGCCCCCTGCACACACGCTGGTGGGGTTCACCCACAATCCCCCCACCTCGAGCTTCCGCTTATATGCATGGCATATGACCCTTCGGAGACCTGCCAGAAGGATCCCCACCGCGACTGTGATCACCAAGGCAAAGGCGAATTGATAAGTATCTGACCCTGGAAGATACGCCGCCAGGACCAGGGCCACCACGAAGGTCACCGGAAGGAGGATGTAGTCAACTTGACGTCGTATCCTGGGCCTACCCGCCTTGATTTCCATGAAACCTTGCGAAATCGGCAATTCTTCCGATGAACGGGGCGGAAGATCCCTGACCCCAACTTTCTGATCTCCCAAGATGATCGGGCCGGTCGTCAAGCCACCCAGTAACAAGAAGTCCTCTTCGCTCTCGAAGACGCGTCCACGAGGGCCGATCGCGTGAGCTATTATGTACCAATCCACATTCAAGTAGCGGCCATGGTAAGTGACTGGTCCGTTCGGCGCCTTGAAGCTGAAGGGGAGGTCACTGTGTTCCCCTGCCCGAAGGGAGGTCTTTTCCCCTGCCAGGGCCAGAACAAGCCCGAGCCCAACATCCCTGTTCCCTCTTCCGTGCGTGCGCCAGCGATAGGTGACCCATGCCTTCGAGAGGGTAAAATCGGACTTCGCATCAATAGCCACTCTCCCTGAGATCTCATCCCCGAATCGATAGCAGCGATCCTGACGATCAAAGAGCACTCGGAGGTCCATCACTTCTTCCTCCCTCCAGCGTCTGAAATTCCTCGTAGAGACGGCCCAGGATGGCCGAAAGGTCATCGCCGTATTGCTCGATCAGCCAAGTGATCTCTGAGGCGGAGAGGCTGGGAACTGGGCCTGGTCCGCGGCGAGCCCATTCGATACGACGTTGGATGATCTCGGCAAGACGTCCACTCGCGAGTCCCCTCAGGCGAATCGAGGCCACCTCCACGCCGGCCCGTGCCAGCTCGATGGAGTGATCTTCGTGCGTGCCGATCACGAACGACGCTATGCGCGAAAACACGCGCATCCTCTGGCCGGGAGGCAGGCGCTGTGCCTCATCCAAGAAGAGGACGGGCGCGTGGGGTATTCTTGGGAGCTTCGCATCCTCTCGGAACCGGAGATAAGGCATGCTGGGGAAGAACCGATGGAGCGCAAGCAGGTGGGTCGATTTCCCGCGGCCTGCCTCGCCCAGGTACTGTACGGCGAACCTGGGGTGCTTCAGGCGCTCTACATACTGCTCAACCTCAACGACCGCGAGTCTGGCAATGTCGTCCGGAGCAGCTTCCCCAAATGGGTTCCAGCGCAGATTCAAACGCTTGAAAGCCAGTGAAGGCCTTTCCATCTCATCATTCCAGAGAAAGCATATGTCCGCTGCGAGAAAGAAGAAACGGACTTGAATAACAAATACCCTGTTGGCACCCCGAAATTTCCTCTGGCTCCTGACGGGCAACTGTCATGCTCTATGGGGTATGCGCATTGTCTGTACCCTGGTTCCAGGTGACGTCATTCAGGTGGCCCGCCTTGCCGGCTCAATGTCATTATCGCGGCGGAATGGAGGCCCGGGCTGGCTGTGTCCTCTCAAGTGAGAGCCCGTGTGAAACATAGGCAAAAGATCAACAGGGGGCGAAAACCCTCAGGACACCCGCCGGATTCGCTCCCATCCCGCAAACCGGCATGATCATCTTCAGCCGGATAGGCGGCCTTCCGTCAACTTCGAAAAATAGCGACTCCTCACACGGTCGGGCGACTGGCTGGATTGCCTCCGAGCTTGGCGACAACATGCCGACCCATGCAGGTCCTAATGCGCTCTATGGCGCCGGTGTTACTATGCCCTCAAGTATGTTTTCAAAGATGTTCCCTATCGCTGGACCCAGGAGCGCAAGCACCACGATTACGACCACAGCAATTATCACCAGGATCGACGCAAGGATAAGGAAGCTTGAGGCAATCGCCCGTCCCCATCCGAATTCATTGACCGCTTTGACTGCGGTGACATTCAGCACGAGACCATAGATGCCAAGGGGAATAGTAAGGCAATTGACAACTGGGATTGCGCCGACAATGCTCGCGATCACTGACAGCGGGGCCAAATAGGCTGCGTATGCATACACGAGTTTGCCATAGGTGCCGGTGCCGCCCAGCGCTGTAGCGATGAATTGTGTTATGCCTGCACTTATCATCAAACCAAGGACCGATAACAGGGAGACTAACGGCCCCACGCAGACGAGGAGGAGAATGGAGAACCCGGATCCACCATATGGAATGATGGCCTCCGGTTGACCAAATCCCGCGAATCCTCCGAAGACCGATCCAATTAGAAAGGCAAAGATGTATCCTACCAAAGCACCAACGAATACCCAGGCATATGCGGTGCCGGTGCTCAGGTCAGGCATGCTCACGAGGGTCTCGTAGGTAGCCACAGAGGGTCGGGTGATGGCCTTCAACCACACCTCGCTCCAGGCTTGTCGAGTGCCATGTTCCGGACTTGACTGGAAATTATCACCTTCGGACATTGGATCCCTCCTTTCAACTCCCATAACCCCAAATGCGGAAGGTTGGTACGCTTGATTCATGCCAAACTACGATTGCGGGTTTCCTTGTTGGCGCCGCCGTTAGGCGCCCTGTTTGGAAGCGCACTTCAGCTGCCGGGCTGCTCCCCGCTGAAGTAATCCGGATCTCCATAAGAGCAGAACACTAATCCCTACAACCACTTACGGATGATCTTCGCTGGCAGTGGGCGCGGTGCGGGAGTGGCGAATGCTGAGGATTGCGCAATTCGCTCTTGACATCAGCGGCTTGATTTTCGTATCGTGCATGTTTGCCTCCAATCATGACATCAACGGATTGGCTCGGGCGCCGTATCCTACGGCGCCCGAGCGCCTAGATCCGGACCAACAAGGTGCCAGTCTCCATCCGCCCCCTCAACTGCAGCCACCCACCTCAGAAACGGCCCATGCCGGGGAGCCCACCCCTCCTTCGATAGTCCCCCGAGCTTGGGTCGTTGATGGCTACGACTTTATTATCGTAATGGTCCGGTCGAACGGTCCGGTGTCAGACCAGTCAGCACTGCCATCGCCATCCGAATCCGCGCCATCGATAATGGGAACGGTCCTCCACAAATGCACCTGGAGCTCATATGTGCCGGGCGTCGGCAAGTACAAGAGAGGAGATGTATATTCGGTCCTGCAGAGTGAGGGGGCTGGCCAGACAAAGTACTCGACGTGCCCCTCATATTGCCCGGGAATCGTCCATGCCGACCTTGTCAGTGTCACCATTCGTTGAACTCGGAGCCCGTCTTTCGAGGAAGTATCGCTGCTTCTGCGCCTCGCGAAAGTCATTCACGAGCCCCTTGCTGCAGGCCACCCAACCCCATTGGATGACCGCGTCTTCGCCATCTCCAACGTTGACGACATCATCGGAATAGAAAGGATTGATCGCAACGACGGCGTCAGATCCTGTAGGTTGAAATCAATGTTGCCGCCGCAGTGGACGGCAACAGGGCAGACAAGATCATGAAATACACGAAGAACTTGAGGAACCTGCTCATCTGGATCCTCCTCTGACGAACTCTGGAAATATGCATGAGACTTGGAGCAGTCGAATTCTGATGAAGATACGCCGTGTAGGCGCGCTGTGCATGCATAACCCCCCCCTTGAAGGAGGACGGTATCACGACCTTGGTGATCAGCGGGGCTGTCATCGCGAACGCCAAGGCGCGGATGCTGGGGATGGGCTGTTATTCAGTGGCTGCAAGTATCCCCAGAGTGCATTATCAGAACTCTCAAAAGAACCCGAAGTCACTGGTTCTTGGGAAAGTCTTGCGAGACCATCATCTCCGTGGCATCCTGGCCTACTGAAGTCCTCATTGGCCCCGCGCTTGAGACGCCCGTGAAAAGCAGGATAGTAGCGTTCTTGGGCACCGATCGCCAAAGGAGAGGCGCTGAGCTCGGATGAAGCGCATGCAAGCAGTGGAGGCCGAAATCAAGCGGCTCAGCGGGGCCCATCTCCTGAGGCGGAAGACGATCCGGACGCTGTCAGATTAGTCTATATCCCCTTCGCTTCCATCTTCATAGCTCTTGGTCACCTCGCCGGAAATAGGGGGTATGGCAAGGGAGCAGAATCGGCCGTTGGATTCAACGACGTTGGCTGAGGATCGGACAGTGGAGGTATGGTGAAAACTCGGAAGACCAGAGTATGAGCAGTTCTTGTCCTGCAAATCACCTTCATCTTCTTGATCTTGATATGTCCCGTCCACTGGAACTTCGAAAAACAGTGACTATTCACGCAGTCTGGCGAATGGTTGGGCCGCCTGGTTTGCCGTCATCGCGTCGGCCTTGAACTCTGGACAGCCGCCTGGCAGGAGAACGATCTAGGCCAAGATCAATCATGCGGGCGCTTTGCTACGAGCGCACGGCCTTGGAAATCTTCTTCAACTGCTTCCAATGGGTGCCCTCGTGGATGGCCATCCAGTTTGCATAATACTGCACCGTTCGCTCAAGCTGTGCCCCCGCACCGGTCACGGTCGCCGAGCACAACCAGTCCTCTGGACTCAGCGGCTTCAGGACATCCAACAGCGCTGTCCGCTGCACCTCAAATGCCTCTAGCAGGACCTCAAAATTCTGCTGCCTGTAGTCCGTCTTCTTGATCCATGTGCGAGGATTCACGGCTCGGATGGTGGCCGCATCTGAATCGAGGATGATTATTATGCACTCACCCCATACATCGGCGCAGGCCCGGAGATGAGCAAGCACGTCTCTGGGCGACCAATCGCCTGAACATGCAGGGGCATGCAGCTCCTCCGTCGTCAGGCCGGTTGTAAGTTCTGTGATGCGTGTGGGGGACTCCGCGAGCATTGTCAGGATCTGCTCTATGCTCAGCGATCTTCGCGTCAATCGATGCCCTCCGTCGCTGGTCGACCTTGGTGGCCCAACGCCCTCGGGTGGATCGGCCGGGGCCGCGCGCCGCCCTTCCTCGGGCCCTTCCCGAGCATACAGCAGTCACGCCAAACGCGCCCACCATCCCCATCATACGACTTCGCCTGCAAATCGACATGCACCCCCCAGGGGGCCTTGCCCTGGCTACTCAGCTTGGCCCTACTCGTAGCGCAAGGCGGCGATGGGATCCAGGCGCGTTGCCCGGAGAGCGGGATAAATGCCCGATATCACGCCGATCAGCGTTGAGAAAACCACCGCGAAAACTATGAGCCAGATCGGTGTGAAGACCAGCGTGGGTATGTCTGCGCCGGACGAGCTATTCTGTGCAGCCAACGCTGATAGGTAAGCGTTGGCGACGAAATTGACTACTGCTCCGCCGGCAAGACCGATTAGGACACCTCCTACTCCCCCCAGCGTGCCGATCACACCCGCCTCTCCCAGAAAGACGAACATCACGTCCCGGTTGCGTGCCCCAACGGCTTTCATCAGACCGATCTCGCGGGTGCGCTCGTAGATGGCCATGACCATGGCGTTGGCGATGCCCACCCCGGCAACCAGCAGCGCGATGGCGCCCACGCCCCCCATCACGATCTGGATGATCAAGAACAGTTGGTTGAGGCTGCGCAGCGTGGACTGGGCGGAGTAGGCGAGCAACCCTTTTCGAACTATGGCCTGTTCAATGGCGGTTACCTGCTGCGAGGAAGCGGCTTTCACCAGGGCCTGGTCGTATCCCTCCGTCCGCAAGTTGGGTCGCTGGCCGCGCAGCCAGGTCTGCAAATCGAGGACGTCATTGATCGACAAGTAGAAACTGTAATCCTTCTCTCTTCCCGACTCGGCCAGGACGCCGACCACGCGCAAACGGACGGTTCGCTCGGTCTTGCGGCCATCGTCGTCGAGTTTGCTCAAGATCAACTGCACAGTCTGACCTTGGAGGTCAAGTGATGTGTCCGGGCGCCTGCCGGTCTGTGGATCGGTGAAATTCTCGGTGACCCGAGCGCCGACGAAAGTCTGCCATTGTCCCAAACGACCGACCCCTTCCTGGAATTCATAGCCAAGATCGTTGACCACTCTGGGTTCGATGCCAATGATGGAGGCATGGCCGACCAGGCGGTTGATCCGTAGTTCACCGCTCGCTCGCAGAATCGGCGTCACGGCGACAACCCCTGGGAGTTCTCTAATCTCCTCAAGCGCGCTGTCGTCGAGCCCGGGGTTCTCCAATTCGCCTTGTCCGCCAACAACAATGCCCTGGAGCTGACGCGCTGAGATAACCGTGATCTCGGTCAATTCGCCGATGGTCCCAATATCGCTTAACGCAAAGCGCTGAAGGCCGGCCCCCAGGGAGACCAGTAATATGATCGCTGCCGTTCCGATGAGAACCCCAATAGATGTCATCGCCACGCGGATCTTCATGCGCACCAGGTTGCGCCGCACCAGGTAAAGAAGATCGCGCCAGTTCATCCGCTCAGCTCCCCAAGCCGAACATTCCGCGCAAGAAGCGCAGCAACCGATCCCAGAAGCTGGGGGCCTCCTGTGACTCATCGGGTGCTTCAGCTTGGCCTATTTGAGGGGCTTCGACTTCGATGAACAGCGTTTCGCTGATCACCTGCGGCTGGTTGAAATCGTCCAGGTAGTGGATCCGGACCTCGACCGGGATGGACCCGCTTCCTGTGGGTACGACCGTCGCGTCGAATGTACCGGAGGTCCCGCCGTCAAGGGCGCCGATGAAAGCCGATCCTTCGATGATTTCCAGGCCATCTCCCGATACCTCGACGGTGCTGATATTCACCAGATTGCGGCCGATATTAACCACTTCAATGGGCAACTCCATTGGCTGGTTCACCAATCCAGGCTCGACGCCGCGGTAGAACCCGATCTGGATGCGCGGGCGGCGGCTGGCCAGCAAGTTCAGCACCTGATTCTGGGTCATGCGTGCCCCCTCTGGAGTGTCGTACGTCAAGGAGACCGGCATGTTATACACGCCAGAATCGGCGCTCCCATCAAGGAGGAATTGTTCTTCTAGGATCATGGTTTCGCCCGCAGCCAGTTCGGCGACGTATTGGATATTGCCGGAACCGATGATGGCGAAGGGCTGCAGCCCGCCGCCACCCTCGCCGCCCAAAGTGATCAGCAACTGCTGGGCAGGGCTGCGCCCAACGTTGGAGATTTCCATCCGGAGGGTGAACCTGTCGCCGGGGGAAAGCGTCTCCGGCTGGGTGTCGTAGGCGGTCACCAGGACAAGAGGCTGGTCCGCCAGCGCGTCGCTGACATCGAGCCCGATGCTCTGGGTGGAAACATATTCTCGACCGTAGTAATCGCCGTATTCCAGTGAGAGGTCGAGGTTGTTGAATCCCGCGGACGCATCCACGGCAAGAGCCAATGGAAGACTGGTCGCGGCGCTTTCGCCAGCCCGGATCAGGTCGATCACCATGAGGCTGCTGCCACCCTGGGGGATGGCCAGGTCCAGCGAGGCTACGGAAAGACGGATATTGGTGGCGGTGTAGTCGCCGCGGTTGACGATCTCGAGATTCAGCGTAAAGGGCCTACCCGGGCGCAAGATCGGCGGTTCGGTGCGTGCCCCTTGGATTAGCAGTTGCGGGCGACCAAACACCATAAGTGGGGCAGGCGTGTTGGTCGGCTCAGATGGAGAGGTGATTCGAAGGGCATTGCTGAGGCTGGCGGCCTGGCCGTTCGCCATCATGATCTCCAGGTCGTATCTCCCTTCTTTGATCCCCGGCGGCACGACGGCCCGGACGGCACCGCTGTTCTGCACCACCGCATCGAGCAGGCCAAAGCCGACAAGCCGCACGGCCAGATTCTCGGAAAAGCCTGTCCCATAGATACTCAATGAGCCTCCGGTGAGCGAGCTTATCTTGGCGGGTTCTACCGCCGTGATGGACAGGGATCCCGGGGTAGCCGTAGGTTCACCGGTGGGGGTGCTGGTGGAGGTCGGGACGGCTGTCTGCGTAGGTGTGGCAGTGCCAGTTGGGGTTTCCGTTCCGGTCGCTGTAGGGGCAGCATCTTCTGCCTGCGGCAAGAGGGCAGCCGCGGATCCCTGGGCAGGGGTGATCGTCTGCCCCGCTTTGTCGGTGCAGCGCGCCTCGGCTCCGACCGTCAACAAGCCGGCCCACAGCAGGCCGCCTGCCAATACGAACTTGGAAATGCCGGGTTTACGCATGCAGGCCTTCCTCTAGCGAAACGTGATCCGGAGCCGCGCCATCGTCAATCTTTCCGTCGTACAGGCGGACGCTGCGGCCGGCAGCCGTGATCACATTGGGATCGTGGGAGACAAGGACGATGGTTCGACCCCGGGCATTGAGCTGGACCAATAGCTGCAGGACCTCTCCCCCGGAATGGCTGTCCAGGTTTCCGGTGGGTTCGTCGGCCAGCAGGATGGCGGGGTCGTTGGCGAGCGCTCGCGCCAGCGCGACACGCTGCTGCTGACCTCCGGATAGCTCGGTCGGCCGATGGTTCGTCCGGTCTGCCAATCCCACTTCCACCAACAACTCATTCGCTCGCGCTTGTCGTTGCTTGGGGTCCGGGTTCGAAAAGATCATTGGGAATTCCACGTTCTCCAACGCCGTCATCGTGGGAATCAGGTTGAACATCTGGAAAACGAAACCGACGGTGCGCTGCCGGTAAAGGGACAATTCATCTGCGTCGTGCGTGGTGATGTCTTGTCCACGCACCAGGATGTGCCCCTTGGTGGGACGATCCAGGCCTCCGAGCAGATAAAGCAGTGTGGATTTTCCGGACCCAGAAGGCCCGGAGACGCCGAAGAATTCCCCCGATTCTAACTCCAAGGTCACGCCATCCAGAGCAAGCACCTTTTCAGACCCCATCTGGAAGTGGCGGTGCAAGTTTTCGACGCGAATGAGCGGTCCCTCAGCCATATGTCGTCTCAAAAGGACTGGCTGAGGGCGAAGCCGGAGAGCAGGGTCGGCAGCAGCCCTAATATCACCAGCACCGCCCAAACCCCCATCGTGATAAAGATCGCTTTGCGGTTCGAGAGGCGGGCGGTGATCGACACGCCGAGGATCAGAAGGAACAGATTCCAGACAAGGAAGAGATCAATCTTCGACAAAAGGGACTGCAGCATCAACTGCCCTGAGCTGGGGGGCGCGGCGATGAGCTCGGAAACCGGACGTTGGTCGGCGACAAGACCGGACAGGCCCGGGTGGGCGATCACTTCCCCGGTGAGCAGAATGAAGGCGAATTGCAGCAAGCCCCGTACGGCGAATGGAAGCCAGCTCCACACAACGGTGCGCCACATCTCCCCGAACTGACTCTCGCCTCCCGTCATGGTCCCAATCAGGTGCAAGCCCCCGGCCCAGACCAACCAGCCGAGCCATAACAGCGCCAGCGCGACAACGCTGGGAAAGACGACGGTGAACAAGGGGTTGGTCGCCAGTTGGGAGATCTGGCCTTCCATTTCGGGGGAAATGGTCTGCCCGCTCTCTCGCTGGCTCTCGAGACCGGCCTGAAATGCCTCGCGGGCTTGTTGGGTTGTGATCGGCGCCGCGGCAACTATCGGCAATACGATTGCCACCGTGGTCAAGATGGCCATGAGAACCCAGCTGCGGTTCTTGCGTATTCCCCGGTTCTCAAAGGCCCACCGAGGGCGACGGATCATGTCCCATAAGAGGACGAAGATATTCTGGGAAGGCCCGACCGAGGCGTCTTCAGTGCTCATGATTCTCTCCTCGTATGGATATTATAGACGTTCGATACTCAAGCCAAAAGTGGCAGGGGATACGTCGTATTTGACTATTGTCAGGCGAGAACGTTGCGAGCATCTTGACGAGTAACCGACGAAGGTTCGTTCCATGGTATAGACTCCGCGATGCGTAGCAGCTCATCAAGCGATTGGTCATCGGAATACAACTCGATATCCAGTCCGTTCTCCCACCACGATACACTTCCGGGATAAGGATACCGTTCCCCATCGGTTTCATTCGTTCCTGGATCTGCCCCCATGCCGGTATGACCTTTGACGATAATCAACGTAAGGTCCGGATTTTCATCAACACTAGGCGCGTATCTGATCGGCTGTTCTTCTTGATGAACGTGGAGCTTGGCGCCATTGGTGAAGATGATTGCGAGTGATTGATTATGTATTTTGACTTCATCACTCCACGCTCCCATTGCACTGCGGCCGATCCGGATCAAATCGGACTGATAGCCGTTGGAAATCCAACTGCCGGTCCGACTTCTCACACGGGCTGGCGAGATGTTAGGCGAGAGAAGACGGCTTCGGACCTGATGCCCGGCGATTGGTTGTCCGCAGGCATGGAGGTACGCACATGCGGCCTGCTGCAGCGACCATCCTATTACTGATCGCTGACTGCTGTGCCAGCAGAGGATCTATCGCTAGCCCGCGGAGAGACGCAGCAAGGCAGAGAAGCTCACCAGGGTTCCGAGAAAGGCAAGTATGCCCGGGGAGACCACCAACAGAAACCGTTCCCGCTTGCGTGCTCTCCACATCCAAATCGAGACTCCTATTGATAGAAGGAACGCTGCGATGGAGGTGAGAAGCGCCGCAAACCAAACGACAATGGCTAGTGTCATTTCAGGTCCCATACTACCCTTCTCCCCGCGGAAGGCATACTGAGCCCTTCGTTGCACTCAGGATGGGCTCCGCGATCACGCAAGCACTCCACCAACCTCCCCCTTGCCTTTGAAGGTAACTCGCTTCCCATAGACTTCTGCATCACGCGGGCCATACCCATTTATCGACGGTATCTGGTGGACAGCTACACCTTCATATTCATACCCGGCGAGCTCCGCTACCCGACCGGATCCGGGATTGCCAACAATGACATGAAGCTGCAGGCGCCGTAGTTCTGGTGTCGCACCCTGGGCCCACTCGTCAAGCAGCATCAAACCCGATGTCGCAAGCCCGCGGCGGCGGAACTCCGGCAACACGAAGTAGAAGCTCTCGAGAATCCCCCAATCGTGGGCATAAGGATGCTGTGCACCAACGGTGCCTGCGAGCTGATTCTCCTGGACGATGACGAAACGGATCGCTCGCCCTTTCTCTCTGGCCGGGATACCTTTGCGTATCCAGGCCCGCCCACCCTCAGCATTCAAATCGCGTGGAATATACGTCCACTCCGGGACATCGCTCAGGCTAGCAAGTACGATTACTTCAGCATCATCCTCTTCAATTGGCCTCAATTGAAAACCGTTACCTTGAAGCCGCTCTGACGTGTTGATCTCCATCAGTCCGATCTCCTCTCCTGCCTCCTACCTGCGCTGCAAGAGGCCATCAAATGACCACTATGTAGAACACCGTGCTGTTGTTAGCGCAAATTGGATTTAAGGCAAAATCCATTCGCCGATCTGTGACAATGGCGATGAATATCCCGATCCATTTCGCTGTAGTGCTCTGGTTCTGTCGCTAATCGGCTTCTGAGGTTAACCCAACAACCTTTGGGGCCCATATTGGAGGATCCAAACCAGAATGGGAAGGACCAGCGCGCCCAAAGCATTCCGAAACACCCCTGGGGACCAGGGCCAGGTTGGAAGGCGATCGAGTTGGCGTCGTTCCAGATCCAATCCAGCAAGCGCCTTTCGCCAATGCTGTCAAGTGCCTTCGAATGATCGAACTCCCGTTCAAACGCCTAGGGCCTGGAGAAGTGCATCTGTGCGTCCCAAGCGAGAAACAGATGAGCACCCCCCTTTCTGGCGGTGGATTGCTCGGAAACCTTCCCTTTGAGCTCTGTATTCGGAACGACAAACAACGCACAATGAACTCGTGTCTATGGTCGGCATGACATTAAGTCACCAGAATGATTTCTCACAAATCCCAATATCAGGCACCATACACAGATGACTATCTGAAACTCATGGGGCAAGGGAGGCCAGGATTGTTTGCTTCCAGAACTCCGGTGGGCCGCAGGTGGACCGGGGCGTCAATCCTGGCGCGAACGGCACGACCTCGAACGGAAACCTACGCCACTACACAAACTTCTCAAGAAGCCGAGTCACCAACCAGATGAAGATTGGCACGACCAGCGTCGAAGCGAAGCCACGCAGCGTGCTCGGATCCCAGGGCCAAATGGAAATGCTTTCCAGTAGTTCACGCTGCCTCATCAGCGCCCCAATGGCTGCCTCCGTCGCCTTCATGCCTTCGTAGCACTCATCCTTTACCGCGTTTTGCAGGCGATCTGTCGCCCTCTGCAGCAGTCCGTTCGTTTCCTGGAGCCGCCTTTTCTTCTCGCCTTCGAGCCGGTCTCGCATGCCGAGCAACGGAATGACAAAGATCCCGATGGCCACCATAGAGATCGATCCAGTCAGGATGACGTCCAGGGTGGTCCTCAATCCAGCCTGCAAGGAGCTCAATATGAGCAGCAACAGGATGCCTATCCCTGTTCGCGCCGTCAGGTCGGAGAAGGCGTGCGTAGGCTCGAGATCGAGCAGGTCAATGTGTGTCGCTTTCTCGTGTAGGCTGCTGACCAGGCGAAGCTGTCGGATGCTGCGGATGATCAGCGCGATCAGGCTTGCAGATAGGAAAGCGGTAAGCAGGATATCAAGGACGATCCCCAGAACCGATTGAAAGGCGAGCTCATCACCAGCCCCGAGGGACTCCAGAACCGAAGATAGACCCAGGGTGACGCCGAAAGGGATAGCTACCCAGCCCAGTCCCCTGGGAAGCACCCTTAGCTGATATTCGATCCGCGCGTATTCAGTCCCGTCCACCTCGAGTAGCGGCCGAAACCGTCGCAGCGCGCGCAGGGCCACTCGGCTGAGATAGTGATACATTCCCAACCAGTAGAAGGTGTAGAAAGCAAAGCTTGTCGGGTCGGGGTCAAAAGCCCCCACTTGCAGGGTGCCATCCAGCCAGAAGGCAACGTTGAAGAGCAGCGCGCTCACAAATATGATCAGTGCGTAGAATAGCCAGCCAGGACCTGGGAGGTCGTCAATCCAGTCGGTGAGACGATCGATCCAGCTCAGATGATATGGGATTCCTTCGCTTTCAACGGTCATTATTCTTGGTAAGTTCCTCGACTTCCTCTTCTTTTCCTATCTTACACCGAGATTGCAGCGAAAGCCACCCGCATCTGGAACGCTCCTGCAAGCTTCTGGAGCTAGATGCACGCGGTCGAGCCGCTGGCAAATCCTGAAACAAGAGCATTGAGAGTAGATGATCAGCGGGAGGATATCTGCACCAAGTTCGGATGTCTGGTCTAGCCCCCGCGCAAGCGCACCGTCAATGAGATTCGTGACCAAGGCAACTGAAAAACCGAAGCCGACACTTACTCGCATTACCGCGCAAGGCAAGAATCCAAACAACAGGAATTGACACGTGGCAAACCAGAGTCAGGTGATTGCGAAGAGTTGGGAGACGGCAAGCCATATAGGCCTGCTACACATGAATTCTTCCTCGTTCAGGTATGTACGTAAACGCTTCTTCTAGGAATGCATCCAACGGCAGGGCTTGCCCGCACCGCAGCTTGGCCCCGAAACGCTCGAAGACTCAACAAGCGGCTTCCGCAGCCCCAGCCCGCAGGGCGGCGCGACAGCGTCGCCGGATTCAGCGGCTTGTTGGGCGACTTTCACTGCAATCTGCCAGCACACGCAGATCTGTCAAGCTACAATGTCCCGTTGTTTCTAAGTCTCTGCATGATTTCAACCAACGCACGCTTTGTCAGCAATTCGTCAAAGCCACTCCCAGGACCGAACCTTGACGCCTGATACACAACCTCTTGATACTCTGGCGGATAGGGCGATTTCATCTCCATAACCGCCTCCAGCCCAGCCATGATCTGTTTGGCAATTTCATGTACGCTTTTCTGTAACGTGCCCAACTCCGCTCTCATCATCCCCTGCAACGTATCGCTGTCGCCAACCGCCTGGCGCTCCTCAGCAAATAGATCCGCCCAAATCGCATACGAATTCAGCTGTACCTCTACTGTCCGTGGCCAATTCTTTACCATCAAGTTGTAAGGCTCGCACAAGCCCGCGAAAGACACGCGACGAAAGTCAGAGCGCAGGATAACCGTTGGCTTTCCGAGACACTTTGCCATCGCAAATTCGACCACTGTGCCTGAATCCAACTCCAGTCCTTCAAAACGCGCCAGAATTACATCTGCCTTCACCACCTCCAAGAGATCGGTGTTTCTAATGTAAGCTTCTACATCCGGCCTGTCCAATTCCTGGAGTTCTCTGGATTGGGGAAGGAATAGTTGATACTTGCCGTTGGACAACTGCCAAACCGCCTCCTTGATCAGGATATTCGTTGCCAACTCGTCTTGCGTGAAAAGCCCACCTGCGCAGTAGACTATGTATGGCCCACGGGGGTTCGTTGCTCCCGGGGTGATTTCTGCATCCTTGCTCTCGCTCATCTGCTTTCCTCCCGAATTCAAGCATCCCGGGCCAACACATGCTTGCCTCGGTCGCCGGGGCACGCACCACCTCTCGCCCCCAGACTGTCTCGATCATATATTTCGACCTGCAAACTGCCTCGCGTCCCCAGGGAGCCTGTACTGAGCCCTTAGTTGCACTCAGGACGGGCTCCGCGAATGCGGTGTCGAAGATCCCGCGCAATCTGCGGGGCAGCGACCGGTTGGGTGGATTGGCTCCTAAGTAGCAATGAGTGAAGGAGCCAATCCAGTGTTCTGCAGCACGATAGTTCCCACGAGCAGCACGACGAATCCAATGACCACAATCAGAGTGAGACGTCGCAGTGAGTGGATCATCAATCCTTGCCCTATAAGCGCACCTGCCGCTGCCATCTCAACTACTTGGGCAACAAACGAAGCAGCCAGAAACTGCGGGCTCGCCGTAATGATTGAGAAGAGTCCAATACTGGATGACAAGCCCATCACAGCGCCCAAACCTAGGCCGACAACCAAGCCCTTGCGCCATCCCCTCGCCGAAGCTCGCTCGATGATCCATACGATAAGACCCGCGGTGACCAAGAGTGCCAAGTAGCCGAGAGGTATTCGACGAAAGGCCTCCATATTTGAAAGAAGAAAGGGGCTATCCTGAAGATACATCGCCGCAAATATGCCACCGTGAAGAAAGAAGTCGATTCCAATCATGGCGATCCATACAAGGAGCGAGAGTTGGACATATCTCTTGCCACCGATACGGTTTTCGCTATCGTGGTCTCCTGTCATCTTGCCACCCCCCATCTAACGCAGATGGCGCCCAATCCGCCTTCTATGTAGGCGCTGCTGTCAAGCCCCGATCCAGCAAATCAATACAGGCTTCACACAATCAATCTCTGGCGACGCGCCTGGCAGCTTCCTTTGGCGTCGGGCACATTGTGTCTCGAACCACCTTCTTTCCGTGCCGGCTCTCGTTTGGCCGGTCACCCGAAGCTGCGTTCGCTCGTAGGCGATCCTGGAAGCTCTTGGGAGTGCCCCTCCCGGACCCTGGACCCTGGGCTGCGTCCTCGGCAGGCTGACCGCCAGGGCAGGCAGTGCAGGCAGGGCAGGCACGGCGGGCGGCGGCCGGGGATCGGTACATCTCTTGCTCCCCAACCACCCCCATCATACGTCCTGACCTGCAAATCTCCCCCCGCCATTCGTCCTGCGCGTTCTTAGCGGGATTCCCTCGGAGCCTGTACTGAGCCCTTCGTTGCATTCAGGACGGGCTCCGCGAATGTGGTGCCAAAGATCCCGCGCAATCTACGGCGCAGCGAATGGTTATCCCGCCGCATTTGCTCTTTGGTCGCAGTCTGCTCTTCAAGATTCCCGATTGGCCGCCAACCCTGGCTATGAATGGGCTTCACCGAAGCCCCCCATCATCCGCCTTCACATTTCCTCAGGATCACATCCTTCTTCACCCATTTGCATGATCATGTTTCCCATCATGCTTGACATCATCTTGGACATCATCGCTGGAACAGCTCGGGTGATAGCAGCGACCGCAATCCCACCGGCGGCTGCACCGAGTGCTGCGGCGAGGAGATAGCCTCCCATCGGGGATTCTGAACTGTCCATTTCGCATGCTCCTTATGCTGATTTGGAAACTACTCCATAGTCGGATTATCGCATGATGGAATCGGAGACGGCGGGATGACGGCTGTGAGCTCCCTGGACCCTGGACCCTGGCCTGCGTCCTGGGCAGGCTGCGTCCTGGGCAGGCTGCGTCCAGTGCAGGCTGTCCGTCCACATGTGCCTGCGGCCCCCTGGCCTGACCACCGGGGCAGGCAGTGCATGCAGGGCAGGCAGCGGCCGGGGGGAGCGCTCCTTCTCCAGCCCGCTTGGCACCTCCATAATACAATACATCCCGGCATGCAATTCGTCCCGCACCGTTCGCCCTGCATGTTCTTGGCAGGATCCCCGGGGAGCCTGTACTGAGCCCTTCGTTGCACTCAGGACGGGCTCCGCGAATGTGCCGTCGGAGATCCCGCGTGGTTTGCGGGGCAGCGATGTTTATGCCACATTATGTGATGAGCCCGGTTAGCGAAAACACTCCCCATAGATTGATCAGACTATGGACTACGGCTCCGACACGCCAGTTCTGCGTTCGCATAACAACATACGAAATTGGCAGCCATGCCACAAAGATCCCCGGTACATTTCCCGGAAAGTAGAAGTGATATACCCCAAACAAAAGCGAGTTGACGACAGGGGCCATCCATCCCCAGTGCTCCATTCTAGGAAGAAGAAACCCGCGGAAGTAGAGCTCCTCGACAATAGGCGCAACGAAGCCAGAAAGAATGACACCTAGACCGAGGGTGATCGACCGCTGGATTTGAGAAACACCGCTCAGACCACGGATCAGCGCTTCTTGTGTAGTCCATGATGGAAGAAGGATCGCTAGATGAGTCTCAACATACTGATAGATAGGGGACATGGGAATCGCCAGGATGCCCCAGCAAATAAACAGCAAAGGGGCCAACAACATGTATTCAACTGCTGTCCCTTGGCAGCGATAGACAACGGCTTCCATTACGGCTTTTCTGCCTGTGAATCTCAAGCTCCAAAACAACATCACACCTAATTCAATGGGCGCCAGACAAATCGGAATTGAAATCAAGAGGGCAAGGTATCCTGTATATCCATGTTGGATGAACACGTGCGAGAGGACGAAAAAGAAACCAGCGAATATCAATCCCGGCAGTAGGTGAAGCACAATCAACAGCAGCACCGAGGTCTTGGTTTGCACGTTCCTTCCCAACGCTGTCGTGTCAGTTTTCCTCTATACAGATCCTCCGCATAGAGGCCGTATAACGGCTATGAGCACCCTGGCCCCTGGACCCTGGGCTGCGTCCAGCCTGCCCTGGCGGTCTGTCCAGGGTGCAGGCAGCGGCCGGGGCTCGGATCTGATTTTGTTCCTCAACCACCCCCCTCATACAACCTGGCCTGCATTTCGCCCCGCACAGTCCGTCCTGCATGTTCTTCGCAGGATCCCCGGGGAGCCTGTACTGAGCCCTTCGTTGCACTCAGGATGGGCTCCGCGACCGTGCCGTCGAAGATCCCGCGCAGTCTGGGGGGCAGCGAATGGCTAGGCGGCGAATTTCCAGAGCCGCTCTCAATTCTCTCAGATACAAACCATTCTCCCGGTGTGTGTTTCCAGCTCGCCT